>NZ_JBHVWY010000013.1:0-289596 GCF_042882005.1 Kribbella sp. NPDC058245
CGCAGCCGAACCTTTCGATTCAAGCTTCCGGGGCAACCCGCCAAACATTACTGTTTCGATTCCAGCCGGTCAAATCGGCCGATTTCGTCCCAGTCTCCCCGTGTTTCAGCGGCCGACCCGGGTCCGAAGACCACGATCCGGCTGCGAAAGCCTTAGAGGAGGGTCAGGAGGTCCGGCCGCTTCCGCGTCCTGCACTCGCTCCCAACAAGAAGAACAATACTGATGTTCACCGTCCAGATGCAAATCGGGGTCTTGCAGCTTGCCGGACCCCTGACATCGAGCTTACTGAGCCGCCCGGCAGACGCCTCTCGGCGAGTGGCCGCTCGTAGCGGCGATGGTTGAGGCCCGGGGGTCTTGTACCGGACGGCACCAGGTGTAACCGGGCCGGTCCGCCGGCTATTCCCGCACGCAGTCGAGCTCGAAACCAGCCTGCTCGAAGACCAGCCGCCCGTCCCGCAGCTCCAGCTGAGCCTGGGTGCTCGAGGCCATGAAGCGCGTCGGTGAGAGCGCGATGAATCGCAGCGGCGGCTGCCCCGCGAACGTGACCAACAGGCCACTCCCCCACGGCTGCACCGCGAGGCGCGTCCGATCCCCCAGCCGATAGTCACCGGCGAGCTCCGCCAGCACCTCTGCGGACGGGGGCTCGAACAACTCAGCCGTGGGCCGATAGTTCTCCCACCCGTACGCCGATGCCGCGGTGGCGAACGCTCGGAGGGAGAGCCGGTTGCCGGCATCGGAGTTCGTCATCACGGCAGCGCCGTACCCGGTCGTCCGATCGACCAGCAGGTTGCAGCGGAACCCTAGGTTCCCGCCGCTGTGCCCGAACAACTGACCGGATGCGCTGAGGAACGGGCCGATCCCGACATGGGTCAGCCCCGCAATCGGCGGGTCTATCTGGATCACCGGCGTCAGCATCTGCCGCGCGAGCTCCGGTGACAGGAGCGCGCCGTGGGCGCCGGCGTACGACTGCTGAACTCCGATACCGAACCTGGCCAGATCAGTCGGGGTGGTCCACAACCCTGCTGCGGCCAGCTCTGGGTACAGGTGCCAACCGCCGTCGACCGGGTCGCCCGCCTCCCCGTGGCCGGTGGCCGCTCTCCCCGCAAGTTCCGACGGGAGTGGTTGGGCGTAGGCGCTGTCGGACATCCCCAATGGCTCGAGAACCAGCTCACGCATCAGATCAGGGAACGGCGTACCGGTCACGTCTTCGAGCAGTTGCTGCATGACCGTCGTACCGCCGCCTGAGTAGGCGAACTGCACACCTGGGATTCGCTCGACGCGTGGTCCGGCCGTGTTGCTCGGCTCGGTGCCGGTCAGGATCTCGACAGTTGTCGGCAGCGGCGCATCCCGGTGGTAGCCCGGGAACCCCGGAGTCGTGAGACCAGCGCTGTGGCTCGCCAACTGCCGCAACGTCACGACAGGCTGCCAGCCTCGGGTCGACGGCACCTGCCACGACTTGAGCCGGTCGTTCACGTTTTCGTCCAGCTCGAGCAACCCGCGATCCACGAGCCGCAGCATCGCGAGCGCCGCCACCGGTTTGCTGATCGAAGCGGCCTGGAACAGAGTCCCCGGCTCGACCGCCGCCGGCTTGCCTGTCTCGAGGACACCGACAGTGCCAGTGGAGGTGATCTCCCCGTTCTCGATCACCGCCCAGCTGACACCGGGAACCCCCAGTTCCTCGCGATCCGCTTCGATCCCGTCCCGCAGTACGTCCACGTTCCCCCTCCTCGGCGCCTCACCGAAGACGCTACGTCGGATCGGGGGCTACCTCGACGGCTTCGGCGCGGTGCAGTCGATCTTCGGGTTGGCACCGATGTAGTTCAGCGGGCCGGCGACGACGGTGAGGAGCGTCGTCCCAACCTTTGCGCAGGTCGCGTCGGAGCCGGAGAAGTAGCTCCGTTGCGCTGCCGCGGCCAGGCCGATCAGCAACCACACGACCACGATGACGGCGAGCGTCCGTGATCTCGATGCAGTGCGAGTACTCATGTCCCCTCCTGGGTTTGGGCGAACCCCCGTATGGAACGCCTCCCCAGTGCCCGCTCGCATGCGCCTGAAAACGTTCTCAGTGCGTCGGCGACTGCTGTGGGTCGGCCGGCTGCAGGCGGGCCAGGACGCGAGCGAGGTCACCGATGGCGGTGTTGAGCTGCGTCAGCGCCGCCGGGTCGATCGGGAGCGGCTGCTGATCGAGGCCGAGGTTCGCGGTGAACCTCAGTCTCGCGTCGGGCGCCGCATCCCGCAGCGAGGTGTCGAGCGCCTCCTGCAGTTGCGGGCTCGGCACCATCTCCGGTCTCTCGCGCCATTTCGTGACCGTGCGTGGTGCGATGCCGAGGTGCTCGGCGAAGGCCTCGTTGGTCAGCCGCAACGCCGCGCGCAAGGCATTCGCATGCCGGCCGGTCCATTCGTCGATGACTGTCATCGGTCTCACTCTCCTGGGGCGTCGATCACTCCTTGCAATCAGACTACGGCGATCGGGTGACCGCCGGAGTGCCTAATTTGTGCCCTGTGGATACCGGTTGAGTTCCTGGTGGGGTCAACGGCCGGCGCGTTGACTTGGGGCATGGACGAGATCAGCGGTAGGACCGCGACGCTGCCGCGGAGATCTTCGCGGCGGCGTCATCTGAAGGTGGCCAGCCAGGCAGGACCGCGCTGTTTCCAGCTCGTGCGCCACGTCGACGTCTCCGGCATCAGTGGGACGGGCGTCGTCGCCGAGGGAGTCGAGTGGACCGACGGCTCGGTGGCTCTGCACTGGGGCGGCCGCTTCCCGACCACCACGGTCTGGGCGGACGGCATCGACGCGCTCCTGACGATCCACGGCCACAACGGCTCCACCACGATCCGCTGGCTGGACGAATGAGCCACCACCGACCCCGGTGCGGCGGGTTCCCCTGGCAGACGGCCCGCCGCGCCGGCCTAATCCGAGTAGAACTCCTCGCGATACTCCTCGCGAGGCTCCTCGGGAGGCTTCGTTCCGTTGCGGCCGGCCCGCCCCTCGACCGCTCGAGGCGCCGTCCCGTTCACTCTCGCCGGCCGCTCGGCCGCGTCTGCGTCAGGTGTGAGCAGGTCGTCAACGGCCGCAGTGAATTCCAGTTCGGCGCGGGTCGGTTTCGGCTGTTTGATCGCCTCGGCCGAGGTCCGGCGTACCGGCAGGTCGTTGGCTGCCTCGGACAGCTCGGCGAGGGTGTCGAGCAGGCCGAGCGCGTTCTCGACATCACCAGGGTGATTGGCGAGCCACCAGACTGCGGCCGACCCCGGCGTCGCAAAGACGTCGTCTTTCAGGTAGGCGCGCTTGTCCTGCTCCATCCGGCGCTCGATCAAGGTCGTCTGTTCGAGGCGGTGCAGCGCCGCAAGGTGCTGAAGATGCTTATGGTCCGCATCGGGCAGCCGCAACCGCACCTCGGTCGCCCAGCAACGCACCTGTCCCTTGTCATCCAAAGCTGGCTCACCAAGGGTCGCCGCGAGGTGCTGCTGGTTCAGCGCCTCCTCCGTCACCTGCAATTGAACGGCCAGCGCCCGAGCCCGCTTCAGCAACGCATCCACAGCCACCGCCCCGAGGTCGGCATGCCGCGACCCCGACAGCACCGTCGACCACTGCACGATCGCCGAGAAGCTGAACTGGAAATCAGCCGAAGCAGACGGCAACCGCACATCGACAACAGTCCGCGTCGGCGGCCCGGTGAACACCGGATCCGGCAGTACGACGGGCGCCGGTGCAGCCTGCTTCACCTGTACGACGGCCTTGGGCGGCTCGGGCTGCTTCCACACCACGGCAAGCAACACCAGCAGCACGACGCTGAGCACAACACCCGCCCAAGTCGGCAAGCCCACGATCAGCGAGACGACGTACAGCACCACAACAATCGCGGCGGCCGTCAGAAGAGAGTTCCGATGGAGCTTCATGGTGGCGTTCCTTCACCGCGTCGGGCGGAAGACAGCAGGCCGACCAATGCGCACCGAACGGCTCCCCGTCGTCACGCCGCCCGGGCCACCGGCAACCCAGACCACGGGCCCCGTCTCACGACAAGCCCTCCAAAAGTCTCACATGCATCACCGACCGTAGCCGCCCGACGCGTGTCGTCCCTCCAGACCTCATCACCCGTCCTTCCCAGGTCCTCCAGACCCTCTCCGCTGCACCCGTCGCCGCTCACGCTGCAGACATCTGGGGTGCGCGTTGAGATTTGGGCGTCCGGCCGACTCCCTCCACACGGCCGGACGCCCAACGTTCCGACGCTCAACAGCCAGCACCCGCTCCCCCGCCCGCCGCTCTTCCCACGAAGGCCGGCCCCAGTCCCTCGGTGGACAGCGAAGGCGAGTTCGCACCCCCGAGACCGAGTGCCCGGCCACCAGCACCGCCGGCCGGGCACTCACCCCTTCGGTCGAGCGGGTGTAGCTGCGTCAGCCGGTGAGGGAGCGGAGGGCTCGGCGGGAGGGGGTGAGGAGGACGGGTTTGTAGGGGCAGCGGGCGTCGGTGAGGGTTTCGTAGGCGCTGATGGCACGGTTGGCGGCGTCCCAGCCTTGTTCGGCGGGGGTGCGGCCGAGGCCGCGGTTGCGGACGAGGGCGCCGTAGAAGGCGGAGCAGAAGACGGTGGCTTCGTACCAGCCGACGACGGTGCTGGTGCCGATGTAGGTGATGTCGTCCTGGAGGCAGTCGCGGATGGCGCGCTGCCATTTGCCGATGCCGGTTTTGCAGCCGTCGGCGATGACCACGCCGCTGGAGATGCCCCACTGGCGGTCGAGGAACCAGTCGGCCAGGGAGCGCAGGGAGACCTGGGTGCGGCCGTCGGTGGACAGGAAGGACGGCTCCTCGCTGTGGTCACCGTGTGCCATCACGTGCAGGACCGTCGAGGGGGTGGTCAGGGCGGAGAAGGCGGTCTCGTGGTCGCGGGTGCGGACGAAGTTCACGTCGATGACGGGCTCGTCCCAGCCGGCGTTGATGTTGCCGGTGATGCCCTGGACGAAGGTCATCGAGGCGTCGAACGAGCTGTCGAGTCCGAGGTCGACCAGAGTGATCAGCCGATTGCGCATTCGCCCACCCTCCAACGCCTTTCGTTCCCCACGGATGCCCATCATGCACCTCGGGTCCGACAATTCGCGCCCCGGATACGGGTACTGAGACACCGGCCCGGCCGTACGGCGTACGGCCGGATCCGGGCCGGGTGCGGCGGTGGGAGCAGAGGGTGTTCGGCGTACCGTGGCCGGAGACTCGCTGCCGAGGAGGAGATCGATGACGAAGGTCCCGACGGTCACATTGAGTAACGGAACGGCGATGCCGCGGATCGGGCTCGGTACATCGCCGATGAACGACGCGGACGCCGAGCGAGCGGTGAATCACGCGCTTGAACTCGGCTACCGGCTGATCGACACGGCCGAGAACTACCGCAACGAGACCGGTGTCGGCCGGGCCCTGCGGCAGGTACCGCGCGACGAACTGTTCGTGACGTCGAAGTTCAACAAGGCCTGGCACAGCGTCGAGGGAGTGCGGACGGCGTTCGAGGCGAGCGCGGAGAAGCTCGGCGTCGATTACCTCGATCTGTTCCTGATCCACTGGCCGAATCCGGACCAGGATCAGTACGTCGACGCGTGGCGAGGACTGATCGCGCTGCGTGAGGCCGGGCTCGTCAAAGCCATCGGTACGTCGAACTTCAAGCCGACCCATCTGCAGCGGCTGATCGACGAGACCGGCGTCGCCCCGGAGGTCAACCAGATCCAGCTGAGCCCGGTCTGGGCGAAGGGGGCCGAGCGCGGGTTCCACGCCAAGCACGGGATCGTCACCGAAGCGTGGAGCCCACTGGGTAAGGGCACCGACCTCCTGGACAACCCGGTGCTCCAGGACATCGCGAAGGCACACGGCCGCACCCCGGGCCAGGTCGTCCTGCGGTGGGAGTCGCAACAGGACGTCGTACCGATCCCGAAGTCCGCAGACCGCGGTCGCCTCGCGGAGAACCTGGCGATCTTCGACTTCGATCTGACCGCCGACCAGCTCGCTGCGCTGAGCGCGCTGGACGGAACGGCGAAGGCCGCGGCGGACTCGGATCGGTTCGGCCACTAGAGCCGTCGGGAGCGCTCCCAGTAGGACGTCCTATGATCTGCGTTCCGATCTCACGACGACTGGGAGCCGCTCCATGTCCTTCTCCGTCAGACGCGCCGCCGCCGGACTTACCGCCGGGCTGCTGGCCACCACAGTGCTTACGGGCACACCGGCGTACGCGAACACTCCGGCGAACTGCTATCACAATCCGTCGAAGGAGTTGGCCAACTCCCGGCTCAGCGCGGCCATCTACTGCACCGATGGTGAATGGCTGGGAGTCCACGACGACCAGGCCGACGGGTACAGCGCCCGGGCCGCCATCCAGCTCTACCAGAGCCAGGTCGGCTTCTGGTACGACGCGCACGAGTGCTTCGACGACACCACTGTCGCCGACTACCAGGGCTGGTCTTTCTGCAACTTCTCGGTACCTGACGGCACCCTGGTCCGCATCCGCCTCTGGTCCTCGCGCAACGGCGTCGAGTCCTACCCGGTCGTGACCGGCTCCTTCACAACCTGAGGAGTTCTGCGAGGTTCTCGCCCAGGATGCGGTCGCGGAGCGGCCCCGATTCGGTGACGCGTTCGATGGTGGCGCGCGCCAGCCAGGGATCGCCGTACGGCGCGTCCGAGCCGAACAGCACGCGGTCGGGGAGTTCGGCGATGGCTAGGCGGATGGCGAAGATGATGTTGGCCGTGGACGTCTCCAAGTAGAGGTTGGGGACGTCGCGGGCAAGCTCGATCGCCGGCAGCCAGTTGAGTCCGCCGAGCTGGCTGATGACGAGCGGTACGGACGGGTGGCGTCGGGCGAGCGCCGCCAGCGTCTCTAGATCGGCGACGGTCGGTCCGTGGCCGTGGACGACCACGGGCAGGCCGCCGTGGTCCGCGGCCGCGGCGAGAGCCGGCTCGACGCGGGCTGCCTGGCCTGGTGGTGGGGTCAGTTCGCCGATGCCGCGGTACCCCCGCCGTACCAACTCCGTTTCGACCACCGTGGCGATCTGCTCGGGTGAGAGCTCGAGGTCGACCTTGCCGAAGCCGATGAAGCGGTCCGGGAAGGCTGCGATCGCCGCATCCACCTCGTCCCACGCAAGCCGGTACGCCGTCGCGCCGGTCGACCGGCCGCTGACGGTGTCGGCCAACACGCTCAACTCGTGCCGGAGGCTCGCCACATCAGTGGCCCGCTCGGGATGCGGGCGGGTGCCGAAGACGACGGTGCGATCCACACCGGCCTCATCGAGTAGGGCAACGTGGCTGTCGACGGGATCGTGGACATGACTGTGGGCATCGAGAATCAACGCAACACTCCTGGTTCGCAGCGGAATGGACCGGTACCGAACCAGGGTTGAACGTTGGCATGGTGTCAGGGTCAAGCCGAGCGGAGCAGACATGTTGATCGGCCAGCTGGCCAGGCAAACCGAGACCAGCGAGCGGCTGCTCCGGTACTACGAGCGCGTCGGCCTGCTCACGTCACAACGGCAGGCCAACGGCTATCGCGAGTACGACGACTCCGCCGTACAGACTGTTCGTCAGATTCGTGCTCTGCTCGCGTCCGGCCTGTCGACCGCGCTGATCAAGCAGGTGCTCCCCTGCGCTGCGAACGACGGATCGCTGCGCCCGTGTCCCGGCGTACTGGAGAAGTTGCGCAGCAGGCTGCAGCAGTTAGACGAGCGAGCGCATGAGCTCGCCCTGGCGCGGCAGACCCTGCAGCAGGCCATCACCACCACCGAACGGGCCTAGACGCACCGCGGCCCCCGGGGGAAGTGGGAAGTTCCCGGGGGCCGGAGTGCGTTCACTTGTGGGTCAGCTGCAGCCGGAGGTGCTGCCGCAGCCTTCGCAGACGTAGCAGGAACCGCTGGGGCGCATCTTGGTACCGCAGGTGAAGCAGAGCGGGGCATCGACCGACGTACCGGTGATGAGCTCGAACATCTCGGCGGTGGTGCGGACCTCAGTGGTGTCGACCGGCTTGGCCGCCGCCGCGTCGGCCGGCTTGTCGGCGGCCTCGGTGACCTCGGCGATCGGCTCGACGGCCTTCAGGGACTCGGCCTCGGAGATCTCTACCGGGGCCGGCTCGTAGGAGCCGGTGTCGAGCTGACGGGAGCGCTCTTCGGCGGAGTAGATGCCGAGGGCCGCGCGCTCGTCGAAGGGCAGGTAATCCAGAGCAAGCCGACGAAAGATGTAGTCCATGATCGACTGCGCCATCCGGACGTCCGGGTCGTCGGTCAGACCGGCGGGCTCGAACTTCAGGTTGGTGAACTTCTGCACGTAGGTCTCCAGCGGTACGCCGTGCTGGAGGGCGATCGAGATCGCGATCGAGAAGGCGTCCATCACGCCGGCCAGGGTCGAGCCCTGCTTGCCCATCTTGAGGAAGACCTCGCCGAGGCCGTCGTCGGGGTAGGAGCCCGCCGTCATGTAGCCCTCGGCGCCACCGACCGCGAACGACGTGGTCCGCGACGGCCGCGACTTCGGCAGGCGCTTGCGGGTCGGCCGGTACTCGATGACCTTCTCGACGATCTTCTCGGCGGCGGCAGCCTCGCTGGCGATCGCCGCGGCGGCCGCGTCCGACGTCTTCTTCGACTTCGCGTCGGCCAGCGGCTGACCGACCTTGCAGTTGTCGCGGTAGACGGCCAGCGCCTTCAGGCCGAGCTTCCAGCCCTGGAAGTAGACGTCGGCGATCTCCTCGACCGTCGCGGTCTCCGGCAGGTTCACCGTCTTCGAGATCGCGCCGGACAGGAACGGCTGGGCCGCCGCCATCATCCGCACGTGACCCATCGGCTTGATCGCGCGCTCACCCATCGCGGTGTCGAAGATCTCGTAGTGCTCGGTCTTCAGACCCGGTGCGTCGACGACGTGACCGTTCTCCGAGATGTACTCGACGATCGCCTCGATCGTCTCCTCGGTGTAGCCGTACTGCCGCAGTGCCCGCGGGACCGTCTGGTTGACGATCTGCATCGACCCGCCGCCGACCAGCTTCTTGAACTTGACCAGCGAGAAGTCCGGCTCGATGCCGGTGGTGTCGCAGTCCATCATGAAGCCGATGGTCCCGGTCGGGGCCAGCACCGAGGCCTGCGCGTTGCGCCAGCCGTTCTTCGCGCCGATCTTCAGCACGCCCTCCCACGCCTCGGTGGCGTGCTTGTGGACGTCCTTGTCGATCTCGTGCACCGAGCGGATCGCGTCGTTGGCCGCGGCGTGCTTGCGCATCACCCGGGTGTGGGCTTCCTTGTTCCGCTCGAAGCCGTCGTACGCACCGACGACCCCGGCCAGCTCGGCCGACCGCCGGTACGACGTGCCTGTCATCAGCGACGTGATAGCGCCCGCCAGTGCGCGACCCCCGTCGGAGTCGTAGGCATGGCCCGTCGCCATCAGCAACGCACCGAGGTTCGCGTAACCGATGCCCAGCTGCCGGTAGGCGCGGGTGGTCTCACCGATCGGCTCGGTCGGGAAGTCGGCGAAGCAGATCGAGATGTCCATCGCGGTGATGATCAGCTCGACGGCCTTGACGAACTTCTCCGAGTCGAACAGGTCGTCGTCGCGGAGGAACTTCATCAGGTTCAGCGACGCGAGGTTGCAGGAGGAGTTGTCCAGGTGCATGTACTCCGAGCACGGGTTGGACGCGGTGATCCGGCCCGTCTCCGGGGTGGTGTGCCAGTCGTTGATGGTGTCGTCGTACTGCAGACCCGGGTCGGCGCAGGCCCACGCGGCGTGCGAGATCTTGTCGAACAGCTCGCGCGCGTCGACGGACTCGATGATCGAGTTGTCCAGCCGCGCCCGCAGCCCGAACTCGCCCTTGTCCTCGACCGCGCGCATGAACTCGTCGGTGACCCGGACGGAGTTGTTCGCGTTCTGGTACTGGACCGAGGTGATGTCGCGGCCGCCGAGGTCCATGTCGAACCCGGCGTCACGCAGGACGCGGATCTTGTCCTCCTCGCGCATCTTGGTCTCGACGAACTCCTCGATGTCGGGGTGGTCGACGTCCAGCACGACCATCTTGGCCGCCCGCCGGGTGGCGCCACCGGACTTGATCGTCCCGGCGCTCGCGTCGGCACCGCGCATGAAGGAGACCGGGCCGGAGGCCGTCCCGCCGGACGACTGCAGGAGCTCCTTGGAGGAGCGGATCCGGGACAGGTTCAGGCCGGCGCCGGAGCCGCCCTTGAAGATCAGCCCCTCTTCCTTGTACCAGTTCAGGATCGAGTCCATCGAGTCGTCGACGGCCAGGATGAAGCAGGCCGAGACCTGCTGCGGCGACGAGGTGCCGACGTTGAACCAGACCGGCGAGTTGAAGCTGAAGTACTGGTGCAGGAGCATCCAGGTGAGCTCGTGCTCGAAGACCTCGGCGTCGGCCGGGGTGGTGAAGTACCCGTGCTCCTCACCGGCCTTGCGGTAGGTCTTGACGACGCGGTCCAGCAGCTGGCGCAGGCTCCACTCGCGGTTGTCGTGACCGACCGCACCACGGAAGTACTTGGTGGTGACGATGGTGGACGCGTTCACGCTCCAGTAGTCGGGGAACTCCACCCCGCGCTGCTCGAAGACGGTCTCGCCGGTCTTCCAGTTCTGCTGTACGACGTCGCGGCGCTCCCACGTCACCTCGTCGTACGGATGTACGCCTTCGGTGGTGAAAATGCGCTCGATGGTGAGCCCCGCCGGCGCGTTCTTACGCCCGCGGAACCCGGCCGGCGACCTCTTGGTCGACCCCGAGTGGCCGGTCACCGTCTCTGTCATTTGTGCTCCTCGCAATTTCGCTCGCCCTGCCGCGGCCTGCCCGGGACCGCCCCGTTTGGTACTGCGTCAACGCCGTACCGGCCGTTGTGTTACTGGTGTTGCTCTGTTGCTACCTTCCCCGCCCCACCGCCCCGGACGGGTCCCCCGATTTATGTCTGCTGGGTCGGTGTCAGCGGCGGCGGCTCGGTGCCCTCGGGCTCCTTCTCCGCGCGCAGCAGGGCGATCTCGGTCTCGAAATCGTCCGCCGACTCGAACTGCCGGTACACACTGGCGAACCGCAGGTAAGCCACCTCGTCGAGCTCCCGCAGCGGCCCGAGGATGGCCAGGCCGACCTCGTGCGCGGGAACCTCCGGCGAACCGCTCGCCTTCAGGGCGTCCTCGACCTTCTGTCCCAGCCGGGACAGCGCGTCCGCGCCGACGGGCCGGCCCTTGCAGGCCTTGCTCACGCCGTTGACGACCTTCTCCCGGCTGAACGGCTCGGTCGCGCCGGAGCGCTTCACGACGGTCAGCTGCATCTGCTCGACGGTGGTGAACCGCTTCTCGCAGACCGGGCACTGGCGCCGGCGGCGGATCGCTCCGCCGTCCTCGGCCACCCGGCTGTCGACCACGCGGGAATCGGTGTGCCGGCAATACGGACAGTGCACGGCGAATCACTCCTCCCGTAGGCCGCCTGCTGGGCGGGTCTGTGGATCGATCTGGGGACAACCTGTGTATGGCCTGTGGGTAACCAAACACTACCTGTGGAAAATTACACCCGTGTAACCACTACATCTAGGGATGCTAGTCCTCGCCTCCGACAGTTTGCAAGAACGGCCAGATCTCGCGCGCGTCGCTTCGGAGTCGGTCTCACCCCTCATGGATTCCAACACTCGCGCGGGCCTGTGTAGTCCCGCGTGGCGTCACCGAAAGCGCCCCGGACGGGTGCACACTGCGACACTTCCCGACACCCTCCCCGGCGGTTCAGCGGTGCGGGCGATGGGCGAGGATGGGGTCATGAAACCGGTGATCCTGGACGTCGACACCGGGCTGGACGACGCTTGCGCGCTGCTGCTCGCCGCCCGCCACCCGGAACTCGATCTCCGCGCCGTCACCTGCGTCGGCGGAAACGTCGGCCTGGACGACGTCGTGATCAACACCCTGACCGTCCTGGAGGCCGCCGGCCGGACCGACGTACCGGTGGCTCGTGGAGCCGCGCTGCCGTTGCTGCAGTTACCGGTGACCGCGCAACACGTCCACGGCATGGACGGCCTTGGCGACCTGGACTGGCCGCGTTCCACCCGCGAGCCGTCTCCTACGCCGGCCGTCGAGCTTCTCCGCGAAACCCTGCAGGATGCCGCTGCGAAGGGGGCGCCGATCACGCTGATCCCGCTCGCACCGATGACGAACATCGCCCTGCTGCTGCGCACCTACCCCGAGGCGGCGGCCGGGCTGCGCGAGATCGTGTTCATGGGCGGCGGGGGCGGCATCGGAAACGTGACCGCGTCGGCCGAGTTCAACGTATGGACCGACCCCGAGGCGGCTGCCATCGTGCTTGCGGCCGCCGCGGAGCTCGACGTACCGGTGACGATGTACGGACTCGATGTGTTCTACGACGTGGTGGTGACGCTTGAGCAGGCACGTGAGTTGGGCGGATCGCCGTCGGCTGATCTCGCCCGCAAGCTGATCGAGAAGCGCACCGAACTGTACGGCGACGGCGGTGCGAGCATCGGCGACGGCGGTGCCGTGTGTGCGGTGATCGATCCGGACGGGCTCACGACGCAGCGCCTCCCGGTGCGCGTTGAGCTGGCCGGAAGCTGGTCCCGCGGCCGGACGATCGTGGACACACGGGACTGGGCGATCGATCGGAGCACCGATCCGCACGGCGTGTCACCGACCATGGTTGCGGTGGCGACGGCTGTGGACGCTTCCCGGTACGCCGAGCTGTGGCTGGACGCGGTCAGGTAGTCAGCTCGACCAGGCGGGCTTTCAGGCCGGCCAGGAAGAGGCTCAGGCCGTCGTCGAACAGGTCCGTGTCGATGGTCGTATCGGCGACGACTGCGGCCAGAGTCCAGCGGGCGGTGACTTCGAAGAGCTGTCGCGCCTGCGGATCCGGTACGCCGAGACGTTCCAGCGACTCGATCTGCGCCCGGATCAGCGCAGCCCGGGAGCCGTCGCCGCGGTCGCGGGCCGGGGTAGCAGTCGCCTGGATCAGGCCGGCCAGCCCGGGGTGGTCGGCATAGAACGCGCGGATCTCCAGCGAGCCGGTCCGGGTGAGGTCGAGCCATTCGTCGATGGTGGCGAGATTCTCGTACGCCGTTTCGTCGGCCGCGAACTCGTCGAAGGCGTTCCGGGCGACCAGGTCGAGGAGGTCGGCCTTGTTGTGCACGTGGTGATAGAGGGTCGGGGCGCGCACACCCAGCCGCTCGGCCACCCCACGCATTGTCAGCCCGTCGACACCCACGGCCCGGATGATCGCCAACGCGGCGTCGGTGATCGCCGAGACGGTAATCCCGACCGCAGCATGCGAGGAGACCGTTCGAGCAGATTTCTTGGGCACGGGAACCTCGTTGTGGGGTTCGGGAGGACGAGTTAGTGTCTAACACTGTTAGACAGACTACTCGTGAGGACGGCGCTGTGAGCGGATTGCACCCTGCTTATCCCCTGCGGACCGAGCGGCTGGAGCTGCGGCCGCATCGGATTGAGGATCTTGACGACCTACTGGCGTTTCACTCAGACCCGGAGATCGTGCGCTACGTGCCGTGGCCGGTGCGGGACCGGGAGCAGACTCGGGTGGCGCTGGAGGCGAAGCTCACGCAGGACCGCCTGACCGAAGCAGGTCAATGGCTGGTGCTGGCGATCGAGTTGCGCGAGACGGGCACTGTGATCGGCGAGGTGCTGCTGAAGTGGGCCAGCGAGGCGAATCAGCAGGGTGAACTCGGCTATGCGCTGCACGCCGGCTATCACGGCAAGGGACTCGCCTCGGAGGCTGCGCAGGAGATGCTGCGGCTGGGGTTCGAGGAGCTCGGGCTGCATCGGATCGTCGCCGTCCTGGACGATCGGAATACGGCGTCCGCGCAACTACTCGAACGGCTCGGGATGCGCCGCGAGGCCCATCATCTGCAGGCTTTGTGGTTCAAGGACGAGTGGTGCAACGAATTCGTCTACGCCCTCTTGAAGGACGAGTGGATCAGCGCGCGATCGGGATCTGCAGCGTCTGACCGGGGGTGATGTCGGCGGGGCCGGAGAGTTTGTTGACGTCGGCAATCTTCTCGACGACGGTCGCCGTGTCGAGACCAGGGTTGGTGTCCTGAGCGATCGACCACAGGCTCTGCCCCGGCTGCACCTGGACCGGGACCGTGCTGCTGAAGTCCGGGCCGGAGTCGAGCACACCGGCGATCCGCAGGCCGAGCACGGCGATGGCGGAGCCGAAGACCAGCACCGACACGAACGAGACCAGCATCCGGCCGCGCCTGGTCAGCCGCAGCGACGGCGCCCCGAGCTCATGCGCGCGGCGCAGTTGCTGAGTGCGGACGACCTGCCGGAGGGCGGGCGGCTCGGCGACGTGGCGACCGAGCACCTCACCGGCGCAGCCCCGGATCGGGAGCGGCTCGGTGGTGCTGCCGGGGATCCGGCGGCGGCGCGGTGCCCCCTGGGGAGCGGGCGCAACCTCGGGTGCCAACTCAGGTGCCAGCCGACCGGCCACTGCATCCGCCGCGAGTGCCGCTGTGCTCATCAGATCCTCCAGACCACGTTGTTCGCTGTGATTCCTTGTCTACCGGTGGCCTCCGACAGTTTCTGCTGAGACCATCAGGCGAACACCTGTTCGATCGAACGCCTGTACGAATGATTAACCCATCGCCCCTGCGGACGCAACTACTTCCAACGCCGACACGCCAGGAGAATTCCCGCCCTATAACCCGACACACGAACAAACGTGCGAACCGACACGCCTTCGAACAGATGTTTGAAGAATCTCAGGATTCGGTCTACGGTCATCTCAGTCGAGCCTGATCGCGGCGGTGCGGTGGGGCTCGGACCGAACACAGCTTTGGCCGGCGTCTTTCCGCGTCGGCCCGACCAGAGGAGCGGATCACCGATGGCCAGGACGCCGAGCGGTTCCAGCAAGAACGAGGACCGCGCCGCGGCTGCCGCCGGCGCGGCGAACCGGGTGAGCGAGCTGCCCGACGGGCCGGCCGACGCGACCGGGCTGACGCCGCGGCAGCGGCGGGTGCTGGACGTCATCCGCGACTCGGTGGACAGCCGCGGCTACCCGCCCTCGATGCGTGAGATCGGCGAGAAGGTCGGACTGACCAGCTCGTCGTCGGTGTCGCACCAGCTGCGGGTGCTCGAGCAGAAGGGCCTGCTGCGCCGCGACCCGAACCGGCCGCGCGCGATCGAGGTCCGCTACCCCGGCGAGGTCGACGCCGCCGCGCGACGCAGTGCGCTCGGCTCGGTGCGCCAGACCGCGTACGACGAGACCGGGGCCGGCGACGCGCACCCGGACGCGGTCTACGTGCCGGTGGTCGGCCAGATCGCCGCCGGTAACCCGATCCTGGCCGAGCAGGAGGTCGAAGAGGTCTTCCCGTTGCCCAAGGCAATGGTCGGCGAGGGCACGCTGTTCATGCTGAAGGTCAAGGGTGAGTCGATGATCGACATCGCCATCTGCGACGGCGACTGGGTGGTCGTCCGGCAGGAGCAGACCGCGGAGAACGGGGACATCGTCGCCGCCATGATCGACGGCGAGGCGACCGTGAAGACGTTCAAGAAGACCAAGTCCGAGATCTGGCTGATGCCGCACAACCCGGCGTTCGAGCCGATCGACGGCAAGGACGCGGTGATCCTCGGAAAGGTCGTAACAGTTCTGCGCCGAGTCTGACATCTCAGACAGCGAGCGAAGTCGGGCGTGTCGTGTCAGCATTGTTCTCATGACGACTGTCTACGACTTCAGCGCGCGCCGGATCGAAGGCAATGAACAGTCTCTTGCCGATTTCCGCGACCAGGTGCTCCTGGTGGTGAACACGGCCTCGCAGTGTTCCCAGACCCCGCAGTACGCGGGACTGCAGAAGCTCTACAAGACCTACCGTCGGCAGGGCTTCTCGGTGCTGGGCTTCCCCTGCGACCAGTTCAACCACCAGGAGCCCGGTGACGAGAACGAGATCGCGAACTTCTGCTCGACGATCTACCACGTGACGTTCCCGATGTTCGCCAAGATCGACGTGAACGGTTCGCGGACAATCCCCTTGTACAACTGGCTGAAACGCGAGGCGGGCGGCCTGCTCGGCGGCCGGATCAAGTGGAACTTCACCAAGTTCCTGATCGGCCGCGACGGTGCGGTGATCGCGCGCTACGCGCCCACCAACACCCCGGAGAAGCTGGCCGACAAGATCGAGGCGGCGCTGGCGATGCCGGCCACCTCCCGGGAATCGAACGACTGACCCCGGCCCACCGCGCTCGGCGATCGATGCCGAGCGCAACTATTTCACACCCGCCTCACTGCGACACCTGAACAGGCCGCGTCGCAGCGCAGCGCAAATACGTCCGTATACCGGGCAGTTTTCTCACGCCTCGGCGAGCCGGTCTTGTCATCTCCGCCGGCACGCAGACCGGTCACCGTTGACTAAACCGGTATAGTTCGACATCTTGACTGCCCATGAGGACAGTCATCAGGACAGCCTGCGTTGCGATCGCCGCCGGTGCCGTCGCGGTGGCACCGATCGCCCCGGCCACCACCGCCACCGCCACCGGCGCCACCGGCGCGCAGAACTGCGGGACTCCCGTCACCTACGGCTATTACCGGCAGTGGCGCGATGTCGCCACCACGAAACCCGAGGACCGGGAGCCGAACGTCCAGCGGCTGAGCGAGGTCCCGCCGGAGATCGACATCGTGTCGGTCTTCGCGACCAAGCCGGCCGACGACCCGGACTTCTGGGTCGCCCTTCGCGACACCTACCTGCCCGCGTTGCACGCCCAGGGCACGAAGGCGGTCTTCACGCTGTGGATCGACGACTTCGCCAAGGCGCCGGTCGCCGACACAGCGGCGGCGTACGACGCCTATGCGCAGCAGCTGTACGACGAGTACATCGTCAACTGGGGTGTCGACGGCCTCGACGTCGACGTCGAGAGCACCCCGAGCGGCACCGCCCTGACTCGCGCGGCCGGCATCCTCAACGCACTCGGCAAGCGGATCGGCCCCAAGTCGGGCTCCGGGAAACTCTTCATCTACGACACCAACATGACCGGCACTCACCCGGTCTTCACCCGGACCTCGTCGAGCTACGACTACGTGATGCTGCAGGCCTACGGCCGTGGTGCGCAGACACTCCAGTCGACCTGGCAGACCTTCGCGAGCCGGATCTCGTCGTGCCAGTTCCTGCCCGGAGTCTCCTTCTACGAAGAGCGCGGCGCCCACTGGGGTGACACGCTCGACCCGTTCGAGACCAGCCGGGCAGCGTCGTACGCGCGCTGGCAGCCGACGGGTGGCGAGAAGGGCGGAGTGTTCGCCTACGCGATCGATCGCGACGGCAAACAGCCTGGTGACGACACCATCTCGACGACCGACTACAGCTGGATGAAACGGCTCGACGCGCTGGCCAAGTCAGTCGACCAGTAGGACATCGCTGGGGTCGATGTCGAGGCGCAGTCCGCGCCAGACCGGATGCCGAAGCCGGCCGTCGGCGGCCCAGCCGGAGAAGGTGACTTCGGCGACCAGCACCGGGTCCAGCCAGTGCGCACGGCGCTGGTCCGGGCCCGGGATGGTGGCCGGGTCGAAGGCCGGGCGGTCGATCTCCAGACCGGCCAGCTCGGTGCCGAGCATGTCGAGGGTCGCGAAGTCGAGACCCGAACCCACCTTGCCGATCAACAGCAGTTCGCCGTCGGGTTCGTCGTACGCGGCGATGTAGAACGAACCGATCTTGCCTTCCCGGTTCCCCTCCCCCGGATGCCAGCCGCAGAGGATGACGTCGCGGGTCTGCACCGGCTTCACCTTGATCCAGTCGGCACTGCGCCGGCCGGGCAGATAACGGGAACGACGGCGTTTCGCCACCACACCTTCGAGTCCGGTCGTCACGGCCAGCTCAAGAGCTTCCGCACCATCATCGAAAGCGGCCGGCGTCTCGTAGAACGGGTCACCGAGCTCCAGCGATTCGAGCAGGCCGCGGCGATCGTCGTACGTTGCCTCAAGCAACCACTTTCCGTCGAAGCGCAGCACGTCGAACAACCGGACCGACACCGGGACCTCGGTGATCAGATGCCGCAACTGCCGTGGATCCCGCACGTGCATCCGCCGTTGCAGCAGGCCGAACGACGGCGCCCCGTGCTCGTCGAGCGTGACGATCTCCCCATCCAGTACGGCGGGCAGCCGCAGCCCGGGTGATTCCGCCAGACCGATCAGCTCGGGGTAGCCGCCGGAGACGTCGCGACTGTTGCGGGACCACAGCCGGCAGACGCCCTCGTCGACCTCGACGACGACCCGGATGCCGTCCCATTTCAGCTCATACGACCAGTCCGGTCCGGACGGCATCTCCCCCAGCGCAGCCATCATCGGCAGCACCGGCGGACCGCCCGACGGGCTCATGTCGTCTGGAGTCTCTTCAAGGCGCCGAGCACCTTCTCACGATCCGCCGTCGGCCACATCGGAGGCAAGGAGGCGCGCAGGAAACCGCCGTACCGTTGGGTGACGATGCGGGGGTCGAGGATTGCGACCACACCGCGGTCAGTGCTGCGGCGGATCAGCCGGCCGGTGCCCTGCGCGAGCAGTAGCGCGGCGTGGGTCGCGGCGACGGCCATGAACCCGTTTCCACCGGCTTCGTCGACGGCGCGTTGGCGGGCCGCCATCAGCGGCTCGTCGGGGCGCGGGAACGGGACGCGGTCGATGATGACCAGGTTGCAGGTCGAGCCCGGTACGTCGATGCCCTGCCACAGCGAGAGCGTCCCGAACAGGGACGTCTCCGGGTTGTCGACGAACTCGCGCGCCAGCTCGCCCAGCTGCGCATCACCCTGGCAGAGGATGGTCAGGTCGGTCGCCTCGCGGACGGCGGCCGTCGCGGCCTCGGCGGCCCGGCGCGACGAGAACAGGCCGAGCGTGCGACCGCCTGCTGCGGTGATCAGGTCGATGATCTCGTCGAACTGTTTCTGCCCGAGACCGTCGCGATGCGGCGGCGGGAGGTGTTTGGCGACGTACAGGATGCCTTGTTTCTCGTACTCGAACGGGGAGCCGACGTCGAGCCCGCGCCACGGCAGCGGCCCGGTCTCGTTGCTGTCGTCGAGCTCGGGCATCTCGTCGTCGTCGCTGAGTTTGTCGGCCGGTCGCAGGCCGACCTGGCGCGCGATCGAGTCGAAGTCGCCGCCGAGCGTCAGGGTCGCGGAGGTGAGGACCGCCGTCCGGTCCTTGAGGACGAGCTCGCGCAGCAGGCCGGCCACGGTGAGCGGCGCGATGCGGAGCTCCCGACCGAACCGCTCCCGGTCGACCATCCAGACGACGTCCAGGTCGTTCAGGGCGGCGACGCGTTCGGCGACGTCGAACATCTCCTTGACCGCACCCTTGGCCTGCCGCTTGGCACCGTCCGGGTCGTCGTCCTTGTCGTCGGACTTCTTGTTCAAGTCGGAGTACAGCCCGCGAGCGGCGTCGCGGACCAGGCCGGCCGCATCCAGGACAGACGTGTTGGACGGTTCGATCCGGCCCTCGCGGGTGCCCTCGAGCGCCGCACGCAGCGCGTCGGAGGCGTCGATCAGGTCGTCGGCCTTGTCGTCGTCGACGAACCGCCGCGCCCGCTTGGCCGCGCGCTCGATCATCTGCGGCGAGAGCTCGTCACCGGCTGCTCCCGTGACTCGAGCAGGGAGCTCATGGGCCTCGTCGACGATGACGACGTCATGCTCGGGCAGGACCGTGCGGTTCTCGAAGGCGTCGATCGACAGCAGCGCGTGGTTCGTGATGACGATGTCCGCCTTGCGGGCCTGCTCCTTCGCCTTCTCCGCGAAGCACTCGTCGCCGTACGGGCATTTCTGCGCGCCGAGGCACTCGCGGGCGGCGATCGCCACCTGCTGCCAGGCCTGGTACTGATGCGAGGGCGCGTGATCGCGGTCGCCGGCCTCCCCATCGAGCAACTGCTGCTCGGCCCAGTCCCGCAGCTCCAGCACCTGCTGCCCGATCACCCCGGCCGGCGGGACGTCGATCAGCATGCCGTCCTCGTCCGGCGCACCCTCGCGAATCCGATGCAGGCAGGCGTAGTTGTTGCGGCCCTTCTGAATCGCGTACGACGGTCTGCGCGGCAGCAGCTTCTCGGTCGCATCAAGCAGCGCGGGGACATCGCGGTCCACCAGCTGCGACTGCAGTGCGAGAGTCGCGGTGGAGACGACCACGCGCCGGTCCTCGATCGCGTGCAGCAGCGCGGGCACAAGGTACCCAAGCGACTTCCCGGTGCCGGTGCCGGCTTGGACGAGCAGGTGCGAGCCGTCATGCATGGAGGTGTTGACGGCCTCGGCCATCTCCACCTGACCAGGTCTGGTCGTCCCAGCGATCCCGGACACAGCGGCTTCGAGCAATTCGCGTACGTCTACACCCACCGCCACACCCTAGCCCGCCCCACGGACAGAATCCGCCTCGTCGATCCCACCTGTGGATAACCCGTCGCGAGGCCCCGGGCTCAGGGTGTGGACGCATCACCTTGAGCACCCGTCACGCGAGACCCGTCGAATCGGTTGAACCGTGCACAAGGTCGGAGTGCGGTCGCACCTTGGGCACCGCTCAACCACTTTCCGGCCGGACAAATGGTTGACACGCGCCCAACGTCGTACCGCCGGGATGGTGTTCGCCCTGACTGGGCGCATCTCATGGGTGAACCCATCCGATGGTGGGTTCTGGACTCTCATGCGGGTGCAGAACCCACAAACTCATGGGTCAACCCAGCAGATGCCGGGAGGCGAGAAGGCCGTGGGAGGCCGGCGCGAGAGGCGAGGGTGGTGGCGGGATGAGAGGCGGTGGCGGGGTCAGGGGCGGTGGCGGGGTCCGGCGAGGTGGGAGGTTGGGCGAGGTCGGGATTAGGTGAGGTGGGCGGTTCGGCGAGGTCGGGGGCTAGGCGAGGTCGGCGGCTAGGTGAGGTCGGGGGGGCTCGGTGAGGCGGGGGGCTAGGTGAGGTGGGGGCTAGGTGAGGTGGGGGGTTGTGGCGGTTAGCCAGGGGGTGGGGGCTTTGGTGTGGATGCGGTGGCCGGCTGGGATTTCGGTGATGGTGGCAGTGGGGAGGGCGGCGGCGACCAGGGGGAAGCGAGATTGGTCGAGGTGGCTGGTGGGGCCGCCGGCTAGGAGAAGGGTGGGTGCGGGGACTTTGGTCAGGCCTTCCCACCAGGCTGGGTTGGGCTGGCGGAGGGCGGTGACCACGTCGCGGAGGACGCGGTGGTCGCAACCTCGGGCGAGGAGGCCTAAAACGTTGAGAACGACCGTGGGAGTGGCTTTGCGGGAGGGGCCGTGGTCCGCGGCGTTGCGGGGCGGGACGGGGAGTTCTTCGAGGACGAGGCGAGTGACTCGAGTTGGGTGCTCGATGGCGATCGCGGAGGCGATGAAGGCGCCCAAGGAGTTGCCAACTAACGCGAATTCGTCCAGGTGGTCGAGCTGGGAGAGGACGTCGTCGCGGAAGGCGTCCAATGCATAGGTACGGCGGCGCTCGGCCCCCGCGTGACCGAGCAGGGTCGGGGTGTGGACTCGGTAGCCGAGTTCGGCCAGGGGTGGAGTGAGTGCGTCCCAGGTGGCGGGGCTGCTGGCTGCGGCGTGCAGGAGGACGAGGTCTTTCATGCGGAATCCCTTCAGATGCTCACGAGTACGACGCCGGCCACGACCGCAGCAAGTCCGGCCAGGCGGGTGCGGGTGACGCGTTCATGGAGGACGACGAAGCCGAGGAGCGCGCCGAGGACGACGTTCAGGGTGCGGCCGACGGCGACCGTGCTGACCGAGGCGAAGGACAGGGCGAGCAGGACCAGGCCGTAGCTGGCCGGGGTGAGGATCGCGATCGGGATCGCTCGCCGCCACTCCCCCAGCGCTGCGCGGCGACCGCGGACCAGCACTGAGAGCACGACGACCTGGGCGAGGTTGCCGACGGCCAGATAGCTGAGCAGGTCGGCGTGGAGCGTGGTGATCGCGTAGGCGTCCCACAGCGTGTACGCCGCCGTACAGGTCGCGACGAGTAGTCCGAGCGCGATGCCACGGGTATGCGGTTGGATGCGGTCCATCAACAGAATGCCGCCGAGCACGAGAGCCGCGCCCGCGTACACGTGCCAGGACGAAGCGAGGGCAACGAGCGTGACGAGGACGGGAGCCGAGCCGCGACTGACCGGGTAGACGGTGGCGAAGTCGGCAGCGGCGTACGCCTTCTGGAGCGTGACGGCGTACAGGGTGTGCAAGGCCATGCTGATGAGGGCGGGCCACCAGGTGATGGCGGACGCGCGCAGGAGCAGGCCGACGGAGAGCGGAAGCGTGACGAGCCCGCAGAGCCAGACGAAGGCAGGGCCCTTGGTACTGACGGATTTCATCAGCAGGTTCCACGTCGCGTGGCAGCACGCGGAGGCCGTCAGCAGGGCAAGAGCGATCACGTAGACAGTGTCTACACCCTCGGCGTAGACACTGTCTATTCAGCGGATCAGACGACTGCCCCGCGGTCCGGCGCGGCGTCGCGGTCGACCTGAGCGCGCTTCGGGCGCGGCGGCGGCGCGGGGTAGCGCCGTTCGAGCTCGAGCAGCAGCGGCGCGGCGGTCAGGTTGGACGAGTAGGTGCCGACCAGGATGCCGAGCAGTAGCGCCAGCGAGAAGTCGCCCAGCGAGTCACCGCCCAGCACCAGCAGCGCGGACAGGATGAACAGGGTCGAGATCCCGGTATTGATCGTTCGCGGCAGCACGTTGACGATCGCGGTATCGATCACGGGCCCGAGGTTGTCGGTGGCCCGCGAACTGCGGGTCTCGCGGATCCGGTCGAAGACGACGACCGAGTCGTTGACCGTGTAACCGATGATGGTCAGGATCGCGGCCAGGAAGATGCCGTCGATCGGCTTGCCGGTCCAGGCGAAGACTCCGACCACGACGGCGACGTTCTGGAGCAGCGCAAGCACCGCGCCCGCGCCGAAGGTCCAGCGGAACCTCGCGGCCAGATAGGCCAGCTGCGCAAGCAGGGCGATCCCGAGCGCGATCAGGCCCTTGTTCCGCAGCTCCTGGCCGAGCGACGGACCGATGCTCTCGTTGCGAACCAGCTCGGCGCTGCCACCGATCCGCCCAATGGACTCGCGGACCTTCTCCGCCTCGTCGTCCGAGATCGTCCCGGTGCGCACGGTGACGTTGTCGTTGTCCGTCGCCTGCACGATGGCCGTCGGATACCCGGCCTCGCCCACCGCCGCGCGCGCCTGGTCCGGCGTGATCCGCTGCGCCGTACTGACCTCGAGCAACCGTCCGCCAGTGAACTCGATACCGAGATTCAGACCCCGTACGACGACGCCCGCGACACCGACCGCGATCACGACCGCGCTGATCAGCAACCACCGCCGACTGTGGCTCATCAACGCAGGACGCTTGTCCTCCAACCAGATGCGCACTCGACCGTGACCCGCGATGCCACTCAGGCCGGGGCGCTTCAGGACGAACTTGCGGGAGACGAAGAACTCGGCAAGGACCCGGGTGACCACCAATGCGGACAGCAGCGACGCCAGCACACCGATGCTCAACGTGACACCGAATCCGCGCACCGGACCAGCCGCCAAGAAGAACAGCAGACCGGCCGCGAGCAGCGTCGTGATGTTGGAGTCCGCGATCGCGGAGAAGGCGTTCTGGAAGCCGCTGCGCAGCGATCGGCGCAGGCCGTCGGTCCGCCCGCCTATGTGGTCTTCCCTGGCTCTCTCGAAGACCAGGACGTTGGCATCGACCGCCATCCCGATGGCGAGCACGAAACCGGCCAGGCCCGGCAGGGTCAGGGTGGCGCCGAGCGCGGTGAGGGCGGCGTACGACATCCCGGCGTACCCGATGAGGCCGAGGACGGCCATCAGACCGACCAGCCGGTAGACGAAGATGATGAAGATCGCGGTGAGCGCGAGGCCGATGATCGCGGCGGTCGCGCTCGCCTCGATGGCGTCCGCGCCGAGCGACGGGCCGACCGAACGCTGGTCGATGATCTCGACCGGGACCGGCAGCGAGCCGCCCTCGATCAGCGCGGCGAGGTCCTTCGCCTCCTTCTCGGTGAAAGTGCCGCTGATCGTGCTGGTCCCGCCGGCGATGCCGGTGTTGCAGAGCTGGTTGCCGCCGTTCGGATCGACCTGCGGGGCGCTGATCACCTCGTTGTCGAGGACGATCGCGATCTGCCGCTTGGGGGTGTTCACCGGCTCGCAGGCGGCCTTGCCGGTGATGTTCGCCCAGATCTTGCCGCCGTCGCCCTGGAACTTCATCTGGACGAACCAGCCCTGGCCCGGCTGCTGCGGGTCGATCATCCCGTCGGCGCCGCTGACGAGCTCGCCGGTCATCGCCGGTTGGGAAAGCTGCAGCACGCCCGCACCCATGTCACTGGGCAGCCAGATCTCACCCTTGGCCGTCTTGGCCGGCTTCTCGGCGACCTGGTTCAGCACCTCATGGAAGGTCAGCTGGGCAGTCTTGCCGACCACCTTCGCGGCTTCGCGCGGATCCTGGACGCCGGGGAGCTCGACGATGATCCGGTTCTCGCCCTGGCGGGTCACGTTCGGCTCGGCGACACCGAGGGCGTCGACGCGCCGGTGCAGCACCTGGGTCACCTTGTCGGTGATGTCGCTGGTGACCTTCACCCCCGGAGCGTCCTTCGCCTCCAGCACGATCTGCGTTCCACCCCGCAGATCGAGGCCCAGCTCGGGCTTCGCCGTCAGTACGACGTACGTCGAGGCGGCCAGGACGAAGAACGCCAGGAGCGCGCGGATGAGCGACGACCGGTTCACTACAGCCTCCGGGGATGGGCACCCGCAGTACGGGTGTCGTGACGCAGAGCAGTCACGGCAAGCGTGGAACGCACAGTGTACGAACCCGATTCAAGCGGTCGTCGAACAAGTTCACCAGCGATCGGGTCGCGGCTGGCAGGCCGATTTCACGCTCAGCGGGGGTGAACAAACGAACACCCACGGCAGCGCAGTGCCATGACATCAGTGCGCATCGGAATTGATTGACGCGTCAGGTGAGCCCGACCTAACTTCATCCTCCACCCCGTTCCGTAGCTGCACACGGACCGTCGGTGATCACCCCTCCGCCCCGGTGGGTGATGAGTTCCTTGAGGAGGAACCCGTGCGTCGTACCGTCTCGCTGATTCTCGCCGTGGGCCTGGCCCCGGCTCTCGCTCTCGCCACGGCCGGTGCCGCCGGCGCAACCGCTCCCGGCCCGGACCGGATCATCGTCCAGGTCGCCAAGGCCGAGCCCGGCGTCTCTGTCATCAAGGACACCTACATCGTCGAGCTGAAGAAGGGCCTGAAGCTCAAGAGCAGCCTGGGCATCACCCCGCAGAAGCAGTTCAGCACCGCGGTCAACGGCTTCAGCGCGAAGCTCACCGCCGTCCAGCTGAGCGCCCTGCAGAAGAGCCCCGACGTGATCGCGATCTCGCAGGACGTGCGGATCGAGAACGCCCTCGACACGACCCAGACCAACCCGCCGTCGTGGGGCGTCGACCGGATCGACCAGCGCAACCTGCCGCTGTCGAACTCCTACACCTACACGCGCACCGGTCAGGGTGTGAACGCGTACATCATCGACACCGGCATCACGCCGTCGCACCCGGACTTCGGCGGCCGCGCCACCTTCGACTTCAACGGCATCGACACCAACAACACCGATTGCATGGGCCACGGCACCCACGTCGCCGGCACCATCGGATCCGCGACGTACGGCGTGGCCAAGGGCGCCCGGCTGCACGGCGTGAAGTGGCTGGACTGCAACGGCGGCGGTACGGCGTCCTCCGCGATCGCGGCCGTGGACTGGGTGACTCGGAACGCGGTCAAGCCCGCCGTAGCCAACGCTTCGTGGAACTTCGACGCGAACACCACGCTGGAGAACTCGCTGCGCGCGATGATCAACTCCGGTGTCTTCCTGGCCGCTTCGGCAGGAAACACCGGCGCGAACTCCTGTGAGCGACTCCCCCGCAAGATCGAGACCGCACTGGTCGTCGCGGCCTCGGAGAAGAACGACGCGCGGGCGTCGTACTCCAGCACTGGTGCATGTGTCGACGTGTACGCGCCGGGTTCGGCGATCATCTCCACGCTGCGCACCGGCGGCAGCGGCGCGATGAGTGGCACCTCGATGGCGACGCCGCACGTCGCCGGTGTCGCGGCGCTCTACCTGCAGACCAACACGACTGCCACGCCCGCGGCGGTCAAGTCCTACATCGAGACCAACGCGACGCCGAACGTCGTCAGCGGTGGTACCACGGGCGGTACGGTCAACCGCCTGCTCTTCACGAACGGCCTGTAGTACAAGGGGGATCGGCGCCCCTGGGGACTACTCGGGGGCGTCGATCCCGTGCTCGATCGCGTAGCGCACCAGCTCAGCGCGGTTGTGCAACTGCAGCTTCCGCAGGGTGTTCTGCACGTGGTTCTCCACAGTGCGGTGCGACAGCACCAGTCGGGTCGCGATCTGGCGAGCAGTCAGCCCCCGTGCGACCAGCCGGAGCACTTCGGTCTCCCGCTCGGTCAGATGCGGTACCTCGGGACCAGCTCCGAGCCGGCGGTACTCCCCCAGCAGCAGTCCGGCCAGTCCAGCACTGAAGACCGCGTCTCCGTCGGCAGTACGCCGTACTGCGTCGTCGAACTCGTCCAGGGACGCCGACTTCACCAGATAGCCCGACGCACCGTTCTTCACAGCAGCCAGTACGTCGTTCTGTTCCGCGCTGGCCGACAGGACGAGCACCCGGGTGTCGGGGAGCGCTGCGGTGATCTCCCGGGTCGCATCGACCCCGGAACCGTCGCCCAACTGCAGGTCCATCACCACGACGTCCGGTCGCGTGGCCAGGGCGATCTTCACCGCACTCCCCACATCCTGCGCGGTCGCACAGACGTCGTACCCGCGACTGCCAAGGTCTCGGGCCACACCTTCGCGCCACATCGGGTGGTCGTCGACGATCATCACTCTGGTCATGCTCGGTCCACCTTCAACTCCCACTCGGTTCCTTCGCCTGGTGCGGTGCGGACGGTGGCGGTACCGCCCAAGTCGGTGATCCGGCCGCGGATCGACTGGCTCACGCCGAGGTGGCCGTCGGTCCGGGCCTGCTCCAGCTGGGCGGGCGTCGTACCGAGGCCATCGTCGCGGATCGACACCAGTACGGCGTCGTCGAGGTCCTCGACCACCACCCACGTGCGCGCCTCAGCGCCCGCATGCTTGTGCACGTTGCTGAGCGCCTCCTTGACTGCGGCAACCAGTTCGTCGGCAGCAGTCGATGGCAGGAGGACTGGTACGGCGGGGACCACTACGTCGATCTTGGTGGTGGCCAGCGGCAACAACTGGGCGCACAGGTCGATCCGGCCGCCTCCGACTGCGGCCGGGCGGCTGGACATCAAGGTCCGCAGAGCGACCTCTTGCTCAGCGGCCAGCTCAGCCAGCTCAACGGCCTCACCGCCGATGGCGTGACCGCGGCGCTGGACCTGTGCCAGCACCTGCAGGACACCGTCGTGGATCGACCGGCTGAGCCGCAGCCTCTCGGCAGTCGCGCTCTCTGCCGCGATCGCTTCCCGGAGCCGGTCACCAGCTCGCCGCAGGGTGGAGGCGGCGTACCCGACGACCAGTCCGGCGACCAGCAACAGCTGCACGTTGCCGAGCACCTTTCCCAGTTGATCGACGCCCCGCAGGGACAGCAGCGCCAGACTGACAGTCACTGCGCCCAGCAACCCGCCGTCGCGACCACGGGAGATCGCCAGGGCCAGCACCGGCCCGGCCACCCAGATCGAGGTCAGAACCGACGCACCACCGCGGATGTGGATCAGCGGCTGTGCGAGCAGCGTGGCGTACATGCAACCGACGGTGATGATCAGGTCGGCGAAGGCGAGCCGGGTGTTGCGGCGGCCCCAGCGCCGGCTGTAGCCGATCGACGAGACGACCGTCCACACCCCCATGACGACCAACTGCAGGATGGCGCCGTACGGGTGGACGATCGCGTCCCAGCGGGTCCAGACGCCGAAACAGGCGAAGCCGAAGGTCATCAGCCGGAACACGACCAGAGCACGCCACAACGGCTGCAGGAGGTCGACCGGATCGCGTTCCACCGGCACAGTCTGTCAACAACCGGGCCGGCCGGAGGAGAGGCGTCGTACTCGGTCGTCTGAGTAAGACCACTCATGGTGCAGGTTTCCCCGCTGCTTTCCCGGTTTTTTCCGCCATCTGCTTCCGGACCGGCCAGATTTCCCCGTACTCTCGCGCAAAACACGCTCGGGGGAGCTTTGAATACGCCGCGTCACCACCGCGGCGGTCAACAATGCATGGAGGGGAATCGTGCGCAAGCTACCCGCTGGGCTGTTCAGCCTGGCCTTAGCGGCGACCGCCGGGCTCGGGTGGGCCCAGGCCGGAAACGCCGTCACACTGCCCGCCAGCGCGACCGCGCCGACTGCCAGCGAGTCCGCGCCGGCACCGGACGAGCTGCCCAACCCGCTCGAGGACAAGCGCCGTGAGCTCCGCCAGGAGGCGCTCACCAACGTCCTGGCCGGCAAGGCCAAGCCGGAGGTCCGCAACGGCAGCACCGTCGTCAAGGTCGGTGCCAAGGCCGCCGGGTCCAAGGGACTCAAGGCGGGCAAGACCGGCAAGGTCGACCAGTACGTCGAGCTGGCGCGGGAGAAGAGCGACAAGATCTTCGTCGTGCTCGCCGAGTTCGGCAACGAGCGGCACCCGAGCTACCCCGACCAGGACACCGCGCCGGCCATCCCGGGCCCCGCGACCTTCGAGGGACCGCTGCGCAACCAGATCCCCCAGCCGGACCGCTCGGTGGACAACAGCACCGTCTGGCAGGCCGACTACAGCCAGAAGCACTTCCAGGACCTGTACTTCGGCAACGGCAACTCGGTCAAGAAGTACTACGAGAAGCAGTCGTCCGGCCGGTACAGCGTGGACGGGACCGTCACCGACTGGGTGAAGGTCAGGTACAACGAGGCCCGCTACGGCCGGTCCAACGGCAAGCCGTGCGCAGGCAACGTCTGCAACAACACCTGGGCGCTCGTCCAGGACGCGGTGAACCAGTGGGTCGTGGACCAGAAGGCCAAGGGCCGCACGGCCGCCCAGATCACGGCCGATCTGAAGGCGTTCGACCAGTGGGACCGCTACGACTTCGACGGTGACGGCAACTTCAACGAGCCCGACGGCTACATCGACCACTTCCAGATCGTGCACGCCGGTGGCGACCAGGCCGACGGTGACCCGCAGCAGGGTGAGGACGCCATCTGGTCGCACCGCTGGTCGGTGCAGTACCCCGGTGGTCCCGCGACCAACCCGCGTGGTGGCGCCCAGATCGGCGACACCGGCCTGTGGGTCGGTGACTACACGATCCAGCCGGAGAACGGCGGCATCAGCGTCTTCGCGCACGAGTACGGCCACGACCTCGGTCTGCCGGACCACTACGACACCTCCGGCGCACCGGTCGAGAACAGCGTCAACTGGTGGACGATCATGGCGCAGAGCCGCGTCAGCAAGGCCACCGACGGTGGTCTGGGCGAGCAGGCGGCCGACATGGGCGCCTGGGACAAGCTGCAGCTGGGCTGGCTGGACTACGAGATCGTGGCGGCCGGTCAGAACCGGACCCTCGAGCTCGGTCCGTACGAGTACAACTCCAAGAAGGCCCAGGGCCTGGTGGTGACGCTGCCGAAGAAGCAGGTGGTGCACGACCTCGTCGCACCGGCGGCCGGCACGAAGTCCTGGTGGAGTGGCCAGGGCAACGCCTTCACGCACACCATGAACCGCCAGGTCACGCTGCCGGCCGGTGCCGCGGCGAGCCTCAACTTCCAGGCGAACTGGGACATCGAGGACTGCGGTGCGGACCCGTGTGACTACGCCTACGTCGAGGTGAACGACGGCACCGGCTACAAGCCGATCGCCGGCAACATCACCAAGGCGGCCGAGGGCAACGGCATCGACGGCACCAGCACCGGCTGGGTCCCGGCCACGTTCGACCTGTCGGCGTACGCCGGTAAGACGATCGGCCTGCAGTTCCGCTACGCCACCGACCCGGCGGCCGGCGGCAAGGGCTTCTTCGCCGACGAGATCAAGGTGACCTCGGGCGCGACCACGGTGGTCGGCTCCGGCGCGGAGACCTCGCCCGACGGCTGGACCCTCAACGGCTTCAGCGCGATCGGAGCGACGTACACGAGTCTGCACGACAACTACTACCTCGCCGCGCACATCAACTACGTCGACCAGGACCAGTACCTGAAGACCGGTCCGTACAACTTCGGCTTCGCGAACACGGCGCCGGACAAGGTCGAGCACTTCCCCTACCAGGACGGCCTGCTGGTCTGGTACTGGGACACCTCGCAGTCCGACAACAACACCAACGAGCACCCCGGTGAGGGTCTGGTGCTGCCGGTCGACAGCCACCCGGTCCCGATCAACCGTCTCGACGGCCAGCTCTGGCGGCCGCGGGTCGGCGGGTACGACGCTCCGTTCGGTACGGAGAAGGCGGACTCGGTCACCCTGCACATCAACGGCCAGGCCAGCTACATCCGTGGCCAGGACGGGGTGCCGACCTTCAACGACTCCAAGGCGTACTGGTTCGCCGAGCAGCCGATGGCCGGCGTCAAGGTCCCGAACAACGGCGTCAACATCAAGGTGCTCTCCCGCACCGGCACGACCATCAAGGTCCAGGTCTCCAAGCGCAAGTAGTGACCTGACCTGAAAGAACACCATGTGGTCGTCGCAACCCCTCGATCTGAGGAGTTGCGGCGACCATGTCGTTTGTACAACTACGAACTCCTCCAGCGCGGACCCGACCAGATGGATAAGGTTGGGGGCTCGCACGATCGACCACGTTGCTGGAGGAGTTCATGTCAGTTGGTGAGAGCGCAAACATGGCTTCGCTGCTGGCTCCAGCTCAGGCAGGCGTCGTTAGAGAAGGTTCCCCGGTCTTCCACACAGGACTGTGGCTCAGCCCGAACAGGACGCTGCTCTTCATCGGAGTAGTGGTTGAAGGAGAAGCACCCTCGGCGCAGCGCCCGTCAATCACGATCGACGGCAGCCAAGGTCTCACGATCAACAACTTCTCGTACGTCATGGGCTCCGGACCCCGAGGGGGCTATACCTGGTTGCTCCAGGCTGACATCGATCACGACCGTGTTCCGCTCCTTTCGGGCGGGACGCTGACCATGCGGTACGGGAACGCCGAGTTCGAGTACACCGCGCCGCTGGCCCTCTTGCCTTAGCGGTTCCTGGCATCTGGCACTGCGTCCTTGGGCGTAGACCTGATGTGGTCGACCGTCGTAGTCCACCATTTCCCGATCCTATCGATCGAAAGACCTGCTGGCGTTCGAGGCGGCCTGAGTTGGACGCGGCGGGCCTGACGTCAGTCCCTACGAGCCACGCTCGGATCGAACTCATCGAAGTCGTCCAAGGTGAACGGCTCGAGCTCGACCGGCGGTGGGTCGAACAGCTTCCAGGTCACGCTCTCGGGGCGTCTCCTGGTCGCGACGAATTCCAGCGCCGCAGTGCGCGCCTCCTGGACCGTGATCGCACTTCCTGTCTCGATCGGCTGCGGTGTGCCGCCGAAGTCGAGATCGGCGTCTTGAGGATCGCTCAATGTCCCGACTGAGTCGTACCGCAGTCCATCGGCGCCCGGCTCGTGGAAGGTCAGTGAGCCGAAACCATTGCCGAGAGCAACATCAAGGACGGTCGCCCCGTAGGGCCCCGCTTCCGCGTCGTCGATTCGTGTCGAGAGCTCAACCCACACAGGAACGCCAGCGGCCTGAAGCTCGTCCAGCAGCGCAGTCATCTCGTTTGCCGTGGCGATCTTCCGGCCTTCTCGGAAGTATCCAGCGGATACTTGGTCGTTCACCCAGGCTCTCCTTCTTCTCCGATATAGACCTGACGCCCACCAGGCCAGTACACGGTCAGCTTCGACCCGGGCGGTATCTGGTATTTGAGAGTGGCATCACAGCTTAATGGCAGCACGTCATTGCGACCTCGTCCGCAAGGCTCATTGTTGAGGTACAGCGTTAGCTCACGCGCTCGCAGCCGCCGCATGATCGCAGCTGCGTGTCCCTCTGCGTCCACTCGTGCTACTCGGAGTCGCGCGGTCTTGCCTTTCAGGCCGGGAGCGCCGGCCCCTGGTCCCTGGGTACCGCTCACAACGCGCTTCAGGGGCGTGCCGTCCGGCGTCGCCAGGATGCCCGAGGTTGGCCCCTTGCCTCCCGGCCGTCCGGGGAGCAGCTTGAAAATGTTTCCGAAGAAAGGCGCAGGAACCCGGTCGGTGCTGTCCGTACGTTTGTGAGGCTCCTGGCCACTGCTCGACGGACCTCGAGTTGGCTCGGAGTCATCAATAGCATCACCCCGAGGAGGTGGAGCACCGCCGTCCTTGCCGTCGCCTCCGCGGCCGGCTCCCGGGCCAGACCCTTCGCGGTCAGCAGCACGATCATTGACGTCAACCGGACGTGGGCTGCTGCCAGCAAAGGGGTTCCGCTCAGCGGAGTCTGACGACGGGCGGTCCGTTCCCGAACCGCCGCCGACCAACCGGTCGGCCCAGGCACGCGCCTTCGGTGGCGCCATCGACAAGTAGTGCGCCGCCGCCTCACAAGCGCGCGCTGCAGCATCCAGCTGATGCGCAGCAACAGTCGCACCGCCCTGCGCCGCTAGCGCAGCGCTCTCACGGCAGCGGGCAGCAGTGCGTTGCAAGTGATGCAGCACCTGCGGCACCTCGTCGAGACACTCGACCAGCCCACGCGCTACCCGCTGCAGGTCCGACGGCATGAGAGGTCAGATCTGATCGGCGTAGAGCCGCTGTACGTCGGACATGACCTGTTCCTCACGATTCTCCGTAGGGGACGAGCCTCGTCGCTCTGAGGATGAGACTCGGCCGAGTTTGCGCGCTACTTGTACCGCTGCCACAGCTCGTCTTCACCGGTCCGCAGTGTGGCCAGCCGGTGTGCATGGACTCGCGCAATATCTGGCCGGTTGCTCAGGTCAGGAATGACGCTTGTGACGAGGACAAGCTCACGAATTCGGCGCAAGACCGGCCAGGACGGTGATTCCGTCACGTCGACACCGAGCGTTGAGGCTAGCTCCTCATGATCACGATTGGCACCGAACCGGACCGCGCTCACTGCCGCTACTACCAGGTCGTAGTCCAGTGGTCCGACGCTCGTCTCGTCGAAGTCGCAGAGCACGAACTGTCCGTCGTGCCGCCGGAGCAGGTTCCCGATGTAGGCATCCCCGTGCAGGAGCCCGAGATGCAGGTTCTCGTAAAGCTCGCCGTACAAGGCCTCAATTTCTGCCCACTGCTGCGAGAGCCACGAGTGATCCTCTGGAGGGAGCCCGTCGGCCATCGCCAGGCTCGCACGGGCTTTGCTGAACGGGTCCCAGTCCTTGAGCCAGTCCGGAGGGGACAGCGACCGCCAGCCTCGTAGCGCCGCCGCGAGATCAGCGCCATGCCAGGCTGGGTTGCTGGCCTCCAACTGCTCCCAGATGGTGGCCGAATAGTTCTCGAACAAAATTGGGTTGTGGGTCCCGGACAGCCTGACCGCCGGCGCTCCCTGCTGGTCGAGCCACTCGGCAATGCGGGTTACATGTTGGGCCCGCTGGCTGGCGAGGTTGCCGATTCCAAATCGGACTACGGCGTTCTCGCGGGGCAGGATGTAGACGGCGTTGTTGGTGTATTTGACGAGCTGTGCATCGTCTGTGTCTAGTTCGGCCTCCTTGCAGATCCCGGCAAGGGCGTAGCGGAGCCGCTGGTTGAGATCGTCGGACATGACCGTCATACGGTGATTGCTTTCCGTGTGGTGTGCAGATGCGTCGAGATGGCTTGTGCCACTGATTGCGCGGCTGAGTCCTTGGTCGCTACCGCCGCGTCGGCGATCTCGCCCAGTCGGCGTGCACCTCGTCCACTGCGGATAGCCTGAGAATCTTGCAGCACCTCGACAGCGGTGCTGACACCGGAGTCGACCTCGCCCGTGCGCAACAGGTTGGTCGCCAGTACGATCCGGTCGAAAACCCGGCTCCGCGGCGGTCGCTCGGGCCCTGATTCCGCAATTGCCCTGGTCGCGTAGCCAATCGCTACCTCGGAGAACTGCCGCTTCTGTGACTGATCCTTCGTGGCATTTGCGAGCATGTTGAAGACCAATGCCTCGTGGCCGGTGTAGTCACCAGGGGTGAAGTACAGCGTTGTCCACGGCGATACGCGAGAGCTGTCTGCTCTCCCCATCTCGTACTCGGCGCGAGCTAGTGCGTCGCGGACGTGGGTCTCCTTACCGAGCATCGCGTACGCCAGCGCCTCATTGGCATGCAGACGTGCGATCTCTGCAGGATCACCGGCGTCCTGGGCGGAGATCTGGCCGATCTGCAGCATCTTCAACGCTTCGGCGGGATGGCCCTCGTGCATGCTGACGCGGCCGAGCCGATAGAGGATCGACGATATGAGCGACGGTTCGTCAGCTTCGCGGGCCAGCACCAGGGCGTTCATCAGGTAGCGACGTGATGCCAACTGGTTGCCGACGTCGTGGAAAGACCACGCCACCATGCTGCTGAAGTCGGCGAGCGATATCTTCAGATCGCGCGAAACGGAATCCTCAGCCCTTGAGTTCAGCATGTGCCGTGCGTATCCGTAGAACCCACGGGAGGCATCGACGGCCGCTCCGCCGCCGAACCGCTGATCGAGCTTCCGGAATTCACGCGTCATGGACCGGACCTGCTCGATATCTGCCGCAGTGATGAGGTCTGGCACCGACGCCGAACCCCTGGAGAACCTGGGCAACCACCTTCGGGCATCGGCCGTCGCTGATCCAAAGGCGACGCTGGCAACCGACCCTGCGAAGGACTGCCTGTCTTCGAAGGTCAAGTGATGCGGCTTGTCGGTCTCGGCGGTCGAACTGTAGGCCAGGCCCATCAGACCCCGGGGAATGTCGAACGCGTCCGAGATCCGCTCCAGAACCTCATAGGCCTTCACTTGTCGGCCAGCCAAGATCTCCGAGACTTCGCCCTGAGACTGGAACGTCTTTGACCCGATCAGAGTCTGGCTCCAGCCGTGGCGTTGAAGCCAGCGATAGATCGCACCCACGTCACGACTGGCAAGAGCGGGTTGCAGTTCCGGCCGCTCCCACCAGGTGGGGTCGAGCGGCGGGTGGGGTGCCGTCATCTCGGTTCTCCCTCGTTCGCCCGTCGCCGCGAAGGTAACCCGCTGTGCATGGCCGAGTCTATCGGCGTTGCCGATAGGTCCAGTGGATGAGCGCTGCCCGTAGTGGTCCAACTACTCGCAGCGTCATCGTTGCTAGGTACCAAGCGATCCCGACTACCAAGGTGGACCAGATGTTGCAGGCTTACGGATACGTGCGGAAGCACTTCCTGATGAACGATGTGGAGGTCACCGCAGCGGAAGGAACGCTTGCGAAAATAGCCGCGCAACGAGGCGTCAAGTTGGTTGATGTGCTGGTTGAAGACCTCGCAAACTCACCCGCTGCGTTCGAGACCGTACTGTCTCTGGCCCTGCAGTCGAGGGATCGCATTCTCATCGTCCCGAGCGAGTTTCACCTTGATGCGAACGGTGAGAGCAAGGACGTACGGAAACGCCTTGAGGTCAACGGGATCACCGTAATATCCGGCGACGAGTTGGCTGAGCCAGCTAGAGACGATCGCTGAGAGACCGCGATGGAGACGGACGACAAAGGATGGCCGTTGCTCCGGTCGACTCAGGACGCCTTCTGTGATGGCGAGAATCCAGCGACGGGCCGGAAGTGCGTACTCGCTCAGCATCGGGGATTCCACCGTGACGAGTTCGGCGCTGAATGGCTCGACGACGCCTGAACAGGCGGCGTCATGAGGAGTCGAAGAAATGGCGCTCCCACCACGCATCTGGATCGAGGCAGCACGCCCGCATCCATAAGCCGGCCAGGGCGGCATGTAAGAACGGTTATTCCCCCGCCTTGCTGCCCTGGCCGTTCCACGACACAGCCACCGCCTCCTGACGGAATGCGGTCGCCTTGCCTCCCGAAACGGAACGACCCCGAGGAGCTGATCCTCGGGGTCGTTTGTTGTCGTGCTTAGGCCGAAGCCACCTCGTACGGCGTGAGCTCGTCGGCCAGGGCGGGGTGGACCCGGGCGGTGACGCGCGTGCCGTCGCCGGTGTGCTCGAGCTGCTCGACGGAGCCTTCGGAGTGGATGCGGGACACCAGGTCACCGCGCTCGTAGGGCAGCAGCAGGTCGAGCGAGATGTGCGGTTGCGGCAGGGCGCCCTCGAGGTACGCACGGAGCTTGTCGATGCCCTCGCCCGTACGGGCCGAGACGACGATCGCGCGCGGCTCGCGGGCCAGGATCGGCGCGAGAGCGAGTGCGTCGGCGGCGTCGGCCTTGTTGATCACGATGATCTCGGGAACGTCGAGGGCGTTGATCTCGCCCAGAACCTCACGGACCGCCTGGATCTGCGACAGCGGGTCAGGGTGCGAACCGTCGACCACGTGCAGCAGCAGGTCGGCGTCCGCGACCTCCTCCAGCGTGGAGCGGAAGGCCTCGACGATGTCGTGCGGCAGGTGCCGGACGAAACCGACCGTGTCGGTCAGCGTGTAGACGCGGCCGTCGGACGTCGTGGTGCGGCGGGTGGTCGGGTCCAGGGTCGCGAACAGTGCGTCCTCGACCAGTACGCCGGCGCCCGTGATCCGGTTGAGCAGCGAGGACTTGCCCGCGTTGGTGTAGCCCGCGATCGCGACCGAGGGGACCAGGTTGCGGCGACGCTCCTGGCGCATGGTCGAGCGCGTGCTCTTCATGTCCTTGAGCATCCGGCGCAGCTTGGAGATCTTGGTGTTGATCCGGCGCCGGTCGGTCTCGATCTTGGTTTCACCGGGACCACGGCCACCGATACCGCCACCGGCCGCACCGACCCGGCCACCGGCCTGGCGGGACAGGTTTCCACCCCAACCACGCAGGCGCTGCTTCATGTACTGCAGCTGGGCCAGCTCGACCTGGGCTTTGCCTTCCTTGCTCTTCGCGTGCTGCGCGAAGATGTCCAGGATCAGCGCGGTCCGGTCGACCACCTTGACCTTGAGCTTGTCCTCCAGGTTGCGCAGCTGCGCGGGAGCCAGCTCACCGTCGGCGATCACCGTGTCCGCGCCCGAGGCCGCGACCAGGTCGCGCAGGTCGGCCACCTTGCCGGAACCGATGAAGGTCGCCGGGTCCGGCTTCTTGCGGCGCTGGATCACTCCGTCCAGCACCTCCGAACCGGCCGTCTCGGCGAGCAGCTTCAGCTCGGCCAGCGAGTTCTCGGCATCCTCGGCGCTGCCTTCGGTCCAGACGCCGACCAGCAGCACCCGCTCCAGCAGCAGCTTGCGGTACTCGACCTCGCTGATGTCGGTCAGCTCGGTCGACATGCCGACGACGCGGCGGAGCGCCTGGCGTTCCTCGAGCTCTAGGCCGTCGGTGTTGCCTTCGCGGTCGTCGTCGTAGTCATCGTGACCCGTCAACGAAGCGCCGGAGTCATCGCCCTGAAGCAGGTCGGTTTCGACGTCGGAGGTCTCTTCGTATGCGTTCGATTGGGTCGTCATATACCTTCCATGTTGGCACGGGCCACCAGTACAGGCGACCCGATTAACCACGTCAACGCCTCAGCGCGTGCCTGAATTCCCGTTCAGCCAGGCGCGGTCGAACTCCCCGCGAGCGTGCAGGACGGCCGGACCGGTGAGCTCCAGGTGGTTGTCCGCCCGCCACGTCACGCTCACTTCACCGCCCGGTACGCCGACGCGGTACGTGACCGGTAGCTCCTGGTTGGCCTTCAGAACGGCCGCCACGGTCACAGCGCACGTTCCCGTGCCACAGGACCGGGTCTCCCCCGAACCACGCTCGTGGACCCGCATGTCCACGTCGTACGGACCACGCCGTACGACGAACTCCAGGTTGACGCCGTGGGGGAACGCCTCGGTCGGGGACCAACTCGGCTGGTCACACAGGTTGCCTGGCTCGGACAGGTCGTCAATGAACGCCACTGCGTGTGGATTGCCCATGTCGACGTGCAGCGCCGGCCACTGGTGGCCGTTGGCAGTGACGACGATTCCGGCGGGGCCGGGCAGGGTGGGTTCGCCCATGTCGACGGTGAGCGTGCCGTCGTCGTTCTGGACGACCTCTTTGACACCTGCACGTGTGCCGACGCGGACTGGCTTGTCGTCGATCAGTCCGGCGTCTGCGAGGTACCGGACGAACACGCGGACGCCGTTGCCGCACATCTCCGCGATCGAACCGTCGGCGTTGCGGTAGTCCATGAACCAGTCGCCGCCGTCCTCGACGTACGACTGGCCAGTGCCCTGGAGGACCCGCAGTACGCCGTCCGCACCGAGGCCGGCGTGGCGGTCACACAGGAACTGCACCAGCTCCGCGTCCAGCTCCCCGTGGACTGTGCCATCGGGGTCAGGAAGGATCACGAAGTCGTTCTCGGTGCCATGGCCCTTCAGCCAGGGGAACGTGGTGCTGCTCATGTCTAGATCGTACGGTGTGTCGTTATGGAGCTGATCGCCTACTTCTGGGAGCAGGAGGACGCCTCGTCGGTGGCTGCGCAGCTGGACGGCACCGTACGGCGGGGGCGGTTCCACGGCGAGGACGATGACGAGGACCACCCGTGGGTCGTCGTACTGCCTGCTGGTGTGAGCCGTCCTGAGCTGGATGCGTTGCTGACCGAGTACGAAGGGTGGCTGGAGACGGCAGACGATGAGCCAGCAGTGGCCCCACCGCCGTTGCCCAGTGAGCCCAAGCGCTTCAAGAAGTGAGCTCTATGGTTGCGACCGCGTTCTGGGCGATGAAGGCTGTGTCGACGTCGTGGCCGAGGCCTGGCGCTTTCGGCACCTGTACGACGCCTTGGGTGGCGATGACGGGTGGAGTGATGACGTCCTGGGCGTAGTACTTGGCGGAGGCCGAGACGTCGGACGGGAGTGAGAAGCCGGGCAGGCTGGAGAGCGCTACATTCGCCGCTCGGCCGATGCCGAACTCGTGCATGCCGCCGCACCAGACCGGGATGCCCGCTTGGTGCGCGCGGTCGTGAGCGGCGCGGGCCCGGGTGAGGCCGCCCATCCGGGAGACCTTGATGTTGAGAACGCGGATCGCTTGCAAAGAGAGCGCTGTCTCGAGATCTTCCAGGGTCTCGACGCTCTCGTCCAGGCAGATCGGAGTGGCGATCTGCCTTTGCAGGTTGGCGTGCGCGAGCAGGTCCCGGGGCGCGAAGGGCTGCTCGATCATCGTCAGGCCGAACTCGTCGAGCGCCTTGAGGTGATCCGACTGCTCCGCGGTATAGATGCCGTTGGCATCGACATGGAGATCCAGGTCGGGGTGCGCGGAGCGGACCGCGCGGACCGGTTCGACATCCCAGCCGGGCGCGATCTTCAGCTTCACCCGCGGATATCCGGCGGCTAGGTGCCGCTCGACCTCCGTGAGCAGGTCGTCGATCGTCGGCTCGATACCGAGCGAGACACCGGCCACGACCTCGGTCCGCGTACCGCCGAGCGCCTCGGCCAGCGGGACGCAGTTGATGGTTGCCCAGAGCACCCATCCGGCCGTGTCCAGGCCGGACTTGGCGAACTGGTTGCCGCGGACCTTCGCCCACAGCTGCGACAACTGCTCGGGGCGTTCCCACTCCTTGCCGAGGATCGCGGGCACGAGATAGCGCTCTCCGAGGTGCCAGCAGGATTCGACCGTCTCGGGTGCGTAGAACGGATCCGACGGCGAGGCGACCTCGCCCCAGCCCACCGCGCCCGACTCATCGGTCAGCTCGACCAGGATGTGGTCGAGCATGCTCTTGCCGTGCGAGCTGGTCCGGAACTCGTGCACCAGCGGCAGCCGGACCCGGTGCAGCTTGGCCGCGACGATCTTCATGGAAGGTTCCTCTCAGGAGATGTACAGGCCGAGCTCGGTGTTCAGGCGATCGCGCTCTCCCAGCCGGCGCCGGGACCCCTTGGCGCTGGCCGTGGTCAGGGTCGCGAGCACGTGCAGGACGGAGACGATCACGGTCGGCGAATCGACGTACGACGCGCTCCCGGTCGCGACGTAGATGCACTGATCGGCGACCGCTGCCAGCGGCGCGTCCTCGAAGTCGGTGACGACGACGAGCTCGCCGCCGGCCGCCTTGAAGGCGCGCGCGATCTCGACCGTGTCGCGACGGTACCGGCGGAGTGAGAACGCCACCATGAGGTCGTTCGCTCGGACATCGGACAGGACGTCGACCGCGCGCACGACCGTCCCGTCGACGAGCGTCACCTGGGACAGGCCGGCGCTCAGGTCGAAGGCGAGCAGCGACGCGTAGGAGAACGATTTCGCCGATCCGGCCACGAAGCGTCGGCGGGCGGCGACGATCCGGGCCGCCGCCTGCGCGATCGCGTCGTCGGCCAGGATCTTGTCGAGTGCCTCCTCGATCGATGCCCGCTCCTGCTCGACCACGCGGCGCTGGAGCAGCGTCGACGACCGTCGTTGCAGACGTGCGTCGTACCGGTCTTGGGGGCTGGTGAGTTCGCGGTTCTGCTTCTCGTTCATTCAGCTGCTCCGAACACGTATGACGCGGTGTGGTCGTCGTCGCGGTGGATCCCGGTCGCGACCAGGCCCATGGCGAACAGCTCGGCGAACTCCTCGCGAACCCGGGCGACCACACAATCCGTGACGGACGCGCGATCGGTCGGCACGGGGATCTCAGCGACGGGAGCGCGGCCGGTGGACGGCGCTTGAGTGAGGTCCCAGTCGACGACCAGCCGGTCGGTGCCGGGGCCGTAGAGATCCGGGGAGTACCAGCGGGCGCGGGCGCCGAGGACGTTCAGGTTGAAGTGGGCGTTGCGGACCTGGAAGGGGTCGTAGGTCCAGCGCATCCGGCTCATGCCGTTGGCGAGAGCGACGTCGCGCTGGGCGTACTTGAGCATCCGGCCGAGGCCGCGACCCTGGAGGCCGGCGACGACGACGGCTGATTGGGAGTAGTGGTAGAGAGCGCTCTCCGACGTTCCCGGGAAGCCGTAGGCGAAGGCGACCAGGCGGTCGGTCGCGTCCAGGACGCCGACCACGGATCCGCCGTTCCGGGCGAGGGCGGCGAGCAGGCGGGGGTTCAGGCCGTGGTCCGGCTGCTGGTAGCCGAACACCTCGCGGTACAGCGCGGCAGCGTCGGCGTACTGCGCCGGGGTGCTCAGCGAGACCGCCCGGAAGTCATCGGACACCGTGCACTCCTCTCAAAGATACGGAACGGATCATGTCCGTCGCTTGAATAAAACTCCTTCCGAACGAGGGAGTCAATCCTCGACCAGATGGTGATACGTTCCGTATTTATGAACCTGCCGCTGATGATCGATCGTCTCCGCAGCTATGTCGAGGACGAGACGCCGACCGGTGACACCGGCGCGCTGAACGCGTTCGCCGACCGCCTCGTCCAGCGGTACGCCGACCTCGGGGGTACCGCCCGTCGGGTCGCGGCCGCCACCGGGGATCACGTGGTCGCCGATTTCCCGGGCCGGGGAGCGCTCTCTGAGGCCGCTCCGGTGCTCTTCCTGGGCCACCACGACACGGTCTGGCCAGTCGGGCAGTTGGCCGGCGCGATGCCTTGGCGGGTGGCGGACGGGGTGATCCACGGGCCTGGCGTGTTCGACATGAAGGGCGGGCTGGTGATCCTGGAGAGCGCTCTCGAAGACGTTTCCGACGCGGATCATCGGCCGGTGCGGGTGATCGTGGTCGCCGACGAGGAGGTCGGTTCGCCGACCGCGCGGGAGCTGGTGACAGCGGAGTCAGCCGGCGTGATCGCGGCCTTCGGGCTCGAACCGCCGCATCCGAACGGCGATCTGAAGACGTCGCGCTGGGGCAGTACGCGGGTCCGGATCACGGTCACGGGCCGCGAGGCGCATGCGGCGCTCGATCCGGAGAGCGGTATCTCGGCGATCGACGAACTCGTCGACCAACTGATCGCGGTGCGCGCGGTGGTCGCTCGTCACCAGCAGGTGCTGTGCAACGTCGGCACGATCGAGGGCGGTGGGCGGACCAACGTGGTCGCCGGTTCGGCCTGGGCGGATGTCGGGTTCCGGTTCGTCGACCCCGAGACCGAGACCGCCGTACTGGATGCCGTGACAGCGCTACCTCCGGTACGACGTGGGGCCGTGGTCGAGGCGAAGGTGATGTCGAACCGACCCGCATGGCAGCCCTCCCCCGCCACCGACGAACTGCTCGCAAAGGTGATCGCGGCCGGGGCGGAGGTCGGTCAGCAGGTAGGTGGGGCGGCCGCCTCAGGTGCCGCGGACACCAACCTGACCGGCTGGCTCGGCATCCCCACCCTCGACGGCCTAGGACCGGTCGGCAAAGGCGCACACGCAGTCCACGAACAGGCAGTCGCCGCAACCCTCACCGAACGAGCCGCCCTCGTCGCCGCCATCATCCGGACCGTGTGACCAACGGCGAACCAGGTGACCAATCACAACGTCCGAAAACACGCCGACCACGTACTGCGGGCCTTCGGACGTTGCGACAGATTCCTAGCAGCTAGCTAGCGGGTGGCGGGCCAGAGTTGGTGGACGGTGCCGGCGGAGCCCCCGCCTCGGCGGACGGGTTCGGCCGCGGCCAGGTACGCGCCGTCGGGAAGGAACTCGAGCGCGGCCACAGCGCCGATCTCGGCCGCTGAGGTCAGCGCATCACCGCTCGGGACCAGCGTGTGGCCGTAGGGCTTCAACGCGGTGCCGTAGGCGTCGATGAAGGGCGGCTCAGCGCTAACGGCAGCCGTGTTGCGCTGGGAGGCGCGCGGCGCTGCTACTGCTTCGGGCAGCGTCATGTTGCGGTCCAGGCGGTTGGTCAGCGTCTGCAGGACGGTGGTGATGATCGTCGAGCCACCGGGCGAGCCGAGCGCCAGGAACGGCTTGCCGTTGCGGAGGACGATCGTCGGCGACATCGAGGAGCGCGGACGCTTGCCCGGCTGGATGCGGTTCGGGTCAGCGGCGTTGTACACGGCGGAGAAGTCGGTGAGCTCGTTGTTCAGCAGGAAGCCACGGCCCGGGACGGTGATGCCGCTGCCGCCGGTCTGCTCGATCGTCAGCGTGTACGAGACCACGTTGCCCCACTTGTCCGCGGCGACCAGGTGCGTGGTGGACAGGCCCTCGGTGTCCGGGCCTTCCTTGGTCGTGGCGGTCGCACCACAGGAGCCGTAGGAACCGTCCGGCACACCTGGCGGGAGCGGCTTCACCGAGGCCTTGGCCGGGTCGATCTGGCAGGAGCGCTCGGCGCCGAAGCCAGGCGACAGCAGCTCCTTCTGCGGTACGTCGACGTACGCCGGGTCACCGACGTACGCACCGCGGTCCGCGAAGGCGAGTGCCGACGCCTCGAGGTAACTGTGCAGCGCCTGCGGCGTCGACTGCTTGCTCAGGTGCAGCGGCGCGAGGATGTTGAGCGCCTCCCCGACCGTGGTACCACCGGATGAGGACGGTGCCATGCCGTAGACGTCCACACCGTCGTACCGGACCTTGGTCGGCGCACGGTCGATCACCTTGTACTTCGCGAGGTCCGCAGTGCTCAGGTAGCCCGGCATGAGCGGCAGGGTCGCGCCCGGCGCCTTGGGCGGGTTCTTCACCACCGCAGCGATCTCACCGGCCAGTGCGCCGCCATAGAACGCCGGAAGGCCTTTGGCACCGAGCATCCGGTACGTGTCGGCCAGCTCGGGGTTCTTGAACACCGTCCCGACCTGTGGCGCGTCCCCGCCCGGCAGGAACAGCTTGGCGGTCGGTACGACGGCCGAGAACCGCGCCTTGTTGTCCAGCGTCTGACTGCGGAACGTCGTGTCGACCACGAACCCGCGGTCGGCCAGGTCGGCGGCCGGCTTCAGCGCCTTGCCCAGGGGCAGCGAACCCCACTGGCGCAGTGCGCGGTCCCAGGTCGCCAGCGTCCCCGGAATGCCGACGGACACCCCAGACGTGACCAGGTCCGGGAAGAACTTGTACGGCGCCCCCGTGGCCGGGTCGATGAATGCGTTCGACGGCATGGTGGCCGGAGCGGTCTCCCGGCCGTCGATCGTCATGACCTTGTGCTGCTTGGCGTTGTAGTAGACGAAGTACCCGCCACCGCCGACACCTGCGGAGTACGGCTCGGTGACACCGAGCGCCGCGGCAGTGGCGACGGCGGCGTCCACCGCGTTACCCCCACGACGCAGTACGTCGAGACCGATGCTCGTCGCGTCGGGGTCGACCGAGGCGACAGCACCGCCGTACCCGATGGCTGTCGGGTACTTGGTCCGGGCCGGGGTCGCGTCGTGGCTCTGCTCCGGTACCGACGGTTTCGGTGGACTCGCGGACGCACCACTCAGACCGAAACCGGACAGGACGAGCGCACTCGCGGACAGGGACGCGACCAGCTTCTTCACCGGGGTCTCCAAGAGCTCAGGCGGCAGGGACTGTCCCTGCCTACCCCGAACTCGCCCCCGCACGCCAGTCAACGGGCGCATTCGGCCCAGATCAGTTGATCGAGCAGGACCCCAGGAAGCGGCGCAGCGTCTCGTCGTTCCAGGCCTGGTTCCCGGCCGGAGCCTCGACCAGGAGCCACTGGTCGGCCAGCTTCACCTGACCGGTCAGCCGGCCCGACAGCGTGCCGATGTGGAACGTCTTGCCGTCCGAATCGGTCACCCGGACCGCATCCAGCGACAGCGCGGTCTCCCGGCGCTCAAGCACCACCTTGGTGGCGACCTCGGCGGTCCGCATCTCCGGCTGCGCCAGTACGACGCGGTTGGCAGCGATCGGCTTCTCGGGGGCCCACCCCATTGGGGTCAGCGTGCAGCCGATGGTGTTCCAGCTCTGCTTGTTGGCCACCAGCTCGACACTGCTGGCGAACAGCGACATCTCACCTTTACTGGCCTTCGCGCTCGGCGCAGCCGGAGTCCCCGACGCTGCGACCGACGACTCGGTCTCCCCGCCAGATGCGACCGGTGAGCTGCCTGCGCTCCCCCACCACTTCACCTGGTTGCCGAACGCCAGCACAGCAGCCGATACCGCAGCCACACAGAGCACTCCGGTCACCCGGCGGCGCCGCTTGATCCGGCGCAGCGCTCGTCGCCCTCGCGCGATGTCCGCGTCGATATCCGCCGCGGGCAGGCCAACGGCGGCCTCCTCGGCGAACCCCTCCAGCAACTTCTTGACCTCGTCCACTACTCCGTCCCTCTCCCGGACCCAGTGTCGGCCGGGATGTCAGCCACTCCCCGTGGCCTGATCCGACTGCTCGTCGGTCATCAGGTCCTTCAAACGCTTGAGAGCCTTGGCGGTCTGGCTCTTCACCGTGCCCTCGGTGCACTCCAGGATCCGCGCGCAGGTCGCGACATCGAGATCCTGGAAGTACCTCAGTACCAGGACCGCGCGCTGACGCGGCGCCAGCTCCAGCAACGCCCGCCGGACCGCGATCGTGTCCACCGGATCCGTCTCGTCGGCCAGCCTCGGCTCGAGCGTGTCGGCGGTCACCACCTCAGGGTGGCGGCCGGCCCGGCGGCGCTCGTCGAGGAACGCGTTCACCAGAATGCGGTGCGCGTACGGCCCGGCGCCTTCGTGCCGGATCCGGTGCCAGTGCACGTAGACCCGAGTACAGGCGGTCTGGACCAGATCCTCCGCGGTGTGCGAATCCCCCGCGGTCAGCAACAGCGCCGTTCTCATCAGTCGGGTGCGATCCGCGAGCAAGTACTCGCGGAACTCCGCCTCACGGTCACCCCCTCGCATCGACGGCCCCGGAATCCGGCACAGTGCCCGGGGCGATTTCTACCCCGACTACGCCAGCGGCACCCGTTCGGTTGCCTGCAGCCAGGACATCGATCGCCTTGTCCAGCAAGGCGGAGTCGTCGTACCGCAGCCAGGTGATCCGCGGATCCTTGCGGAACCAGGAATCCTGCCGCCGCGCGAACCTGCGGGTCGACTGCGCGGTCCGCTCGCGGGCCTCGGCTTCGTCGATCTCGCCGTTCAGCAACGCGATCACCTGCGAGTAGCCGAGAGCTCGGTTCGCCGTCCGGCCGTCGAGCAGACCGTGCTTGAGCAGCTCGCGGACCTCGTCGACGAAACCGGAGTCGAACATCCGGTCCACCCGGCGCCCGATCCGCTCGTCGAGCTCGGGCCGCGGGACGTCGAGACCGATCTGTACGGCGCCCGGGTAGACGTAGCGATGTTCCGGCAGCGTCGCGCTGTACGGCGCCCCGGTGATCTCGACGACCTCCAGCGCCCGGACGATCCGCCGTCCGTTGCTGGGCAGGATCTGAGCAGCAGCCTTGGGATCGACGGCCGCGAGCCGCTGGTGCAACGCACCGGATCCGACGTCTTCCAGCTCGGCCTCAAGACGCTCCCGTACGGCGGGGTCGGTGCCGGGGAAGGTGAAGTCGTCGAGGATCGCGCGGACGTAGAGCGCGGACCCTCCGGCCAGGACCGGAATCACCTGTCGCTCGGTGCAGTCGTCGATCGCGGCCCGGGCCAGCTGCTGGAACTCGGCCACGGTCGCGGTCTCGGTCACGTCGAGGATGTCGAGCAGATGATGCGGTACGCCGGACCGCTCGGGCGCGGTGATCTTCGCCGTACCGATGTCCATGCCGCGGTAGACCTGCATGGCGTCCGCGTTCACGACCTCGCCGCCCAGGCGCTTGCACAGGGCAACGGACAGGTCGGACTTGCCGGCCGCTGTGGGGCCGACGACCGCGACGACGAGTGGTTCGGCCATCGCTCCAGTGTGACAGTTTTCGGTCGGCCCCCGCTGCACCGGCCCCGCCGACGCCGTACCGGGCCGGTCAAGTCTGCACTAAGAGCCCGGGGGCGTCCTTGTGGATGACCCCCTGCGACCGGTAGACACGACGGCAGTTCGCAACACCGGATTACGGGAGGAATGAAGCTGTGACGAATCCGTTCGAGGGAGAGTCCGACGCGGCCAAGGACGCGCTGGACCTGGGGGACGACGAGCTGGCCGCTGCCAAGCGCAGCGGTGGCGACGTCGAGCTGAAGAAGAGCGGCGGTGACGTCGAGTTCAGCGGTGGTGACGTCGAGTCCGGCGGTGATGTGGAGTCGGGTGGCGACGTCGAGTCCGGTGGCGGAAGTCAGGACTCCGGCGGCGACGTCGAGTAACACCCGCTGAATTCCTGTCCGACAGTTCGCGGCGGTCCTAGGTGTTCGGGGCCGGTTGGTGCAATCATCTACCGCTAGCTGTCAGTAAGCAGTTCACTACGCAGGAATGGGAGCCCCTGAGATGGGCATCTTCGACAAGTTCAAGGACAAGGCCGAGGACCTGAAGGACAAGGCCGGCGACCTCGTCGATCAGCACGGCGACAAGGTCGGCGCGGGTCTGGACAAGGCCGGTGACTTCGTCGACGAGAAGACCGGCGGCAAGTACGGCGACAAGATCGACCAGGGTGTCGACAAGGCCAAGGACGGCCTGGATGGCCTCGACGGCCAGAACGACGACATCCCGGACGCTGACAAGCCCGCCTGAACACCTCCTTACCGAAGGGCCGCGAGCAGTTGCTCGCGGCCCTTTGTCGTGGCGTCCGGTAGGCTCCCGCCGTCCGCGAGGGGTCGCGGCACGGGAGGAACCATGCACGCACACGCCGCGCCGGCGTCCCGGTCTTGGACCGTCGCTGCCAGGCTCGCCTGGCCGGCCGTTGCCCTGTACGCCGTGACACGGGTCCTGACGTTCGTCGTACTGGCGATCTGGAGCCGGAGTACGCCGGAGAGCCTTGGCAAGGTGCTCGGCGATTTCGACGGTGCGCACTATGTGCTGATCGCCGACAAGGGGTACGACGCTGTTGCCGGTGGGAAGGAGATGGCGCTCTTCCCGCTGTACCCGATGCTCGTGCGCGGCCTCGGCTGGGTGTCGCCGTTGACCACGGCACAGAACGCTGTGCTGATCAGCCTCGTGGCCTCACTGGTCGCGGCCTGGGGAATCTTCGCCGTCGGCAACCACCTCGCGGACCGGCGTACCGGGATCTTGCTCGCGGGACTGTGGGGCGTCGTACCGCACGCACTGGTCGAGTCCATGGCCTACACCGAATCACTCTTCACCGCACTGAGCGCCTTTGCGTTGCTGGCCCTACTGCGCCGCAACTGGGTCACAGCCGGAGTCCTGACCGCGATTGCTGGTCTGACCCGGCCCTCTGCGATCGCACTGGTTGGCGTGGTCGGGCTGGTCGCACTGATTGCCGTTGTACGGCGTCAGGACGGGTGGCGACCGTGGGTCGGCGGACTGCTCGCTCCCGTGGGGTGGCTGGGCTACATCCTGTGGGTCGGTCAGCAGACTGGACGGGTCGATGGCTGGTTCCACATCCAGAAAACCATCTGGCGCTCGTCCTTCGACTACGGCACCTCGGCATTACGAGTCGCCAAGAAGACGCTGACCACCGCCTCGGCCCTCGACTTCACCGTCGTCACGTTCGTCGTGGTCGCCGCAATCCTCCTGCTCGCCCTGAACGCGATCGACCGGCTCCCCTGGCCACTCATCCTCTACAGCGCGCTCATCCTGATCTCGTCCATCGGCGCCGCGAACTACTACAACTCCAAGGCCCGCCTCATCCTCCCGGCCTTCCTGCTCCTGCTCCCCGCCGCGCGCGCTCTGGCTCGAACGCAGACCGCCAAAGCCGCTCTGATCTTCGCGTTCCTCGCTGCGACCTCAGTGACCTTCGCGGGCTACCTAGCCTTCATCTGGACCCTCTCCCCGTAGGTGGCCTTCCGCTGCGAGGTGGGTGAAGAGGGCTTGGTTGTAGGGGTTCATGGCGGGGAGCGTGTGGGGGTTGAAGAAGTCGAGGGCGACGGTTTCGTCGTTGGCGGGGTTGAGGGTGCCGGTCCAGGACTCCGCTCGATAGGTCAGGGAGATGACCTGGACCTGGTCGCCGTTGGGGTAGGTGATGAAGCAGTCCGGACCGGAGCGGGCTGAGAGCAACGTCAGGGCGCCGGCGTGTAGGCCGGTCTCCTCGTGGAGCTCGCGGCGGGCCGCGTCCTCGAGCTCCTCCCCCGGCTCGACGCCGCCGCCGGGGATGCACCAGGTCTGGTCGTCTGAGCGCTGCTGGAGCAGTACCTGCTGTTGGTCGTTCCACACCAGTACGCCGACGCCTGCGCCCACCAGCGGTTCCGTACCGACCAGCCGCCGCATGCGTTCGATATAGCTCATCTCCGCAGGCTAGGGCTTGGGGGGTCAGCGGAGGCGGCGGGCTACTGCGGGGATGACGAGGGCCGCGGCGATCAGGTGGGTTGTCATCAGGAGGGCCTTGGTGGTGGGTGCGGCGTCGGCGAGGAGGTCAGGAGTGAAGGAGAGTGCGGTCAGGACAATGGTGATCCGGATCCAGGCGGTGCGCGGGCGGGCGGCGTACCGACGGAGGGCCAAGGCGATGAGGAGGCCGAGGGTCGCGAAGATGAGGGTCATGACCGCGAAACCGGTAGGCGGGATGGGGGCGCCGGCGACATTGAGGCTGAGACCAGCGGCTTGACCTGCGGCGGCGACGGTTGCAGTGGCCACGGCCGCGAGGACGATGGCGATGGCGCCGTCGCGGAGCAGGCGTCCGACCGACGGGGCAACGGTCGTGGTGGTGGTGAGGGTGGCAGTCATAGTCATCTCCGGGGCAGTGGACCGGCCCGTTGCCGGTCTCTTGCCTACTCGTCGAAGCGGACCGCCGTGTTTTGACACGTGGGGTCGAGGTTCTTCACAAAAGTTTCGTCGGTGGGGGTGGTTAGGGTCGTGGGATGGATCGGTTTCGGGTGGTACCGGCGGCTTATGTGGTGTTGCGGCGGGGGGACGAGGTGTTGATGTTGTTGCGAGCCAATACCGGCTATATGGATGGGTATTGGGCGGTGCCGGCGGGGCATGTGGAGGCTGGGGAGTCGGCGATCCAGGCAGCGGTGCGGGAGGTTCGCGAGGAGGTGGGGGTGGAGATCGATCCGCGGGATCTGGTGTCGCTGACGGCGATGCATCGGACGGGCGGGAATGGGGATCCGATCGACGAGCGGGTGGACTTCTTCTTCACGACGTCGCGGTGGACGGGTGAGCCGCGGTTGATGGAGCCGGAGAAGGCGGACCGGCTGGAGTGGTTCGCGCTCGACAAGTTGCCGGAGCCAACGGTGCCGCACGAGACGCGGGTGCTGACCGGCCTCGACAGCGGGCTGCCGGCGGTGATCGCGGAGGGGTTCGGCTGAGTGACGCGGTGTGCGTTGGTCCAGGGTTCTGGAGGCGTTCACTGATGTTTGGTTGGTGCGCTCTAATGTTCGCTGCGGTGTCAGGCAGCGACGTGGAGGCGGCAGATGGATCAGCAGGGCGACGGGACGAGCCGGCGGCGGCTTTTGCAGGCCGGGGCGTTGAGCGCGGGGGCGGTGGTCGCGGGAGGCGTGCTGGATGGTGGTGCTGCCGCGGCGACGACCTCGTCGTACGGCGGGCGGGTTGACCCCGAGCACCCGCGGTTCACGGTGGCCGTCGTACCGGACACGCAGTATCAGTTCGACCAGGATCGGGGTGACTCGGCGCCGTTGACGGCGACCTTCGAGTATCTGGTCGAGCAGCGGTCCGCGGAGAACCTGGTGTTCGTGGCGCACCTCGGTGACGTGGTCGAGAACGCGCTGGCGAGCGAGTTCGCGCAGGCGGATCCGGTGTTCAAGGTGCTGGACCGCGCACGGATGCCGTACTCGGTGCTGGCCGGGAACCACGACATCGACGGGTCCAAGGACGATACCCGCGGCGACTCGCCGTACCTGCGAACGTTCGGGCCGCAGCGGTTCCGGCGGATGCCGACGTACGGCGGATCGACGGCGAACGGGTACAACTCGTACCACGTGTTCCGGGCGGCCGGGCGGCAGTGGTTGCTGCTGGCAATGGACTGGCGGCCGTCGGACGCGAGCTTCGCGTGGGCGCGGGCGGTGATCGCGGCGCATCCGAAGATGCCGGTGATCCTGACCATCCACGAGCTCGTGTACGCCGACACCGGGGTCGCGGAGCTGAGCAACCACGGGGTGCGGGTCTGGGACCAGCTGGTGAAGGACAACGACCAGATCTTCCTCACCCTGAACGGGCACTTCTGGCCGCCGGGGCGGCTCACCAAGCAGAACGCCGCCGGCCACGACGTGCATCTGCACCTGGCCAACTTCCAGGACCGGTACTACGGCGGTTCCGGGATGGTCCGGCTGTACCACTTCGACCTGGCCCGGAACACGATCGACGTCGAGACGATCGCGCCGTGGATCTTCGCGCAGGACCCGGCCCGGCGGAACGAGCTGGCCGAGGGCGAGATCGAGCTGACCGACGACGTCAATCGGTTCAGCATTCCGATCGACTTCTCGGCGAGATTCGCGGGGTTCGCTCCGGTGGCCGTGCGGCCGGCGCGACCGGCGAAGCAGTTGGTCATTCCGGGGACAGCGGCGTACTGGCGCTTTGATGGACCGGTGGGCGGGCAGGTCGTCGACCAGTCCGGACAGGGCAACCACCTGACGCGCGTGCAGCTGGGCGGCGATGCGCCGAGCGTGTCGAGCGAGTTCCACCCGGAGCAGCCGGGGCATGCGAGCTGGTTGTTCCCGGGTGGGAAGAATCCGGCACGCGGTGGGTATCTGAAGACGGCCGACGATGCGCCGATCAACAAGGCGACGTTCCGTGGCGGGTACACGATCGAGGCGTTCGTGAAGCTGGCCGACGACGGTCAGGACCACTCGTGGGAAGGGCTGATCTCAAGGCTCGGCACCGGGCGCGATGCGGGCAAGACGGGCAGCGACCCGGACGAGCCGGTCGTGAAGCTCGGGTTCTCCGGTGGGCGCCAGGTGCAGTGGGCGGTCTACCCGTTCGACAAGAACGACACGTTCACCAACTGGGGTCACGAGCAGGTGGCCGGGCGCTGGTTCCACCTCGCGATCGTGAACGACGGACGGCACAGCACCGTGTACGTCGACTCGTCCGAGCTGCTGCGTAATCCGGCGACCCCGTCGAGCGGGCTGGCGACGGTCGGCAAGCCGTGGCTCGTCGGAGCCGGTCACTATGCGAATGAGGTCGACCAAGGCTTTGCCGGATACATCGGTGAGGTGCGGATCGTGAGTCGCGCCCTGAAACCGTCCCAGTTCCTGAACGCGTAGGCGGACGCCCATCACCCACTAACGTCGCCCGGACAGGCGTGGCCGCGCTCAGCTGAGCGCGGTCCGACGGCTTGGGGTGCACTTAGTGGGTGGTGCAGGTCCGCTTACCGGTCAGAGCAAGCTGCGGATCAGAGCTTCCTGCGCTGGAAGGAGCTCCTTCTCGGCCGGCGTCAGGGTGATGTTGTTGCCGCGGGCATCTAATGCGGCGGTGAGGCCGGGCGTCGGGTCGATCGAGTTCGCCAGGTAGGTGGCGAGGGCCTCGCGGAGGAGCGGGGAGAGCTCGGCCCACTCTGGGTCGAGAGCGACCTGGGCGAAGATGATCGCGGTCATCGCGATGTCGAACTCGGCGATGCCCTCTTCGGCGTTGCGCCAGTCGATGACGATGGGTCCGGCGTCGGTGGCGATCACGTTGTACAGGTGCAGGTCGCCGTGGACGACGACGAGCCCCGGCGTACCGCTCGGTGCGGGGATCGCGTGCAGGCGACGGTGCAGGTCGGCGTGCAACTCCCCCAGCCGTACTGCGTCCAGGTCGCCCGCGACGGCGGCGTCCGCGAGCGTCGGTCCGTTGAGGCGCTCGATCACCATGTCGGCGCCATCAATCTCCCGTACGGCGGGCACCGGGTAGCCGAACTTCGCCACGTGCCGCATGAAGTCGGCCTCGTCCCGCACCGGGTACCCGTTCCGGTACCGCCGCAGCACCCACTGCTCGTCCAGCGCGTACACATCCGCATCCCGCACAGCCGCGAACGGCTCCGCGCCCGGAGGAAGCAGACTCATGCGATCTGGCAACCGCCGACTGCCGGCTCAAGCGGCTTGGCACCCAGCGTGGGCATGCCGAGCATGACGCCCGGAACTGACGACGGCGGGGCGTCCTGCGTGCGCTCCCAGGCATCGCCAGCGCGAGTACGGCGGATGGAACCGAAGACGTCCGCGACCAGGTGGTGCGGGGCAGCGTAGGTGACCTCGACCGTGGCCAAGTCCCCTGGTCGCGGAGCCTCGACACCCTCGGGGAGAGCGAAGTGGACCAGGCGGTTGTCGCGAGCGCGACCGCTCAACCGGTGGGTGGCGGCGTCCTTGCGGCCTTCGCCTTCGGCAACGAGAACCTCAAGGGAACGACCAACAGTCAGCTTGTTCTCGGCCCAGGCCATGTCGTCCTGCAACGCGACCAAACGCTCGTAGCGCTCCTGGACGACCGCGCGCGGGACCTGGTCCTCCATCGACTCCGCCGGCGTCCCGGGACGCTTGGAGTACTGGAAGGTGAAGGCACCCGCGAACCGCGCCTGACGGACGACGTCGAGCGTGCCCTCGAAGTCCTCCTCGGTCTCACCCGGGAAGCCGACGATGATGTCGGTGGTGATCGCCACGTCCGGCATCGCCGCGCGCACGTCCTCGATGATCTTGAGGTAGCGATCCCGCCGGTACGAGCGCTTCATCGCCTTCAGCACGCGGTCCGAACCGGACTGCATGGGCATGTGCAGCGAGGGCATCACGTTCGGCGTCTCGGCCATCGCCTCGATCACGTCGGCGGTGAAGTCGCGCGGGTGCGGCGAGGTGAAGCGCACGCGCTCCAACCCGTCGATCTCCCCGCAGGCCCGGAGCAGCTTCGAGAACGCATACCGGTCGCCGAACTCCACGCCGTACGAGTTCACGTTCTGACCGAGCAGCGTCACCTCGAGCACGCCCTCGGCGACGAGTGCCTCGACCTCGGCGAGCACGTCGCCGGGACGGCGGTCCTTCTCGCGGCCGCGCAACGCCGGGACGATGCAGAACGTGCAGGTGTTGTTGCAGCCGACGCTGACCGAGACCCAGGCCGAGTACGCCGATTCGCGGCGCGTCGGCAGCGTGGACGGGAAGACGTCGAGCGACTCGAGGATCTCGACCTGCGACTCCTCGGCGACCCGGGCCCGCTCCAGCAGCACCGGCAGCGAGCCGATGTTGTGCGTCCCGAAGACGACGTCCACCCAGGGCGCCTTCTTGGTGATGGTCGCCTTGTCCTTCTGCGCCAGGCAGCCGCCGACGGCGATCTGCATCCCCGGCCGCTTGGCCTTCACCGGCGCCAGGTGACCGAGGTTGCCGTACAGCTTGTTGTCGGCGTTCTCCCGGACCGCGCACGTGTTGAACACCACGACATCGGCCTGGTCGCCGTCGGGCGCACGGACGTAGCCCGCGTCCTCCATCAGGCCGCGCAGCCGCTCGGAGTCGTGGACATTCATCTGGCACCCGTAGGTGCGGACCTCATAAGTACGCATAACAGCCACCAAGAGTACGTGCCGAGGTGGGTATTTCCCTACCTGGCACCGGCGGCCTGCTACCCCTGACGCGGAGTCCGGCGCAGACAATAGTGAGGGGCATGAACAGTTCTCGTCGCCAGTTCCTCGCCCGCACCGCCGCCGGAGCCGCCGTGATCGCCGGCGGATCGTTCACCACGGCAGGCCCTGCTTTGGGCTCTCCACGCAACCTCACCGCCCTGACGGGCGCCACCGTGATCGACGTCGTGACAGGTCACCGCCGAAGGAACCAGACCGTGCTGATCGCTGGTGACCGGATCGTCGGCGTCGGCCGGTTGCCGATCCCCCGCGGTACGACGGTCATCGACGCGACCGGGAAGTACGTCGTACCGGGCCTGGCCGACATGCATGTCCACAGCCTCGGCGACGAGCATGTCTCGCCTCCGCTCTACCTGGCGAACGGCCTCACCACGGTTCGCGAGATGGCAGCGCCGGACCCGATCGTCTACGACTGGCGGGACCGGATCGAGGCCGGCACCCTGCTCGGCCCGCGAATGGTCGTGGCCAGTCAGATCATCGACGGCGACCCGACCTTGTGGGACCCGAACCTGCTGCACGTCCTGGTCGTCGACACCCCGGCCGCGGCGCGGGCCGCCGTACGGCAGGTGCAGGCCGAGGGCGCCGACTTCGTCAAGGTCTACTCGCGCCTCAACCGGGCGTCGTACTTCGCGATCATCGACGAGGCTCGCAAGGTCGGCCTGACCGTGCACGGCCACGGACCGGACCAGGTCACCAGCAAAGAGGCCAGCAACGCGGGTCAACGCAGCATCGAACACATCCACTCGCTCGGCCTGGCGGTGTCGACGCGCGAGACCGACGTACGGCGGATGGTCAGCGAGATCAAAGTCCAGACCGGCGACTACAACGCGTGGTTCCGCCAGATGCACCCGATCGAATGGATCGCCGCCAACACCTACAGCAAGGCGCGCGCCGCGGACGTCTTCGGCACGCTGCGCCGCAACAACACCCACGTCACCCCGACGCTGTCGATGCACCGCGTACTCGACCAGATCGACTACACCAGTCTCGATCCGAACCTGGCCAAGTACCTCAGCGCCGACACCATCGGCACCTACGACTACGTCATCCAGAACCTGTACGGCGCCAACCGGACCGCCGAGGAGATCTCGCACCAGCGCAAGATGTGGGCCTGGCGCAAGCACTTCGTCTCCGAGCTGATCGCCCACGACGTCCCGATCCTCGCCGGCACCGACACCGGTACGCCGTACAGCGTGCCCGGGTTCGCACTGCACGACGAGCTCGAACAGCTCGTCACCGCCGGCGCCACCCCACGCCAGGCCCTGTACGCCGCCACTGCCGAGCCGGCGCGGTTCCTCGGACTCGGCCGCGATCTCGGTGCCGTCGAGGCCGGCAAGATCGCGGATCTCGTCGTACTGGACGCCGACCCGTTGACCGACATCCGCAACACCCGCAACATTCACTCTGTCGTCACTCGCGGACGGGTGATCGGACCGGCGGCCCGGGCGAAAATGCTCGCGGACGTCGAGGCGGCGGTGCAGGCACCGGCGACCGTATCCCTCGCCGCGGGCGGCTGCTGCGGGGTGACAGGTTCCGGTCACTGATCCGCCTGGATCCTGCGTAGCGTGATGGCATCATCACGCTACGCGCCGGTTCATTGCAGATCGTTACCACCACGGAACCGACCGGCGATGCGACGGCCCCCCGGCCTCCAGTAGGTTCTGGCCATGAGCGATTCCGGCACCTTGACGCAAACGGGTCTGGTGGCCCTCACCGGCGTCAACAAGCATTTCGGCGAACTGCACGTCCTGAAGGACATCAACCTGTCCATCGCCAAGGGCGAGGTCGTCGTGGTGATCGGCCCGTCCGGTTCCGGCAAGTCGACGCTCTGCCGCGCGATCAACCGGCTCGAGACGATCGATTCGGGCACCATCGAGCTGGACGGTCAGCCGCTGCCAAGCGAGGGCAAGGCCCTGGCGACGCTGCGCGCCGACGTCGGCATGGTGTTCCAGTCCTTCAATCTGTTCGCACACAAGACGATCCTGCAGAACGTCACTCTCGGCCCGCTGAAGGTTCGCAAGACGGACCCGAAACAGGCCGAGAAGCGGGCCTTGGAACTGCTGGAACGGGTAGGGGTGGCCAGCCAGGCGTCGAAGTACCCGGCGCAGTTGTCCGGCGGCCAGCAGCAGCGCGTCGCGATCGCCCGCGCGCTGGCGATGGACCCCAAGGTGATCCTCTTCGACGAGCCCACCTCGGCGCTCGACCCGGAGATGATCCAGGAGGTCCTGGAGGTGATGATCGACCTCGCCAAGCAGCAGATGACGATGGTCGTGGTCACCCACGAGATGGGGTTCGCGCGGAGTGCGGCGAACCGGGTGGTGTTCATGGCCGACGGCGAGATCGTCGAGCAGGCCGACCCGGAGACCTTCTTCACCAGCCCCACCTCCCGGCGCGCGCAGGACTTCCTCGGCAAGATCCTGAAGCACTGACTTCCGCCCGCGGCCGTACCAGCAAACACATCACAAAGGGGAACCCGAATGAGAATGCGTCACCTCGTCGCCGGTCTCGGCGTCGCGGCGCTCGCGCTGACCGCGACCGCCTGCGGTAAGGACGAGCCCGGAGCAGCAGGGGGCGGCGGCGGCACCGCATCCGACTCCTGTGGCACCCCGCACAAGTTCGACACCGCTTCCGGTGTGGACGTGGCCGGCAGCCCGGCCTTCACCAAGATCAAGTCCCGCGGCAACCTGATCGTCGGCGTCAAGGCCGACCAGCCGAATCTCGGCTACAAGGACGCCAACGGCAAGCGCTGTGGCTTCGACATCGAGGTCGCCCGGATGGTCTCGGCCGGTCTGGGCTTCGACCCGGACAAGATCGAGTACAAGGAGATCCCGTCGGCCAACCGCGAGACGGCGATCGGCGGCGGTGAGATCGACTACTACGTCGGCACCTACTCGATCACCGACAAGCGCAAGGCGCTCGTCTCCTTCGCCGGCCCGTACTTCGTCGCCGGCCAGGACCTGCTGGTCCGCAAGGACGACACCTCGATGGACGCCGGGAAGACCGCCCTCAAGGGCAAGAAGGTCTGCTCCGCGACCGGCTCGACCCCGATCCAGCGGGTCAAGGACGAGCAGCTCACCGAGGCCAGCAACATCTCCGAGTACAAGACCTACTCCGAGTGCGTCTCGCAGCTGCTGGACAACAAGACCGATGCCGTCACCACCGACGACGCGATCCTCAAGGGCTACGCGGCCACCGCACCGGACCAGCTCCGCGTGGTCGGCAAGCCGTTCAGTACCGAGAAGTACGGCATCGGCCTGCCCAAGGACGACAAGGCGCTGCGCGACCAGGTGAACACCATCCTGGAGAAGTCCGCGACCGACGGCACCTGGAAGTCGATCTACGACGAGACGCTGGGCAAGTCCGGCTCCCCGGGCACCCCGCCGGCTCTCGAGAAGTACTGATCAACTCCCCGGCCGCGGCGTCCTCACCGGCGCCGCGGCCGGGTTCTGTAGAGCCTTAGCACGAGGAAGGTCGCGATGCTCTCGGTCCTCACCGACAACTGGGATCTGTTCCGGGACGGATTCTGGCTGACGATCAGGTTGTTCCTGGTCTCGGCCGTGCTCAGTCTGGTGCTCGGCACCATCTTGGGTGCGTTCCGGGTGTCTCCGGTCCCGGCACTGCGCGCCGTCGGCACTGGCTACGTGAACACCTTGCGGAACACTCCGCTGACGCTGGTCTTCGCGTTTCTGTTCTTCGGCGCGGCCAAGATGCAACTGGCCCTGCCCACGCCGTTCTGGACGGGCGTCGGAGCGCTGACGATCTACACCTCGGCCTTCGTCTGCGAGGTCGTCCGCTCCGGGATCAACACGATCTCGCCCGGCCAGTCCGAGGCCGCGCGGGCGGTTGGCATGACGTTCTTCCAGGTCCTGACGCTGATCGTGCTGCCACAGGCGTTCCGGGCGATCGTCCCGCCGCTGTCCAGCGTGTTCATCGCGTTGCTGAAGAACACCACGATCGCGGCCGGCTTCTCGCTCGCCGAGGCCGGTTCGATCTCCTTCGCGATGTCCGAGCGGGGCGAGAACCAGATGCTCACGCTGCTCTGGATCGCGATCGGCTTCCTGATTCTCATTGTCCCGCTGATGTTCCTGCAGCGGTGGGCCGAACGACGGACGGCGGTGGCCTGATGAGCTCGGTGCTGTACGAGGTCCCCGGTCCCCGGGGCAAGCTCCGCAACCGGATCTCCAACGTGGTCGTCCTGATCGTGGTGGCCGGCGTCGCCGCCTGGCTGATCAACCGGCTCTACGTCAACGGCCAGTTCGAAGGCCGGCTGTGGCGCCAGTTCCAGTACACCGCGATCCAGAAGCAGCTGCTCAACGGTCTGCTCAACACACTGCGCGCGGCCGGACTGGCGGCCGTACTCGCAGTCTTGTTCGGAGCTGTCTTCGCCGCGGCGCGGATCAGTGACCACAAGTGGGTCCGGGTCCCGGCGACGTACGCCGTCGAGCTGTTCCGCGCGATCCCGCTACTGATCATGATGATCTTCTTCTACTTCGCGAACATTCAGTACCAGTGGGGTCTGGGTCCGTTCTGGGCAGTCGTGTTCGGTCTGACGCTCTACAACGGCTCGGTGCTCGCCGAGATCTTCCGGGCCGGTATCGCCGCGGTACCGAAGGGTCAGCGCGAAGCGGCCTACGCCATCGGTCTGCGCAAGAACCAGGTCGTCCGCCTGGTGCTGCTCCCGCAGGCGGTCAGCGCGATGCTGCCCGCGATCGTCTCCCAGCTCGTCGTTCTGCTGAAGGACACCGCACTCGGCTTCGTCATCACCTACGGCGAACTGCTGTACGTCGGAAAGCAGATGGGCGGCCGGATCCAGTACGGCTTCCCCTACATCCCGACGTACATCGTGATCGCAGTCATCTACATCGGCCTGTGCTCACTGCTGTCGCTCCTGGCCCGCTACCTCGAAGGCCGCTCACGCCGCCGCCGAAAGATCACCGGTGCCCCACCGCCCCTCCCGCTGGCCAACGATCCCGGCGCCGGGATCGGCCCAGTCTGAACACCCGAAGGCCCCCTCTCGATCGCTGAGAGGGGGCCTTCGACGTACGCAGCTGTTCAGCGGAGGGTGTTGAAGGAGTCTCGGAGGATTTCCAGGGCTTCGGTGGTTTCTTCTTCGGTCAGCGTCATGGGTGGGGCCATCCGGAGGACGTTGCCGTAGAGGCCGCCCTTGCCGATCAGGAGGCCGCGGTTCTTGGTCTCCTGCTGGAGTTTGGCGGTGGTGGCGGCGTCGGGGGTGTTGTCGGCGGGGTTGACGATCTCGGTGGCGAGCATCAGGCCCTTGCCGCGGACGTCGCCGAGCTCGGGGAACTCCTCGGCGATGCCGCGGAGGCCGTCGGCGAGCTGGGCGCCGCGTTTGGCGGCGTTGGCCTGGAGGTCGTGGTCGAGCAGGTAGTCGATGGTGGCCTTGGCTGCGCTGGTGGAGATCGGGTTGCCGCCGAAGGTGGACAGGGAGTTGGCTTTGATGCTGTCCATCAGGTCGGGTTTGGCGACCACGCCGCCGATCGCGAAGCCGTTGCCGAGGCCCTTGGCGAACGTCATGGCGTCCGGTACGACGTCGTGCGCCTGGATGCCCCAGAAGTGGTCACCGGTGCGGCCCCAGCCGGTCTGGACCTCGTCGGAGATGAACAGGATCCCGTACTCGTCCAGCACCTCCTTGAAGGCGCCGTACAGGCCGTCGGGCGGGGAGGCGAAACCGCCGACGCCCTGGATCGGCTCGGCGATCAGGCAGGCGACGTCACCGGCGGTGGTGGTCTCGATGACGTTGCGCAGGTCGTCGACGCAGACCTTGATGTAGTCGGCGTCCGACAGGTTCTTGAACGGGCTGCGGTAGGGGTACGCGCCCTGCAGGTACTGCACGTTGACCGGGGACAGGCTGCTCGCGGACCAGCCGCGGTTGCCGGTGATCGCGACGGTGCCGAAGGCGCGGCCGTGGTACGAGTTCCGCATCGCCAGGACCTGGTTGGACCGGCGGTTCTGGGTGGCGAGCAGCAGGGCGGCCTCGTTCGCCTCGGTGCCGGAGTTGGCGAAGAAGACCTTCGCGTTCTCGATCCCGGACAGCTTGGCGATCTGCTCGGCCAGCTCGATCTGCTTGCGGATCAGGTACACCGTGGAGGTGTGCGCGATCCCGCTGCTCAGCTGCTCGCGCACCGCGTCGGAGATCTCCGCGATGTCGTAGCCGATCGCGTTGGTCAGGATGCCGGCGAAGAAGTCGAGATAGCTGTTGCCCTCACCGTCGGTGACCCGGCGGCCGGACCCCTGGACGATCTCGATCGGCTCCTCGTAGTACAACGACAGCCAGTCCGGCATGACGGCCTTGTGACGCTCCCAGAGCTCCGCATGTGTCATGTCCTAAGCATTACCTCATCTGGCCGCCGACCGACAGTAGTGTGCTCTCCGTGACACAGCCGAGCATCCCTCACGTCGACATCGAGTCGCTGGAGCACTTCGACCAGATGGTGGCCGCCGGTGCGACCGCCATGGCCGGCTGGCGGGTCCAGTCGGTCGACCTGAGCGGCCGGACCGCCGAGCTGCTCGGCCTGAGCCCGCTGGGCGCGCTCTTCCTCGGCTGTGTGCTGGAGGACAAGGCCGATCACTGGATCCGGGACGGTGGCGGGCTGGTCTTCCCAGCGATCCCGGAACTCCCGTTCGACTCTTACCGCGGCCGGCTCTACACCGCCGACGACCTGTACGCCGGTCTGGACGGCGGGTACGAGGCCACACCGGATGCCCGCATCTACGCATGGTCCCGGCAGCACGACGAGCGTGGTGACACCAGCCGCACACTGGCGGCCGCACTGCACGACCACGCGATCGCTGATGCACTGCACGAGCTCCCGGACACCGGTCCGTGGGTCGGCGTGATGGGCGGACACGGCATCGCCCGCGGCAGTACGACGTACCGGTCGGCTGTCCTGCTGGGACAGGGGCTGGCGCGGGCCGGGCTGACCGTGGTGACCGGTGGCGGACCCGGTGCGATGGAGGCGGCGAACCTGGGCGCGTCATTAGCCTCGTACGACGATGCGGCCGTGGAACGGGCGCTCACCGCGCTGGCCGTCGTACCGTCGTTCCGGCCGTCTATTGCGGAGTGGGCGTCAGTGGGACTCGACGTACGGCGTGAGTTCCCGGGCAACGGTGGAGTGTCGATCCCGACGTGGTTCTACGGGCACGAGCCGCCGAACGTGTTTGCGTCGTCGATCGCCAAGTACTTCTCGAATGCGCAGCGTGAGGACGTGCTGCTCTCCCAGGCGCGCGGCGGGATCATCTACCTGCCCGGTGCGGCCGGGACAGTGCAGGAGGTCTTCCAGGCGGTCACCCCGAACTACTACGGCGACCACGCCACGCAGATTCCGCTCGTGCTGGTCGGCGTCGAGCACTGGACGGTAGACCTCCCCGTCTGGCCGCTCCTGCAGTCCCTGGCCGCGGACCGGCCGATGGTGTCGTCCATCCAGTTGGTCGACACCATCGACGAGGCCGCGTCGCTCGTCAGCTGACTTGCTGCGGCTTGAACTGCATCTGCGGGTTGGCGTAGGCCTCCTGCGACTCCACGAGCTGCAGTTCGCGCTCACCCGACTCGTGGGTGCGCGTGAGCAGGTCGAACACGCTTGAGGTAGTGCGGGCCAGTGCGTCGGCCAGATCGCCGGTACGGCGGTAGTGCGCAGTGAAGAGGGCTGCGGTGACGTCACCGGAGCCGTTCGCCTTCATCGGGATGTACGGCGTCTGGACGAGCCACGCGCCGCTGTCGTCCACAGCCAGCATCTCGATCGTGCCGTCCTCGCGGTCCGGGCGCTCGACGCTCGTGACGAGCACTGTGCGTGGTCCGGTCGCTCGGACCAGCTCCACCGAGGCCAGGGTCGACTCGAGAGTGTCCGGCTCAGTGTCGGTCAGGAAGCCCAGCTCGAACTGGTTCGGCGTGATGATGTCGGCCGCCGGTACCACACGCTCCTTGAGGAGCACCGGGATCGCCGGAGCGACGAAGCAGCCAGACTTCGCGTTGCCCATCACCGGGTCACACGAGTAGACCGCCGCCGGGTTCGCCGCCTTCACCCGCTGCACCGTCTCCAGGATCACGTCCGCGATCCCCTCGCCGCCCTGGTAGCCCGAGAGGACCGCATCGATCTGTGGGAACGCGCCCCGCTCCTCAATACCCAGCACGACCTCTCGCACGTCGTCCGGGCTGATCAGCGGTCCCCGCCAAGCGCCGTACCCGGTGTGGTTCGAGAAGTTGACCGTATAGACGGGCAACACCTCCACCCCGATGCGCTGAAGCGGGAAAACGGCAGCCGAGTTGCCCACGTGCCCATAAGCCACCGCGGACTGAATCGAGAGGATCTTCACCCCTCGATCATCCCACCGAGCACTTTGGTGAGCTTCACGTCCTCCTCCACGAAGCCGAGTGTGCGGTAGAACGCACGTGCCGCCGAGTTGGCGGCGCCGGTATCCAGGGTGATGGTGGAGACGCCGACTTCGGCTGCGTGCTGGGCGACGATATCCATGAGTGCGCTGCCGACACCTTCGCGTTCGCGGGAAACGACGAGCTCGCCCACGTACACATCGCGCTGACCGGTCCAATGCGTCCGCTGCTGGCCCGACACAAAACCGACCACCTCACCGTCGACTTCGGCCACATATACGAAGCGGTCCGGCTCGTCGGCCCGTTCCACCGCCTCGGTCACCCAGCCGATGACGGCTGCGCGCACTGCGCCCGCTGAATGCCAGGGCGCCACGCCTTCGGTCAGTCTCGGCGCCAGGTCGAGCACTGCCTGCCGGTCCCGCTCCGCATACCGCCGCACCATGCCACGCATGGTGCCCAGTCTGCCGATGCCGGTGCGGCGACACGGCCGGGGTGTACCGGCGGACGGGTAGTGGTTCGTCCAGCGGTGCGTCGCGCCGCGTGCCGGCGTGGCCGTTGGCGGATTTTGGCGACCACTACCCGTTGTTCGGTACGCCGTCGCAACCGCATTGACTACGCAGTCGGGTCGGCGCCGAGGGCTAGGTCGAGAAGCTCGCCCAGCTGGTTGAGCTGCGTGGGGGTGAGGTCGTCGAAGGAGGACTCTACGACGGCGTCTACGACTTCTTGGCCGGCGGCGCGGAGGCGGGCGCCTTCGGGGGTGAGTTGGTGGCGGACGGCCCGGCCGGGGCCGGGGACGCGTTCGATCAGGCCGCGGTCGGCCATGCGGGTGGCCAGGGAGCCGAAGGACTGGTCGGTCTGGAAGGTGAGGAGGGCCAGGTCGTGCAGGGAGGCGTCCGGCTTGCGGTGGAGGTGGCGCAGCGTGTCCCACTGCACGAGTGAGAGCCCGAGTGGCGCCAGCGCCTGACTCAGCGCTCGATGGTGGCGGTACTGCAGCCGCTTCACGGCCAGTCCGACCTCGCCCGGTTGATAAGCCATACGGCGATCTTAGACCAGGTTGCTTATATCAAGAAGCTGATCTAAGGTTCCTTATATAGACCTTCTCGACCCAGTGAGGACGACAAACATGACGACGCTCCCCCGGGCTGGCTCGCTCCGGCCGGTTCGCACCGAGACCCGCACACTGACCGGTGCCGAGGTGACCCTCCAGGACCGTGACCGCACCCGGCCGTTCCTGCTGCTGCACGGCGGCGGTGGCGTGGCGACGATGGCCGGCTTCGCTGACCTGCTCGCTGAGCGCACCCACTCCCGCGTCCTGCTCCCCACGCACCCCGGTTTCGGAGGTACGCCGAAGCCAGCAGAGCTCAACAGCGTCACCGAACTGGCCCGCCTGTACGTCGCTCTGCTGGACGAACTCGATCTCACCGACGTGACCGTGGTCGGCAACTCCTTCGGCGGCTGGCTGGCCGCGGAGATCGCGCTGCAGCACAGCCCACGGGTCAGCGGCGCAGTGATCATCGACGCGATCGGCATCGAGGTCGAGGGTCACCCGATCACCGACGTCAAGGGACTGTCGACTGCCGAACTGCGCGCACTCTCCTTCCACGACCCGAGCAAGATGCCGGTGCCGCCGACCGGGACGCCCGGCCCGAGCCCCGACGTACTGGCTCTGATCGGTTACACCGGCCCAGCCATGCTGGATGAAACGCTGGCCAAGCGGCTCGGTGAGATCGACATCCCCGTCCACGTCGTGTGGGGCGAGAGCGACGGGATCGCCGGACCGGCGTACGGGAAGGCTTTTGCCGACGCGATCCCATTGGCGACGTACACGCTGCTCCCCCGCACCGGCCACATGCCGCAGCTGGAGACGCCCGAGGAACTGCTCGGCGCGCTCCTCGACCTCGGCAAGGCGTGAACACCCCATTGACCGTGACCCGGATCAGGCACGCCTGCCAACTGATCAACGCCGCCGCGCTGACCCACGCACCCCGGCCGCCAGCGCACGCTGGTTAAGAGGGGCTGGTCCACCTCAGGCCTAGTTCGCGGCAGCGAGCTGACCGCAGGCGCCGTCGATCTCCTGGCCGCGGGTGTCGCGAACCGTGGTGGAGATGCCGCCGGCCTGCAGGCGACGGACGAACTCGCGCTCGTCGGCCGGGTCGGAGGCCGTCCACTTGGAACCCGGGGTCGGGTTCAGCGGGATCAGGTTGACGTGCACCCAGCCCCAGTCGCCGCGGGCGCGGAGCTTCTCGGCGAGCAGGTCGGCACGCCAGGCGTGGTCGTTCATGTCGCGGATCATCGCGTACTCGATGGAGACCCGGCGCTTGGTCTTCTCGGCGTAACCCCAGGCGGCGTCGAGGACCTCGTCGATCTTCCAGCGATTGTTGATCGGGACCAGCTCGTCACGCAGCTCGTCGTCCGGCGCGTGCAGCGACACGGCCAGCGTGACCGGAATGCCCTCGTCGGCGAGCTGGTGGATCCGCGGCACCAGGCCGACGGTCGACACGGTCACACCACGGGCGGAGATCCCGAGGCCCTCAGGCGACGGGTCGGTGAAGCGGCGGACGGCACCGATGACGGCCTTGTAGTTGGCCATCGGCTCGCCCATGCCCATGAAGACGATGTTGTTGACCCGCCCCGGACCGCCAGGGATCTCGTCACGGGCCAGCGCGCGGGCGCCGTCGACGACCTGCTCGACGATCTCCGCGGTGGTCATGTTGCGCGTCAGACCGGCCTGGCCGGTCGCGCAGAACGGGCACGCCATCCCACAACCGGCCTGCGACGAGACGCACATCGTGGTGCGGTCGGAGTAGCGCATCAGCACGGACTCGACCAGCGAACCGTCCAGCAGCTTCCACAGCGTCTTCCGCGTGGTCCCGTTGTCGCACTCCAGGTCGCGGACCTTGGTCAGCAACGGCGGCATCAGCTCGGCGACCAGCTTGTCGCGGCTCGCGGCCGGCAGATCGGTCATCTCGGCCGGATCCGACGTCAGCCGGGAGAAGTAGTGGTTCGACAGCTGCTTGGCCCGGAACGCGGGCTCCCCCAGCGCGGTGACCGCCTCGCGGCGCTCCTCCCCGGACAGGTCGGCCAAGTGCCGCGGCGGCTTCTTGGCACGGCGCGGCTCATCGAAAACAAGGGGAAGGGAGGTAGTCATAACCGTTCCATTGTCACTTGCCGCCCCAAGCATTCACAAATTCACATCCCCGACGTGCCCAGGATCACTCGGGGGTTTTGCGGTCCGAGTGGCCGAGTTGCCGGTCGGGGGCGATTCGGTCTCGGACCATCTGCTTCAGCAGGGGCAGTTCGGCGAAGCCGCCTTCGGCCTTGCGGGACCAGAGCATCTCGTCGTCCAGGGAGATGTCGAAGATCCCGCCGGTGGACGGCACCAGCGCTACTTCGCCTAGCTCCTTGGGGAAGGTGGTGAGCAGCTCCTGCGCGGTCCAGGCTGCTCGCATCAACCAGCGGCACTGCGTGCAGTACTCGATCTCCAACCGCGGCTGTTTACTCACGTCCTTAAACTACATTTCCACCTCATGAAGCATTTCTGGGTCCACGGTGTGGCCGGACTCGACGACGACGCCACCGAGCGCATCACGAGACGCCACCCTGGCTGGCGGTTCACCGACGGCGCACCGCCTCCAGATGCCGCGTACGACGTACTGGTCGCCCGCTCGCCGACGCGCGAACTCGTTGCCGCCAGCCCGCAGTTGCGGACGCTCGTCGTACCGTTCGCCGGTGTGCGGGCGGCCGACGCGGCGACTGGTGTCACCGCATCGGCGTACCCGTTCCACGAGCTGGCTCAGGCGGAGTAGCCCTTCGGCGGGATGAGGGTGGCGAGCTGGTTGAAGGTCAGCCAGTACGTCGCAGTGGGGGCGAAGCCGGCCGGGTCGGCGATCAGGACTGTCGAGTCGCTCGAGTCGTACCCGATCACCGTGAAGTAGTGGTAGATCGTGTAGTTCGGGTAGCCCGGCGGGTGGTTGCTGGCCGGGGCGACGATGTTGGCGACCAGCGCCCAGCCGCGGTCGACGTCGTACGTGATGTCCTGCCAGAGCAGGTTGCGCTGCGCCTGCGTCGGCGGATCGTTCGGCATCTCCTTGGTCTCGTAGTAGGTGGTGCCGAGGCGGTTGTTCAGGACCCGCGTGACCTGACCGATCCAGTCGGTGCCGTTGGTCGTGGTGGGCAGCTCGTTGGCCAGCTGCTGCTGGCTGGGCAGCGACGACGTCTTGGCCGACAGCGCGATCCGGGTCGCGGCCGGGCCACACCAGTAGCCGGTCTGCTGGTACTGGAACTGGATGTTCAGGGTCTTCAGCGTCTGGGTGGAATGGCCCAGCGTGGGGACGGTCTTGGCCGCCGCGACCGCTTCGGCCGACAGAGTGGGCGCAGCCGGCACCGGTCCGGCGACGGCGGGGGCAGCGCCCATCGGCAGTGCTGCTGCGGCGATCAGGGCCAGACCGCAGAGTGCGGCCTTCAATTTCGGCGGGGTGTGCCTCATGTCAACTCCCTCAGCCTCACGGAGTGACCCGGGGTGGTCGCTCCAGCACTGAGTGCAGTCCTATCTCGGCGGAATGTAAACCCCTGCCCAAGATCGTCACGAGATTCGTCAGATACTGACGAAAGGACGTTTCCGCAGGTCAGAGCCCGGTACGACGGCTCCAAGGAGGCTCCGGAACGGATTTCGAGCCTTTCGATCTTGCTCGAAAAGTCATCCGAGGGTCGGCTCGATGATCTCCCGGACCAGCCATTGGACCGCTCGGTCCGGGTACGGCCGGGGCAGCGACAGCACGATGTGATCGAAGCCCAGGCCGACCGCACTGCGCACGATCGCGCGCGTCGACGCCGGATCGTCGTACGAGACGATCTGCTGCAGCGAGCGGCTGATCGCGGCCGGATCACGACCGATCGCCGCCAACTCGGCATCGAGTCGCCGGACTCGGTCGGCCAGGAAGTCGAGGTCGTTGTGCGGCGGCCCGCTGATGTTCCAGATGTCGGCGTACTCCGCGATCAGTCGCATCATCCGGTTGCCCCAGCCACCGATCAGCAGCGGCGGCCCCGGACGCTGGATCGGCTTCGGCGCATTCCTGGTCTGCTCGAGCGCGTAGTACCGGCCCTGGAAGTCGAAGACCTCCTCGGCGAACATGGACTGCAGGATCTCGATCGTCTCCCGCAACCGATCCACGCCCTCCCCCGGCGACACCAGGCTCAGCCCGTACGCCGCATACTCCGCGACCGCGGGATTCGGACCGGGAATGCCTCCGGCGCCGTCGGGCTGGTGAGTGCCGCCCACCCCGAGACCCATCACGAGGCGACCGCCGGAGATGACGTCGAGCGTGCTGGCGATCTTGCCCAGTACCGCCGGCGGCCGGATCCGGTTGCTGGTGACGAGCAGGCCGAGTCGCAGTCGGCTCGTCTGGGCAGCCAGAGCCGCGAGCAGCGTCCAGCCCTCCAGCACGTCACCGCCCTTCGGCCCGGCCATCGGCAGGAAGTGGTCCCACAACCACGCGTCACGGATCTGCGGGGTCTCGTCGGCCTCCCTCCAGACGCGCTGGATCTCGGCGTACGGGACGTGCATCGGGGTGGTCTTCAGACCGAAGGTCGGTTCCATAATCGTCAGAGTAACTGATGATCAGCTCTCCTGACGATCAGTTCCCCGGTAGATTCGGGTCCATGGCGTCCGATCGGCTGGGATATCTGCTCAAACACGTGCTGGCGCGCCTGACCGAGGCGCAGACCGAGGCACTGGCGCCGCACGGGCTGAACGGCCGGGATCTGGCCGTCCTGGCCTCGATCGCTTCCGGCGAGCCGCTGTCACAGCTGGAGGTCGCCGCGCGACTCCGGGTGGATCGGACGTCGATCGGCGACCTGATCGACGGTCTCGAGGAACGCGGGCTGGTCGAGCGGCGGCGCAGCGCCGAGGATCGCCGCCGCAACGTCGTGGTGCTGACCGCCGAGGGCGAGCGCACCCTCGAGGCGGCCGAGCAGGTCCGGCAGGAGGTTGAACGCGAGTTCCTGGCGCCACTGGGCGACAGTGCTCGCTTCCGGGCAGACCTGCAGCTCCTACTTGGGGAATGAGCCGTCCGAGGCCGCCGTTGCCTTGAGTATGGGCTTGTTGTCAGGGGTGCCGTTGTCGGTCTTGGACCGATCGCGGCGACGTGTCGGCGAGTCTGAGGCCGAGACGCTGCGTGCGACCGTCGACTTGGCGCAGGAGGTCGAGAAGCTCGGCTACAAGCGTTTCTGGGTGTCTGAACACCACAGCGTGCCTGGAGTGATCGGATCTGCGCCCACAGTGCTCGCAGCGGCCGTGGCAGCGCGTACGGACACCGTCCGGGTCGGTACCGGCGGCGTGATGCTGCCGAACCACCAGCCGCTCGTCGTGGCTGAGCAGTTCGGCGTGCTGGAGTCGCTGTACCCGGGCCGCATCGACATGGGCCTCGGCCGCTCTGTCGGCTTCACCAACGGGATCCGCCGTGCCCTAGGCGTCGAGAAGGACGCGGCCGAGGACTTCGCCGACCAGCTCAAGGAACTCTTGGGGTATTTCGACGGCACTCAGCAGGCACATCCGCAGGTCCACGCCCGCCCGGGCGAGGGACTGCACATCCCAGCCTTCATCCTCGCCATCGGCGAGGGCGCTGCGCTCGCCGCGTCCTTCGGACTCCCCTTGGTGATCGCCGGCGTGAAAGGCGAGACAGACCTGCTGAAGCTCGTCGAGCGGTACCGGGCCGAGTTCCGCCCATCCCCTCAGGCAACAAGCCCGTACGTCGTCCTGGCGGCCACCGCCGCGGTCGCACCGACGACCGAGCAAGCGCGTGAGCTGTTGCTGCCGGAGGCATGGGCGAGCGCCTACACGCGGACGCGTGGCGTGTTCCCGCCGCTCGAGTCCGCTCCCCCGGCCGAGATGACGCCGAAGGAGCGGGAGTTCTTCGAGAACGCGTTGACCGGCCAGATCTACGGGACCCCGGCAGAGGTCGACGCCGCGCTCGGCAGGCTGGTACGTCGTACTGGCGCCGACGAGCTCCTGGTCACCACGAACACCTATGACCGGGGCGACCTGGTCGCGTCGCTCACCGCGCTCGCGGAGCTGGCGAGCTAGCGGTTGATGCGCTCCTCGAGACGCTTGCGCACCTCGGGCCACTCGTCAGCGAGGATCGAGAACACCACAGTGTCGCGGAACGAACCGTCGCCCTGGCGCATGTGGCGGCGCAGGACGCCCTCACGGGTCGCGCCAAGCTTGGCGATGGCCGCCTGCGAGTGGGTGTTCTTCAAGCCGGTCTGGATCTTGACCCGGCCGAAACCGCAGTCCTCAAAGGCGTGCTGGAGCAGCAAGAGCTTCGCCGACGGGTTCACCGCCGAGCCCCAGACCGCGGGCGCGTAGCCGGTGTAGCCGAGGTGGATCCGCTCGTTGGGGACGTCGACATCGGCGAGACTCGATGTCCCGACCAGGGTGCCGGCCGCGCCAAGGGGGCTGTCGGCAACCAATCGGACGCCGTACGCGAACCGCTTTGCCGTGGCCGGGATCCAGCTCTCCCGCATGGCGGCTGCGCTGGTCGGAGCCACGCCGCCACCGAAGCCACCGGCGTACACCTGCTCGTTGCCGATGGCGGCGTACAGCTCGTCGTAGTCGCTGTCCTGCAGGCGATCCAGGCGGATCACCGCACCCACCAGCGACCGTCCGTCCGGTGCGATCGTCATGCACTCATCCCTTCACCAGCAGATGGAGCAGCAGCCACACCGCCGGCGCCGTAGCCAGCAGCGAGTCCAGCCGGTCCATCACTCCGCCGTGACCAGGCAGCAGGTTCGACATGTCCTTGATGCCCAGGTCGCGCTTGATCATCGACTCGCCGAGGTCGCCGACCGTCGCCGTCAGCACCGCGACCACGCCGACGATCGCACCGACCCACCAGTGACCGTCGAGCAGGAAGACGACCGAGAGGATGCCGGCGCCGACACAGAACAGCGCCGAACCGGCGAAGCCCTCCCAGGACTTCTTCGGGCTGATCGTCGGAGCCATCGGGTGCTTGCCGAACAGAATTCCGGCCACGTAGCCGCCGACATCGCTGGCGACGACCACCAGGAAGAACGTGAGGACCCGGTACGGCCCGTCGGCGTCCGGCTGGACCAGCAGGATCGCGAAACCGGCCAGCAGCGGGACATACCCGATCAGGAAGACCCCGGCGCTGGTGTCCCGGACGAATCCGACCGAACCGCCCGGCATCCGCCAGAAGATCGTGGCCAGCACCGTGAGCGCCATCGCGGTCAGCAGCGCCATCGGTCCGCCGAAGTACGCGGCGACCAGCATGGCCGCCGTACCGACGACGACCGGAACGCGCGGGATCACCGCACCACCGGTCCGCAGCGACTTGATCATCTCGTCCACGGCCAGCAGCACGGCGGCCAGCACGACGAAGATGAACAGGAACTTCATCCAGAACAGCGATCCGATGATCACCACACCGAGGCCGACACCGACCCCGATCGCCGCAGGCAGATTCCGCCCCGCGCGGCCAGGATCCGAAGCCGGCTTCGGAACGGGTGGGGGCGTGCTCTCGACGCCCATCACACCTCGAGCAGTTCGGCTTCCTTGTGCTTGAGCAGCTGGTCGATCGAGTCGACGTACTTCTTCGTCATCCCGTCGAGCCGCTTCTCAGCACTCTTGCCCTCGTCCTCGCCGGCCTCGCCGTCCTTGACCGACTTGCCGATCGAGTCCATGGCGTGCCGGCGGATGCTGCGCACCGAGACCTTGGCGTCCTCGCCCTTGGTCTTGGCGACCTTGATGTACTCCTTGCGGCGGTCCTCGGTGAGCTGCGGCATCGTGACCCGGATGACCGAGCCGTCGTTGCCCGGGTTCACCCCGAGGTCGGATTCGCGGATCGCCTTCTCGATCGCGGTCATCGCGCCCTTGTCGTACGGCGAGATGAGCACGGTCCGCGGGTCCGGGACCTGGAAACCGGCCAGCTGCTGCAGCGGCGTCGGGGAACCGTAGTAGTCCGCCACGATGTTCGAGAACATCGACGGGTGCGCGCGGCCGGTACGGATCGCGGCGAAATCGTCCTTGGCGACCTCCACGGCCTTCGCCATCTTCTGCTCGGCTTCGCGGAGTGCTTCGTCGATCACGACATTCCTCGCTTCCTCAGGGCCGCGTCAGCGCGGCCACCTCAACCCTACGCACGGGAGGTCCGCCGATCGCGGACATCCACCCGTGTGAGGCGATCCTAGTGGTACGGCGGCGCTCGCCGTACCACTGGCCTGCGCCCGGCCAAGACGACTCAGCCAGGACGATTCGGCCCGGGGCGGCTCAGCCCGGGGCGACGACCGTGCCGATCTTGTCCCCGTGCACGACGCGGGCGATGTTGCCCTCCTCGAGACCGAAGATCACGATCGGCAGCGCGTTGTCGCGGGCCAGGCTGATCGCGGTAGCGTCCGCGACCCGCAGGCCGCGGGACAGGAAGTCGTCGTACGAGAGCTGGTCGAACTTGACCGCGTCCGGGTTCTTCTTCGGGTCGGAGTCGTAGACCCCGTCGACGCCCTGCTTGCCCATCAGCAGCGCCTCGGCGCCGACCTCGAGCGCGCGCTGGGCGGCCACCGTGTCGGTGGAGAAGTACGGCATCCCGGAACCGGCGCCGAAGATCACCACGCGGCCCTTCTCCAGGTGCCGCTCGGCCTTGCGCGGGATGTAGGGCTCGGCGACCTGACCCATCGTGATGGCGGTCTGGACCCGGGTCTCGACGCCGAGCTTCTCCAGGAAGTCCTGCAGCGCCAGGCAGTTCATCACCGTGCCGAGCATGCCCATGTAGTCGGCGCGGTTGCGCTCCATCCCGCGCTGCTGCAGCTCCGCGCCGCGGAAGAAGTTGCCGCCGCCGACGACGATGGCGACCTGGACGCCGGCCCGGACCACCTCGGCGATCTGGGCGGCGATCGAGTTCACCACGTCGGGGTCGACGCCGAGCTTGCCGCCGCCGAACACCTCACCCGACAGTTTCAGCAGCACCCGCCGGTAGGCGGGCGAATACGGCGAAGAGGCCGGATTCGTCTCGGCACCCAGGGTTTCCGTCACGATTCCGGCCTCTCCTCAAGATCCTGCAGTGTTGCTGTGCTGTGTGCTCAGTCCCTCAGGCCTCAGGCGCCGACCTCGAAGCGGGCGAACCGCTTCACGGTCACGCCGGCCTCGTCGAGGACCGCCTTCACGGTCTTCTTGTTCTCCGTGACCGACGGCTGCTCGAGCAGCACGACCTCCTTGAAGAAGCCGTTCACCCGGCCTTCGACGATCTTCGGCAGGGCGCCCTCGGGCTTGCCCTCCTCGCGCGCGGTCGCCTCGGCGATCCGCTGCTCGTTCGCGACCGTCTCGGCCGGAACCTCGTCGCGGGTGGTGTAGAGCGGACGCATCGCGGCGGCCTGCATGGCAGCGCCACGGGCGGCCTCGATGTTGTCACCCTCGAACTCGACCAGGACGCCGACCTGAGCCGGCAGGTCCGCGGCACGCTTGTGCATGTACGCGGTGACCTGGCCGTCGAACACGGCGACCTTGCCCAGCTCGAGCTTCTCGCCGATCACCGCGGCCAGGGCCTCGATGTTCTCGGCGACCGACTTGCCGTCGGACAGCTTCTCGCTGAGCAGGCCCTCGACGTCGCCGACCTTGCTGGCCGACGCGTGCGCGACGATGTCGGCCGCGAGCTGCTGGAACTGCTCGTTCTTGGCGACGAAGTCGGTCTCGCAGTTCAGCTGGACCAGGGCGTTCTCCGCCGCGGCCACCAGGCCGTTGCTGGCGGAGCGCTCGGCGCCCCGCTTCTGCGCCTTGGCCGCGCCGTGGATGCGCAGCTCCTCGATCGCCTTCTCGAAGTCACCGTCGGTGGCCTCGAGCGCCTTCTTCGCGTCCATCATGCCCGCGCCGGTGGTGTCGCGGAGCTTCTTGACGTCAGCGGCGGTGTAGTTCGCCATTCCTCGTTCTCTCGTCTTCAGTCGATGCGGCTGGATGGGCGGACCTGTCCGGTGGCCCTGCCGCCCGCGGGGCGGGCGGCAGGATCAGCGGGTCTCAGGCCTCGTCGGCCTTCGGGGCCTCGGCGGCCGGGGTCTCCTCGGCAGCAGCCGGGGCCTCCTCGACGACCGGAGCAGCCTCGACGGCCGGGGCGGCCTCGGCAACCTCGGCGGCCGGAGCAGCGGCTTCCGCGGCCGGGGCCTCGGTCGCGACAGCCTCGGCGGCAGGCGCCTCGTCGGCCTTCGCCGCGTCGGCGGCCGGGGCCTCCACAGCGGCAGCGCCGTTCTGGCTCTCCAGCAGCTCGCGCTCCCAGGCAGCCATCGGCTCCTCGGCACCCAGCTCCTCGCCGGCCGCCGCAGCGCCCTGGCCACCACGCGACATCAGACCGTCGGCGACGGCGTCCGCGACCACGCGGGTCAGCAGGCCGACCGAGCGGATGGCGTCGTCGTTACCCGGGATCGGGAAGTCGACCTCGTCCGGGTCGCAGTTGGTGTCCAGGATGCCGATGATCGGCAGCTTGAGCTTGCGCGCCTCGTCGACCGCGAGGTGCTCCTTCTTGGTGTCCACGATCCACACGGCGGCCGGGACCCGGGCCATGTCGCGGATACCGCCGAGGGTCTTGAGCAGCTTGTCGTGCTCGCGACGCTTCTGCAGCAGCTCCTTCTTGGTGACACCGGAGGCGGCGACATCGTCGAAGTCGAGCAGCTCCAGCTCCTTCAGGCGCTGCAGCCGCTTGTTCACGGTCTGGAAGTTGGTGAGCATGCCGCCCAGCCAGCGCTGGTTCACGTAGGGCATGCCGACCCGGGTCGCCTGCTCGGCGATCGCTTCCTGGGCCTGCTTCTTGGTACCGACGAACAGGATCGCGCCACCGGCGGCGACCGTGCTGCGCACGAACTCGTAGGCGCGGTCGATGTACGACAGCGACTGCTGCAGGTCGATGATGTAGATGCCGTTGCGCTCGGTGAGGATGAATCGCTTCATCTTCGGGTTCCAGCGCCGGGTCTGGTGCCCGAAGTGGACACCGCTCTCGAGCATCTGCTTCATGGTCACGACGGCCATGAGGTGTTCCTCCTGTCGCGCCTCCGGGTATCGCCCCGGGCAACGCAGTCTCGGTTGACTCGCGACGGACCGGGCGGCCCATCGCGCCTGATGCCCGTCGTGCGGCCCCATCCGGGCGATGAAGCCAGGACCGAGGGGGTCGCACAGGGGTTCGGGCATGCGTAGTCGCCCCACGCGAGGTGAGACGCTGCGAGAAGTCTACGGGACCGACCCCGCCGGAAGCGAACCGGGCATTGGTTGTCCACAGGCAGCAACTCAGCGGCGGAAATCGGCGCCCTCGACGGCATGTTCTCAGCATGAACATCTGCTGCCTGTTGCTCGCCCCCGCACCCCCGCCCGCCGCCTGGCCGCTCGAGCCTCGACCGGCCGTCGTCCACGGCTTCGAAAACCCTGCCAAACCTTGGCTCCCCGGCCACCGCGGCGTCGATCTGGCCGGCTCCCCCGGCCAACCCGTCCTCGCTGCCACGGACGGCACGATCACGTACGCCGGTTCGGTCGCCGGGGTCGGCGTGGTCACGGTCGCCGACGGCCCCCGCCGTACGACGTATCAGCCGGTCGTGCCGTCGGTCCGGGCCGGGACCGTGGTGACCGTCGGCACGATCATCGGTCACCTGTCGGCGGCCGGTTCACACTGTGCACCCGAAACCTGTCTGCACTGGGGTCTGCTCGAGGGCGAGCGCTATCTCGACCCGCTGACCCTGTTGCCGGAGCGTCCAGTCCGGTTGCTGCCGCTGTCAGCTGCCGGGGACGCGGGCCTGCCAGGCGTCGTCGTCCTTGGACCGCCGCTCGACGCCGGCGGGGAGCTTGTTCTTGGCCAGGTCGGTCAGCGTGGTGTTCTCGAGAACGTCGCGCAGGCTGGCCCGCGCGGCGATCCAGACGCGCTGCAGGACCACTGCACGCTCGTTGTAGGCGACGCTCTCGGGCCGGACGCCGGAGATGCTCACGATCGGCCCGTCGACGGCCCGCATCACATCGGCGACCGAGATCTCGTTGGGGTCCACCGCGAGCTTCCACCCGCCGGACTGCCCGCGCTGGCTGGCCAGGATGCCGGCCCGCCGCAGGTCGGCCAGGATGCCCTGCAGGAAGCCGTGCGGGATGGCCTGTGCGCGACTGAGCTCCTCGGCCGACACGACCGAGGGATCGTTGGCCACCCATCGCTGGGTGATCTCGATCAGCGCCCGCAACGCATAGTCAGACTTCGCCGAAACCCGCATAGTCCGCAGTCTGCCGTATTCGGGTGGGCAGCCGCCGCACCCGGTGCACAGACACACCTTCCCTCAGGCGCGGGGATGCGCCTGTTCGTAGGCCTTGCGGAGCCGATCGGTCGAGACGTGCGTGTAGATCTGCGTGGTCGCGAGCGAAGCGTGACCGAGCAACTCCTGCACGCTGCGCAGATCCGCACCACCCTCCAGCAAGTGCGTCGCCGCCGTGTGTCGCAGGCCGTGCGGCGACAGGTCCGGCGCCTCGACGACCGCGATCCGCTCGTGCACCAACCGCCGTACGGCGCGCTGATCGATCCGGCCGCCGCGGGCACCGAGGAAGACCGCGGGTCCGCTGCCGGAGCGAGCCAACTGCGGGCGGGCTTCATCCAGCCAGCGATCGAGCGTCTGGCCCGCCGGCACGCCGTACGGGACGGACCGTTCCTTGCGTCCCTTGCCGAAGACGCGCACGACCCGGCGGGCGGTGTCGATGTCGTCGATGTCCAGCGCGCAGAGCTCGCCGACCCGGACACCCGTTGCATAGAGCAACTCCATGATCGCGAGATCGCGCAGCCCGACCGGGCTTCCGTCGTCGGCGGAGACCGCGGCGGCGTCGAGTACGGCGCGGGTGTCGGTCAGGTTGAGCACGCCCGGAAGGCTCTTATGTGGGCGCGGGCTGGCCAGCAACGCGCCGGGATCGGTCGTGATCCGCCCGGTCCGGTTGGCCCAGGCGGTGAAGACACGCGCGACGGTAGCCCGGCGGGACATCGTGCTGCGGGACTTCCCGAGGCTCTGCTGCTTGGCCAGCCAGGACCGCAGACCACGGATGTCGAGCGCCTCGAGATCGTTGTGACCAAGCCGAATCAAATGATCGAGTAGATCTGCGATGTCCCCGAGGTAGGCTCTGACGGAATGTTTGCTGAGGTCTCTTTCCGCCGTCAGATGCCGTTCGTAGTCGGTCAGTAACACCGTGAAACTCTCCGGCCTGGTGAGGTCGGTGCTGACTTCCTCCGGCGTCATGCCTCGACCATGCGGGAGCGGGACCGGCATCGCAAGCCACCGCGCGGACGTCGGGAAAGGGAGGTCTGGTCGATAACCCGAGGGTCGGCTACTGTTCGGCCCGATTGCCCTAGTAGCAACGGAGGCACCCCTGACCATGGCCCCCTCAGCGAACGGACAGACCGTAGGCCGGCGCCTGCCGGTCGAGTCGGCGTTCACTCGAGTCGAGGATGCACGGCACCGTCTGCCGCGCCTGTTCGGTCGTCGCGACCTGGTTGTTTTAGGCCTGGGCGTGATGATCGGGTCCGGCATATTCAGTATCAGCGGCAACCAGGCGGCACTCACCGCCGGTCCGGCCGTGATCCTGTCGTTCGTCATCGCAGCGATCGTGTGCCTGCTGGCCGCGGCCTGTTATGCCGAGTTGTCGTCGACGATCCCGGTCTCGGGTAGCGCCTACACCTTCAGTTACGTGACCTTTGGCGAGATGTGGGCCTGGCTGGTCGGCTGGGCCCTCGTGCTCGAGCTCGTCACCGCCGCCGCCATCGTCGCCCGGGTCTGGTCGGCGTACTTCCTGGCCACCCTGGACGGATTCGGTCTGACGCTGCCCGACAACGTCGCGAAGTACTTCGGCCCGGACGCCAAGCTGAACCTGGTCGCGCCGCTCCTGCTGCTCCTGCTCACCGCGATGATCGTCACCGGGACGAAGCTGTCCGCCCGGGTGTTGACCGTGGTCGTGGTCGCCAAGGTGGCCGTGATCCTGCTGGTGATCGTGGTCGGCGCGACGCACATCAACTGGGACAACTACTCGCCGTTCGTACCGATGTCGCGGGCGGCTCCGGCGACGGCCAGTCCGACCTTGTTCAGCTGGATCCTGGATTCGTCGTTCGGCACCTTCGGGACGATGGGCATCTTCACCGCGGCCAGCACGATCGTGTTCGCCTACATCGGTTTCGACCTGATCGCGACCGCGTCCGAGGACGCGAAGAACCCGCGCAAGACGGTCCCGCAGGGGATGCTGCTCGGCGTCGGCGCCGTGACGATCCTCTACATCGCGATGGCCGTCGTCCTGGTCGGCATGCGCCCGTACGGTCAGCTCGGCGGTAGCGCGCCGGTCTCCAGTGCAATGGCGGCGGTCGGTGTCGGCTGGGCCGCCAAGGTGGTCAACCTGGGCGCGCTACTGGCGCTGATGACCGTCATCATGGTTGTCCTGATCGCGCAGAGCCGAGTCCTGTTCAACATGGGCCGTGACGGCCTGCTGCCGAAGAGCCTGGGCCGGGTCAGCCGGGTCTACTCCTCGCCCGCCCGCGCCGCGGGTGCCGCCGGCCTGGCCGCGGTCGCGCTGACGCTGTACCCGAAGGTCCTCGACCTGGAGGAACTACTCGTCATCGGAGCCCTGTTCTGCTTCGCGTTCTGTGCGGTCGGAGTGCTGCGGCTGCGCCGGACCGAGCCGGATCTGGAGCGCGGCTTCCGGGTGCCGATGGTGCCACTCATCCCGCTGCTCTCACTGGGCGCGACCCTGTGGCTGATGCTCAACCTGAAGACCAGCACCTGGGCGAAGTTCGGCCTCTGGATGGTGGTCGGCCTGGCGATCTACGGCCTCTACGGACGCTGGCACAGCCGGCTGGCCAACGAGGACAGCTGGGACTTCGACATCGGCGACACCGATCCCGGCACGGGCGGTCTGCAAGCCATCCGCAACGACCCCGATCGCACCGGTGAGCTGAAGGCCATCCGCACCCCCAAACAGAACCCGAACCAGACAAAGCCCACCCGCGGCAAACACATGCGCAACTAACGCATTCGCTTCACGCACCCCCCTTCTCCGTCTGTGGTTCTCCACAGACGGCGAAGTCGTTCCACCCCCAAGCCCGCACTGAACGTCCGAAGGATCCGAGTGCATGGTCGGCGTGTTTTCGGACGTTAGCAGCGCTGGGCGGTGGCTTCGGTCGCGCGTGGCAGGGCGAGGGATGATCACCGACTGGGAGAAGCGTGCTGTCGGCAACCGATTGCCGACAGCATGGTGGTCACAGTCGGCAGCGCGCTGCTCGCACTGTCTTGGCTGGGCGTGGTTTTCCACAGGGGCGAAGTCGTGGTGAAAATCGGGGGCTGATCCCGGCATGTTCTCTGCCGGAGGTGGTCAACGATGCGAACCAAGAACGCCGTCGGCAGATTCGGCGAGGATCTCGCCAGCAGGTATCTCACGACCGAAGGTCTGGTCATTCTCGAGCGCAACTGGCGCTGCGGGATCGGTGAGATCGACATCGTCGCGCGGGAGGGCGGCACCCTTGTCATCTGTGAGGTGAAGACGCGGCGCGGGCTCGGGTACGGGTCGCCGTTCGAGTCGATCACGTACCGCAAGCTGACCACGCTGCGGAAGTTGGCCGGTGCCTGGCTGCGGAGCCACGAGGTCCATCCGAGCGACGTGCGGATCGACTTCGTCTCCGTCCTGCTCGACCACGGAGCACAACCCCAGGTGGAGCACCTGCGAGGGGCGGCCTGATGACGCTCGCGCAGATGTGGTCGGTCGCGCTGGTCGGGCTCGAGGGTCATCTGGTCGAGGTCGAGGCCGACATCGCGCAGGGCCTGCCGAAGACCACGCTGATCGGCCTGCCGGACGCCTCGCTCTCGGAGGCCCGGGACCGGGTCCGGGCGGCGGTGGTCAACAGCGGCGAGAAGTTCCCCGACCGCAAGGTCACCATCGGCCTGTCCCCCGCGACCCTGCCGAAGACCGGTTCGCACTACGACGTCGCGATCGCGTGCGCCCTGCTCGCGGCGGCCGGGGTCGTCGAGGCAGTCTCGACGCGGCGGACCGCGATCATCGGTGAGCTCGGGCTGGACGGCCGGATCCGAGAGGTTCGGGGTGCGCTCGCGATGACACTTGCTGTGGCCCGGTCCGGGTTCGACCGCATCGTCGTCCCTGAATTGAATGCGGGCGAAGCACGGCTCGTGCCGGGCATCGAGGTCTACGGGGTGCGGTCACTGCGGCAGGTGCTGGCGTTGTTGCGCGGCGTGGAGATTCCCGATGAGGCGCCACCACAGGCCGAGCCGCGGCTGTTGTCGGAGTCGCTGACCAGGGTTCCGGAGGTCGATCTGCACGACGTGATCGGCCAGCACGAAGGCCGCCGGGCGATCGAAGCGGCGGCCGCGGGTGGTCACCACCTGTTCCTGCACGGTCCGCCGGGTTCGGGCAAGACGATGCTGGCGGAGCGGCTGGCCGGGTTGATGCCGGATCTCAGCACCGACGAGTCGCTGGAGGTCAGCGCGGTGCACTCGCTGGCCGGGATGTTGAGCGGCGAAGCCGAGCTGGTGTCCCGGCCGCCGTTCATCGCGCCACATCACACGGCGTCGTTGGCGAGTCTGGTCGGTGGTGGTTCGGGTGTGCCGCGGCCAGGGGCGATCAGCTGTGCGCATCGCGGGATCCTCTTCATCGACGAGGCGCCTGAGATGCATCCGCTGACGCTCGATACGTTGCGGCAGCCGCTGGAGTCGGGGTTCGTCGAGGTGCATCGATCAGCAGCCGTGGCGAAGTTCCCGGCGCGGTTCATGCTCGTGCTGGCCGCGAATCCCTGTCCTTGTGGGATGTCCGGAGTCCGGCATGCCGTCTGCAACTGCACGCCTCAGGCGCTCGCTCGCTACCAGCAGCGGATCAGCGGACCGATCAAGGATCGCCTCGACATCCAGCGCCAGATCCTCCCCGCCAGCCGCAGCGGCATCGAGGCCGATGCCTCAGAACCGACCGCAGCAGTCGCGGCCCGCGTGCGAGCCGCCCGAGACCGGCAGTCCGCCCGGTACCGCGACAGCCCCTGGACGCTCAACAGCCAAGTCCCCGGTGCGGTCCTGCGCCGAGAGTTCCCCCTCGACTCGAAAGCCCAGCAGCTGCTGGAGGACCACTACGCCACCGGCCGCCTGACCGGCCGCGGCTTCGACCGAGTTGTCCGCCTGGCATGGACCCTCGCCGACCTCCGTGGTCTCCCTCAACCGACGCTCGAGCTCACCCACGAGGCCTTCCAACTCCGCGCCGGCGAACCCCTCACCCCGCTGTCCGACACCCGCCCCCTCAAAGGATCGATCTCATGAGCCACACCCTCGTATCGCCTCCCTCCAACGCGACCCCGGCCACGGCGGATGGCACAGTGAGCGCGCCAGCTGCCACGACCCATCACCGGGAGCTACCGCCAGCCGGTGGTGAAGGCGGCGTCGGAGACGGCGGGGCGGGGACCGGTGTCCCTCAAGCTGGGGTTGGTGGCGCTGGGGATGCGGAGCGGTTGGCTCGGGTGGGGTTGGGGCGGGTGATCGAGCCGGGAGATCTGGCTGCCTTGAAGGTTTTCGAAGGGGTGGGCGTGCTGGAGATGTGGGAGCGGCTGCGGCGCAAGGATCTGGGGACCGAGCGGTGGGAGACGCGGATGGCGGCGGTGGAGCCTGAGCGGGACCTGGAGCGGGCTGCGGCGGTTGGGGCGCGGTTCGTGATTCCGGGGGACGACGAGTGGCCGGAGCAGGTGGACGTGCTGGCGGATGCTGGGCAGCTGAGTCGGCGGGCGGGGGTTCCGTTCGGGCTGTGGGTACGCGGGCCGGCACGATTGCGGCAGGTGCTGGAGAAGTCGGTGGCAATCGTCGGGGCGCGGGCGTGCTCGTCGTACGGGGCGCATGTGGCCGGGGAGCTGGCGGCGGGGTTGGCGGCCAATGGGTACGCCGTGGTGTCGGGCGGGGCGTATGGAATCGATGCGGCGGCGCACCGCGGGGCGCTCGCGGCTTCCGGGGTGACTGTTGCGGTGCTGGCCTGTGGGGTGGACAAGAGCTATCCCCGGAGCAATTCGGCGTTGTTCAGCCGGATCGTCGAGCAGGGGCTGGTGGTCAGTGAGTTGTCACCGGGGTGTTCGCCGAGCAAGCTGCGGTTCCTGGCTCGGAATCGCGTGATCGCGTCCGCCAGCCAGGGCACGCTGGTCGTCGAGGCGGCCGTCCGCAGCGGCGCCTTGAACAGCGCCGGCTGGGCCGAACAATGCGGCCGCCCGGTGATGGCCGTGCCGGGGCCCATCACCTCCCATATGTCCGAAGGCAGCCATGTGCTCATCCGCGAGCGAGACGCCGTACTGGTCACCGATGTCGCCGAGATCATCGAGGCTGTCTCTGAGCTGGGCAGCGGACTGACCTCCTACCGCCACGCCCCCAAGACGCCGGTCGATGAGCTCCCCCACGACGTCCGCCGCACGCTGGACGCCGTACCGGTCCAAACCCCAGTCCCAACCCACCGCATCGCCACCACGGCAGGCCTGGACGTTCCGACGACTCAAGCCGCCCTCGAAGCGCTCCTGGAGCTTGCGCTGGTCCTCTCCACCCCCACCGGCTGGCACCTGGCGGTTCCACCAACTGACACGGCCTAGCCTGGGCTGTTCAGGGAAGCAGCCGCTCTGCCGGGATCCGGCGTGTGCCGCCAGGCATTGCCTACGCAGGCTGGTGCAATTGGGCGGGTCGGGCGAGGACAGGAGCGGGCAACCGGTGCGTGAACGAGTGGAGATCTCGACAGCCAAACAAGCAGCGGACGACGATCTGATCACGGCCTTCGGCCGGCTGCTCGGAGCGGCCAACCGGCTCGAGTACGTCCTCGGGCGGGCACTCGAAGACGAGTGTGGCATCACCCACCTGATGTACGAGGTGCTGCTGATCCTCGGGCGGGCCGGCGGCGATGGGTTGTCGATGCGGACCATCGCCCAGCAACAGGTCCTGTCCACGGGTGGGGCGACACGGCTGATCGACCGGATGATCGCCGCCGGACTGGTCGAGCGCGCCGAGGATCCGGCCGACCGCCGCAGCACGCTCGTGCGCATCACGCCCCAGGGTGAACAGACCGTCGTGGAGGCCTCGCGAGTCCATCGACGCAACATCGAGCAGTACTTCGTGGCTCCCCTTCCGGCGGATCATCTGGAGCAGTTCACCGCCGACCTGCGCATCCTCAGCCACGCTGCCACCGACGCGCTGCCCCGGCTCAAGTAGCTCCGGCCCCACCCCGCTTCACTCCGTGACGCAGATCACTCACTTGCCGAAATATCTGCGTAGTCAGATTCTGTTTAGTCAGATGAACCGCTCGCAGTGGGCGGCGAACCTAGGAGTGATTCATGAGCACGCTGGACTTCACGATCGTCGACCTGGACTTCCCGGTCGGCAGCCGGAACAAGACGGCCGTCCTGGTGGCGGGCGAGCAGGAGCTGCTGCTGGTGGACGCCGGATTCACCCGCGCCGACGGGCACCGGCTGGTGGCCGCGATCCTGGACTCGGGCAAGACACTGACCACGGTCTTCGTCAGTCACGGCGACCCGGACTTCTACTTCGGCGCCGAGGTGATCGCGGACGCGTTCCCGGCGGCCAGGTTCGTGGCGACCGCACCGGTGATCGACCACATCGGGCACAGCTACGATCACAAGCTCGGCGCCTGGGCCACACTCGGCGCGAACCTGCCGACCAGGCTGGTCGAGCTCGAGCCGCTGACCGGCGACCTGGTGCTGGAGGGTCATCACTTCGAGCTCCGCGGTGGTCCCGCCGAGCTGCACGACCGCCACTATCTCTGGCAGCCCGAACAGCGCGCAATCCTCGGGGGCGTCCTGCTGTTCCAGCAGGAGCACGTCTGGGTCGCAGACACTCCGACGCCGGCGCAGCGGGCAGCCTGGATCGACCTCCTGGACGAGATGGCGGCTCTCGCCCCACAGCTCGTCGTACCCGGCCATCGGCTTCCTGGCACAGCGGCCGACGTCAGTGCCATCACGGCGACCCGGGAGTACCTGAGCACCTTCGAGAAGGAACTGAACGACGCCAAGGACGGCGCCGCGCTGGCGGCAACGCTCGTCGAGCGTTACCCCGACCACGGCATGCTGATCGCCGCTCAGATCGGCGCCAAGGTCGCCACCGGCGAAATGGCCTGGGGGAACTGATCATGACCGACAACGAATTCCAGCTCTCGACCGCACCGGCCGACGTGGTCCGGCGTCAGTACCTGGCCTCGGCCGCGGGTGACCTTGAAGCGCTGCGGGCGACCCTGGCCCCGGATGTGGAGTGGACCGAGATGGCCGGCTTCCCGCTCGCGGGCACCTATCGGACGCCGGGGGGCGTCACCACCAACGTGATGGAGAAGCTCGCCGGCGCATGGGACGACTGGGCCGCTCACGACGACACCTACGTCGTGGACGGGGAGAACGTCGTCGTACTGGCGCGCTACACCGCCGCGAACAAGGTGACCGGCCGGTCGATCAACGTCCGGGTCGCCCACCATTTCGTCGTCCGGGGTGGGCTGATCGTCCGCTTCGAACAGTTCGTGGACACTGCCAAGGTCCGCGAGGCGATGACTGCGTGAGGTGGCCGACACCGCGCTCCGGCGGAGGCCGGGGCGCGGGTCAGCGGCCGAAGTCGGAGTCTTTGGGGACCTCGAGGTCGGACTTGGCGAGTTCTTCGATGTTGACGTCGCGGAAGGTGACGACCTTGGCGTTCTTGACGAAGCGGGCGGAACGGTAGACGTCCCAGACCCAGGCGTCGGCCATGGTCACCTCGAAGTAGACGTCGCCGCCTTCGGTGCGGACCTTGAGGTCCACGGCATTGCACAGGTAGAAGCGCCGTTCGGTCTCAACGACGTACTTGAAGATCCCGACGACGTCCTTGTACTCCCGATAGAGCTGCAGCTCCATATCGGTTTCGTACTTCTCGAGATCATCTGCACTCATCTACCGCTCTCCACTCCGGTGGGACTGGTGACATTCTGTCCCATATCGGGCCGCAGACTGCGGCGGACATTCTCGAACCGCCGTCGATGTTGTGGGCACGGGCCGTATTCGTCCAGTGCCGCCTGGTGTTCGGGGGTGCAGTAGCCCTTATGGACGGCGAAGCCGTACTGCGGGTACTCCTGGTCCCAGTGCTCCATCACGCGATCACGGGTCACCTTGGCGATCACGGATGCGGCGGCGATACAAGCTGCCACGCGGTCACCCTTCCAGATCGCCAGACCCGGTACGCCGAGGCCGTCGACACCGAAGCCGTCGGTCAGCACGTACGACGGGCGCACGTCGAGGCGGAACAGGGCCCGGCGGAGCGCCTGGAGGTTCGCCACGTGCATGCCGAGGCGGTCACACTCCGGCGCCTCGATCGAGACCACCGACCAGGCCAGGGCGCGGTTGCGGATCTCCTCGTAGCAGCGCTCGCGGGCCTTGGCGGTGAGCAGCTTGGAATCGGCCAGCTCGGGGATCTGGCCGCGCTTGCCCTCCGGCAGGATCACCGCGGCGGCGACCAGCGGGCCGGCACACGGTCCACGGCCGGCCTCGTCGACACCGGCGATCGGATCCAGGCCGACCCGGCGCAAGGCCCGCTCGTACCCGTACAGCCCGGCGTCACGGCGCACCGTGCTCCCGCGGGGCAACGCGCTCATCCAACCCTCCGCATCACAGAGACCACCCTAGGCGGGTACTACTTGGGCGGTGGCGTTAGCGAGATCGACGGCTTGGCCGGCGGCGGGCCGGCCGCGGGCGGCACCTGCTTGAAGGTGTCCGGTACGCCGAGCTTCGCCCAGCGACCCGCCGGCCAGACGACCAGGATCGCGCGGCCGGTGACCTTGTCCAGGGGGACGAAGGCCGCGTCACCGGGGTTGCCGCCGTCGGCGTCGACGTCCTGCAGGTGCACCCGGGAGTCGCCGGAGGCGGATCGGTGGTCACCCATCACGAAGATCCGGCCGGCCGGAACGGTGACCTGGAACTCCAGCTGCGAGGCGGCGTCACCGGGGTACAGGTACGGCGTCTCCTCCAGCGGCCGGCCGTTCACCAGCAGGCGGCCCTTGGTGTCGCAGCACTCGACCTTGTCGCCCGGCATCCCGATCAGGCGCTTGATCAGGTGACCGTGGCTGGAGTCCGGCAGCAGGCCGACGACCTCGAAGAACCGGCCGACCGAACCGCGCTTCTGGCCGCTCTCCTCGGCGCCGAGCCAGCCGCCCGGATCCTCGAAGACGACCACGTCGCCGCGCTTGACGTCGGTGAGCTTCTCGACGACGACCCGGTCACCGACCAGCAGCGTGTTCTCCATCGACTCGCTCGGGATGATGAACATCTGCCCGACGAAGGCCCGCAGGATCGAGGAGACGATCAGCGCCCCCACGACGATCAGCACGAACTCGCGAGCGGCGGCCGCGAAGCCGGAACGATGGGCGGGTTTGGCGGGTGTGGCGTCGTCCGTCTTCGTCGGTGTATCGGTCACTTCTTCAGCCCCGGCTTCTTGAAGGTTTCCGGAGGACGCAGCATCGTCATCCGGTCAGACGGCCAGATTACGCAACAGGCCCGGCCAACCACGTTCTCGATCGGGACGAACCCGCCACCCGGGCCGCCCATATGGGCACGGGAGTCCGCCGACTGGGCCCGGTTGTCACCCATCACCCACAGATGACCGGCCGGTACGACGACGCTGAACGGCATGTCCGAGGGGTGCGCGTCCTTGAGCAGGTACTCCCGCTCGTCCAGCGCGATCCCGTTCACCGTGACCCGGCCGTTGCGGTCGCAGCAGACCACCTTGTCGCCGGGCAGCCCGATCACCCGCTTGACCAGGTGACCCTCACCGCTGCGCGGCAGGATGCCGACGAACTCACCGACCTGGCGCAGCGCACCAGGCTTCGTCGGCTCCTCGTTCAGCCAGTTGGCGGGGTCCTTGAAGACGATGATGTCGCCACGCTCGACGTCACGATGCAGGTAGCTGACCTTCTCCGCGAGGATCCGGTCGTCCTTCGTGAGCGTGTCGTACATCGACTCCGAGGGCACGTAGAACGCTTCCGCGACGAAAAGCCGCAGCACCACCGTGATGACGAGTGCGAGCACCGTCACGGTGGTCATCTCGACCAGCAGACTGAGCAGCGGATTCCGCTGCTTCAGCCTGCGGTGACGTCCCTTGCTGCGACGTGCCCCCCGAGGTGCCGAGCGAGGGCGAGCACGAGTCGCAGTGCTCGGCGCCATGGGTGGTTGTTGTTACGAGGCTCAGGAGGCCGGGATGTTGTCCCGCTTCTCCTTGATCTTGGCTGCCTTGCCGCGCAGCTCGCGCAGGTAGTACAGCTTGGCGCGACGGACGTCACCGCGGGTGACGACCTCGACCTTCTCGACGATCGGGGTGTGCAGCGGGAAGGTCCGCTCGACACCGACACCGAAGCTGACCTTGCGGACCGTGAAGGTCTCCTGCAGGCCACCACCGTGGCGGCGGATCACGACGCCCTTGAACACCTGGACACGGGACCGGTTGCCTTCGACGACCTTCACGTGCACGTTCACGGTGTCACCGGCGCGGAAGGCCGGGATGTCGTCGCGCTTGCTCGCGTTGTCGAGCTCGGTCAGGATCTTGCTCATCAGGTGTCTCTTCTCTCGCGCGTGCCACAGGTCACCCACGAAGTGGTTGGTGATGAAGTCATCGAAAAGCTGCCGATCGGTGGTCACCCCCTGTGGCAGGAGCACCGAAAGAGCAGCAGCAGACAATCTTGCCACATGCCCCACACAGTGACGAAATCCGCCCAGGTGATCAGCACAGGGTGAGCACGGTCATTTCTTCCGGCGGCGCTTGGCGAGGTGCACCAGGTCGACCTTCGGGGTCTGGGCCTCCCGCCGGACCTCGCGATAGCCGGCCTTCTGGTACAGGGCCAGGTTCCGGTCGCTCCGCCCGCCCGTGTTCAGCTCGTACCCGGTCACCTCGGCCGGCGCGAGCTTCTCGACGGTCCGCAGCAACCGGGTCCCGAGGCCGCGGCCCTGCCAGTCCGGAGCGACGACGATCCGCCCGATGTACCCGACCGAGCCGTTGACGGTCAGCTGCACCGATCCGACGATCCGCGTACCCGCCACGGCCTTCAGTACCAGCCCCTCGCGCAGCCGCTCAGCCGCCGCCTCAGGCGTCTCCAGCAGCGGCGGGATCGCGTACTCGTCGTACAGGCGTCCCTCGGAGAGGAATGCGGCCAGTTGCAGCGTGTGGATCTCCCCTGCATCACCAGAAGCAGCCGGCAGGATCCGGATGCCGTCGGCATCCTCCTTGGCGGCCAGTACGTCGCCCCAGGCGGCCAGCAGGTCCGGACGGCGTTCCGCGGTGCGGCTGATGGACTGCTCGTGCCGCCACTCGGCGATCTTGCCGTGGTTCCCCGACAGCAGGATCTCCGGTACGTCGTGCCCTCGCCAGCTCACCGGCTTCGTGTAGACCGGGTACTCCAGCAGGCCGTCACCAGAGTGCGACTCCTCGGCCAGTGACTCCGGATTGCCGATCACACCAGGCAGCAGCCGGGCCACCGCCTCGACCATCACCAGTACGGCGACCTCTCCGCCGTTCAGCACGTAGTCGCCGATCGACACCTCGTCGACGCGCATCCGCTCCCCCGCGTACGCCGCGACCCGCGCGTCGATGCCCTCGTACCGGCCACACGCGAACGCCAGCCAAGGCTCCTCGGCCAGCTCGTAAGCGAGTGCCTGGGTGAACGGCCGCCCAGCAGGCGTCGGCACGATCAGTCGCGGCTGCTCCGCAGCACCGGGAGGCGCGACCGCGTCCAGTGCCTCACCCCACGGCTCCGGCTTCATCACCATGCCCGCGCCACCGCCGTACGGGGTGTCGTCGACGGTCCGGTGCCGGTCGTAGGTCCACTCGCGCAGGTCATGCAGCCGGACGTCCAGCAGACCGCTCTGGGCCGCCTTGCCGACCAGTGAGACGTCCAGCGCGGCCAGGTACTCCGGGAAGATCGTGAGGACGTCCAGCCTCATTGGCCCGCGTCTCCCGGCTGCGACGGCACCACCTCGGCGCCCTCGGGGTCGAGCAGACCAGGCCGATCGGCCACGGTCACATAGCCGGCGTCCAGATCGATCTCCGGAACCAGCTCCTCGACCAACGGCACCAGTACGGCGTTGCCCGCGGGCCGGCGGATCTCCAGCAGGTCCTGGGACGGCAGGTGGATCACGTCGATCACCTCACCCGCCTCCTCACCTGTGGCGGTGCGGACCTTCAGACCGATCAGCTCGCGGTCGTAGTACTCGTCGGGGTCCTCGGGCCGCTCGTCCTCGCCGATCTCGGCCTGGACCTCCAGATTGCGCAGCAGCTCCGCAGCGGTCCGGTCCGCCGAATCGACGAACTTCACCAGTAGCCGCCCGCTGTGCCAGCGGCTGGATTCCACGGTGAGCGTCCGGGGCGGGTTGGAGGTGGTGACGAGCTTCGCGCCGTCGGCGAAGCGCAGGTCCGGGTCGTCCGTGCGGACGATCATCCCGATCTCGCCCTTGATCCCGTGCGCCCGGCCGATCCGACCGACAATTACCAGCACCGCTAGTTCCTCTCCAAAGACAACGACACAGTGTCTCAGGCGCTGCCGCTCCAAGGCGCAGGGGTAAGCACCCAGACCAGCTCAGCCGGCTCCGTCGGACTGGAGTTGACCCATGTGTGCGGCTCGCCACCAGGGAAGGTGAGCGCGTCACCAGCCGCCAACTGCACCCGGCGATCGGTGAACAGCATCTCGATACTCCCGGCGATCACGTACACCACTTCGTACTCACAGTTGATCGTGTAGAAGTCCGAACCACCGGTGCCACCCGGTTCGGCATCGGTGTGCACCACCTGGACCCGGGACTGCCCGCGCGGCGTCATCAGCCGCTCGTCGACACCGGCTCCGCCCAGATTGATCGCCGGGGCCCCATCACGCCGTACCAGCGCGACGTCCGGCACGCTGAACAGCGACCCGACGTCCAGGCTCATCACCTCGCACAGGGTGATCAGCGAGGCGACGCTCAGCGACGTCTCGTCCCGCTCGACCCGACTGAGGAAGCCCTTGGTCAGCCCGGCGGCCGAGGCGAGCTGGTCCAGCGTGTAACCGTGCGCCTGCCGGGCGGCCCGCAACCGGGTGCCGATCCGGATCTCGTTGTTCGACGGCGACACCGGCAACGGACGCATCGAGGGTCCTTCCATCAGGTGAAAACAGGCGGCAAGTCCTTGACACCCAATCATGCCGCCCCCGATGCTCGTACGACAACCTTTGTTGCCTGTCATGAAACATTCTCGAAACATCGCCCCGACCGTCCGGGAGAACCCACCATGCGGATTCCAACCGTCGCCCTCGTCGCACTAGCCCTCGTCGCGACCTCGTGCGCAGCGCCCGATGCGGTCGACGCCCCCACCGGCGCATCGAGCAGTACGGCGCCCGCCCTGACCAAGGACGACGCCGCGGCCGCGCTGCTGCCCGACGCGATCAAGTCCGCCGGAACCGTCCGGGTCGCCTCCGGGGTGAGCTTCCCGCCGATGGAGTTCTTTGCCGAGGACAACAAAACCGTGCTCGGCTTCGACGCCGACCTGGGCGCGGCGCTCGGTCAGGTGCTCGGCGTGAAGTTCGAGTTCCAGAACACCAACTTCGACGGGATCATCGGCGGCCTGAACGCCGGCCGCTACGACCTCTCGCTGACCAGCATGATCGATAAGAAGACGCGGCAGGAGACCGTGGACTTCGTCGACTACCTGAACTCCGGCGTCACCTTCATGGTTGTCAAGGGCAACAAAGACGGGCTGAAGGACAAGCAGGATCTCTGCGGCCGCAAGGTGGCGGTCGAGAAGAGCGCGACCGGCGACCTGACCGCCGACGACATCGCCAAGGAATGCAAGCTCACCAAGCTCCCGTTCCCCGACCAGGCCAGCGCGGTCCAGGCGCTGCAGTCCGGCCGCGCCGACGCCGTACTGGCGCTTGACCTCACCCTTGCCTACAACGTCAAGCAGGCGCCCGACGCCTTCGAGATCGTGAGCAAGCCGTTCGGCACGCTGCCCGTCGGCATCCCGGTCCCGAAGAACAACCCGAAGCTGCGCGACGCCGTCCAGGCCGCGTTGAAGAAGGTCATCGAGAGCGGCACGTACGACGCTTTGCTGGCCAAATGGAATCTCACCGACCAGGCGCTGAAAGACGCGCCGATCAACCAGGGCAAGTGAGCATGAGCACCGCGGACGAGCCGATCGTCAAGCTCCGCCATCCGGGCCGCTGGGTGGCGGCGGCCGTGATCGCCTTCCTGCTGGTCGTGTTCGTGCACTTCGTCGCCACCGCACCGAAGCTGCGGCTCGATCTGGTGGTCGGCTACCTGTTCGAGAAGTCGATCATGCTCGGTCTGGTCAAGACCCTGCAGCTGACCGTGATCGCGATGCTGGTCGGTGTCGTGCTCGGCACCGTCCTCGCGGTGATGCGCCTGTCGGAGAACCCAGTCCTGCGATCAGTCGCCGGCGGCTACGTCTGGCTGTTCCGCGGTACGCCGATCCTGGTGCAACTGCTCTTCTGGTTCTTCCTCGGCACCGTGCTGCCGCAGATCAGCATCGGTCTGCCGTTCGGCGGAACCGACCTGGTCAGCTGGCCGACCAACACAGTGATCACCCAGTTCACCGCCGCGATCCTGGGGCTCGGACTGAACGAAGCGGCGTACATGGCCGAGATCGTCCGGGCCGGGATCGGTTCGGTCGACAGCGGGCAACGCGAGGCGGCCGAGGCGCTCAGCATGAGCCCGTGGATCACCTACCGGCGCGTGATTCTGCCGCAGGCGGCGCGGCTGATCGTGCCGCCGACGGCCAACCAGACGATCTCGATGCTCAAGCTCACCTCGCTCGTGCTGGTGATCGGCCTGCCGGAGCTCACCACGACCGCCCAGCTGATCTACGGCCGCAACTTCCAGCAGATCCCGCTGCTGATCGTGGCCAGCCTCTGGTACCTCGTGCTGACCACGATCCTCACCATCGTGCAGAACCGGTTGGAGAACCGCATGAGCCGTGGAGTCCGCCGATGATGGTCGAGGCGGTCAACGTCCGCAAGTCGTTCGGCGATGTCGAGGTGCTGAAAGGCATCGACCTCAGCGTCGACGCCGGTGAGGTTGTCTCGCTGCTGGGGCCGTCCGGCTCGGGCAAGAGCACGTTCCTGCGCTGCATCAATCACCTGGAGCGCATCGACGGCGGCGAGATCAGTGTGAACGGCGAGCTGGTCGGCTACCGGCGCCATGGCGGTCGCAAGTACGAACTGCGACCCAGGGAGACCGCTGCGGCCCGACGGCACGTCGGGATGGTGTTCCAGCGGTTCAACCTGTTCCCACACCGCACTGCCATCGAGAACGTGATGGAGGCACCGCTCTTCGTCAAGCACGAGACGCGTGCGGCAGCTCGCAGCCAGGCGCTTGCGCTGCTCGACCGCGTTGGCCTTGCGGACAAGGAAGCGGCGTACCCGGCCCAGCTGTCCGGCGGCCAGCAGCAGCGGGTGGCGATCGCCCGCGCGCTCGCGATGCGGCCCACGCTGATGTTGTTCGACGAACCGACCTCCGCTCTCGACCCCGAACTGGTCGGCGAGGTGCTCGAGGTGATGAAGGGCCTGGCCGCCGAGGGCATGACGATGATCGTGGTCACGCACGAGATCGGCTTCGCCCGGGAGGTCTGCCATCGGGTGGTCTTCATGGACGGCGGCGTCGTCGTCGAGGCCGGCCCGCCCTCGCAGGTGCTCACGAACCCCAGTCACGCCCGGACCCGGACCTTCCTGCAGAAAGTGCTCTGAGATGACCAATGCCATCGGCCCTGTCGACGCGACCAAGATCCCCCGGTACGGCGGCCCGCCCACGTTCGCGCGGTTGCCGCGGATCGATGAGGTGGCGCGCGCGGATATCGCCGTGATCGGCGTCCCGTTCGACTCCGGTGTCAGCTACCGGCCGGGCGCGCGCTTCGGCCCCAGCCACATCCGGGCGTCGTCGAAGCTGCTGCGTCCTTACAACCCGGTGCAGGACGTAGAGCCGTTCGCACTCCAGCAAGTGGCCGATGCTGGTGACATCGCCTGCAACCCGTTCGACATCGCCGAAGCGGTGCAGCAGATCGACGCGGGTGTGCGCGAAGTGGTCGGCTTCGGCGCCAAGCCGCTGACGATCGGCGGCGACCACACCATCGCGCTCCCGTTGCTGCGGGTGATGCACGAGGCGCACGGACCGATCGCGGTCGTCCACTTCGACGCACACCTGGACACCTGGGACACGTACTTCGGTGCACCGATCACGCACGGTACGCCGTTCCGCCGCGCCTCCGAGGAAGGGTTGATCGACCAGACCGGCTCGCTGCACGTGGGCATCCGCGGCTCGCTGTATTCACGCGAGGACCTGACCGACGACCAGGTGCTCGGCTTCCAGGTGATCGGCGCGCATCAGTTCGATGACCACGGATGGCGTGGGGCGGTGGACCGGATCAAGGCGCGGGTCGGTGATCGGCCGACGTACGTGTCGCTGGACATCGACGTACTGGATCCTGCGTTTGCGCCAGGGACCGGGACGCCTGAGGCGGGCGGGATCACCAGTCGGGAGTTGTTGCAGATGCTGCGGGCGTTCGCCGAGCTGGACCTGGTCGGTGCGGACATCGTCGAGGTGGCGCCGGCGTACGACCATGCGGAAGTGACCGGGATCGCGGCTGCGCATGCGGCGTACGAGTTGATCAGCGCGATGGCACCTCGGACCGATGGCTGACGCGGTCACGGGCGGCGCGGCCGTCGTGGACAGCTTGGTGGCCAACGGTGTGCGGCATGTGTTCGGCATTCCGGGCACGCACAATCTGGAGATCTACCGCTACCTGCCGGCCTCGGGGATCCGGCACGTCGTGACGCGACACGAGCAGGGCGCCGGGTACGCCGCGGACGGGTATGCGCGGGTGACGGGTGGCGCGGGCGTGCTGATCACCACTTCGGGACCAGGGATCACAAACGCGATCACTGCTCTCGCAACGTCGTACGCCGATTCCGTGCCGACGCTCGCGATCTCGCCCGGCCCGCCCCGGGGCATGGTCGGGAAGGACATCGGCTGGCTGCATGAGCTGAAGAACCAGCAGGGTGCGCTCGACGCGGTCTGCGACCGAAGCATCCGGGTGGAGACCGCTGACGAACTGCCGGAGGTGATCGCGGACATCTTCGCCGGGTTCACCTCGAGGCGGCCGCGGCCGGTGCATTTGGAGGTGCCGGTCGATGTCCTGGAAGGCGAGTGGGTACGGCGCTCTGCCGTCGCCGCGCCGCCCTTTGAGCCGACCGCAGTCGATGCCGACGGGATCGCCGAAGCGTTTGCCCAAGCGCAAAGACCGCTCATCATCGCCGGTGGTGGCGCACGAGGCGCGGCCGCCGAGATCCGCGCGCTGGCGGCGAACGGCGTACCGGTGCTGACGACGGTCAACGGCAAGGGCATCGTCGACGAACGGGATCCGGTCGCGCTCGGGGCGTCGATCCGGCTTCCGGCGGCGCACCGGGTGATCTCGGAGGCAGACCTGGTGGTTGCCGTCGGCACCGAACTCGGGGACTCGGACCTCTGGGGTGGTGTGGCGCAGGCCGCCAAGGTGATCCGCATCGACGTCGACCCAGGACAGCTGCACAAGAACCTGAAAGCCGACCTCGCCATCACCGGCGACGCCCAGCAGGCGCTGCAGATCACGACCAAGCGCTTCGACACCGCGCATGTCGCCGAGTGGCAGAAGGCGATCCGCGCCGACGCCGATCAGGACGCCGGGCCGTGGGCCGCGATCCAGGAGTCCCTGGCCACTGCGCTGCCCGCCGACACCGTGGTCGCGGGTGACAGCTCGCAGGTCACCTACTACGGCACCGTGCACCACTGGCCGTTCACGACCACCAATCGGCTGCTGTACCCGACCGGCTACGCGACTCTCGGCTACGGACTGCCGGCCGCGATCGGCGCGAAGATCGCGCAGCCGGACCGACCGGTGATCGGACTGTTCGGTGACGGCGCGGCGATGTTCACGATCCAGGAGCTGGTCACCGCGACCGAGCTCCGGCTCCCGCTGCCGATCGTCGTGGTGAACAACGGCGGGTACGCCGAGATCCGCGAGCAGATGGTCGATCGCGGCATCACCCCGCTGGCCGTCGACCTCTACCAACCCGACCTCCCGGCCATGGCGCGCGCGATCGGTGCTCACGGCGTCGAGGCCGCGTCGGCCGCCGTACTGGGTGAACTCGCCGCCGAGGCGCTGACCGCGGACCGGCCGACCCTGATCCAGCTCACCATCGACGGGACCCCCACGTGACGACCCTGACCAACGTGATCGGCGGCAAGGCCGTCACAGCAACCCACGCGATGGAGTTCGTCGACCCGGCCACCGCACAAGCCCTCGGTACGGCGCCTCGGTCGCGCGAAGCCGAGGTGGACGCGGCAGTTGGAGCGGCGGCTGATGCCTTCCCCGGATGGCGCCGTACGACGCCCGCGCAGCGCCAGCAGGCGATCCTCGCCCTCGCCGATCTGGTCGAACAGCACGCGGATGAGCTCATCGAGTGCGAGGTCCGCAACACCGGCAAGCCGCGCGCAGCGACGCGGGAGCTCGAGCTACTCCCCTGCATCGACCAGTTGCGCTTCTTCGCCGGTGCGGCCCGAGTGCTGAACGGCATCGCTCAGGCGGAATACGAGGCCGGCTTCACCTCCTCGGTACGGCGGGAGCCGGTCGGCGTGGTCGCCCAGATCACGCCGTGGAACTACCCACTGATGATGGCCATCTGGAAGATCGCACCAGCACTCGCGGCCGGGAACACCGTCGTACTGAAGCCGGCCGACACCACACCGTGGAGCACTGTCCGCCTGGCCGAGCTAGCGCAGGAGGTGCTGCCGCCGGGCGTGCTCAACGTGGTCTGCGGGGACCGCGACACCGGCCGGTTGCTCGTCACGCACCGGCGGCCGGACATGGTCGCCATCACCGGCAGCACTCGTGCCGGTGCCGAGGTGATGGCCGCGGCGGCTCCGACCCTGAAGAACGTCCACCTGGAGCTCGGTGGGAAGGCCCCGGCGCTGGTGTTCGCCGACACCGACCTGCGTCGGACAGCCGAGCAGATCGCGTTCACCGGGTTCTTCAACGCCGGCCAGGACTGCACCGCCGCGGCCAGGGTGCTGGTGGAGCAATCGGCGTACGACGAGTTCGTCACCGAGCTGAGCGCCGCAGCGCGAGCCAACCGGGCGGGTGCGCCGGATGAGGCAGACGTCGCGTTCGGGCCACTGAACAGTGCGGACCAGAAGGGCCGGGTCGAGGAGTTCCTGACCGGGCTGCCGGATCACACCGAGATCGTCGCCGGCGGTACCGGACGCGGGCCGGGCTACTTCCTCGACGCAACGGTGATCGCCGGGGCGCGGCAGGACGACGACGTGGTCCAGCGGGAGATCTTCGGCCCAGTGCTGACCGTGCAGCCGTTCACCGACGAGGCCGAAGCGATCCGCCTCGCAAACGGGGTCGACCTCGCACTGGCTTCCAGTGTCTGGACCACCGACCACGCCCGCGCCACCCGCCTGGCCGCCGAACTCGACTTCGGCACCGTCTGGATCAACTGCCACCAACTCCTGCCCGCCGAACTACCGCACGGCGGCTTCAAACAGTCCGGTACCGGCAAGGACCTCTCGATCTTCGGCCTCGAGGACTACACCCGCCTGAAACATGTCATGAGCGCCTGGAGCTAAAGATGCGTGAAGGCCGCGCCCCCAGCGGGGACGCGGCCTTCCTGCGGAGCTCTTTAGCGGCGGGGCCGCTTGTTGAACTCGTCGACGAAGTCGATGCGCAGCGACTGCTCGGCGCTGAGCGCTCCGACGACCGTACGGATCGCGGTGGCGGTCCGGCCGTTACGGCCGATCACCTTGCCGATGTCGTCGGGGTGCACGTGCACCTCGAGCGTCCGGCCGCGACGCAGGTTGCGGGACCGGACGCTCACGTCGTCCGGGTTGTCCACGATGCCTCGGACCAGGTGCTCCAGCGCCTCGGTCTCCATCACCGTCAGGCCTTGGCGTCGTCGGCGGCCGGAGCCTCGACAGCGGCCTCGTCAGCCTTGGGAGCCTCTTCGGTCTTCGCCTCAGCGGCGTCGGCCTTCGGGGTCTCGTCCTTGGCAGCGGCCTTCTTCGCCGTCTTCTTGGCGGTGACGGCCTCGGTCTTCAGCGTGCCGTGGGCCTCGGCCAGCGCCTCGTTGAAGATCTCCTGCTTGTCCCGCTTCGGCTCCTTGACCCGCAGCGGGGCCGGAGCCTCCAGGCCCTTGAACTTCTGCCAGTCACCGGAGGCCTTGAAGATGGCCTCGACGGCCTCGGTCGGCTGCGCGCCGACGCCCAGCCAGTACTGCGCCCGGTCCGACTCGACGTGGATGAACGACGGCTCGGCCTTCGGGTTGTACTTACCGATCTCCTCGATGGCGCGGCCGTCACGCTTGTTGCGGGCGTCCATCACGACGATGCGGTAGTGCGGCGCACGCTTCTTGCCGATGCGCTTCAAACGGATCTTGACTGCCACGTTTGCGGGAACTCCCTTGGGATTACAGGTCTTGGGTGAGTAGCACAGCGTCGTGGGGACAACGCGTCGCCGCTCGAATGGGCCGAGCCAGGCCGTGGAGTTAGAGGGCTGCACAAACCTGGACGGACTCAGCCAACCATTCTGCCAGATCTGCCCCCTGACGCCCAATCCGCCCCACTCCCACCCCACACCCCACCCGCACACCCACCCCACCCGCACACCCACCCCACCCGCACACGGCACCCCGCCGTACCGGCCCCTCGCCCCGCCCCCGCCCACCGATCCCCGCCCCACGGTCGCCCGCCACCACCGCGCCGTACCGGCCCCTCGCCCCGCCCCGCCCACGGTCGCCCGGCACCACCCCGCCGTACCGGACCCTCGCCCCGCCCACGGTCGCCCGGCACCACCCCGCCGTACCGGACCCTCGCCCCGCCCACGGTCGCCCGGCACCACCCCGCCGTGCCGAATGACCAGCTCCCTGCCCCGCCTTCCCCCCGAGGCCATTTGAGGGGATATCCGCTCAACCTGCCCCTTCTCCCCTCAAATTTTGACCAGAGAAGGGGCAACTTCAGGGGAGATCCGTTCAAATTTCGGGGAGGGGTACGGCGGCCACCGGCGGAGGTGGGCGAGGTCGAGACGGGGTCCGGGGCTCGACGACCGTGGAGTACGCCGATTTGAGTGGTTAGCCAGCCAAATCGGGGGTTCGGCACCGTGGTTGCGGGTGCTCAACCCCTGATCTGAGTGGCCAGCCAGCCAAATCAGGGGTTCGGCACCGTGGTTGCGGGTGCTCAACCCCTGATCTGAGTGGCTAGGCAGGCAAATGGGGGTGGGTCAGGGGCGGAGGTAGGCGAGGTCGGGGAGGTGGTCGGTGTAGGAGTCGAGGAGCTGGCCGGCCGCCGTGACCGAGTCGATCAGGGGGTGCCAGGCGAAGGCTCGGAGCGCGGCGGAGCGGGAGGCGGAGGTGGCCGCCTCGATGGTGGAGCGCTCGACGGCCTTGACCGCGGTGACCAGGCCGGCCTGGTGGTCGGTGAGCTGGGAGACCGCGACCGGAAGGGCGCCGTTGGCGTCGACCGTGCACGGGATCTCGACCACGGCGTCGTCGTCCAGGTGGTGCAGGATGCCGCGGTTGCGGACGTTGAGGATGAGCGAGGCGCGCTCGTTGTGCGCGATCGCGCGCATAAGGGACAGCGCGACCTGCTCGTATCCACCGGCGGCCATGTCGCGCTCGTCGCGCTCACCGGCGTCGGCGATCTCACGGCTCTCCACCATGTACGTCGACTCCCGCTCGGCGCGCGTCTTCTGCCACAGCTCGAGCGCCTGGTCGGGGTGTTGCGCCGTCTCGGCGTAGAACGCGGACTGCTGCTCCAGGAGGAACGTCCCCCGCGTCTGCTTCACAGCCTGTACGGCGGCCAGCGTCTCGCGCGCGAAGTAGTAATAGTGCAGGTACTCGTTGGGAATCGAGCCGAGCGACCGCAGCCAGTCCACCCCGAACAGCCGTCCCTCCTCGAAGGACGTGAGCTCCTCAGTGGACGTCAGCAACTCCGGCAGCCGGTCGACCCCGCCGGACCGTAGACCGCGCAGCCAGCCGAGATGGTTCAGTCCGGCGTAGTCGTAGAAGGCGGTCGCCGGGTCCACCCCGAGCGCCAACGCCGCGCGGCGGCCGAGGCCCGAGGGCGAGTCGCAGATCCCGATCACCCGGTCGCCGAGGTACGGGATCATCGCCTCGGTCACCATGCCGGCCGGGTTGGTGAAGTTGATCGTCCACGCCTCCGGTGCCAACGCGGCAATCCGCCGAGCAATAGCCGTCGCGACGGGAATGGTCCGCAACCCATACGCGATCCCCCCGGCACCGACCGTCTCCTGCCCCAGTACGCCGAGGTCGAGCGCGACCCGCTCGTCCACGGTCCGCCCTTCGAGTCCCCCGACCCGAATCGCGGAGAAGATGAAGTCGGCCCCCCGAATGGCTTCATCCAGATCCGTCGTCGCCGTCACCGCCGGCGCTTTCCTCACAACGTCCGAAGAACCGTCGTACGTGGTCGGCGTGTTTTCGGACGCTGGCGAAAGCGCTTGGCGGACGTCCGAAGAACCGGAGACGGGCGCCGGCGTGTCTTCGGACGTTAGCGATTGGGCTTGCTGGTGGAGGACAGCGGCGATGGAGGAGAGGCGGGTGGGGTCGGTGTCGTAGAGGGTCACTTCGGTGATGCGGCCGGGGCCGCGGTCGCCCAGGAGGGCGTGATAGACGAGCGGCACCCGGAATCCGCCCCCGCCGAGAATCGTCAGTCTCACTCGATGCTCTCCCTCTTCACCTTGCCTCCGAAAACACCTTGCACCCCGAAAAACACCTTGCGTCCCGAAAACACCTTGCGTCCCGAAAACACCTTGCGTCCGAAAACACGCCGACCACGTACTGCGCCCCTTCGGACGCTAGTGGCCCGAGTCTGAAGTTGGTTGACAGTAGGCGGTGTTCAGGTGCGTGCATCGTGGTGACGGAGAAGCTGCCTCGATGCTCTTTATCGTGGCTGTTTCTCCGGTGCCGCGAGGTGCGTGCCTGGGCGCCGCCTACGTCAAGGAACTTCGGACTCGGGTCACTAGGGGTCATGCGAGCACTACCTGTACGCCGGCCTCCGTCAGTTGGGTCCTGGTCGCGGGGTCGGCGTTGGGTTCAGTGACGACCATGTGGAGTTCGGCGGGCTCGCAGACCCGGGCTACGCCGTGGCCCGGGAACTTGGTCGCGTCCGCGAGCAGGACCACGCGGTCGGCGGCCTTGATCATCGCGCGCTTGACCGGGACCTCGATCATCGTGCTGTCCATCACCCGGCCGTCGGGGCGGACGCCGCTCGTGCCGAGGAACAGCCAGTCGACGTGGATCTGCCGCAGGCTCTCCTCGGTCAGGTAGCCGACCAGCGATCGATAGCTGCGCCGCACGAACCCGCCGAGGATGATCAGCTCGATCGACTCGTCGTTCTGCAGTTCCTCGAGGACAGCGAGGTTGCTCGTGACAACGGTCAGTGATCGCCCGTGCAGATGCTGCGCGACCCGCAAGGCCGTCGTACCGATGTCGAGCAGCACCGACTCGCCGTCCTGAACCAGCTCAGCGGCCCGCCGCGCGATCCGATCCTTCTCCGCAGCATGTACGGCGTTCACATCCGCGAACGGCTCGTCTCCACCGTCCACCGCGAGAGCGCCGCCGTACACGCGGGTCAGCCGGCCCTCGTCGTGGAGCTGCTCGAGGTCGCGACGGATCGTCGCCTCGCTGACCCCCAGGCGGGTGGCCAGCACCTTCACGCCTCCGGCCCCGTCGACCCGGAGTGCGCGCACGATCTCGTCCTGACGCTGCTTCGGCAACACATCACGACCGTATCACGCAAAGTACGTCATTTCCGATCATGCCTATGATCGGGTATTGCGGAATCTGGCGACACGATCCAAGATTCACGCAAGAGTTTGATCAGACCTGCAGGAGTGTGGGGCAGCTCATGGAAGAGCTTGACGTGGTCGTATCCGGCCTGGTGTTCCAGGACCTGGTGCTCGGCCTGCCCACGCCCCCACGACCGGGGACCGAGGTCTGGGCGACCGGCTCCCACGAGAGCCCCGGCGGCATCGCCAACTTCGCCGTCGCGCTGGCGAGGCTCGGCCTCCGCACCGGCATGGCTGCGACCTTCGGGGCCGACGACCTCGGCGACCGGCTCTGGGACCGGCTGCACAAAGACGAGGGCATCGACCTGAGCCTGTCCCGCAAGCTCAACGGCTGGCCGACCCCGCTCACCGTGGCGCTTGCCTACGACAACGATCGCGCCCTGGTCACCCGCGGTACCACTCCCCCACTCTCGGCCGACGACCTGATCACCACTCCTCCGAAGGCCAAAGCAGTTGCCGCCCACATCGGTCCCTGGCCCAACGAGTGGCTGGCCAAAGCGAAGGCCACCGGCAGCCTGGTGTTCGCAGACGTCGGCTGGGATCCCACCGAGCAGTGGGATCCCGCCGTACTCGACCAACTCGAGCACTGCGACGTCTTCCTGCCGAACGCCGATGAAGCAATGGCCTACACCCGTACGACGTCGCCCGGCGCAGCGCTCGACGTACTGGCGACCAAAGTAGAAGTGGTCGTGGTGTCCAACGGCGCCCACGGGGCGGAGGCGATCGACGGCCGCACCGGCGAGCGCATCGCCGTACCGGCCTTCCCTGTCCCGGCGGCGGACACCACCGGGGCGGGTGATGTGTTCGCCGCCGGCTTCATCGCTGCCACGTTGTGGGACCTGCCGCTCGAGCAGCGGGTCCGCTTCGCCGCCCTCACTGCGGCGCTGTCCGTCACCAAGCTCGGCGGCGCCGACGCGGCGCCCCACTGGGCGGACCTGGCCAAGTGGCAGCAAGAACACCCTGAAGACCAGCACCTCCAAGCGCTGATCAGCGCACACCAAGGAAGGTAAGACCATGGACCTGTCACGTCGGACGCTGCTCGCTGGGGGCCTCGCAGCCGTGCTCGGCGGCACAGTCGTCGCCTGCTCGTCCGGAATGGACACCGGCTCGACCAAGAAGAACGCCACCGGCAACCTCGCGTTGTGGTGCTGGCCGGGCGGTCTCGGCAAGTCGGTACTGGACGACACCATCGCGCACTTCCCGGACCAGCACATCAAGTACTCCGAGGTGGGCGGCGACTTCAAGCAGAAGCTGCTGACCACCTTCAGCGGCGGTACGTCGATCCCCGACATCACCGGGATCAAGGGCGAGGACATCGCCTCGCTGCTGCCGCAGGCCAGCCGGTTCGTGGACCTGAAGACGATCGGCGCCGACGACGCCTTCCTCGGGCAGTACCTGGAGTGGAAGGTCAAGCAGGCCACGACGCTCGACGGCAAGGTGCTCGGCATCCCGATCGACATCGGCCCGACCGCGCTGTTCTACCGCGAGGACATCTTCACCGCCGGCGGACTGCCGAGTGACCCCGCCAAGGTCGGCGAACAGATGAAGAGCTGGGACGACTTCCTGCAGGCCGGTGTCGAGCTGAAGGCGAAGAACCCGAAGGCGTTCATCGTCGCGGACGCCGTCGACATGTACGGCACGATCGTCAACCAGGGCACAGCTCGCTATATCGACAAGGACAACAAGTTCATCGGCGACCAGGACCACATCCGCAAGGCGTGGGACACCGCGGTGAAGGCGATCACGCTGAAGGTCGACGGCAAGACGCTCGGTGGTTCGAACGACTGGAACGCCGGCCTCGACCAAGGCACGGTGCCTACCGTCGTCGGCGCGGCCTGGGTCGCGCTGGACATCAAGGCAGCCGCGAAGACCAGCGTCGGCAAGTGGCGGGTGGCGCCGACCCCGGGCGGTCCGGCGAACTTCGGCGGCTCGTTCCTCGCGATCACCAAGAACGCGGCGGATCCGAAGGCTGCCTTCGAGGTGATCAAGTACATGCTCAGCGCGGACAACGAGGCGAAGGCGTTCGCGGACGCGCAGATCTTCCCGGCGACGCCGGCGGCGTACGACAAACCGCAGTTGAAGGCAGCGGATCCGTTCTTCGGTGGACAGGTACCGATCGACGTGTTCGGTCCGGCGGCCAAGGACATCCCGATCGCCTACGAGGCACCGCTCGACGCGGCGATCGCCGTACCGTTCACTGACGCACTGAAGCTGGTCCAGGTCGGCAAGAAGACCTCCGACGCGGCGTGGGCCGAGGCAGTGACGAAGGCCAAGCAGATCGGCAAACGTCAGGGCGTTCAGTGACTCTCACCGCCACAGCCAAAGCACCCCGTACGGCGAAGGTACGCACCCGGCGCGGTGTCTGGTCGTACTGGCGGTTCTATCTGGCGCTGTCGCCGTTCTACCTGCTCTTCCTGGTCTTCGGGCTCTACCCGATGGCGTCCACGATCCTGCTCGGCTTCCAGAAGTGGGACGGGTTCAGCGCCCGGCAGTTCGTCGGGCTGCAGAACTTCGCCTTCCTGCTCGAGGACAGCACGTTCTGGCTGGCCTTGAAGAACACGGTCGTGCTGTTCTTCATGTCGACGGTGCCGACGCTGGCGATCGCGCTCGTACTGGCGGTGATGCTGAACTCCGCCGTCCGGTTCTCCAGCGTCTACCGGATCGCGTACTTCATCCCGAACATCACGTCGCTGGTGGCGGCCGCGATCTTCTTCGCGGCCGTCTTCAGCACGAACTTCGGGCTGATCAACTCCGGCCTGCGCGCCCTCGGTATCGAGACCCAGGACTGGCTCGGGCAACCGTGGGGGATCAAGATCGCGGTCTCCACGATGATCGTGTGGCAATGGGCCGGCTACAACACGATCATCTATCTGGCCGGGCTGCAGGCGATTCCGAAGGAACAGTACGAGGCGGCCAAGGTCGACGGCGCCGGTGCGGCCCGGACGTTCTTCTCGATCACGTTGCCGCAGCTGCGACCCGTCGTACTGTTCACGGTCGTCACGTCCACCATCGGCGGCCTGCAGACGTTCACCGAACCGCAGGTGATGGTCGGCAACAGCGGCGGTGTCGGCCAGAGCGGCCTGACGATCGTCATGTACTTCTACCAGCAGGCCTTCCTGAACAACGACTACGGGTACGCCGCGGCCATTGCCCTGAGCATCTTCATGCTCGTGCTGCTGTTCACGGCGATCAACTGGAAGCTGATCGGCGGAAGGGGCAAGCAGTGAGGTGGCACTGGCGAGGCGTGACGCTGCACGTCGTCCTGACGATCGCGGGAATCCTGAGTCTGTTCCCGTTCTACTGGACGCTGGTGATGGCGACGAACACCACCGCGGACATCTACCGGTACCCGCCGAAGTTCACCCTCGGCTCGCAGTTCGACGACAACGTCCGCGCCGTCCTGCACAACGTCGCGTTCTTCCAGTCGATGGGCAACACGGTGGTGGTCGCGGTCGCGACCACGCTGCTGGTGCTGTTCTTCGATTCGCTGGCCGCGTTCACGTTCGCGAAGTTCCGGTTCCCGGGGCGGAACGCGTTGTTCGTGATCCTGCTGGCGACGATGCTGCTGCCCGCGCAGCTGGGTGCCATCCCGCAGTTCCAGACGATGGCGGCGTTCGGCTGGGTCGGATCGTTGAAGGCGCTGATCATTCCGGCGGCGGCCAATGCGTTCGGCATCTTCTGGCTGCGGCAGTACTTCTCGAGCTCGATCCACGACGAGCTGGTCGAGGCGGCGACGCTCGACGGGTGTGGATTCCTCGGCGTCTATCGACATGTGGCTTTGCCGTCGGCGCGGCCGGCGTTGGCGTTCCTGGGCATCTTCACCTTCGTCGGTGCGTGGAACGACTACTTCTGGCCGCTGGTCGTGCTGACCAACCCCGATCACCTGACCCTGCAGGTCGCGCTGTCGTCGTTGAACCGGGCCCATGGGGTGGACTACTCGATGGTGATGACCGGGGCACTGATGGCGATGATCCCGCTGATCGTGGTCTTCATCGTCTTCGCCCGCCAGTTCATCAAGGGGGCAACGGAGGGGGCGGTGCGCGGGTAGGCTGCGGAACCAGGAGCAGCAGCGGTACGTCGGAGGGGCGTCATGGTTGGCAAGCGGGGACGCGTGATCGGGCGGATCGCACCAGGAATCGTCGGCGAAGTGATGCTGCCGATCCGTGGTGCCACCGAAGCCTTCTACGCTTACCCCGCGGTCGACGAAGAGATCGAGGTGGGCGCGCAGGTCGTGGTCGTCGACTACGACCCGCCCCGCACGGTCTACGTCGCTCGCGCTATCTAGCTTCTCGTTCCCTGGAGGGGAAATGCTCTGGACGTACGTGATCGGCGCCGCAGTGGCCCTGGTCGTGCTGCTCATCGTGTTCCGGATGGTCTGGCGGGTCGCCGAACCGAACGAGGCACTCATCATCTCCGGCCTCGGCGCACACTCGAGCAACGAGCAGGTCAACGAGACGCTCGGGTTCAAGATCGTCGTCGGCCGCGGCACGGCGGTTCTGCCGGGCTTCCAGACGGTACGACGGTTGCCGCTCGACATCCGCGCTACCCCGCTGACCGTGACGTGCGTGTCGAGCCAGGGCATACCGCTGCACATCAAGGGCGTCACGGCGTACAAGGTCGGTGACGACTACGGCTCGATCGCGAACGCGGCCCGGCGCTTCCTGGAGCAGAGCGACGAGCAGGTCATGAGCACGATCCACGAACTGTTCGCGGGTCACCTGCGCGCGATCGTCGGTTCCACCACGGTCGAGGAGATGCTGCACGACCGCGAGACGCTGACCACGAACATCCGCGGCTCGCTGGCCGGGGACATGGAGAAGCTCGGTCTGGTGGTCGACTCCTTGCAGATCCAGGAGATCGACGACGAGTCCGGCTACATCCGCAACCTCGGTCGCCCGCAGGCTGCCGCCGTCGAGGCCGCGGCCCGGATCGCGCAGGCCGAGCGGGACAAGGAAGCCACCGAGCGCGAGCAGGTCGCCGCGGCGGCCAAGGCGGCCGCCGTACGGCAGAGCTCGATCGCGCAGGCCGGCTACCAGGCCGAGGTCGACCAGGCGAGGTCGAAGGCGCAGCAGTCCGGCCCGCTGGCCGAGGCGCTGGCCCGCCAGGAGGTTGTGGTCGCCGAGACCGAGACCGCCAAGCTGAACGCGTCGCTGGCCGAGAAGCAGTTGGAGTCGTCGGTGCTGAAGCCGGCCGATGCCGAGGCGTACAAGCAGCGCACGCTGGCCAACGCGGCCCGCGACGCGCAGATCGCCTCCGCCGAGGCGAACGCTCGCGAGGTCACCCTGCGGGGTGAGGCACAGGCGAAGGCGACCGAGCTGAACGGTAAGGCCGAGGCGGCCGCCGTTCAGGCGAAGGCAATGGCCGAGGCGGCCGGTATCAAGGCGCGCGCCGAGGCCCTGGCCACCAACACCGACGCGGTCGTTGCCCAGCAGCTGGCCGAGGCCTACCCGGAGATCGTCCGCGCCGCGGCGAGCTCGTTCGAGAAGGTCGGCAACATGGTCGTCCTGAACGGTGCCCAGGGCATCGAGGACACCTTGGTCAAGACCATCACGATGGGTGGCTCCGGCTTCGCACTCGCCAAGCAGCTGATCGAGTCGCTCAGCGGCAAGGACGAGGCCAAGCCGCTGGCTCCGGTCCCCGACCAAACCGCCTGACATCACTTGACCAGAGACCCCGGATCCCCTATTGCGCGGGGGATCCGGGGTCTCTGCCGTGCTAGGCGGTGTGCAGGGTCAGACCGTAGGCCTGGAGGATCTCGTTGACCGGCTGGAACCAGGTCTCGCCGCCGCTGCTGCAGTTGCCCCAGCCGCCGGAGGTGACACCCTGGGCCTGGTCACCGGTGATGAACGAGCCACCGGAGTCGCCGGGCTCAGCGCAGACGTTGGTCTTGGTCGCACCGTAGAACAGCTGACCGTTGCCGTAGTTCACGGTCTCGTTCTTGCCGGTCACGGTGCCACAGTGCCAGTGCGAGGTCGAACCGCTGCGGCAGACCGAGGTGCCGATCGGCGCCTCCCACGATCCGCGGACGAGCGAGTCGCTGGTCTGTCCCCAGCCGATGACGACGGGAACCGTCCACCAGCCGTAGCCGGTCGCGACCCAGGCATAGTCGTTGCCAGGGAACGACCAGCCTCGGAAATCGCCCTGGTCCGAACCATCCCAGCCGCGGACCCTTCCGCCCCGACCACAGTGGCCGGCGGTGACATAACCGCCGTACACGGAGAAGCCGATCGAGCAGCGGATGTTGTCGACGTAGAACGGGTCGCCGCCGACGGTGCCGGCCGCGAACGTCTGCGGCGCCTGGGCCGCGACCTCGCGAACCGTCACGGTGCCGGCCTTGGCGATCTTGGCCACGAACGCGTTGACGGCCTGGGATCGCTTACCTGCTTGGACATTGACGACGACGCTGCCGGTCTTGGCATCGGTGGACCAGCCACTGACCGCAGCCGGCACAGCCTTCCCGGCCAGCTTGTCGACAGCAGCCTTCTGCTTGTCCAGTACGGCGGCAGTCTTCGGTACCGCGATCGTGTCGGCACCAGTCGCCTGTACGGCGGTAGCGCGGCTCGAACCGGTCAGCCCGATGACCAGCTTCTGCTTGGCGGCGTCGTACCAGGCACCGCCGAACTCCGCACCGGCTGCCTTCTGAGCGGTCGGGAGCAGCTTGGCGGCGTCGGTCTCGAATTTCAGCCGATCGTTCATCTGCTGCTCGGTCAGGCCGAAGTCCTTCTGCATCGCGGTCGCCTGACCGGCGACGGTCAACGGCTGATCATTGCCTGCAGCAACAGCTTGGGCCGGTACGCCGAGGGCACCGGCGACGAGCACAGCGGCAACTAGAACCTTCATGGATCTCTCCCTCACCTAGGGGCGGGTCGGTGGGTGTGAGAGCGCTCTCTGGACTGAGAGTGGCCTACCGCGAACGGATCGTCAAGACCGCGCGCGTCAGAGTCCCAAGTAGGCCAGAACCGCCAGCACACGGCGATGTCCGGAATCGGACGGCGGCAGGTCCAGTTTGAGGAAAACGTTTCCAACGTGTTTGTGCACAGCACCTTCGGAGACCACGAGCTTGTCCGCGATCGCAGTGTTGCCCAGTCCTTCGGCCATCAGGGCGAGCACTTCGCGCTCGCGCGGGGTGAGCCGGTCGAGCGGATTGCTCTTCTTGACCATCAGCTGGCTGACCACTTCCGGGTCCAGCACAGTACCTCCCGCGGCGACCCGTCGTACCGCCTCGAGGAACTCGTCGACGCGGGAGACGCGATCCTTCAGCAGATAGCCGACGCCCTCACTACCGGTCGCGAGCAATTCGGCTGCGTAGATCTCCTCGACGTACTGGGAAAAGACCAGCACCGGAAGGCCGGGACGGACGGTGCGTGCCTTGATCGCGGCGCGCAGGCCCTCGTCGGTGAAGGTCGGCGGCAGCCGGACGTCGACGACCGCGATGTCCACCTCGTGCTCAGCCATCGCCTGCTCGAAACCGTCCACGTCGGCGGCGACCGCAGCAACCTCGAAACCCGAATTGCTCAGCAGCAGACTGAGTCCCTCGGCCAGGATCGGGTTGTCCTCAAGGATGATCACTCGCACGGAAGGATGACCTCGATCGCTGTGGGTCCGCCGATCGGGCTGCGCAGTTCCAGGTGGCCGTCGATCGCTTGTACCCGATGGAGCATGCCATGCAGGCCACTCCCCCGGCCCAGCAGGTCGGACTGCTCGTTGATGCGCGCGCCACCGATTCCGTCGTCGGTGATCTCCAGGTAAAGCTCGGTACCGCGCCGTTCCATCAGGAGGTTGACACGGGCGGCGGCCGAGTGCTTGGTGACGTTCGTGAGGGACTCCGCGACGACGAAGTACGCCGCGGCCTCAACAGGGGCTGGGACTTGGCCGAGCTCCCCCATCCGCAGTTCCACGGGCAGTGGGCAGCGAGCGGCAAGTGCGGAGATCGCACCGGCCAGACCGCGGTCCTGCAGGATCGGCGGGTACATGGTGCGCAGTACGCCGCGCAGCTCGTGCATGGCCTGTTCGGCACCGTCACGAGCATCGTCGAGCAGTTTGGCGGCCTTCTCCGGGTCATCGGCCATTACCTGCTTGGCAACACCGATCCGCATCGCCAGCGACACCAACTGCGCCTGAGTACCGTCATGCAGATCCCGCTCGATCCTCCTGAGCTCAGCCCCATGCGAGTCCACCGCCCCAGCCCGGCTGGCGGTCAGCTCCTCCACACGCTGGTTGAGGCGCGCTGCCTCCAGCTGGTCGGCTGTGGGCGACAACACCTTGAGCACTGCCTTGGCATGGACACGTGCGAGCGCAGGGACCACCCAGCCCAGCAGGCCGAGCCCCAGCACGCTCTGCAGCGGTGTGAGCCAGAGGGTGTCCCACCAGCTGTCGATCGGTACCCCCAGCGTGGTGAAGCTGCCCGGGTCGAACGACCACAGCAGTACGTTCAGCAGGGCGCTCGGTACGGCGAAGATCGCGAACATCACGAGAAACAGTTCCGGGATGATCGCCAGCACGCCCAACGACAGCCAGAGACCCCGTTTGAACGACTTCTTCAGGCCAGCCGGCAGCTGCACGTCGTACCGGCCGAGGTACTTGCCTGCGCGGGTCAGCTCACCGCTGGTCGTGAAAGACCGCATCAGCAGGTACTTGCTTGCCGGTCCCCCGCGGGCCAGCCGCTTTGTCCAGGTCATGCCTCGATCATCCGGCACAACGGGCCGGGCGTCGGTACAGCAGGCTCTACTCTTCGTACTCCAGCAGAGGGCCCCGGACGAGTGTCCAGGGCCCTACTGGCGGCTAGCAGACCGGAACGCCGGGGAGCTTCGGGTTCGGGTCGGAGATGTAGATGTTGGTCATGTAGCCGCCCTGGTCGCGGAGCTTGGCCCACCAGTTGTTGGTGGTCCCCTCGGCCGTGACGGTGTCGCCCTGGACCTGGCAGGTGACGAAGACCTGCGTCGGGCCGGGGAGCTCGGTCAGGATGGTGCCGTTCAGGCGGGGCGTCGCGCGGACCCGGACACCACTGCCGTAGGTGGTGAAGTTGTACGTCGGCGGGTTCGGGTCGCCGCCGTTCACCAGCTGCATGTAGTAGGTCCAGTTCCAGTTCGGACCCGGGTCGGTGTGCGTCTGGTTCGGCAGCTCACTGTGACCCATGATGTGGGCCCGATCCTTCGGGATACCGCGCCGGTCGGCGATGTTGCGGGTCAGGGCGGCCGACGAGCGGTACATCGCGTCGGTGAACCACGACGGCTGGTCGACGTAGCCCTCGTGCTCGATGCCGATCGTGTAGCCGTTCTCCGTGCCCACGTGCCAGGCCTTGTCCTTCTCGGCGACCATCTGGGTGACCTGGCCGTCGGAGGAGCGGATCACGTAGTGCGCGCTGACCTGGGCCGCCGAGTTCTTGAACCAGCTGATGGTGCCGGCGTAGGAGCCCTGCGTGACGTGGATGATGATCTTGCTGATCGCCTGCGTCCGGCCGACCGTGTAGTTGCAGGTACAGGCCGGGTTCCAGATCGCTCCCGGGTAGTCGACGGCGTCGACCGACGACTCGGAGCGGGTGCCGAGCGGGGCGACCTTCGCGAACGTGCCGCGCTGCGGGGTGACCTGCTTCGGCGCGACCGTCACGCCGTCGGCGCGGACACCGGCGCCGATGATCCGGTAGACCTCGTCGGTGTAGAGCCGGGCAGTCGGTGCGTCGGCCGAGTGCGAGTACTTCGCGACGACCTCGTACCAACGACCGGAGTCCTTGCGGGCGTCGCCCTGCAGACCGGCGGCATCGGCGTACGCGTCGAGCACTGCGGCGGCGCCGTCGATGTTCGAGGGAGTGTCCTTGGCGAGCTTCTCGACCGGCAGGCCGGTCAGCTTGGCGGCCTCGGACATCGTGTGGTTCTCGTTGTTGCTGACCAGGTGCATGACGCCGTAGCCGTTGTCCTGGCTCGGCTCACCGTTGTGACCGTCCAGGTGCGACTCCGCGTACCCGACGCCGACCAGCAGCTCCCGCGGTACGTCGTACTTGGTCGCGGCCGATGTGAACGCGGACGAGATGTCGATCGAGCCGACCGGCTGGGTCGGCTCGACGGCGCTGCTCGGCAGGGCACTCAGCGCCAGGGCGCCGGCGGCCGCCGCAGCCAGGAGGGCGGAGAGTCTGGGCACGGGTACTCGGGCGATTTTCCCCATGGGCGGTTCCTTCCCTTGGTCGGTCCGTCGAGGGGCGGTCGACGGTCCCGAATGCAAGCTAGCCGTCACGCTAGGCGAAAACCTTCCGCCATGACCAGTAGTTGAGTGAACTTTTTCCCGTCACCGCGTGAATTCGCCTCGTTACGCAATTCTGCCACGCAGGACGATCAGTTTCGGGTGCGACAGGACGGCGGGGTTCGCGCGCGGATCCTCCTCGTAGACGACCAGATCGGCCGGATCCCCCGGCTGCAGTGTGCTCGGTACGCCGAGCCACTCGCGCGCCGCCCACGATCCAGCGGCCAGCGCCTGCTCCCCCGACATCCCGATCCCGGTCAGCGCCTGGATCTCACTCGCGATCAGACCATGTCCGAGGACGCCGCCGGCGTCGGTTCCGGCGTACACCGGAACTCCGGCCTCGAACGCATCCCGGAGCCGGTGCAGCCGACGCTCGTACAGGTCGGTCATGTGTGCTGAGTAGATCGGGAACTTGGCCGCGGCCTGATCGGCGTACTCCGGGAAGTTCTCCAGCTGGATCAACGTCGGTACGACGGCCACCCGGCGCTCGGCCATCTGCGCGAGCATCTCGGGTTCGACACCGGTGCCGTGCTCGATGCAGTCGATCCCCGCAGCCAGCAGATCGGGCAGGGCGTGCTCACCGAAGACGTGCGCGGTGACCCGGGCGCCGAGCTCATGGGCGCGGGCGATCGCCGCATTCAGCGCCTCGGCCGGCCAGCACGGGGTCAGGTCGCCGGCATCCCGGTCGATCCAGTCGCCGACCAGCTTCACCCAGCCGTCGCTGCGGCCGGCCTCCTGCTCGACGTACGCGACCAGCTCCTCCGGCTCGATCTCCCAGCCGTAGTTGCGGATGTAGCGCTTCGAGCGGGCAATGTGGCGGCCGGCCCGGATGATCTTCGGCAGATCCGGCCGATCGTCGATCCAGCGGGTGTCGGTCGGTGAACCGGCATCCCGGACCAGCAACGCACCGGCGTCCCGGTCGGCGATCGCCTGCTGCTCCGCGGTCGCCGCGTCGACCCCACCGACGGTGTCCAGGCCGATGTGACAGTGCGCGTCGACGAGGCCGGGGATGATCCAGCCGCCGGTGTGGACGGTCGTCACCTCGGCAGCGGCGGGCCGGTCGACGACCAGCCCGCCACTGAGGTGAAGCTCCTGCTGCTCACCGGACGGCAACACCGTGCCGACGAGCCTGAGTACGCCGGATTCACTCATGGAGTGACCGTATCCGGCCAGGGATCACCCGTGCGAGCCCCCACCCGGCGTACACGTCGGGGTGGTCGGGTCCGCCGAACACGGCGTCCCGCTCGGGGTCTCCGTCGGCGTCGGCGTGGGTGTCGGCGTCGGAGAGGGAGTCGGCGTCGGCGTGGGAGTCGGCGTCGGGCTCGGCGTCGGCTTCTGTGTCGGCGGCTTGGTCGGCTTCTGCGTCGGCGGTTTCGTCGGCTGCTCCACCGGGTCCGGCGTCGTCGTCGGCAACGTCGGCTTCTTCGTCGGCGTCGGGGTCGGCGTCTTGGGGTCGCCCGGCACGTCCGGGACCTGGCGCGGGTCGACCTTCCGCTCGGCGTTACCGGTCGGCTTCGGGACCGACAGCAGGCCCTTCTGGTTCGGGATCAGGACGGCGTTCTTGCTGTAGACGCGCATCCACTTCAGCACCGTGGCGACGAAGTCCTTGGAGTGCTGGTAGCGCAGCAGGGACTCGACCAGGTCGCGCGGGCGCCTCAGGTCGTCGCCCTCGGCGCAGAGGTAGACGGCCACGGTGGTCACCGCGTCGTACACGTTGTTGGGGTTGCGGAAGGCGTCGCCGTTACCGTCGGCACCGTAGTCGGCCCAGACCTGCGGGATGATCTGCATCGGGCCGACGGCCCGGTCCCAGACCAGGTCGCTGTCGAACTTGCCCTTGTCACTGTCGGGGATCTTGCCGTTGCCGTTCTTGCCGTTGAGCACCGGACCGAAGATCTTGCCGCGGGTGGTGCCGGCCACGTCGACCCGGCCGCCACTGGCGTGGTCGGACTCGACCTTGCCGATCCCGGCCAGCAACGGCCAGGTGAGACCACAGTTCGGCCGGACCACGGCGAGATTCGCGGTGGCGCGGCGGTAGGCGGGGAAAACCCCGCGCGGGATGCCGTTGACGGCCCCCGGACGCCCGGGACGGACCACCGAGCGGCCGTCGGTGGCCCCTTGGACGGGCACGTCGGCACGGGCAGGCTTGTCGGATCCGAGCCGGCCGTCCACTCCGGGACGCTGCGGCACGATCATCGTCAGTTCGTCGAACTCACCGCTGTTCAGGCCGGCTCCAGGCTGAGGAGCAACCGGACTGTCCGTCGCGAGCTGACCGGAGGCACCGGCCCCACCCGAAGCCACTGTCACGATCGCCCCGACCAGGAGCGGGACCGTACACAGTGACGCGATGATTATTTTGACCCGACGGTTTCCACTACGGGTTAGGCGCATAGTCGGCTCAACGACCGATAGGCCAAAAAGTTACCTCAAGACGACGCAAAGTTATCCGCCCCACCCTTGACCTGATCGAACAGCACGAAATCGTGCAGGACAAGGGGTTTTCCGGGCCCGACCACTACTTCGGCTGGGGGGCCACCTGCTCGGTCTGACCGGCCGGGCTCGGGCTCGGCGTGGTGCAGGGCGACGGCGTCGTCGTCGGGTCGTCGGCCTGTGCCTGCTGCGCACCGGACGGAGTGCCGCTCGGCGTCGTCGACGGCGTGTCCGGGCCCTCCGGGGTGGGCGTCGGAGTCGGGGTCGGCGTCGGCGTGGGGGTCGGCGTCGGGGTGCAGACCGGCGGGGTCGGCGTCGGCGTGTGCTTCGTCGGCGGCGGCGTGTACGGCGGCTTCGGCGTCTTGGTGGGCGTCGGAGTCGGGGTCGGCGTCGTCGGCTTCGGGGTGGTGGGCTTCGGCGTCGTCGGCTTCGGCGTGGTCGGAGTGACCGTCGGAGTCGGGGTCGGCGTCGGGCTCGTGGTGTTGTTGCGCGTCGGGTTGTTGACGTTGCCGTTGTCACCAGGCGGGGTGATCACGCCCGGCGTGTCCGGAACCTTCACGGTCGTCTTGCTGTAGGACTGCATCCAGCGCAGCACCGTGGAGACGTAGTCCATCGAGTGGTTGTAGCGCAGCACCGACTGGACCAGCCCCTGGGCGTCGGCCAGGTTGGCACCGCCCGAGCAGAGGTAGTCACCGGCGGCCCGGGCCGCGTCGTACACGTTGTGCGGGTTCTTGACGCCGTCGCCGTTGCCGTCCGCGCCGAAGGACTTCCAGGTACCCGGGATGAACTGCATCGGGCCGACCGCCCGGTCCCACTGCTTGTCGTCGTCCCACTGGCCTTGGTCGGTATCGGAGATCGCCGCCATGCCCGGGCCACCGTTCAGCACCGGGCCGAGGATCTTGCCGCGGGTGTCGCCGTTGGTCTCGACCTTGCCGCCGTTCGCGTGGTCGGACTCGACCTTGCCGATGCCGGCCAGCAGCGGCCAGGTGATGTGGCAGTTCGGCGTCGCGGCGGCCAGATCGTTCGCGACCTTCTGGTACGCCGCCAGCACGGTGCCGGGGATGCCGGAGGTGTCACCGGTGATGCCGGGGATCGGCGGGACGTTGCCGTCGGTGCTCCCGGTGACCGGGACCGAGACCGTCGACTTCTCCTGGGTCGGCAGGCTGCCGTCGACCCCGGGCTGGTTCGGGACGTCGTTCACCAGGTCGTCGAAGACCGCGTCCGGCCGCGGGGCGGCCAGGGCGTGCGCGTCCACGATGAACGTGTTCGACGTGACACCGCCGATCACGAACACGGCGACCATCGCCGTCGGCGGAGCCAAGCACACCCAGGTAGCGGTGAGCTTGCCCCGCCACGTGTCCAGGTTCTTGAACTGCTGCCTCATCCGATCCGTCCTTCGACGTTTCCGCAGTTTCGACTTTCTCCGGGCGTGGGGTCGATCTTAGCGGGCCCAGGAGCATCGACAACGGGTAACGGGGTGTCACTTGGTGCAGTGACCGGTTGTCCGATCGGGCAGGATCAGTGCCCCGTCACCGCCTGTCACCGACCTCCTATTGGCCGCCGAGCATCTTCTTCAGGTCGTCGGGCAGCTCGAAATCGCCGCCGTTCTGGCCGCCGAACGCGGCCGGCAGCTCACCGGGCTGCGGTGGCTGCGGCTGCGCCGGGGCGCCGGAGCGCTTGGCCGGGTTGCCGGAACCGCGCTTCTTGCCCTTCTTGGCCTGCTGCTGCTTCGCCTTGCGCGCGCCGCCACCCGGCATCCCCGGCATGCCGGGCATCCCCGGGATGCCCTTGCCGGAGGCCATCGCGGACATCATCTTGCGGGCCTCGAAGAACCGCTCGACCAGACCGCTGACGGTGGCGACCTCGGTCCCCGAACCCTTCGCGATCCGGGCCCGGCGGGAGCCGTTGATGATGTTCGGGTCGGTCCGCTCGGCCGGGGTCATCGAGTGGATGACGGCCTCGATCCGGTCGATCTCGCGCTCGTCGAAGTTCTCCAGCTGGTCCTTGAACTGGCTGGCGCCGGGCAGCATGCCGAAGATCTTGGTCAGCGGGCCCATCTTGCGCACCGACTGCATCTGGGCGAGGAAGTCGTCGAGCGTGAAGTCCTTGCCGCCGCGCTTCTGCAGCTTGGCGGCCGTCTTCGCGGCCTCGTCGGCGTCGAAGGTCCGCTCGGCGGACTCGATCAGGCTCATCACGTCGCCCATACCGAGGATGCGCGAGGCCATCCGGTCGGGGTGGAAGACGTCGAAGTCCTCGAGCTTCTCGCCGTTGCTGGCGAACATCACCTGGCGGCCGGTCACCTGCGCGATCGACAGCGCGGCACCACCGCGGGCGTCACCGTCCAGCTTGGACAGCACCACGCCGTCGAAGCCGACGCCGTCGAGGAAGGCCTGCGCGGTGACGACCGCGTCCTGACCGATCATCGCGTCGACGACGAACAGGATCTCGTCGGGGTTGACCGCGTCGCGGATGTCCGCGGCCTGCTTCATCAGCTCCTCGTCGACACCCAGCCGGCCGGCCGTGTCGACGATCACCACGCTGTGCTGCTTGGCCCGCGCCTCGTCCATCGCCTTCCGGGCCACGTCCACCGGATCGCCGACACCGTTGCCCGGCTCGGGAGCGAACACCGGTACGCCGGCCCGCTCACCGACCACCTGGAGCTGGGTCACCGCGTTCGGCCGCTGCAGGTCGGCCGCGACCAGGATCGGCGTCTGGTGCTGCGTCTCCTTCAGCCACTTGGCCAGCTTGCCGGCCAGCGTCGTCTTACCCGCGCCCTGCAGACCCGCCAGCATGATCACCGTCGGCGGCCGCTTGGCCATCCGCAGCTCACGAGTCTCCCCGCCGAGGATGCCGACGAGCTCCTCGTTCACGATCTTGATCACCTGCTGCGCCGGGTTCAGCCCCCCGCGCACCTCGGCCCCGCTGGCCCGCTCCCGGATCTTCGCGATGAAGTCCTTCACCACCGGCAGCGCGACATCCGCCTCCAGCAACGCGATCCGGATCTCCCGCGTCGTCGCCTCGATATCGGCGTCGGTCAGCTTGCCCTTGCCGCGCAGATTCTTGAACGCAGCGGACAACCGATCGGAAAGCGTGTCGAACACGGGAAAGTCCATCCTCTAGCGAGCACCGAACAACTCTCAGAGTCTACCGGCCACCCAACGCTCTCCCACCGCCCGACCTTGAGCACCGCTCAGTCACCTGAACCGCCGTTCGATGGTTGAACCGTGCTCAAGGTGAATGGCGGCGGTCACCTTGAGCACGGTTCGGTCGTTTGGGCGGCGCTTCGGTGGTTGACCCGTGCACAAAGTGCGGGGGGTCCCGGGGCTGTGGATAACCGCGGCACGGTGGGACGGGTTCGGGCTAGCGTTCTGCCATGGGCCTCGACGACTTCAGCTCCCGCCGATTCGCACGGCTGCTCCTGCTGATGCGGCAGTCGACCGATGCGTATGTGACGGCGTCAGAGGATCTCTACGCTCTGGTTCCGGACCTACCTGAGGCGGAGCGCGCCGACGCGGTCGACCAGATCGAGCGCCTCGGCGAGCACCTCGGGTTCCTCGCCGAACGCCGGACTCGCGGCGAATCCGTCCGCTCCGCCGAGTTGCCGGACTTCTCGGCCGCGACCGACTTCAGCAGCCGCCGAGCCGCCCAGGAGCGCCTCCTGACCGACGAGTTGCTCGACCTCCTCGTGACCGCTCAAGAAGATCTCTACGCGCTGGTTCCCGACCTCCCCGAGCCCGACCGCGCCGACGCGGTCGACCAGATCGAGCGCGCCGGTACGTATCTCAGCTTCCTCACCGAGCGCGCGACCCGGGCCGAGCAGCTCGCCGGCCAAGCAGTCGGTGACGCCCTCGTCGGCCGCCGCGGCATCGACGACAAACTCGCCGGCATCGCCGCCGCCTGCAGCTACGTCTGGGCCCTCGCCGACGAACTGGAGCGCGAAGGCAAATCCAAAGAATCCAGTCAGGTCCGCTGGAAGACCCGCCCTCTCGACTGCACCTCCCGCGATCTCGAAGACCCGACCGTCCCCTGGGCCGACCACAACGTCACCCACTACGAGCCCACCATCCAGGAGAGCCTCGAAGGCCGCCTCTGGATGGACCTCCCCGAAGGGCGCCGCTGATGGACATCGCCAAGATCAACTCGCTGTTCGCCCAAGCCCGCCACGAACAACGCCAGCACCCCGCGTACGACGTACGCCCCACCCAGCACGAGATCCGCACCCTCGTCGCCGGCGAACCCGACTCCGACGACAAAACCTGGGCTCTCCGCCTGGCCGACAACCTCGCCAGCCCGCTCCCGCCCGCAAGAGAGTGGAGCGCCCTGTACGACGAAGCCGCCGCCATCGCGGGTGAGCTCCCGGCCGCCGACGCCCCGATCGAGCAGCAGGTGGCTGCACTCAGCGAGGCTCGACGACGGATCTGGGAGATCGCCGATCGCGCCGCTCCGGACGAAGAGGTCCACATCCGGGCGCTGGCGTCGCCTCTCGAGCGGATCCAGGACTACCTTCAGCCACCGACGTTCGGGTCCGGTGACTGACCATGGCCCGGTATGAGCTGATCCCGCCAGACTCCCGGGTCCACCAGGAGTTCACACGGCTGTATCGGCTCGCACAGCAACAACGGCCGGGCAGTGGTGGTCGGTGGAATGGGGAACTGTACGCACTCCACGACGGTGGGTCGGCACAGCTGAACTCGCAGACGGGCGCCATCGCCTTGTCCGCGGACCGGGTCCTGCCGTACCTCGCGCGACAGGTCCCGCCGAACCAGCACGACCACCAGGCAGGCGCCTTGCGGACGGTCCTGGAGATGTCGACGCACGCGAGCATGTCGGTAGCGCCGGAGTCATCTCCGCATTCCCACAGCCTGGCGGCGGGAATTGGCGAGGTTCGGGTGGCGACTGACTTCGAAGCCTTCGCCAACCGTGCTGGATATCCACAGCTGACCTTGCCTACATCCGAGCCGTCAGGCGTCCACGCGGCTGCCGACAGTCTGTTGACGCAGGCGTCTGGGCTTACTACTGGGCGGGACGAGTTGTTGAGTGAGTTGGTGGCAACGCCGGTTGGACAGCAGTTCGATCGGTTGGCCAATGGAGTCGTGCGGAATCGGCTGCGGGAGGAGGTTCCGTATGGCCGGCAGGAGGCGGCCCGGGCTCGGTTGATCGAGCCGATGCTGCACGAGGCGTGGCCGAGGCTGCCTGCTCACGACGCAGCCGCCGGGCAGCAGGTGGCCGACGAGATCCGCACCGGCCTCAACTCCACTGTCGAAGAGCTCCGCCACGAACACCACCCAGCCAGTACGGCGCACGCTCCGACCAGCACGTCGATGGACGGGCAGCTGCGGTTTCTGGCGGGACAAGCGAGCCCGACGCGCGCGACGTCGTACCGGCCGGAACTCGGCGATGGGGCGCGCGGGCGCGGCGGTACGAAGACCCAGGCGACGGAACGTGGCCTGGAGTAGGCGCTACGATCCTCTAACCGAAAGAATCATCATTACCGGTTAGGGAGGGATTGTGGGGCGGAGTCGGGTGGTGGTGGACGGGCCTTCGAACTTGGGGTTGCGGCCGCCGGCGGAAGGGACCGTGCCGGGCTGCTACAAGCTTGCGGGCGCGTTGCGGGATCAGGGGATCATCCAGCGGATCGGCGCTACCGATGCGGGCTGCATGGTGCCGCCGCGCTACGACCGTGGCGACTGGAAACCTGGTGACGGAGTCTTCAACGCCGCAGCGATGGCTTCGTACAGCGTGCGGCTGGCGGATCGCGTGGGCGCACTCCTGGACGACAAGAAGTTCGTAGTCCTGCTGGGTGGGGAGTGCAGCAATCTGCTCGGACCGGCGCTGGCACTCAAGAGGCGAGGCCGGTACGGCGTCGTCTACCTGGACGGGCATTCGGACATGCGGACCGTCGACAACGACGAGTACGTCGGCGCTGCCGGCGGCGAGGCGTTGGCGCTCGTGACTGGGCGCGGGCAGGACGACCTGACCGACCTGGAGGGGCTGAAGCCCTACGTGCGCGATGCCGTGATGCTCGGCTACCGGGAAGATGAGGCCTATCTGGACACGCTCAACCAAGCAGGCATCCCGCACTGGTCAGCACTCGACCTCATCGCCGACGCCGCAGGCGCAGCCACCTCAGTGCTTGAGCACCTGAGCGGGCTCGACGGATTCTGGGTGCACCTGGACGTGGACATCCTGGATGCGGCCATCATGCCCGCGGTCGACAGTCCGGACCCGGGCGGCATCGACCACGCCCAACTCCAAGCGCTCCTCCGCCCATTGCTGGCCGACGAGAAGTGCGTCGGGATCGACATCGGCATCTACGACCCCGACCTCGATCCCGACCTGATCTATGCGGCGGAACTCACCGACAGCCTGGTAGCGGCACTCAGGTAATCAGAAAGCGTTCCAGACCAGCCCCTGGCCGTGATCCCCGATCCGCCCGAGCACTCGCCGCCCGCCACCCGGCCAGTTCTCCAGCTCGATCAGGAAGTCGCCGCCCGCCGCCGTCGGCTCGAACCGCAGTCGCGCAAGCGGCGCCGACTCGTCCGCCCGCTCTCCCAGCTCAGCCAGGTGCGCGTCCACGGCCGCACGGTCCGCCTCGGTCAGGTACTGCCACATGATCGAGTGCCACAGCACCGTCACGTGGCCCGGTGACAGCTCCAGCCCGCGCACGAACGAGACCGCGTCCTCACGCCGTACGTCGGCCGGCACCTGCCGCGCGACCTCCAACGCACCGCGCAGCCGCATCAATCGCTCGGACATGTCCGGCCACACGTACGACGTCAGCGTCCGAGCGCCCTCCGCCGACAGCGGGTTCACCGGCGCGATGTCCGAGCCGACCCGCTCAGCGATCCGCAACGTGACCGGCTCAAGCCTCCGCCCCGACCAGGCGTCCTCAATGACCACCGGGCTGTCGGCAGCGCCGTACGACTCACCATCGGCGAGGTAGTGGAAGTGGTCCGCCCGCAGGTTGAGCCCAGCACTCGCACCGATCTCGAACAGCCGCACCGGCAGCGGCACCTCCTGCATCAACTGCAGCAGACCGCCATAGAGCGCGGCCGCCCGCCGTACCTCGTTGGTCTGCGGCGGCTGAGTCAGCAACGCCCGCACCTCGGCGGACCGGGACTGCAGCACCTGCTCGAACGCCTCCCACCCGAGCACGGGGTCCCACTCCCCACCAACGCTCGGATAGAAGACCGCCAGCTCAGGCGCCTCCCCCGCCAGCACCAGACCGTGTACGGCGCCCAGCAGCCGCAGCCCGATCACGGCTCCCGGCGGCGGGTCCTCATACCCAGCCAGTACGTCGGCAGCCACGCCACCGACCTCGTAGTTGTCCACGAGCCGCCGCAGGATGTCGGCGTACATCGGAGACCCGAGGCCTTCGCACCGGACGGCCTGACGCTGAAGTGACCCTAGGAGAGGCATGGCCTAGAGGTTAGAACGTCAGGCGATCCAGCACGGTCTTGGACGTCGTCCGCGCGTCCTCCTCCTCAAGAGGAGAGCCATGGCGATCAGTGAGGTAGAAGACATCCACACACTCGGCCCCCAGCGTGCTGACGTGCGCTGATCTGATGTCAGCGCCAGTTGCCGCTATGGCCGAGGTGACGTCGTACATGAGCCCGGGTCGGTCGTGGGCTCGCACCTGCAGCACCGTGGCGGTTTCGGATACGCCTGGCAACAGGTCCACCCGGCTGGCGACTCTTGGCGCAGACGAGTCACGTGCGGCCAAACGCCGTACCAGGTCGGTGTTGTCGCGGAGGGCGACTGCCAGTCGGTCGCGGAGGCGGACTGGGTCGGGCGGCGAGCCGGCGACGGACCACTGGGAGATGCCCAGGCCGTCGACGGAGGTGACGACGGCGGCCCGAACAGCGAGCCGTTCCACCGCCAGTACGGCGGCCACTGTCGACAGCGTGCCCACCTGATCCGGTACGGCGACATTGACGCGGAGGTCGCCGTGGTGATCAGTGACGGAGACGCCGAGCTGGCCGATGCCGACGACCTGGTGCAGGGGCGGGACTGGGATCGGCGGATTGTCGGTCCACATCCCCTCACCACCACCGGACAGTTCACCGCGCACACGACGGCACAACTCGCCAACCAGCCGCATCCGCCACGGCGAGGACGCCGCGGGACCGGCCGCGCGCGCATCGGCGTACGTGAGCGCCTCCAACAGGTCCAGCGTCTCGGTATCCCGGACGATCCCCGACACCAGCTCGACCGTCATCGGGTCGTCCAGATCGCGTCGGGTGGCGACCTGCGCCAGCATCAGGTGCTGGCGGACGAGCAGCGTGATGATGTCGGAGTCTGATTCGCTGAACCCGATCCGACGAGCAACGCGGGCAGCGATCACCGCACCGGTGACACTGTGGTCGCCGTCGACCGCCTTGCCGAGGTCATGCACTAGGGCCGCGATCAGCAGGAGGTCAGGCCGCCGTACATCCCGCACCATCTTGGAAGCCTCGACACACGTCTCCAGCAGATGCCGGTCGACAGTGAAGCGGTGGATCGCCGACTGCGGCGGCCGGAACCGCACGGTGTCCCATTCGGGCAGGATCCGCGTGATGTAGCCGGCCTGGTCCAGCGCCTCCCACACCTCAAGCAGGCCCTCACCCGCACCCAGCAGTGCACACAGCAGTCGCCGTGCTTCACCAGGCCAGGGCTCAGACAGAGCCAAGGCCTTCTCAGCCAGCCGCATGCACACCGCAGGAGACAGTCCCAGCTCACGATCCGCAGCGACCGCAGCCGCCCGCAGACCCAGTACGGCGTCCCGCTCCGGCCGCGCATCCGGCATCAGCACGACTTCACCCTCGTGCTGGCCAACGCCTTCATCAAGAGCGAGCAGCAGAGGCCCACCAGTGCGTTGGAACCGCCGCGTCCGTGGCGGCCGAGTCAGCAGACTCTCCACCCGCCGCCACGACATGTCGCACACGTAGGCAAGCGTCCGGCCCGTCTCGTACACGTGCCGCAGCAAGGCATCCCGACCATCCAGTCCGAGCCCAGCCGCGACCTCACCGGCCACATCCGCAACCAGCCGGTCGGTCGCACGACCAGCCACCGTATGCAGCTCGTCACGCACATCCAGCAGCTCCCGCCGGACTCGCTCCACCACGGGATGCGGTACGTCGATCAACCACGAGGCCACCAAGGCACGCAGTACGACGGCATCCCGCAGACCGCCGTACGCCTCCTTCAAGTCCGGTTCGGCCAGATGCGCCAGCTCACCGACCGATGACGCCCGGTCCCGGCACGCCTGCGCCAGCTCGGGCAGTCTGGTCTTCGCCGTCCGCCGCCAGTCGGCCATCAGCACGGACCGCAGCTCCAGCGTCAGATGCGAGTCCCCCGCGACATGCCGCGCGTCCAGCAACCCCAGTGCGACCCGCACGTCTTCTGCTGCCGCCGAGCGGGCCTGGGCGACCGTCCGGACACTGTGGTCCAGCTTGGTGCGCGAGTCCCACAACGGGTACCAGATCTGGGCCGCCAGCTCGTCCAGCCGTGGGTACCCGTCGACGTGCAGGAGCATCACGTCGAGATCGCTGTACGGCGAGAGCTCCTCCCGGCCGTAGCCGCCGACAGCGACCAGGGCAACGCCCTCGGTGGGTACACCGAGGGCGTCGCATGCCTTGGAGAGGAGCAGGTACAGCAGCGCGTCGGCCTCCTCGGCCCTGGCGCGCCGCTGTTCTGCTCGATCCAGCATCTAGAGAGCGTCTCCGTCCAGCTCACCGGTACGGACCCGGACGATCGTCTCGACCGAGGTCACCCAGACCTTGCCGTCACCGATCTTGCCGGTCTGCGCGGCCTTCACGATCACGTCGACCACGTCGGCGCCGTCACTGTCCTCGACGACCACCTCGAGCCGCACCTTCGGTACCAGGTCCACCTCGTACTCCGCGCCGCGGTAGACCTCGGTGTGGCCCTTCTGCCGGCCGTAGCCGCTGGCCTCCGACACAGTCATCCCGGTGACGCCGAAGGTCTCCAGGGCAGCCCGGACATCTTCCAGCTTGTGCGGCTTGACCACCGCGGTGATCAGCTTCATGCGTTGGCACCTTCCTTCTCGGAAGTCTCGGTGGAGCCATTGTCCGTGGTCGCCACGACGCGGGTCGCCAGCGCCCCGCGGACACCGCTCGCGCTGAGGAAGTCGTACGCCGTCTCGGCGTGCTCGACCTGGTCGACACCGGTGACCTCGTCCTCTTCGGACAGCCGGAAGCCGATCGTCTTGTCGATCACCTTGCCGAGGATGAACGCGACCCCGAAGGAGTACACGCCGACCGCCAGGTTGGCCAGTGCCTGCTTGCCGAGCTGCGAAGCGCCGCCGCCGTAGAACAGGCCGTCGACCGCCGACGGCGCCGCCGCCGTACCGAGCAGGCCGATCGCCAGCGAACCGAACAGACCGCCGACCAGGTGCACGCCGACCACGTCGAGCGAGTCGTCGAAGCCGAGCTTGTACTTCAGCGAGACCGCGAAGGCGCAGATCGCACCGGCGAACACACCGAGGATGATCGCGCCGATCGGGCTGACCGCGCCACAGGACGGGGTGATCGCGACCAGACCGGCCACCGCACCCGAGGCCAGCCCCAGCGTGGTGGCCTTGCCGTGCACGAGCCGCTCCACGATCAGCCAGCCGATCACCGCGGCAGCGGTGGCGACCTGCGTGTTCACGAAGGTGACCGATGCGGTGGTGCCGGCGCTCAGCGCCGAACCGGCGTTGAACCCGAACCAGCCGAACCACAGCAGACCGGCACCGAGCAGGACCAGCGGCAGGCTGTGCGGCCGCATCGGGTCCTTCTTCCAGCCGACCCGCTTGCCCAGCACGATCGCCAGCGCCAGCGCGGCCGCACCGGCGTTCACGTGCACCGCCGTACCGCCGGCGAAGTCGATCGCCTTCAGCTTGTCGCCGATCCAGCCACCGTTGCCGTCGTCCAGGAACCAGACCGAGTGGGCGACCGGGAAGTACACCAGGCACGTCCAGCCGACCACGAACGCGATCCAGCCGCGGAACGTCACCCGGTCGGCGATGGCACCTGAGATCAGCGCCGGGGTGATGATCGCGAACATCAGCTGGAAGGCGACGAAGGCGAGCGTCGGGGTGCTCCCGCTGATCGCTTCGGGGGCCATCAGGCCCTTCAGTCCGACCTCGGAGAAGTCGCCGATCACATGTCCGCTGTCACCAGCGAACGTCAGTGAGTAACCGACCACCACCCACAAGATGGTGACGACGGCGATGGTGACGAAGCTCATCATCATCATGTTCAGCACGCTCTTCACGCGCACCATGCCGCCGTAGAAGAAAGCCAGGCCCGGTGTCATCAGCATCACCAGGGCAGCGCTAGCCAAGACCCAGGCGGTATCGCCGGCGTTGATCTCCATCAACGTCATCCCTTCCATGTCATCAGGGGGTGGCCGGCGTCCTCATTCGGGAGAACTCCACAACTCCGGGGAGCCCGCGCCCAGCCACATCGCAAACGGTGTCGGCGCGCCGTTTCAGCCGATCGGTCCGTTTGTTTCCGGCATGTGACAAAGCGGCCTCCCAGGTGACATCGGCGTGACATCGGCACCCAAGGGCCTCGGTATGGCACTCTGGCCTGGACCACACGGGACCGCAGCCGCGCCACTGCACCCGTCCGAAGTAGGGAACGAAATGGAGATCGATCACGGGGTGACGCCGCGCCGCGGCCGGCCACGGGACCCTGACGCGGAGCCGAGGATCCGCCAGTACGCCGTGCAGCTGCTGCTGGAGCGTGGGTTCGACGGAATGACGGTGGACGACGTCGCGGAGGCCGCAGGAGTCGGCAAAGCGACGATCTACCGGCGGTGGGCGAGCAAAGAGGAGCTCGCCAACGATGCGATGGCCGGCCTGTTCGACATCGAGATCCCCGATGCCGACACCGGCTCACTGGCCGGAGACCTGCGAGAGGTCTACGGCACTGCTCTGACGTTCGTGAACACCCCGGCCGGGGTCGCGCTGATGCGGCTCGGGATCACCGAGGCGAACCGTGACGAGCGGTCCGCGGTGATCTACAGGTCGTTGCTCGATCGCCGTATCGAGCTCACAAAGGCTGCCCTGCAACGCGCCTGGGCCCGCGGTGAGCCGATCCGGCGCGAGGCCGATCCGGTCATGATGGTGCAGTGGCTGTCCGGTTTGTTCGTGTTGCGCACCGTGCTCAACGAGCCGATGCCGAAGCCCGAGGACGCCGACCTCCTGGTCGAACTGACACTGCGAGTGATCCGCGAGCCTTCAGCCGGTGACGGGTAGCCAGCCGTAGGCGAACGCCGCAAGGACGGCCAGCGCGAACCCAACCGCCAGCAGTACTCCGACCAGCGCCGTACGGCGTCGGCGGCGGTTGAGGATCACGCCGGCCGTCCAGGCGCGGTCGGCCAGGCTGACCTCCGGCAGGTCCTCGGAAACCTGGTGCAGCAGCGGTCCGATGTCCTCACGCCTCATCTGGTCTCCCCTGCCGCGATAGCCCTCCGGAAACGCTCGAACGCGGACAGTCCCTGGGCATGCACAGCGGTGTGCGACATGGTCAGTACGTCGGCCACCTCGAACTCGGTGAGCTCTTCCAGGTGCAACAGGACCAGGACCGTCCGCTGAGTAGGTGTGAGGTCCGCCAGGGCCTGTTCGACCGGGTCCTCGGTCTCCGGAAAGGGCCGCACCCGGCTCCACCGCGTCAGGGCCGGTTGGTAAAGCAAACGCTGGACGAAGACGTCCGGATCGTCCACCTTCGGCCAGTGCAGTGACAGCCGGGTGAAGGCGTGCAACAGAGTGTGCTCGGCTCGTTCCAGCTCTCCGTACACGAGGTACGCAGTACGTAACCATCTGCCCTGTCGCGCATCAACGTACGAGGCGAACTCGGGGTCGACCGTGTCGAGCACGGCCCTATTAGACCTCTCAACTACCGCGTGCGGCGAGAGCCAACCGCGTCTCTTCTGCAATCAGATCGCCGTTGATCGCCGCACCGGCCCGCAGCCCCGCACCGGCCGCCTGCAGGACCTGTCCCATCGGGTCGGTCACGTTGCCGGCCGCAAAGACTCCTGGCACCGCTGTCTCGCCCTTGGCATCGACCACGAGCGCATCGCCGTACACGACGCCAGCAGCCTCCTGAGCAGTCACCTCGAGCCCCAGTCCGGTCAGGAAGCTCGCCTTGGCGCGCAGAGTGGTCTGTACCGTGAGGACGTCCCGCGAGATGACCTTGCCGCCCTCCAGCCGGACACCGGTGAGCTTGCCGTCCATCACCTCGACCTGCTCGACTTTCCCTTGTACGACGGCGATCTGCCGCGCCGCGAGCTCCTCCCACTGCTCGTCGGTCAGGTCTGGACCGGTGTGCAGGAACAGCGTCACGTCATCACTCAACTGCCGGAACATCTGCGCCTGGTGCACCGCCATCGGACTGGTCGCCAGTACGCCGATCGCCTGGTCCTGCACCTCCCAGCCATGGCAGTACGGGCAGTGCAGCACGTCCTTGCCCCACTGCTCGGCCAGACCGGCAACGTCCGGCAGCAGGTCGGTCAGTCCGGTGGCGACCAGGATCCGTCGCCCCTGGTACGACGTACCGTCCGCCAGCTCGACAGTGAACACGTCACCGCGTCTCACCTCGGTGACGGTGCCGGTCGCGAACTCACCGCCGTACCCGGCGACCTCTTCGCGGCCGAGCGCGTAGATCTCGCTCGGCGGCGTCCCGTCCCGGGTGAGGAAGTTCTGCACGTGGCCGGCCGGGGCGTTCCGCGGCCGGCCGTCGTCGATCACCAGCACCGACCGGCGCGACCGCACCAAGGCCAGCGCCCCACTCAACCCCGCCGCACCGCCACCGACCACGATCACGTCATACATGATTAGCTCCTCTCGTCCCCTAGAGGATCCGCAATGATTCTCGTTTTCGACAACATTGTTTGCCAGAATGGCAACATGGAACCCTTCGAGGACGACCGGGAAGCGCCGGCGGCGGTGAGGATCACGACCGCACCGCCTTCGCGGCCTTCACGGCGAGGGACTCGACGGCGCGCTGCAGGTCGGCGCGATAGCCGATGAACAGGCGGTTGGCCAGCGCCGGCGCCCAGGTGCCCTGCCGCGCCACGTTGAAGACGCGGTGAACGAGCCGGGTCTCGCCGCCGTGGCGCTCCGCAGTGTATTCGCCGCGGTACCACCAGCCGCCCTGCAGACTGAGCAGGCCGGGACTCCGACCCACACCGGGCCCGGAGGTGACGGCAACAGCGGCGTCCCAGCCGAGCTCGTGCAACAGCCAGTCGCCGTCGATCAGCGCTCGCAGTTCGTCCACAGCGGCCGGGACGGGCGCGGACGCTTCGAACAGCAATCTGCGCTTCCCGCCGCTCAGCGTCGTCTGAGGTGCTTCGGACATGGGTGATTCCCTTCGGTGAACTGTGGCCCGCCGCACTAGGCTCACCGGTGCAATCCCCGAGCCGTGCCGCGTGACCATCTGGTTGCGTGTCTGCGGTTCCGGTCCGGGAGCGGCGCGCCAACGCCGCCCCGGACCACTTCATCTCACTCCGTCGGTGCCACCTCCGGTGTGAGCGCGATGAGCGCAGCGAGGTCGGGCCAGGCGAGGCGCTCGGACTCGAGGTCGGAGACCAGCGCCGCCACCCAGTCCCGCTCGGCGGCGACACGGGCCCGTTCGAACTCGACCTCCAGCATCAGCACCCGTGGCACCGGCGTCTCGGCGAGCACCGTGTTGAGTGCGGCGGAGCTCGCCTCCAGCGCATCGTGGCGTGTGCGCAACGCGGCCGCCGCCGCGTCCGGCGGCAGGCAGCCGATGAACGACAGCGCCGCAACGAGCAGTGTCGCGTCCGGATCAGGTGTCGCCAGCAGCCGCCGTACCCTGGCGGCCAGCTCGGTGCGACCGGCATCGGTGAGCGCGTAGACGATGCGTTCGGGTCGGGTGCCGTCGCGGATGGTGTCGGCCACGGCGATGAGCTCGTCGCGCAGCAGCCGCTCGACGGAGTGGTACATGCTCCGCGGCAGCCCGGTCACGAAGTCCTTGTGCGTGTCGATCATCAACCGGTGCATCTCGTAGGTGTGACGTGGCCCGGTCATCAGCAACGCGAGCACAGTGAGGCCGGGAAGATCCCGATCCGCGCGCTGTAAGCCCATGTCGACCGCTCCCTCGTTGACGCGACTTGCACTATGGCAGATTGCCATAGTCGAGCGCAAGCGCGAACCGGCGGCCTGCGGTGGATTGCAGAACGCCGTGCTCGACGATCCGCAATGATTCTCGTTTTCGACAACATTGTTTGCCATAGTGGCAACGACCGGGGTGGCGGGGCGGGGAAAGGATAAAAATGGAAGACTTCGAGGACGTCCTGGAAGCAGTGGGACCACGCTTGAAGACGTTGCGGGTCGAGCGCGGGACGACGTTGGCCCAGCTGTCGGAGTCGACGGGGATCTCGGTCAGCACGCTGTCGCGTCTGGAGTCCGGGCAGCGCAAGCCGACGCTGGAGCTGTTGTTGCCGTTGGCACGCGCTCACCAGGTGCAGCTGGACGAGCTGGTGGACGCGCCGACCACAGGTGACCCGCGGATCCATGCGAAGCCGGTCAAGCACCATGGCGGCGCGACCGTCATTCCGCTCAGCAAACGGCCCGGCGGGCTGCAGGCGTACAAGCAGATCGTGCCGAAGGGCTGGCCGGGCGGAGAGGTCAACCAGAAGACCCATGAGGGCTATGACTGGGTCTACGTGCTGTCGGGGAAGCTCCGGATCGTGCTCGGCGACAACGACTTCATCCTGACCGCCGGTGAGGTCGCCGAGTTCGACACCCGGGTGCCGCACTGGTTCGGCAACGCTGCGGCCGGGCCGACCGAACTGCTGTGTCTCTACGGACCGCAGGGGGAACGGATGCACGTCAGGGCGCGCACCCGCTAATCTTCGGCAGTCGATCTCGGCTATTGAGGAGCTGGTAGTGAGCGTCGCGTTGTTCACCTTGGGCGGCACCATCGCGATGGCCGGCGGCCGCCGGCTGAACGGAGCGGATCTGACCGCGGCCGTGCCCGGTCTGGCCGAGCTGGGCCATCCAGTAGAGATCCAGGACATCGAAGCGGTCCCGAGCGCCAACCTGACCGCAGCGAAGGTGCTTGAGGTCGTCGACGCCGCGTCGAAGGCAGTAGCTGCCGGCGCCGCCGGAGTCGTCGTCACGCAAGGCACGGACACGCTGGAAGAGACGTCGTTCCTGGTTGACCAGGTGTGGCCGCACTCGCAACCGTTCGTCCTGACTGGTGCCATGCGCAACCCCACGCTGGCCGGACCGGACGGACCGGCCAATGTGCTGGCCGCCTGCCGCGTCGCCTGCTCCCCTGTCGCCCGCGACCTCGGTGCGCTGGTGGTGTTCAAGGAAGAGATCCACGCCGCCCGCTGGGTCCGCAAGACACACAGCACCAGTACGGCGACCTTCATGTCGCCCAACGTCGGTCCGATCGGCCATGTGGTCGAGGACCAGGTCCGCATCCTCGCCCGTCCGGCACGGCTGGACGGTGTCCAGGGCAGTGCGGAGCCGGCCGACCTGGACGCCAACCGGGTAGCGCTCTACACGATGACCATGGATGACGATGGTCTGTTGCTGAAGGGGCTGGCCGAGACTCACCAGGGTCTGGTGGTGGCCGGCTTCGGTGCGGGACACGTGCCGGCGGCGCTCGCTCCGGTACTCGGTGAGCTCGCGGCGGCGATGCCCGTCGTACTGACGTCGCGCACTGGCGGTGGCTCGATCGTGCGGAACACGTACAACGCTCCGGGTGCGGAGACCGATCTGTTGCAGCGTGGGCTGATCGACGGTGGCTTCCTCGACCCCTACAAGGCGCGGGTGCTCCTACGGTTGCTGCTGGCAACCGATGACGACATCAGTGCGGCGTTTGCTCAGTACCAGTGAGCGCGTCGGCCTTCTTCAGCAGATAGTCGCGCTCGGGCAGACTCGTCGTACTGCGAGCTGCCTCCCGGAAATGCTTCACCGCGGTGTCGGTGTCGCCCTGCATCTCGTACAGATGGCCGCGGGTCGCGTCGAGCCGATGGTTGCCGCTCAGCTCCTGGTCCAGCGGCTCCAACAGCTTGAGACCTGCGTCCGGTCCGTCGACCATGGCTGCTGCGATGGCGCGGTTGAGCTTCACCATCGGATTGCCCGACAGGTCCTCGAGCAGTCCGTAGAGCGCGAAGATCTGCGGCCAGTCGGTGTCCTCCGCGCGCTGCACCTCGTCATGGAGGGCAGCGATCGCGGCCTGCAACTGGTACTCACCCAGTGGTGGCGTGTGGAACGCTTTCACGGCCAGCTCGACGCCTTCGGCGACGTAGTCGGCGTTCCAGAGCGTGCGGTCCTGTTCGGCAAGCGGGATGAGCTCTCCGGCGCTACCGGTGCGCGCTGCCCGACGGGCGTCGGTCAACAGCATCAGGGCCAGCAGACCGGTGACCTGGCCGTCGTCGAGCTGTGCGTGCACAGCGCGGGTCAGTCGGATCGCCTCACTCGACAGGTCGCCCCGGTGCAGCTCTGAGCCGCTGCTGGTCGCATAGCCCTCGTTGAACATCAGATAGAGCACATGCAGCACGTTGCGCAGCCGGTCCGCATCGGCGGTCAGCTCGAAGGTCTCACCCTTGAGCTTGCTCTTGGCCCGGCTGATCCGCTGCGCCATCGTTGCCTCTGGCACCAAGTACGCCGTGGCGATCTCAGCGGTGGTGAGCCCACCGACCGCCCGCAGCGTGAGCGCGATGGCCGAGGCCGGCGTCAGCCCCGGGTGACAGCACAGGAACAGCAGCCGGAGAGTGTCGTCGTACTCCTCGACCTCCTCCGGCGGCAGCTCGCGCAGCGCGGCCCGTTCCTCCCGGGCCCGTCGGGCCTGGGCCTGCCTGATCTCGTCGATGAACCGCCGCGACGCGGTCTGGATCAGCCAGGCCTTCGGGTTGTCCGGCTGCCCGTCCCGCGGCCACGTGGTCGCGGCCGCGAGCAAAGCCTCCTGTACGGCGTCCTCGGCCGCGGCGAAGTCACCGGACCGCCGGACGACAGCCCCGAGGACCTGCGGCGTCAGCTCACGCAGCAGATCCTCGAGTTGGTGCTCAGATGTCCCAGAAGTCTGCATCCGAACCCATCAGTCGGCGGACCTCGATCGGCTGCTCGATGGGCACGCCACCGGGCCCAGGCGCACTGGACTGCTCGGCGGCGATCTCCAGCGCGCGCTCCTCCGACTCGACGTCGATCATCGTGTACCCGGCCAGGATCTCCTTGGCCTCGGCATACGGCCCGTCCGTGATCACCGGCGCGCTCACACTCGCCGCCCGCACCACCTTGGCGTGCTTCGGCCAGGTCAGCCCCTGCACGTCGACCAGCTCGCCGCTCTCGCGGAGCCGGTCCAGTGTCGCGGTCAGGTGGTCCAGGTGGGCCTTGCGGTCCGCCTCGTCCCACTCGTGCATGGTCGTTGCCGCCGTACCGCCATCGTGGTTGATCAGCAACAGGAACTTGGTCATCTCAGGGTCCTCCTCGGTTGTGCTTTTCCCGGAGGACGAAGCCAGCACCGGGCTCTCGACATGTTCCGATGAAATCAGTCGAGGAGGGCGTCGACGAACTGCTCGGGGTCGAAGGGGGCCAGGTCGTCTGCGCCTTCACCGAGGCCGACGAGCTTGACCGGTACGCCGAGCTCGCGCTGCACCGCGATGACGATGCCGCCCTTCGCCGTACCGTCGAGCTTGGTCAGCACCAGGCCAGTTACGTTGATGACTTCGGCGAAGACGCGGGCCTGGGTGAGGCCGTTCTGACCGGTGGTGGCGTCGATGACGAGCAGCACCTCGTCGACCTCGGCCGACTTCTCGATGACGCGCTTGACCTTGCCGAGCTCGTCCATCAGGCCGGTCTTGGTGTGCAGCCGCCCGGCGGTGTCCACCAGGACGACGTCGGCCTCCTCCGCGATGCCCTGCTTGACCGCGTCGAACGCGATGCTGGCCGGGTCACCGCCCTCGGGACCGCGCACGGTCCGGACGCCGACGCGCTCACCCCAGGTCTGCAGCTGGTCCGCGGCCGCGGCCCGGAACGTGTCCGCCGCCCCGAGGACCACGTGCTTGTCCTCGGCGACCAGCACGCGGGCGAGCTTGCCGACCGTGGTGGTCTTACCGGTGCCGTTCACGCCGACGACCAGTACGACGGCCGGCTGCGTCTCCCGGCGAGTCACCGCGAGCGAGCGGTCCATCGACGGGTCGACCAGCGCGATCAGCTCCTCGCGGAGGATGTCCCGGGCCTGTGCGGCCCCGACACCCTCGACGCGCATCCGCGTGCGCAGCTTCTCCACCAGCTCCTGGGTCGGCGCCACGCCGACGTCGGCGGTGATGAGGGTGGTCTCGATGTCCTCCCACGCTTCCTCGTCGAGCTTGTCCCGCGACAGCAGCGCGAGCAGGCCCTTCCCGAGGGAGCCCTGTGAGCGGGCCAGACGTGCCCGGAGCCGAACCAGCCGACCCTGCGCGGACTCGGGCTTGTCGAGCGTCGCGGCCTCATCCGGCAGCTCGGTGTCCTCGAGCGTCCGGGTCGGAGTGTCGCGCGGTGTCTCGGCGTCGTCGCCAACCTTCGGCTCGGCGGTGTCCAGCGACGCCGGACGCTCCGCCGTGGGCAGCGCCGAGCGCCGGCGCCGGGTCACGACGAGTCCGGTCGCGCCGCCCAGTACAACGACCGCGACGACGATGATCGCGATCAGGACCTGGTCAGTCAGCAAGGTGACAAGCTGTGAGGTGAACACGGTTACTCATCTTGGCAGACGCCCGGCCCGCCCCTCGCATCCCGCACGAAGGATGCCGCGTCCGTCACGGGAGGCGCACCGCCCGTCGCAGCGCGTGAGCGGGTGCCAGCTCGGGCCGATGAGTCAGCAGTACGACGGTCCGCCGCCCGGCCGCCGCGAACAGGTCCGCCAGCAGTGCCCGGCCGGTCTCCTCGTCCAGGTGCTCGGTGGGCTCGTCCAGCACCAGTACGTCGCGGTCCGCGAGCAGCAACCGGGCGAACGCCAGCCGCTGCCGCTCACCACCGGACAGCCGGGCACCGTGCTCGCCCACCATCGTGTCCAGCCCGTCCGGCAGCCCTTCGACGAATACCCCGAGCCGCGCGAGATACAGCGCCCGCCACAGCCGCAGGTCGCTCGCACCGGGCTGCGCGAGGAGCAGATTCTCCCGGATGGTCGTGTCGAACACGTGGCTCTCCTGCGTCAGCAGCCCCACCACCGACCGCACCTGGTCGCCTTCGAGACTCGCCAGATCCACACCGTCCATCAGCACCTCACCATCTCGAGGCTCCAGGAACCGGAGCAACACCGCCGCCAACGTGCTCTTGCCGGATCCGCTCACCCCCGTGATCACCACGCGGCTCCCGGCCGGCATGTCCAGGCTGAGCCCATCCAGTACGTCGTCGTCGCCGTACCCGACGTGCAGGTGCTTCACCTCTAGGTCACGCCCCCGCGGTAGCGCCGCGGCCAATGTGGGCTCATGCACCGGCTCGGGCGCGTCGACGAGCTCCTGGACCCGGCCGAGTGCCGCCCGGACTCGAATGGCTAGCTGAGCGGCCGCCGGGATCCCACCGAGGACATCAGCCAACGCCAGCGGAGTAAGGACGAGTACGGCGAACACCGCGCCGGTGATATTCGCCGTACTGCCCAGCACCAGTCCCGCAACGCTCGCCCCGCCCACGCACAGCACCAGCAGCGCACCGCCGAGCCCAGCGCTCCAGGCCGACCGACGCTCTGCCGCCGCCAGCCGGTCGTCATGCGCACTGAAGGCGGCCAGTACGTCGTCCACCGCATTGAAGGCGACGATGTCGCCCGCGGTCAGCAGCGTCTCGGTGGCGGCCGCAGCCACGTCACCACGCTCACCCGCGATCCGGCGCTCCGCCCGCGCGGCCGTCCTCGCGGTCAGCCACGGTACGACGGTGCACGCGATCAGCACCGCCAACGCGACGGCCACTCCGGCCACCGGCAACAGGAGCACTAACAGCGTCACGGTCGCGGCGGCCGTGACCATGGCGACCGCCACCGGCAACAGCACTCGCAACCACAGATCGAGGACCGCATCCACATCCAGCACCAGCCGGGCCAGCAGGTCCCCTTGCCGACGACCACTCAACCCACCCGGCGCAATCCGCTCCAGCCGACCGGTGATCCGCGCCCGCGTCTCCCCCAGCACCCGGTACGCCGCGTCGTGGCCGGCCAGGCGTTCGACGTACCGGAAGACGCCACGACCGACACCGAACGCGCGCACCGCCACGATCGGCACCATCAGGATCAGCACCGGCGGCTGAGCCGCCGCAGTGGTAATCAGCCAGGCCGAGGTCGCCAGCAACGCCACCGCAGAGCCAGACGCAGCGACGCCCGCAACCAACGCGAGCACCAACCGCCACCACACTCGGCCCTCCGGCCGCACCAATGCCCAACTGCTCATGCCGGCACCAACTCTCGGGTTCCCACGACGACTGTTCGATCGGCGGCTGCTAGTAGTGCGGGCCGGTGCGCGACCATCAGCACGGTCCGACCGGTGGCTCGCAACCCTGCAACGACTGCTGCCTCCGCCTCGGCGTCCAGCCCAGCCGTCGGCTCGTCGAGCAGCAGCACAGGCGCATCGGTCACCAGCGCACGAGCCAGCGCGACTCGCCGCTGCTGACCGCCCGACAGCAACTGCCCGCGCTCCCCCACCGCCTTGTCCAGCTCCAGCTCACCAGCACCCGCCGCCAGCAAGGCCAACCGCACCTCGTCATCGGACGCCAGAGGCCGACCAAGCCGCACGTTGTCCGCGACCGTCCCCATCCGCAGTCCCGGCCGCTGCGGCACCCAGGCGAACTGCCGCCGCCACACGCTCGGTTCGAACTCGTCCGCCGCACTCCCGCCAACCACGACCACACCTCGCTCCGGAACCACGAAGCCGAGCAACACTGCGAGCACCGTCGACTTCCCAGCCCCACTGGCTCCGCTCAGCGCGACCACCTCACCGGGCCGAACCTCCAGGTCGAACCCATCAAGCGCCGGCTCCGACCGACCCGGATACCGCACCGTCACGTCATGCAGTTGCAGAGCCGTAGCCGTTAGATCCGGTACGTCGGTCCGCTCCCCGCGCTCCGGCAGCGGCGTCTCCAACACCCGGAACACCTCTTCACTGGCTGCCACCCCATCCGCACTGGCGTGGAACTGCATGCCGACCTGACGCAGCGGCAGGTATGCCTCGGGCGCCAGGATCAGCACCATCAGCGCGGTCTCCAGCCCCAGGTGCCCGTTGATCAGCCGCAGCCCAACTCCGACCGCCACCAGCGCCACCGAGATGCTGGCCAGCAACTCCAGCGCAAACGACGACAGGAACGCGACCCGCAGACTGCTCATCGACGCAACCCGGTGCCGATCCGTCACCCGCCGCACGGCGTCTTCCTGGGCCTTGGCGCGACCGAACAGCTTGAGCGTCGGCAAGCCTGTCACCACATCCGTGAAGTGGTGAGCCAGCACCCCCAGCGCACGCTGCCGCCGTCGGCTGTGCGCCTGCGTCGCCCAGCCGATCAGCGCCATGAAGATCGGAATCAGGGGCAGCGTGACCACGACCGTCCCGGCCGCGATCAGATCGCCGGTCGCCATCCAGCCGATCACTCCGGCCGGAACCGTTGCCGCGAGCACCAATTGCGGCAGGTAGCGGGCGAAGTACGGATCAAGGTCGTCGAGTCCCTTGGTCAGCAGCGTGGTCAGCGCACTACTGCGCTCACCACTCAGCCACACCGGACCGAGCTTCAGCGAGTGCTCCAGCACCTGCCGCCGCAGAGTGGACTTCACCGCAGCCGCAGTGCGCTGCGCCACCACCTCCTGCAGCCACAGCAGCGCCGCACGACCAGCCACCACCGCAGCCAGCGCCCACGCCACCCCTGTCACGTCAGCGCCGCGGAGCACCACCCCTGCAATCCCACGCGCCAGCAGGACCGCCTGCACGACAATCAGCACGCCACTGGCGATGCCGATCAGAACCGACGCAGCCAGGAAAACCCGGGCCGCTCGCGCCCGGCGCAACAGCCTTGGGTCGAGGGGCTTCATGCCACCACGACCCGCTTGCGGAACACCCAGTACGTCCAGCCCTGGTAGAGCAGCACCAGTGGAGTGAAGATGCCGGCGATGATCGTCAGGATCTTCAACGTGTACGCCGTTGAGGCCGCCTCGACCGCGGTCAGTGTCGACTGCGGGTCCAGCGTGGACGGGATCACCACGGGGAACAGGGCCGCGAACAACGACACCACGGCCAGCCCGGTCGCCACCGCCGTACCGGCGAAAGCCCAGCCTTCACGGCCGAACCTGTTGGCCACCAGACCGCCGACGAAGGCCAGTGCAGCAGCAGCGGCCACAATCGCCGAGCCGGTGTCACCACGCAGCGCTTGTGCCCACCAGAGGAAGGCGACGGCCAGGACTGCGGTCACAACCCCGAGCCGCGCGGCCAGCCGGTTCGCCCGCTCGCGCAATACGCCGTCGGTCCGCAGCGCCAGGAAGATCGCGCCATGCGTGACGAACACCGCCACGAACGTCACCCCGCCGAGCAGTGCGAACGGACTGAACAGATCGCCCAGGCTGCCGACGAACTCGTGGGAGTTGTCCAGCGGTACGCCGCGAACCAGGTTGGCGAAGGTGATCCCCCAGAGCAGCGCTGGCACCACCGAGCCGATGGTGATCAGCGTGTCCATCCGTCCACGCCACAACAGGTCGGCGCGCTTCCCGCGGTACTCCAGCGCGACCCCGCGCAGGATCAGCGCCACCAGAATCGCGAACAGCGGCAGGTAGAACCCGCTGAACAGCGTCGCGTACCACTCCGGGAACGCGGCGAACGTGGCCGCACCCGCCATCACCAGCCAGACCTCGTTGCCGTCCCAGACCGGGCCGATCGTGGTGATCGCCGCCCGGCGCTCGGGCTCGTCCCGGCCGATCACTCGCAGCAGCGCGCCGACGCCGAAGTCGAAACCCTCCAGCACGAAGTACCCGGTCCACAGCCCCGCAATCACGAGGAACCAGACAGTCGTGAGCTCCATCAGTCAGCCCCTTCAGTACGCGAACGAGAGCGGTTCGGCGGATTCGGAATCGTCCGGCTCGGAGCCGGGCGCGGGGGCGTCCGTCCCAGCCAGTCCACCCCGGATCGTGCGGAGCATCAGCTTCACCTCGACCACCGCGAGCACGCCGTACAGGACGGTGAAGCCGACCAGCGACGTGATCACCTCGCCCGCGGTGGTGCCCGGCGAAACACCCGAGGCCGTTGGCAGCAGCCCGAACACCAGCCAGGGCTGGCGACCGGTCTCGGTGAAGATCCAGCCGAAGCAGTTGGCCACCAGGGGTAGCAGTGGCAGCGGTGCGACCACCCAGATCAGCCACTTGGCCGGCGCCCGCCCCCTTCTGGTTGCCCACAGCAACCACAGTGCGATCGCGCCGGAGGCCATCCCGACCCCGATCATCAGGCGGAAGGTCCAGTAGGCGAGCGGCACGTTCGGGCTGTAGGAGCCCGGTCCGTAGAGCGTCTCGTACGCCTGCTGCAGCGAGTTGATGCCCTTCACCTCGCCGTCGAGGTGACCGGTGCCAAGGAAGGACAGCAGGTACGGCACCTTGATCGAGAAGATCTCCTTCGAACCGTCCAGCGTGCCGATCGTGAAGACCGAGAACGACGCCGGCTTCTCGGTCTCGTAGAGCGCCTCGGCGGCGGCCATCTTCATCGGCTGCACCTCGGTCATCACCTTGCCCTGCCGGTCGCCGCTGAGCGCGACCCCGGCGCTGGCCACCAGCACGATCACCGCACCGATCTTCAGCGCGGACCGGAACACCTCCCGGTCGACCGTCGGCCGGCGGAGCAGATGCCACAACGCGACCCCGGCCACGAACGCACCGCCGACCATGAAGGCCGCGAAGATCGTGTGCGGGTAGGTGACGAGCACGACTTTGTTGGTGAGCACCGCCCACAGGTCGGTCAGCTCGGCCCGCCCACGCTCGGCGTTGTAGCGGAAACCGACCGGGTTCTGCATCCACGAGTTGGCCGCGAGGATGAAGTACGCCGACAGTTGCGTGCCCAGCACGACCATCCAGATGCAGCCGAGGTGCACCAGCTTCGGCAGCCGGTCCCAGCCGAACATCCACAGGCCGATGAAGGTCGACTCGACGAAGAACGCGAGCAGCCCCTCCAGCGCCAGCGGGGCGCCGAACACGTCGCCGACGAAGCGCGAGTAGTCGCTCCAGTTCATCCCGAACTGGAACTCCTGGACGAGACCGGTGACCACACCCATCGCGATGTTGATCAGGAACAGCTTCCCGTAGAACTTGGTCAGCCGCAGGTACTTCTCCTTGCCGGTCCGGTACCACGCGGTCTGCAACCCGGCGGTGATCGCGACCAGCGAGATCGTCACCGGCACGAAGAAGAAGTGATAAACGGTGGTGACGGCGAACTGCCACCGGGCCAGATCCAGCGTGTCCACGGAACCCCTCCAGAACACATCTACGACGTTACGTAGTAGATGCTACAACGGATCTACTACAACGTGTAGTTACACTGGTCACGTGACCAGTGAGGAGAAGGCCCCGCGGCCGCTCGGCGATCTCGAGCGAGTCGTCATGGAGCAACTATGGGCGGCGCCCGACGCGCTCACGGTGCGCGCTGTCTACGAGCAGGTCTCCACCACCCGCAACCTCGCCTACACGACCGTGATGACGGTCCTGGACCGGCTGGCGAAGAAGAATCTCACCGAGCGCGAGCGCGACGGGAAGGCCTGGCGCTACCGGGCCGCCGCACCACGCGAGGAGATGGCCGCCGACCTCATGCGGGACGCCCTCGATCGCGCGGGCGATCGCCGTGAGGCCCTGGTCCGGTTCGTCGGCCAGGTCAGTGACGAAGAGGCCGCGCTGCTCAGAGAGGCGCTGGCCAAGCTGGAGGAGCGGGAGGGGTGATCACCCCGGTCCTGTTGGCCGCACTGGCCCTGGTGCTCACCGGACCGGCGCCGGCTCTGCTGGCACGTTCCTCTTGGCCGTACCGCGTCCCCCGCGCCGCCGTCGCGCTCTGGCAGGCGATCGCGCTGGCCGCCGTACTGGCTGCTCTTGGTGCCGGTATCGCGCTCTCCTACTCCACCGCGGGTGAGCCAGGCGAGCCACGCTTCGATCCGTCGTCACCACGCGACCTCCTGGCCGCAGCGATCCTCGCCATGACCGCACTGGTTGTCCTGAGACTCCTGTGGGCCACAGGGAAGGTGGCCGTCGGCACGCGGGCGCGACGAAGACGGCACCGCGACCTGGTCGACGTACTGGCCACACCGGATGGCCTGATCCCCGGACTGCGTGTCCTAGCTGAAGAAACGCCGCTCGCCTACTGCCTACCTGCCATCAGCGGTCACCGCGTGGTCGTGTCCGTCGGTGCGCTCGACCGGCTCGACGACACTGAGCTCAAGGCGGTCCTCGCTCACGAGCAGGCACATCTGCGTGCGCGACACGACCTGGTGCTGGAGGCGTTCACCGCACTCCACGCAGCCTTCCCCCGCTGGGTACGCAGCGAGGTAGCGCTCGACCAAGCCCGCACGCTCGTCGAGCTCCTGGCCGACGACGACGCCCGCCGCCGCAACGGCCCACGTCCACTGGCGAGAGCCCTGGTTGCTTTGGCCGGCTCCCCCGCCCCCGAAGCCGCCCTAGCTGCGGCCAAATCCTCCACCGTGCTGCGCGTTCAGCGACTGGCCGACCCAGAGCCCGGCAACACAGCACTTGCCGTCGGCACCTACACCGCCGCCGCCCTGCTGCTCGTCCTCCCCACCTTCACGGTCGCCGCCCCCATCGTCAAAGCCATCATCAACGCCGTCGGCTGAACACGCGCCCGTCAAGGCACACCCTGCCCCCTCGCACCGCACGATGAACCACTCGGCACGGCGACCCGGCTCGGGAGCTGGATCGCGCCCCCTAAACCGGTTCGGGGAGGATTCACCCCCCGAATAGGGCTGCGGTCCTCCCCAAACCGGTTTGGGGAGGACCGGCCTGCACTGTTCCAGAGGCTGGGGAGTCCTGCCACCCGATTCGGCGGGGTACCGCTCCCCAGCGCCGCAGACGGCACCGCATTTGACACGACCCCGAACCGCCTAACTATGCGGCATAGGGGTTGCCCCTTCAGATGGTGGGTTGCCCGCTGAAAATCTCAAGGGGCAACCCACCAGTTCAGGGGGCAACCCGAGTCTTTTCGGCGGCCAGCCACTCGACCGCCAAAGGCGGCCTGCTGAAACCGTGCGGCGCGGCCGATGGCGGGTGGCGCAGGTACGGCGAACTGTCAGGCGACGCTCTTGATCGGCATTACCAGGAAGGCTGCGGCCAGCCCGGCGAAGCACGAGGCGAGGAACAGGGTCGGGAAGCCGAACGAGTTGATCAGCCACCCACCGGCGCCGGCGGCGAAGACGTACGGCAGCGAGTTGGCGATCTGGATGACGCCCAGGTCCTTCCCGCGATCCTCTGCGTGCGGCAGCACCTGGGTGACCAGGGCCTGGTCGACCGACAGATAAGCGCCGTACCCGATTCCCAGAATCGCGGCGCCGACGATCGCAGCCGACATCTGCGGCACGAAGGCGAAGAGCAATGCCGCCGAACCCTGCAGGGCCGAGGCGATCACCACCATGCGCTTGCGCTTGCCGGACTTGTCGGACCGGCGGCCCGACGGCACCGCGACGGCCACGACGGCGACCGTGTAGACCAGGATGAGGACCAGCGTGCCGTTGTCGGGATCGGTGTGCACCTCGTCCTTGAGGTACTGGTAGAGGAAGATCTGGGCCAGCGCGTTGGAGAGCTGGATCATGAAGCGCTGCCCGAAGGCCCAGGCGAAGTCCGCGTGTTTGAGCGGAGCGACAACACCGACCGCGATCGCCTTGAGATCCAGCGGCGGCCGTTCACTGCGCGCGAGCGGGATCCCCTTCGTGAACAGGGCAAACGGGAGCACCAGCACGAACATCAGCACGGCGAGGCCGACGTACGCGTCAAGGATGCCGGTCAGCAGCAGCGTCAGCACCACGACGCCGGCCACCGGTCCGACCGACTGAGCGACACCCTGGTAGCCGGAGATGGTCGCTCGCTGATTGACCGGAACCTCATCCGGTACGGCGGTCTGCAGCGCGACGCTGACTGCGGCGTACCCAACCTGGAAAACGGCCCAGCCGAGGACGATGCCGAGTACGCCGTGTTGCAGTCCCTGGAAGACGAACGCGACGGCGGCGAGCGCCGTACCGTAGAGGACCCACGGCTGGCGGCGGCCACGTCGGTTCAGCGTCCGGTCCGAGAAGGCACCGGCCAACACCGAGACGACGACAGTGACGAGAGCAGCCACGAGATTGGCCAGGCTCTGCGCGGAGACCGCGGCCGAGCTGACGTTGTCGGTGACCTCGTTGGTATGGCGCGGCAGCAGCACCTGCTGGGTGGCGAAGTACGCCATGAAGATGCCGAAGTTCGCCAGCGTCCAGTACCGAGCCCAGTACGCCGGAACCCGGGTGACCGGCTCAGCCAGCGCCGAGGTCCGCGGAACGTCGATATCCGTCATCCCACCACGATCGGGCATCATCGCCCCGAAGGGAATAACTGAACTATTGTCAGTTTCGGTGGGGTGCTGCCTACGATGGGGCATGGACAGCACAGCGCTCGAAGGGGCGATCAGTGATCTCGCGGGGGCCAAGGAGCGGTGGGCCGAGCTGCCGATCGCCGGCCGGCTCGACTACCTGAACCGGATCCGGACCCTCGTAGCCGGGCGGGCGGATGCCTGGGTCGCGCTGGCGGCACAGGCCAAAGGGCTGCGTCAGGACTCCCCCCTGCTCAACGAGGAGTGGCTGGGTGGCCCGTACGCCGTACTGGGCTGGATCAACGCGATCACCGAGACGCTGCAGGCCCTCGACGCCGGCACCGACCCGCTGCGTGGGTCCAAGGTGAGCCAGCGCGCTGACGGGCAGACCGTCGTACGGGTCGCACCGCACGACTTCAACGAGTGGCTGCTGCTGAACGGCTTCAGCACCGAGGTGTGGATGCAGCCAGGTGTTACGCCGGCCAACGTCCGTGACAGCCTCGGGAGCGCGTACCGCGGCCCGCGGCCCACCGGCCAGGTCGCGCTGGTGCTCGGTGCGGGGAACGTCTCCTCGATCGCACCGCTCGACCTGCTGTACAAGCTGTACGCCGACAACGAGGTCGTCGTCTGCAAGCTGAACCCGGTCAACGACTACCTCGGTCCGACCTTCGAGGAGATCTTCGCGCCGCTGATCGAGGACGGGTACGTCCGGTTCGTGTACGGCGGCGCCGACGTCGGCGAGTATCTCTGCACGCACGCGGGCGTCGACACGATCCATGTGACCGGCAGCGAGCGCACCCACGACGCGATCGTGTACGGCGTCGGTCCGGAGGCAGCGGCCCGTCGCGAGCGGGATGAACGCGTCAACCCGAAGCCGGTCTCCGCGGAGCTCGGCGGGGTCGGCCCGACGATCGTCGTACCGGGCCCATGGTCGAAGGCCGACATCGCCTTCCAGGCCGAGCACATCGCCACCCAGAAGCTGCAGAACAGCGGGTTCAACTGCATCGCCGCGCAGGTGCTGGTGCTACCTGAGGGCTGGGAGCACACCGAGGCCCTGATCGCCGCCGTACGGAGCGCACTCGAGAAGGCCGAGCAGCGGCCCGCCTACTACCCCGGTGCCGACGACCGGCGCCAGGGCGCGGCCGACGCCTATGCGCAGGCCGAGGCACTCACCGGCAACCGCACGCTGGTGACGGGCGTCGACGCGTCTGACCCGAAGGCCTACGCGTTCACGACCGAGTTCTTCGCACCGGTGCTGGCGACCACGACGTTGCCTGCGGCAGGGTTCCTGGAGCGGGCGGTGACGTTCGCGAACGAGCAACTGCACGGCACACTCGGCGCGAACATCCTGGTACACCCGCGGACGCTCCGCGAGCTGGGTCCGAAGCTGGACGACGCGGTGGCGGCGCTGCGGTTCGGGACAGTGGCGATCAACGCGTGGACAGGTGTCGGCTACGCCAGCCCGCGCGCGACCTGGGGCGCGTTCCCCGGTCACACGCCGGACGACATCCAGAGTGGGACCGGCGTGGTGCACAACGCGTTGCTGTTCGACCGGGCGCAGAAGACCGTCGTTCGTGGACCGTTCACACCGTTCCCGCGCTCGATCGGTTCGGGTGAGCTGGCGATGTCGCCGCGGCCGCCGTGGTTCGTCACCAACAAGACCGCGCTGGCCACGGCCGAGCGGCTCACTCGCTTCGCCGCGGATGGCAAGCTGCGCCGGCTCCCCGGCATCTTGGCTTCGGCGATGCGCGGCTGAGTCAGGACATGGCTGCGGGGTTCGGCCTCACGCTGATCACCTACAACATCCTGCAGCTGCCGCTGTTCGGCTCCGCACGCCGGGCAGCGCTGGCCGCGCAGGTTCTCGAGACGGCCGACGCCGACATCGTCGTACTCAACGAAGCCTTCAACCGGCCGGCCCGCAGGCTGGTGCTGCACGGCCTCGGCAAGCGCGGGTACGCCGTCACTCCAGAGGTCGGCCGGAAGAACCGCGCGTGGACGAGCGCATCGGGCCGGGACCGGCGCTGGAGCACGCTCGCCGGTGGCGGCATCTACATCGCCAGTCGGCTGCCGGTCCTCGAGCAACACCAGCACCGTTATCGGGCGTACAAGCCGCTGACCTCAGACGCCCTCTCCAACAAGGGCGCCGCTCTGGTCGCCCTGCAGACACCGGTGGGCCGGCTCTGGGTTGCTGCGACTCACCTGCAGGCGGACGAGCGCGGCTCCCATCACGCCGTACGGATGCAGCAGCTGGACGAGCTACGCCGCTTCGTCGCCAGTACGGCGGGAGCCGGTGAACCAGTGCTCGTCGTCGGCGACCTCAACGTCGAGTACTACCCCGACGGCCGCGACCTCGCCGAGGCCGAACGCACCCTGGGGGGCACGATCCTCACTGGCCCCATCCACGAACCCACCTTCGACGGCAGCCTCAACCGAGTGCTCCCCCACCGCTACCGCACCTACCGCAACGTCCTGGACTACGTCGGCAGCATCGGTCCGAGTCTGGAGATCACCACGCGGACCCTCACTGACGAGACGGCCCGAGACGCCTCCGACCACTTCCCGGTCCAGGCCACCGTGACGATCAGCTAGCCGGCCGGTAGCGCATCAGTACGCCGTTGCCGGCCCACGGGCGCGCCTCGATCAGCTCGAGGGCCACCCGCTGATCGGAGAAGACAGGCCGGCCCGCACCCAGCAGCACCGGGCACACGCGCAGCTGGATCTCGTCGACCAGCCCGGCAGCGAGCAACGAGTGGAAGAGCGAGATGCTCCCCCACAAGATGATGTCCTTGCCGTCCTCGGCCTTCAGCTCGCGCACAGCCTCGACATCACGGACCACTGTCGCCGGCTCATGCGCTCCCCACGGAGCCTCCGCGAGGGTCGTCGAGACGACCACCTTGCGCAGCCCGTTGAGCAACGGGGTGATCGGCTCGGCGGCCGCGGCCTCCGTCGGCCAGAAGGCGACGAAGATCTTGTACGTCTCGGCGCCGAGCAGCATCGTGTCGATCCGCTCGAACGTCGCCCGGTCCTCGGCATCGTGCTCGCCGACCGTGGCGAAGAACGGCGTCTCGCCGTCCGCGTCGGCGGCGAACCCGTCGAGCGTCACATACTCCTGGAAGATGAGCTGTCTCATCTTCCGCAGACTAGTGCTAGCCGAAGTGTTTGCCCTCACCTCGCGCGACCGCGAGCAGGACCAGCCCGGCCAGGACCAGCAGAACAACCATGGTTACAACGAACGTCAGCACTTCTCTCCCCGATTTCCCAACCCAGATCCCCAGCGTCTAACCAGTGGACGATCTCAGTCGCGCAAAAGTTCCCCGAACGCCTTGGTGATCTCGGCCACTGACCACTGCAGGGTGTGCGGCGTGATCACCAGCTCGATCCACGACCAGCCCGGTACGGCGGTTGGTTGCCAAGGGCCACAAATGGACTCGCGGGTGCGCTCCATCCGGTCGACCGTCGCGGCCTCGATCACGGCGGCGTCGCGGGGCGCGTAGACCTGGAACGAGTTGGTGTGCGGCGGTTCGGGGACCACCCGATAGCCCGCGGCCTGCAGCGCGGTGGCGACTTCGACTGCTCGCTTGTAGAGGTCGTCCATCTGCGGCAGGACTGCCCGCAGCCCTTCGCGCGCGGCGACGGCGTACGGGAGCATCGTGTAGAGGTTGCCGCCCAGGCGTCGCTGCCAGCGCCGGGCCTCGGCGATCACGTCCTCCGGCCCGGCCAGGACCGCACCGGCCAGTCCACCGAGCACCTTGTAGAACGACAGGTACACCGACGTGGCCAGCGCGGAGATCTCCGCCAGGCTGTGTCCCAGGTACGGCGTGCTCTCCCACAAGCGCGCGCCGTCCAGATGCAGCGGTACGCCGCGCTCCGCGCACGCCTCGGCGAACACCACCAGCTCGTCCCAGGTCGGCAGCAGGAACCCCGGCTCGCGCAGCGGCAGTTCCAGCGTCACCGCGGCGAGCTTCCCCGGAATCGCGGCCAGCTCGTCCGGCCGCGGCTGCCGCGGGTCGGAGGTCAGCCGCTCGATCCGGAGGTGGTGCACCTCTTCCAGTGCGTTCAGCTCGTGCACCAGGAGGTGGGACTGTCCGTGGACTGCTACCCGCTTGGTCCCCGCACGGTCGGCGTACACACGCAGGACGCTCTGCTGCGCCATGATGCCGGACGGCATGAAGACCGCGGCCGGCTTGCCCAGCAGGTCGGCGACCTCCTGCTCCAGCGCCTCGATGTCGCCGCCGTGGCCGTAACTGTCGTAGCGCTCGTCGGTGGCGGCCTCCGCCAGGCGTCGGAGCCGCTCCGGCGCCGGGACCCGCGCCTGTGACAGCCAGCGGTCACAGGCGTCGCTGGCGGACTTACGACGGGCGCGGAGATCGTCTGCGGAAGTAGCCACGACTCAATCCTCTCCCGAGGCCGCAACCAGATTTCAGACGGTGGTGGTGACGACGTGCTCGCCCTGCACGGTCTTGATCTCGACCGACTGCACCTGGTCCGGCCGCACCAGCACACCGCCACCGAACCGGCTACCGTCCTGCGCTGCCTTGCCCGAGACCAGCCAGCTGCCCGCAGTCCAGGTCTTGCCGGCCTTGTCTGTCACGAACATCACGCACTCGGCACCAGGCTTCAGACCGGTGATCTGCACCCGCACCCACGTCCAGCCCTCACGGGGCTCCACGGTGGTCGTCATCGACGTACCAGTCACCGCGTCGACCGCACTGACCTGCCTGGAACCTGGAACGGGCGCATCGGCCTGGTCAACTGTCTGACGACCAATCAGTACGCCGCCGCCCAGCGCACCGGCCACGACGACCACTGCGGCCGCGACCAGCAGCCACGGCTTCCGGCTCTTCTTAACCGGCTGGCGCACCTCACGGAGGGTGCGCTGCAGCAGCAGGTCACCGTCCTCGGGCGGTCCGTCCAGGAACGCTTCCGGCGGCACCTCGCCGAGGAGCTCCTTCATCTCCTCGAGCTCGGCCAGCTCGGTCCGGCACTCGGCACACGTCGCCAGGTGCTCGTCGACCTCACGGATCTCGGCAGGCTCCAACGCACCCAGTGCATAGGCGCCCAGCTGCGAGTGATCGTGTTCACTCATCGGGTCACCTCCGGTCCTGCCATCACCGCGCGCAGAGCTCGGAGGGCGTAGTACGTTCTCGATTTCACGGTACCCGGCGGCACACCGAGTTCCTTGGCCGCCTCGGCCACTGAGCGGCCCCGGTAGTACAGCTCGACCAACACTTCACGGTGCTCGGGTGAGACCTGGTCCAGTGCGCCCAGCACCACCATGGTGTTCACCACTGCCTCGGAGTGGTCCCGCTCGACCGGAGGCTGGTCAACCACGTCGGCAACCTCGACAGGTCGGGCTGCTCGCGCTCTGGCTCGGTCAGTGACGATGTTGCGCGCCACGGTCAGCAGCCAGCCCCGCACCGAGCCCTTGGTCTGATTCAGGTCGTCTGCATGCTTCCAAGCCCGGACCAGAGTCTCCTGTACGACGTCCTCCGCCGCAGCGCGGTCGCCGGTCAGCCGGGTGGCATACGCGAGCACGCTCCGACCGTGCTCGGCGTACAGGGAGCGGACGAACGTCTCGGCCGCGTCCTGCCCCTGGTTAGCACCCACCGTCGGAACGATAGCGGGTGCCCACCCGGGGTAGTACTCAGTAGCCGGAATTGCCATCGGTCGACGGCTGGGTCGTGATCTTTTTCCCGTCCGGGCCAACGACCCACCAGACGCCGCCGACGGCCTGCCCCTTGGTCTCACCGGCCTTCGAGTCAGACGCGAACAGGTAGATCGGCAGTCCGCCCACAGCCAACTGCTTGCTGCCGTCCGACCGGGTGATCGTGGAGACCTCCACGCCGTCCAGCTTCGGCGTACTGTCCCCAGCGGCCACAGCCGGCCACTTCGCCAGACAGTCGCCCTCACAGTTGGACTTGCCGGCGGTGTCCTTGTCGAACACGTACACGGTCCGGCCGTTGCCGTCGACAAGGATCTTGCCGAGTCCGCTGTCCGCAACCTTCAACTGGTCGGCGGACTGCGACGTACCGCCGCTTGCCTTGCTGTCCGCGCCCTTGTCGTCACCACAAGCAGTCAACGCGCCGAGCCCCAGCACGACTACTCCCATTACAGCGGCCACACGCCTCATCAGGTCCTCCTCGAAAGTCCGTTGAACACCTGCCATACGTGGCGATCCGGCGAGTGGTTCAATCGGCTTATGAGCCAAGAGATCCCGGCCGCGGTCCAGCGTGCGCTCACCGCGATCGACGAGCAGGACAACGAGGCGTTCGTGGCAGCCTTCGCCGCCGACGGGTACGTCGACGACTGGGGCCGCCAGTTCCGTGGACCCGAACAGATCCGGTCGTGGAGCGACAACGAGCTGATCGGCAAGCGCGCGACGTTCACCGACACTCAGGTCTCCACACCGGGCAACCCGATCACCCTGGTCACCCAGGTGGGCGGTGACGGCTTCAACGGCCCGTCCCACTTCACCTTCGACGTCCAGGGTGATCAGCTCGCCTCGATGACCATCACGGCCTGAGCAGGACCTTGCCCTTCCGGCCCGGCTGCTGGGAGTGCGCCACTGCCTTCGCGTACTCCGCCACCGGGTAGACCGCTTCCACCCGCGTCTGCAGCACCCCGTCCACGGTCAGCTGGGCCAGAGCGTCGTACGTCTGCTGGATCTCGCTGGCAGGAGCCTGCTCCAGCCAGTTGGGGATCCACACTCCGCGCACCTGCAGCTGCCGGTAGATGAGGTCACCAAGGCCGACTGCAGGCGCCTGGCCGGTCACCGATGAGTAGCTGACCACAGTGCCGCCGAACGCGGCCCACTGCGCCAGTGCGCCCACCGTCGAGTCTCCGGTGCCGTCGACCACTAGCTCGAAGCGGTCCGTCCCCAGTGCGGACCGGATGCGCCCCGAGAGGTCGTCCCCGTCGACCAGTACGACGTCGGACTGCAACCCCTCCGCCGCCTCCGGCCGCCGTACGACGCTCAGGGTCTTGTAGCCCGCATGCTTCGCCAGTGCGGTGACGTACTGACCCACTGCCGAGTTTCCGAGGTTCAGACCGACCCAGTCCCCCGGCTTCAGGTCGACGAACTTCGTCAGCGCGAGGTGCGCAGTCAGCGGGTTCGTACCGAGCATCGCCAGCTGCAGCGGGTCGCCCTCGTCCGTGATCGGTACGACGTTCGCCGCCTTGACCACGACCTCGTCGGCCCAGGTGCCCTGCTCGTAGTTCGGCTTGATCAGCACGCGGCGTCCACGCAGGCCGGCGTCGGCCGCGCTCCCCACCTGGGTCACTCGGCCGATCCCCTCGGTGCCGAGGTCGAACGGCGTCTCGATCTGGTAGCCATAGTTGCCACTGGCAAGCATCGAGTCGACCGGGTTGATCGTGGCCGCCTCGATCGCGACCACCACGTCGTCCGGGCCGAGCGTTCCGGCACCGGTCTCCAGCACCGCGTTGTCGAGCAGCTCGCCGCGGGCCTTCAGTACTACCTTCATCGTGTTGCTCCTGTCGTGAGAACCATCCGGAACCGGGCCGCGCCGGACATCATCCGGTCGTAGGCGCCGGCGGCCTGCTCGAGCGGGACCCGCTCGACCATCGGCCGGACATCGTGGGCGAGGGCGAACGCGAGGTTCTCCTCGTTCTCGCTCGGGGTGCCGGTCAGCGACCCCTCGATCGACCGGCCGCCGAAGATCAGCGAGCCGGTGGTGACCTCGATCGGGTCGGCCGCCGCACCGACGACGACCAACTTGCCGCGCACGCCGAGCCCGTCGACCAGCGGTGTCATCGAGGCACCGCTCGCCGCGGTCGCGACGATCACCTGAGCGCCGCCGAGCTCCTGCAGTGCCTTGCCCGGGTCGACGACCGAGCTGTCGATGTAGTCGGTCGCACCGAGCTTCAGAGCCAGCTCACGCTTGTCCTCGCCGCGGGCGATCGCAGCCACCCGCAGACCGAGCTTGGCGGCGTACTGAATGGCGAGGTGGCCAAGACCGCCGATGCCCTGCACCGCAACCAGCCCACCCGGCCGGGCCGCGCCCTTACGCAGCGCGTTGTACACAGTGATCCCCGCGCAGAGCAGCGGCGCAGCCTCCGCCGCGTCCCACTCCTCCGGTACGGCGACCAGTCCGCTCACCGGCGCGGTGAGGTAGTCGGCGTACCCGCCGTCGATGGTGTCACCGGTGACTGGCTGATTTGTGCAGTAGACGAACTCGCCCTGCCGGCAGTTCTCGCACACACCGCAGTGCCCGGCGAGGAAGCCGACGCCGACCCGCTGGCCGATGGCCCACGCCTCGACCCCGGTGCCGACCTCGTCGATCCACCCGACCACCTCGTGGCCGGGGACGACCGGCGTACCGGCGGACCGGCTGCCGTTCAGGTTGTGCACGCCCAGGACATCGCTGTGACAGACGCCGCAGGCCTCCACCCGGATCCGGACCTGACCGGCGCCGGGCGCTGACAACTCACGCTCTACCTGCGTGAAGGCTCCGTCCAGAGCCTCGATCGCGCGATAGGTAGCCATATCTCTCCTCTAAGACGGTCGGTCATCTTGTATTGGTCAAAGCAAAGCCGCCCGCACCCGAGGGCGGCTGAAATCAGGCCAGCAACGCGTCGAAGGTGACCGCGAAGAAGACGTCGAAGGCCTCGGCGGTCTTGTCCGCCCGGGCCCGCAACAACGTGCCCTCCCAGGCGCTGGTCAGGTAATACGCCGCCTGGTGCGGATCGAGCGACGTACGAATGGATCCGTCCGCCTGCCCCTGCTTGATCGCCTCGGTCAGTACGTCGGCCCAGTAGTCCCAGTTGCCCTTGACCCGCTTCCGCAACGGCTCACTGTGGTCGACCACCTCGGCCCCGAAGTTCCCGTACATGCACCCCTTGGTGAACTCCGGCAACTCGTCCCGCAGGAACTCGAAGTGCCGGCGCATCCGCTCCACCGGCGGCACCGACCGGTCACCCAGCTCGCTCATCCGGCGCGTCTCGCCGTACCGCTCCAGCGCCACCTCGGCCAGCGCCTCTTTGCTCTCGAAGTGGTTGTAGAACGACCCCTTCGGCACCCCCGCCCGGTCGGTGATGTCCTTCACCGCCGCCGCATTGAACCCCCGCTCCAGGAACAGCTCGACGCCCGCCCCCAGAATCTCTTCCCGCATACTCCGCCTGGCCATGTCCCCAATATGACCGGTCGTCTCAAAAACCGCAAGCCCCGCCCGGCGCCGTCATCCATTTGGTGGGCTGACCCACCCGGTTGTGGGTGAGCCCACTGCATGCGGTTAGCCCACCCACAACGCCGTGGGCCCACCCACCAAATGGTTGGGGCGGCGCGGGGCGGGGGCGCTTGGTGGGCGGCCGGGGGCGGACCGGCCCGACCACCGGCTACACCGGTTCGGGTTCGCGGATGCGTTGGGAGATGACGGCGGAGACGCCGTCGCCGCGCATGGTGACGCCGTAGAGGGCGTCGGCGACCTCCATGGTGCGCTTCTGGTGGGTGATGACCAGGAGTTGGCTGTTCTCGCGGAGCTCTTCGTAGATCTCCAGGAGGCGGCCGAGGTTGGTGTCGTCGAGGGCCGCTTCGACCTCGTCCAGGATGTAGAAGGGCGAGGGGCGGGCCTTGAAGAGGGCGACCAGGAAGGCGACCGCGACCAGGGAGCGCTCACCGCCGGACAGCAGCGAGAGGCGCTTGACCTTCTTGCCGGGCGGGCGGGCCTCGACGTCGATGCCGGTGGCGAGCATGTCGCTGGGGTCGGTGAGGATCAGGCGGCCTTCACCGCCGGGGAAGAGCCGGCTGAAGACGTGCTGGAAGGCGATCTCGACGTCGCGGTAGGCCTCGGTGAAGACCTGCTCGACGCGGTCGTCGACCTCCTTGACGATGTCCATCAGGTCGCGGCGGGACTTGCGCAGGTCCTCGAGCTGCTCGGACAGGAAGCGGTGCCGCTCCTCCATCGCGTCGAACTCCTCGAGCGCGAGCGGGTTGATCCGGCCGAGCTGGTTCAGGGACCGCTCGGCGGACTTGAGCCGCTTCTCGACCTTGGCCCGGTCGAACGGCTCGCCCTCGAGCTCGAGGGTGTTGTCGTCGCCGTCCTTGGGCAGCGGCGGCACCAGCTTGTCCGGCCCGTACTCCGCGACGAGCGCCTCGACTGCGATGCCCAGCTCACCAAGCGCCTTCTCGTACAGCTGCTCGAGCCGCATCTTCTGCTCGGCCCGGGCCAGCGCGTCGCGGTGGACGGTGTTGGTCAGCTGCTCCAGCTCGGAGCTCAGGTTCCGGGTCGCGGAGCGCGCCTGCGACAGCGCCTGCTCACGGTCGGACCGCTGCGCCTGGATCGCAGACCGCTCGGACGCCGCCAGCTGCAGCGAGTGCTCCAACCGGGCCAGCACGTGGCCGGTCGCCAGGTGCACGGCCTGCGCGGCCTCGGACTGCCGTGCCCGGCGGGCAGCACGGGCGATCGCGCGGGCACGTGCCTCGCGCTCCTGCCGAGCTGCACGCTCCAGCTGGTCGGCCCGGCCGGACAGCGCCCGGGCCCGCTCCTCAGTGGTGCGCAGCGCGAGCCGCGCCTCCATCTCGGCTGCCCGCCCGGCCTTGGCGGCCTCGGCGAGCTGGTCACGCGTTGACGTGTCCGGTTCGTCGCCGTCCTCGTCGAACATCTCGGCGTCGTTCAGCCGCTCTTCGAGCTCGGCCAGACCGGACAGGTTCTTGTCGCGCTCAGCCTCGGCCGCAGCGATCGCCTCGGCCATCCGCTGCGCTTCACCGCGGGAGGCCTTGGCCAGCGACCCGAAGTGCGCGAGCTGCTCGGCCACCGCCGCCATCGCGGCATCCGACTCGTGCAGCCGGGCCAGCGTGATCTCGACGGACTCCTTCTGCCGGGAGCGCTCGTCCTCCATCCCGGACAGCTCGAACCGCAGCCGCTCACTGCGCGCGGTCGCCTCGATCAGCTTCTCCGCGGCCTCGTCGACCGCCGACTGCACCTCGATCAGGCTCGGCGCGGCGTCAGAACCGCCGTACGCGAAATGCGCCCCCAGTACGTCGCCCGCCCGCGTCGAGCAGGTGACGTCGGGCAGGTTCCTGACCAGCGACTGTGCCGCGGCGACGTCGTCGACGACCGCGACCTTGCGGAGCAGCCGGCGCAGGCCGGGTCGCAGGTTCTGCGGGCACTCGACGACATCGACGGCGTACAAGGCGCCGTACGGAAGGCTTGGCCAGGTCGCGTAGTCGTCGGCCGGGGCGTCGCCCAGGAGCATCCCGGCGCGGCCGAGGTCGTGCTCCTTCAGGTGGCCGACCGCGGCCAAGGCAGCGTCGGCGTGGGTGACGGCGACCGCGTCGGCGGCCTCACCGAGAGCGGCCGCGATGGCCGTCTCGTACCCGGAGCGCACGCTCAGCAGCGCCGCGACCGAACCCATCAGGCCGGCGATCTGCTCGGAGGCGGCCAGCAGGGCACCGGCGCCGTCCTTGCGGTTCAGGCCCAGCTCCAGCGCCTCCTTGCGCGCGCTCAGACCGGTCCGCTCACGCTCGGCGTCCCGCTCCTCGGCGCGCAGCTTGGCCAGCCGCTCGTCCAGCTCGTCCAGAACCGACTGAGCCGCCTCGTACTGATCGTCGAGGCCACGCTCACCGGCGTCAAGCCCGGCGACCTGGGTCTCCAGCGCGGTGAAGTCGTGCTGAGCCTTGGCGGCCCGCGCCTCGGCCTCGTTCATGTTCGTCGCCAGGCGGCCGATCTCGGACTCGGCGGCGGCCGCGCGGCTCTTCAGCGCGTTCACCTGGCCGGTCAGCCGGGCCAGGCCCTCGCGACGGTCGGAGGCGGCCCGGATCAGCGCCGAGATCCGGCGGTCTTCCTCGGCCTCTTGGTTCTCCAGCGCCTGACGGCGCTCGACGGACTCGGCCAGCAGCTCCGAATGAGCCTCGACCTCGGCCTCGATCTGGGCCTCGGTCTCGCGGACCCGCGCGGCCTCCAGTTCGAGCTCGTCGGGGTCGCGCCCAGAGCGCGGACCGTCGTCGGCCTCGTCGTTCAGCGAGCGGATCCGGTCGGCGGCGATCCGGGCGGTGCCCTTGATCTTCTCGCCGAACCCGGACAGCTGGTACCAGGTGTCCTGGGCGGCCTGCAGGGCCGGCGCGTCCTCGCGGAGCGCCTCCTCGAGCTCGGCCTCCAGGTCGCGCGCCTCGCGCAGCTTGGCCTCGATCTCGGTACGGCGTTCTGTCATCCGCGCCTCGTCGGCCAGCTCGGCCTCGAGCGCGGACTGGGCCTGGACGATGTCGTCGGCCAGCAGCCGGGAGCGGCCGTCGCGGACCTCGGCCTGGATCGTCACGGCCCGGCGCGCCACCTCCGCCTGGCGCCCGAGCGGCTTCAGCTGGCGGCGGATCTCGGCGATCAGGTCGCCGAGCCGGTGCAGGTTGCCCTCGGTGGCCTCCAGCTTCCGGATCGCCTTTTCCTTGCGCTTGCGGTGCTTCAGGACGCCGGCGGCCTCCTCGACGAAGCCGCGGCGGCCCTCCGGGGTCGCGCGCAGGATCGAGTCGAGCTGGCCCTGACCGACGATGACGTGCATCTCGCGGCCGATACCGGAGTCGCTGAGCAGTTCCTGGACGTCCAGCAGCCGGCAGCTCTGGCCGTTGATCTGGTAGTCCGAGCCGCCGTTGCGGAACATCGTCCGGCTGATCGTGACCTCGGCGTACTCGATCGGGAGCGCGCCGTCGGTGTTGTCGATGGTCAGCACCACCTCGGCGCGGCCCAGCGGGGCGCGGCCCGAGGTGCCGGCGAAGATGACGTCCTCCATCTTGCCGCCACGCAGGGATTTCGCGCCCTGCTCGCCCATCACCCAGGCGAGGGCGTCGACGACGTTGGACTTACCGGAGCCGTTCGGGCCGACGATGCAGGTGATCCCCGGTTCGAAGTTCATCGTCGTGGCCGACGCGAACGACTTGAAGCCTCGGAGCGTCATGCTCTTCAGATACAAAGCGATGCTCTCCAACCCGTGAAAGGACAGACGATACCGAAGGAACCGTCGCAACTCGTAACGCTGTCGCTACCCGGGGAAGTAGTTCCGTCGCACAGTCTACAAAACGCTGTCCGCGAAACCGTGGAGGCCTACCGGTCGGAACGGCAGGCAAGGTGTGGTGGGAGCACAACATCGGGACAAGCACAACCGGCGGAGGCCCGGACGGGGGCCACCGCCGTCCATCGTGCGGTTTGAGCGTGCAGGGTGCGACCGGAGCTGGTCGCGACCAGGGTCGTCAGACCGTGGCAGGCGTACGCAGAGCCTCGTCGACTGTCAGCAGCCGGCCCTCATGGACCTGTGCGACGAGATGGTCGTTCTCTGCCTGCAGGCGCATCACGTGCGCCTCCAGATCGGCGACACGCCGGTTGAGCAGACGAACCTGCTCGAGCATGCGCGGGTCAGTGCCTCCAAGGTGCCCTAAAAGAGCCTTGGCCATTGTGCTGTCCTCCGGAAGGGTTCTGGCCGGGTATGCGCGCCCTCGCAGTCAAGACACGATAGGGTGCGCCGAAAATGTGTACCGTCTTTCAGGGTGACACCGGCGAGGCCGACGGTCAACCTGGGCCACACTTATTAACAATACCTCGCTTACCAGCGGACCAGCCGCGGTACCGGCTGACATCTCGGGCACCGGAACGACGAACGGTTCATGAACGGCTCACGGCGGATCGGCCGGCCGTCCCGCGGACACGGCGAACCCTCTTGCCCGTAGACGTTCAGGCCGCGTTCGAAGTAGCCGGACTCGCCGTTCACGTTGACGTACAAGGCGTCGAAACTGGTCCCGCCGACCCCCAGCGCCGCGGCCATCACCTCATGGGCATGGCGGAGAATTTCCCTTGCCTGTAAGGGTTTCAGCGAGTCCGTGGCTCTGGCGTAGTGCAGCTTCGCGCGCCACAAGGCCTCGTCGGCATAGATATTCCCGATCCCGCTGACCACGGTCTGGTCCAGCAGCGCTCGTTTGAGACCGGTCTTGCGGCGCCGCAGCGCGGCCGCGGCCGCCTCCGGATCGAACAGAGGATCGAACGGGTCCCGGGCGATGTGGGCGATCTCATCCGGGAGCTCGGCGCCACCTTCGGAATACGACAGACCACCGAACATCCGCTGGTCCACAAACCGGACCTCTCCGCCGTCGTCGGCGAACCGGAACCGGACCCGCAGATGGGCCTCGTCGGGCGCGCCGACCGGCTGGACACGGAATTGGCCGCTCATGCCGAGATGAGTGAGAACCGCGTCACCCGAGGCAAGCGGCAGCCAGAGGTATTTTCCGCGCCGGGCCGGCGCGGCGAAGACCTGCCCCTTGAGCCGGGCCACGAAATCGTCCGGTCCGGCGAGATGACGCCGTACCGGACGGGGGTGCAGGACCTCGACCGCATCGATGGTGCGGCCGGTGGTGAAGTCCGCCAGACCTCGGCGGACCACCTCTACCTCTGGGAGCTCGGGCACCTGTGGATACTAGGGCTGCTGCGAAGGATCCGTGCTGTCGGGATGCGCGGCGCGCAGGGCCTTCCAGGCGGTCTCTGCGGCCTGCTGCTCGGCTTCCTTCTTGCTGCGGCCGATGCCGTGACCGTAGGTCTCCGCACCGATCCGCACCCGCGCCTCGAACGTCTTGGCGTGGTCGGGACCGGACTCGGCGATCACGTACTCCGGGACGCCGACACCGAGCTGGGCGACCAGCTCCTGCAGCGACGTCTTCCAGTCCAGGCCGGCGCCGAGCCGGGCCGAGGACTCCATCAGGTCGTCGAACAGCCGGTGCACGACCATGCCGGCCACCTCGAACCCACGGTCCAGGTAGACGGCGCCGATCAGCGCCTCGACGCAGTCGGCCAGGATCGACGACTTGTCGCGGCCGCCGGTGGCTTCCTCCCCGCGGCCGAGCCGCAGGTACTTGCCCAGCTTGAGCTCCCGGGCGACCCCCGCGAGCGCACGCATGTTGACCACGGCGGCGCGCAGCTTGGCCAGCCGGCCCTCGGAGAGGTCCGGATGGTTGCGGAACAGCGACTCCGTGACGATGACCCCGAGCACGGAGTCCCCGAGGAACTCCAGCCGCTCGTTTGTCGGCAACCCACCGTTCTCGTACGCGAACGAGCGGTGGGTGAAGGCGTGCTCCAGCAAATTGTCAGCCAGCGCTACGCCGAGCCGTACGTTCAGCTCGGCGTAGGGCCCCCCATGCGCCGGGTCAGGCCCGGCGTCGACTGATGAATTCACTGATAGTGCCGTTTAGCTCTCGACGACCTGGCGACGCTCGCCCTTGGCGCCGTACTGGCCGCAGGTGGGGCAAACGGTGTGCTGCAGGTGCTTGGCGCGGCAGGCGGGGTTCACGCAGGTCACCAGCGACGGGGCAGTGGTCTTCCACTGAGCCCGGCGGTTGCGGGTGTTGCTGCGCGACATCTTCCGCTTCGGAACGGCCACGGTTATGACTCCTCGGTTCGGCCGGGGGCTGGTTGACCCGGCCGGCTGGTGTGCGTGTATTCGGTGTTCAGTTGTCTTGCTGGTCGTTCTTCAGCAGTCCGCCCAGGGCGGCCCACCGGGGGTCTCCCCCGTCCTCGTGCTGGTGACCGGGCTCCTCCACCAGGCGCACCCCACACTCGGGGCACAGTCCCGGACAGTCGTCCGAACACAGCGGCTGGAACGGTAGCGCGAGCACCACCTGATCCCGCAATGCCGGCTCGAGGTCGATCAGATCGCCCTCCATCCGGCTGGCCTCATCCGGCTCGGCCTCGCTCTCCGGGTAGACGTACAGCTCCTGGACGTCAGCGAGGAACTCGTCCTCGATATCGACCAGGCACCGCGCGCACTCCCCGACCAGCCGGCCGGCGGCCGATCCGGAGACGAGCACCCCTTCGACAACCGACTCCAGCCGTAGATCGAACTGGATCGGGTCGCCCTCGGGGACGCCGATCACATCGATACCGAGATCTGCCGGTGCTGCGGCCGTGAAGGAGACTTCGCGCTGGGACCCGGCGCGGCGTGACAGCTCGTGCGTGTCGATCACGAGTGGGGACCGCGGATCCAAGACGCTCAGGACATCCCTTTCAGGCGTGGGCAGGCATAAATCTCGGTCTCAACGAGACCGGTAGACCACATTATCAACTACCTGGCCGGACACCCAATTCGGGGCCTATCGGTGTTTCGCCAGTAACCGTGTGTGAACACTCGCCGTCACGAAGGAGGACACGTCGCCACCGAGTTTGGAGATCTCCTTGACCCAGCTGGAGGAGATGAAGCCGTGCTCGGCGGCGGTCGGCAGGAACACCGTATCGACACCGGTCATCCGCCGGTTCAGGTGGGCCATCTGCAGCTCGTAGTCGTAGTCGGCCGCGGTCCGCAGACCCTTCACGATCACGCCCGCCCCCTGCTCGGTGCAGAAGTCGACCAGCAGCCCGTCGAAGGTGGCGATCCGGACGTTCGGGAACGGCTCCGCGAGCTCGGTCAGCATCTCGACCCGCTCGGCGTCGCTGAACAGGCGGTTCTTGGACTGGTTCACCCCGGCCGCGACGATCAGCTCCGTGAAGGCGCCGGCCGCGCGGGCGATGACGTCCAGGTGACCGATGGTCGGCGGGTCGAACGAGCCCGGAAACACAGCCTTAGCCATGGCGGTGACCGTACCAAAGCCGGGCCTCGCCGTACTTGCGGTCGCGCAGCCCGGTGAACCCTTCCGGCCACTCCCACGGCTCCCGCTTCCCGCGCTCGACCACCACGAAGGCGTCAGCGGCCAGCCAGCCGTTGGCCGCCAGGGCGACCAGCACGTCCTGCAGCTCGGCGGTCTCCAGCTTGTACGGCGGATCGGCGTACAGGAGGTCGAATTCCGCCAGAGGCTCCCCTGCCGCCAGCTTCTCGACCGGCCGGCTCAGCACGGTCACCCCGGGCAGCCCGACCACCTTGATGTTCGCCGTGATCACCTCGGCCGCCTTGCGGTCCGACTCGACCAGCACCACCTTGGCCGCTCCCCGCGAGAGCGCCTCAAGGCCGATCGCCCCGGAACCGGCGTACAGGTCGAGGACCTTGACCCCGTCGAAGCTGCTGAACTCCGCCTCGAGAGACGAGAACAACGCCTCCCTGGTCCGGTCGGTCGTCGGCCGCGTCCCATCCCCCGGCGGTACGGCGATCCGCCTGCCGCCCGCCACTCCCCCGATGACACGTGTCACGTCTTCTCCAGGTATTCGGTGGACTCGGATGCCAGCGCGCTCTGCACGAATGAACGCAGCGCCGGGTACTCGGCCAGCTCCGCGTCGACCGAGATCAGCGACTGCGCCACGTGGCGGGCGGTGAAGATCAGGTCCTCGTCCCGCAGCACGCTCAGCAGCTTCAGGCTGCTCCGCTTGCCCGACTGAGCCACGCCCAGGACGTCGCCCTCGCGGCGGGTCTCCAGGTCGATCCGCGACAGCTCGAACCCGTCCGTGGTGGACGCCACCGCGGCCAGCCGCCCGTACGACGCCGTACCGTCCCACAGGTCGGTGACCAGCAGGCAGAGCCCGGGCACCTTGCCCCGGCCGACCCGGCCGCGCAGCTGGTGCAGCTGCGAGATGCCGAACCGGTCGGCGTCCATGATCACCATCGTCGAGGCGTTCGGTACGTCGACGCCGACCTCGATCACCGTGGTCGCGATCAGCACGTCGACCTCGCCGGCCGCGAACCGGGTCATCACCGCGTCCTTCTCGTCGGCCGGCAACCGGCCGTGCAGGATCTCCACCCGCAGGTCGTGCAGGATCTCGCCGAGCGCCTCGGCCACCTGCATCACCGAGATCGGCGGCCGGGCCTGCTTCTTCCCGTCGCCGCCCTCGTCGCCCGCCGCGAGATCGCCTTCCTCGTCGGCGGCGTTCTTCACGTCGTCACCGATCCGCGGACAGACGACGTACGCCTGGTGGCCCTTGCCGACCTCCTCGCGGACCCGCGCCCAAGCCCGCTCCAGCCATTCGGGCTTCTGCTTGGCCGGTACGACGGACGACTGGATCGGCGAGCGACCGGCCGGGAGCTCGGTCAGCGTCGACACCGCCAGATCGCCGAAGACGGTCATCGCGACTGTCCGCGGGATCGGGGTCGCCGTCATGACCAGCACGTGCGGGGTGTTCTCGCCGGATTTCGCGCTCAGCGCCGCTCGCTGCTCGACGCCGAACCGGTGCTGCTCGTCGACCACCACGAGCCCGAGGTCGGCGAACTGCACCTTGTCCTCAAGCAATGCATGGGTGCCGACGACGATTCCGGCGGCTCCGCTCGCGGCGTCCAACATCGCCGTACGGCGGGCTGCCGCGTTGAGCGAACCGGTCAGCAGACCGACCTTCGTGGCATGCTCCGCGCCACCGAGCATGCCCTGCTCGGCCAGGTCACCGAGCATCTTGATCAGCGTCTTGTGGTGCTGGGTGGCGAGCACCTCGGTCGGTGCGAGCAGGACGGCCTGGCCGCCGTTGTCGACCACGGACAGCATCGCCCGCAACGCCACCACCGTCTTGCCGGAACCGACCTCACCCTGCAGCAGCCGGTGCATCGGGTGCGGCCGCTTCAGATCGGCGAAGATCTCCTCGCCCACCTCGGCCTGGCCGGCGGTGAGCGAGAACGGGAGCCGCTTGTCGAACTCGTCGAGCAGGCCGCCGGCGGTTCGCGGCCGCGCGACCGCCTTCAGCGCATCGGTGACCGCACGGCGCTGCGCCAGGATCGTCTGCATCACCAGCGCCTCCTCGAACCGGAAGCGTTTCTGGGCGTCGCTGATGTCCTTCTCGGTATCGGGCAGATGCACCTTCTGCAGCGCCTCGACCAGGCCGAGCAGCTTCTCCTTGCGCAGGATCAGCTCCGGGACCGGATCCTCGAGATCCTCACCCAGGTTGTCCAGAACGATCTTGATGCTGCGCTCGATCGTTGCGGTCGGCAACTTCGCGGTCGCCGGGTAGAGCGGACGGAACGGCCGGGCCCGGCGTTCGATCTCGGCCTCGGTGAGATCCTCGTCGTCGAGGATCTCGGTACCCGGGCCCTTGAGCTGCATGATGTCGCGGAACATCGTCACCTCGCCCCAGAACAGGGCCGCCGTACCGGGCGTGAGCTTGGTGGCGAGCCAGGGCTGGTTGAAGAACGCGAGCTCCAGGTCGTGCTTGCCGTCGGTCACCACGACCTTGGTCAGCGTCTTGCGCCGGGTCCACTTCTGCACCTCGACGAGCGGGATCTCGGCCTTCGTGTCGAGCGACCGCACGGTGACCTTCTTGACCCGGCCGTTGACCGTCGCCTGGTCGCCGACCTCGAGCTCGTCGAAGGGGGTCAACTCGCCCTTCTTCAGGTAGCGCCGCGGGTAATGGCGCAGTAGGTCGCCGACGGTCTCGATGGCGAGCACGTCTGCAAAAGTCTTGGCCGTCTTGGCTCCGACGAAATCGCGGAGCTTGCGGTCCATGTCTGCCATTTGATTGAACACAGTTATTCGACCCCGATCAACAACGGGTACCTGTCTTGCCCTCCGTCGTACACCACGACATCGACATCTTTGCGTTGCTTGCGCACGTGCCGCTCGATCGCCGCGGCCAATTCGGGGTCCGCGTCGCGGCCGGTGACGATGGTCAGCAGCTCACCGCCACCGCCCAACAGCCGGTCCACAACGCCGAGCGCGGCCTCGGTGATGTCCTGGGTGATGAGGACAAAGTCACCATCGATCACGCCGAGTGCGTCGCCGAGCTGGCAACGGCCGGCCATCGTCCAGGCTTCCTTCACCGCGATCGTGACCGCACCATGCCGGGTCTGCCCGGCGGCCGCGGACTGGTGCACGACGTCGTCGTCGAAGCTCGCAGCAGCATCATGTACGGCGATCGCCGCCAGCCCCTGGACCTGGGCCCGAGTGGGGATCACGGCAACCCGGATGCCGTCCTGGCGGGCCGCCGTGGCGGCTGCCTCGGCGACCGCGATGGAGTCCTTGTCGTTCGGCAACAGCACGATCTCGGTCGCCTTCGACTTCTCGATCGCGGCCAGCAGCTCGCCGGTCGAACACCGTCGCCCCGGTCCACCGACCACGACCTTGGCACCGGCCTCGGTGAACAGGTCGGCCAGTCCTTCCCCGGCGACCACCGCGATCACCGCGCGGCCGGGAGGCGGCTCATGATGCGCTTGGTCAGCGCTCTGCTGATCTTTACTGAAATGAGTGACCCGGATCCGGTGCGGGCGGCCGATCGCGATGCCCAGCTCAATCGCCGTACCGACGTCGTCAGCATGCACGTGGACGTTCCAGAGGCCGTCTCCGCCGACCACGACCACCGAGTCACCCAGGGCTGCCAGCTGCCGCCGGAAGTCCCCGACAGCCTCGTCAGCGGCGTCCAGGAGGTACATCACCTCGTACGCCGGCCCCTCCGGGCTCAGGTCACCGGCAACCTCCTGCGGTTCGACCCGGGCCGGTACGTCGATCGTCACGGTCCGACCTGTCAGCACCGACTCCATGGCACCGAGGATCACCACCAGGCCGGCTCCCCCGGCGTCGACCACCCCGGCCCGGCGCAGTACGTCGAGCTGCTCGGTCGTCTTGGTGAGCGCCTGCCGTGCGGACGCCACTGCGGCCAGGCAGACATCCGCCAGGCTCTTGCCGTCGTTGGCCGCGGTCATCGCCCCGTTGGCGGCCTGCCGGGCGACGGTAAGCATGGTCCCCTCGACGGGTTCCGCGACCGCGCCGTACGCGGCATCAGCGGCGTACGTGAGCGCATCGGCGAACGCAGCCGCCTCACTCATCCGCGGATCAGCCAGTACGCCGTCGGTCACCTGGTCCCGCGGCAGGTTCTCGGCCAGCCGCATCCCACACGCCCGAACCAGCTGCGAGGTGATCACCCCCGAGTTCCCCCGCGCCCCGAGCAGCGCGCCGCGCCCGAACGCCTGCACCGCCTCCGCGAACGTCAGCTCCCCCTTGGGCAGCGCCTCACAAGCCGCCTCCCAGGTCAGGTAGAGGTTCGTCCCCGTGTCCCCGTCCGGTACCGGATACACGTTCAGCTCGTCGATCCCGGTCCGCGCCCGTCCCAACTCCACCAGCGCGGTCCGAGCCCAAGCGCGCAATACCCCGACCGTCAATTCCTCCACGCCCGGAACATTAACGCCCCACCCGCCCCCAAGCGTCTCCCCCGGCCCGGCGCCTCACCCTCAGCCGGTACAAGTCCACCTTGAGCACCGCTCAACCATCTGGTGGGGGCGGATGTGGTTGGTGGGTGCACAAAGTCCCACGCCGGCGGCACCTTGAGCACGGGTCAACCATTCGGTGGGGGCGGAGGTGGTTGGTGGGTGCTCAAGGTCCGGTACGGCGGGAGTCGGGCGCTCGCGGACGGGGTGATGGGCGCGGGCGGGTGGGTGTGGGGTTGCGGATGGGGGGATGTGGGGTGGGCTTCGGTACGGTCGGGCGGTGAATGTGTTGTTCTCGGTTGCGGGTGACAGTTACGAGTGGGCTGTGCGGGAGATCCGTGCCGAGTTCGGGAAGGTGCCGTTTCAGCGGGTCGGTGCGGATATCGGGCGGGTAACCGGCCCGGGGGTGCAGGAGCTGGCCGAGGCTTGTGACTCGGGGCGGATCATGTTCGTCCGGCATCTGACCAACGAGGTCGCGAGCCTGGACGAGTTGCCGCCTGGTTACGAGCTGGCCGAGATGATTCTGAGCGAGCTGCCGGTGTATCCGAAGATGCTCGCGGTGCAGGCGTGGACGGATCGCGCGGGGACCGGCGGGACGTATTACCACCGGATCGAGGAGGCACTGGCCGAGCGCGGAGTGGGAGTCACCCGGTCCGGTCAGGAGTGGGTGGTCTCGTGCTTCGAGAGCCCGCGTGCGGTGCTGCTCGGCGTGAACCGGCTGGCGGACAGCCTGTCGGACTGGCCCGGTGGGCGGATGCGGCTCGCGAGAGGTGAGGAACGCGTCTCGCGGTCGGAGTTCAAGCTGGAAGAGGCGATCGCGACCTTCGGGCTGGAGTTGCCGCCGGGTGGCAAGGCGGTCGACCTCGGCGCCTCACCAGGCGGCTGGACGCGGATCCTGCGGCTGCATGGGCAGGAGGTGTGGTCGGTGGACCCTGGCTACCTGGACGAGCGGCTGCACGGCGACCGCGGGATCCATCACGCGGCGACGACCGCCGGCCGGTTCTTCGCCGAGAACCGGACCAGGTTCGACGTCGCGGTGAACGACATGCGGATGGACCAGGTGCTGAGCGCCCGGATGATGCTCGACGCGGCCCAGCACCTCAAGGCCGGTGGACTCGCGGTGGTGACCCTGAAGGGCGGCGGCAAGAACCCGCTCGACGGCGCCCGCCGCGGACTAGACGTCCTGGGCGCGGAGTACGACGTACTGCACGCGCGCCAGCTCCACCACAACCGCAACGAAATCACGGTCGTAGCCCGCAGACGGCGCTAACTCTTTCCCCACCCCACGGCCCTGGACAGGAGAAACACGACAAGGCGCCCCGGGTCGAAACCCGAGGCGCCTGTGTCAGCCCTACACGGAAAGACTTGCAGGCGGTCGACTAGCCGACTACGCGCTGGACCTTGCCGGCCTTGATGCAGGACGTGCAGACCTTCATGCGGGTCGGGGTTCCCTTGATGATCGCCCGGACCGGCTGGATGTTGGGGTTGAAACGGCGGGGCGTACGAGCCTTGACCCGCCGGATCATCGCGCCCTTACCCAGGCGGGCAACGCTGTTGCCGAACGTCGGCTGCTTGCCGCAGACATCGCACTTCTTAGACATGATTCTCCGTGTTCAGGGTCGTGACACCGACAAACCATGTTACATGGGTGTCAGGGCTCGACCAATTCGGTCAACCTACGCTCGTCACGCAGTGAGGTACGCCACTTCTTCGTCAGTCAGCGACACTGTCAGACCAGGCGTCGAGGTCCGCGTCTCACTGATGTGCCGGGGCCCGATCAACGGGAACACCGGGTACGGCTGATGCAGCAACCAGGCCAGTGCGATCGCGGTCGGCTCGACTCCCTTGGCGGCCGCGAGCTCCCGGGCCCGGTCCAGTCTACGGAAGTTCTCGTCGGAGTAGAAACAGCGGACCAGTTCCTCGTCCGACCGGTCCTCGGGTTTCGCCCGTCCGGTGAAGAATCCGCGGGCCTGACTCGACCACGGGAACAGCGCAACCTGACGGTCCCGCAACCAGGCCTGCGACTCGTCGTCCGACACATGCCGGCACCCGGCCCACGGTACGTCGTACGCTCGCGCGAGGCTGAGGTGGTTGCTCAGCAGCGTGAACGGTTGCTTTCCATGAGCCGTCGCATACGCGTTGGCCTCGTCGAATCGCTCGAGCGACCAGTTGGACCCACCGTACGCCTTGATCCGGCCGGCCTTGAAGTGCTCATCCAGTACGTCGACGAACTCGCCGACCGGGATTTCCTCGTTGTCGCGGTGCATCAGGTACAGATCGACGTGGTCGGTCTGCAGCCGCCCGAGGCTCTCCTCCAGCTGGCTGGTGATGGAGGAGGGATCACAGTGCGGGGTGTGCGCACCCTTGCCGATGACAACGACCTCGTCGCGGTTGCCGCGCGTCTTCATCCACTGGCCGAGCAGCTTCTCGCCGTACCCGCCGCTGTAGATATAGGCCGTGTCGAACGTCGTCCCGCCACGCTCGACGAAGTCGTCGAAGACCGTGGCGGCGTGGGTGAGGCTGTACTGGTTGTCCACGCCCATCACGACCCGCGAGACCTGCTTGTCCAGGCCGGCGACGGTCCCGTACTTCATCGGGGCATCGGTACGTCGGGCCAACGGCCGGCCGCTCGCGGTCGGGATCGCGGCGTCGTCGCGCTCGATCGCGTACTGCTGACCGATCGCCGCCCGCCAAGCGTCCTGGACCGTGAGGTTGCCGAGAGTGTCGGCCCAGTTCATCTCGGGTGCCTGGCGTTCGGAGATGGCCGCGGCGACCGCCTCTGCTTCGGCCGCGTAGATGAGCGCGGGCTCGGCCGAGATCTCGCGCACGCTCTCGCCGACCTTGTGCAGGGTGACGTGCGTCGGCTTGCCGTCGCCGCCGAACCACGGGTCCTCGACGATCAGGTAGCCCTTGCTGCCGACGATCCGGACCTGGTTCTGGTCGCCGAGCCGGACGCCGGTCGTGACGTGCGCGGTGACGCCGCCGTCGAAGAACAGCGTCGCGGCGGTCCACTCGTCAGCGCCGGTCTCCCCCACTGTCCCGACCGCGTTCACGGCGGCAGGTTCGGCGTACGGGAGTCCTCGGTCGGCGCCGGCGATCAGGCGCGCGTACGAGACCGGGTAGCCGCCGACGTCGAGGATGCCGCCGCCCGCGAGCTCGTCGGCGTAGATGCGGCTGGTCGGGTTGAAGGAGGCGTTGAACGCGAACGTCGCCTCGATCTGGTGGACCTTGCCGACCTCACCGTCGCGGACCAACTGGGCGACCAGCTTGGTCTGCGGGAGGCAGCGGTACATGTACGCCTCCATCAGGAAGACGTCGTTGCGCACCGCCGCCTCGATGATCGCCTCGGCCCAGGCCTTGTTGATCGCGAGCGGCTTCTCGCACAGCACGTGCTTGCCCGCGTCAGCCGCCTTGATCGCCCACTCGGGGTGCATCGGATGCGGCGTCGCGACATAGATCGCGTCCACGGTCTCGTCGGCCAGCAAGGCGTCGTACGAGCCGTGCCTGGTCGGGATGTCGAAACGGTTGCCGAACTCGTCGGCGGAGGCGAGCGACCGGCTGCCGACCGAGACCACCTCGTTGGCCGGTGAGGTCGGCACCTGCTCGGCGAAGCGGGACGCGATGTTCCCGGTCCCGAGAATGCCCCAGCGGAGTTTGCTGTCAGTCAAAGGAGATCCCTCGTCAGGTTTTTGAGGACGGTCAAGACTTCATGGCGCCGGCCGCGAGGTCGGCGATGAACGAGCGGGCGCCGATCAGGAAGACCCCGATCAACGGAATCACACTCATCAACGCTCCGGCCATCACCATCGAGTAGTCGGTGTTGTACAGGCCGTTGAGCTGGTCGAGCGCGACCTGCAGGGTGAGCCGGTTGGGGTCGGTCATCACGATCAACGGCCAGAGGTAGTCGTTCCAGACGTTGATGAAGGTGAAGATGCCGAGGAAGGCCATGCCGGGCCGCAGTACCGGCAGACCGACACTCAGGTACTGCCGGAAGAAGCCGGCGCCGTCGACCTTGGCGGCCGAGATCAGTTCGTCCGGGATCGCGCCCGCGGCGTACTGGCGCATCCAGAAGATGCCGAACGCGTTCGCGGCCCCGGGGATGATGAGCGCCTTCAGCGATCCGATCCACCCGAACTGCGCCAGCGTCACGAACTGCGGCACCAGCGAGAGCTGGGCCGGGATCATGAAAGTTGCCAAGAGCAACCCGAACAGCACCTTGCGGCCGGGGAACTCGTACTTCGCGAACGCGAAGGCCGCCAGCGAGTCGAAGAACAGCACCAGCACAGTGACAGACACCGAGGCGATCAGCGTGAGCAGCATCGAACCGAAGAAGTCGACGTTGTCGAGCACCTTGCCCATGTTCTCGAACAGGTGCGAGCCGATCCACAGCTTCGGCGGGTAGGCGAAGATGTCCGGTGTGGTGTTGGAGGCCATCACGACCATCCAGTAGAACGGGAACAGCGAGACCGCGACACCGAGCATCAGCACGACGTGACCGACGGTGCTGCGCAGGCGCTCAGCGGGCGTCATCAGCAGCCTCCTTCTGTACGGCGATCTTGCGTTCCACCCGGCGTTTGGCCCGGCTCGTCACGCGTTCGTCGTCGTTGCCGCCGATCAGCCGCCAGTTGATGATGCTGAACAGCACGATCAGGATGAACAGCGCCCAGCCGATGGCGGCGCCGTACCCGAACTGGTTCTTGATGAACGCGCTCTGGTAGAGGTACGAGACGATCGTCATGCCTGCGTCGCCCGGACCGCCGATGTTGTTGGTGTCGCCGAACAGCACCCGCGACTCGGTGAAGATCTGCAGCCCGCCGATGGTCGAGGTGACCGCGGTGAACAGGATCACCGGCCGCAACATCGGCACGGTGATCCGCCAGAACGTCTGCCGCGGGCTCGCGCCGTCCATCTTGGCGGCCTCGTAGACATCGGCCGAGATCGCCTGCAACCCGGCCAGGTAGATGATCGCGTTGTAGCCGACCCAGCGCCAGGTGACGATCGTCGCGATCGCGATCTTGATCCCCCACGGCTGCGTCAGCCAGTCGAACTTGGCGAGCCCGATCGACTGCAGGAACGCGTTCAGCAGACCGAAGTTGTTGCTGAAGATCGACCCGAAGACGAGCGTGACGGCGACCACCGAGGTGACGTTCGGGATGAAGTACGCGATCCGGTAGAAGGTGCGGAACCGGGTCGCGTTGTGCAGCGCGTTCGCGATCACCAGCGCGAGCAGCAGCATCGGGACCGTCGACAGCACCCAGATGATCATCGTGTTGCCGATGGCTTTCCAGAACGTCGGATCACTGAGCAGGTAGCTGTACTGCTCGAGTCCGACCCACTTCATCGACCCGATGCCGTCCCAGGAATGGAACGAGATCCAGATCGAGAACAGGATCGGGAACGCCCCGAAGACCGCGAACAGGATGAAGAACGGCGAGATCGCCGCGTACTGCGGGAACGCCTGCCGGACCTTGTTCGGCGGCTTCTCGTCGGTCTCCTGGGTCGTGTGCACAGTGGCCGGGAGAGCTTTGCTGACCGCCATCTCAGATCGCCCCCGCCCGGGTCAGTTCCCGCTCGATCTGCCGTTGGGCGTCTTTCCACGCCTGGTCCGGCGCCTTGCCGCCGGTCTCGACGTTGACCAGCTCGGCGCTGAGCGGCGAACCGATGATCGAGTCGTACGGCGAGAAGTACGCGCCGGGGTACTTCTTCGCGGACTCGGCGAACACGTCCACGATCTGCTGCCCGCCGAAGAACTCGTCCGGCGCGCTCAGCCGGGAGTCGGTGTAGGAGGCCGGCGTGGACGGGAACAGCACCGGGTCGAGGAAGGCCTGGGCCTGGTTCTTCGCCGACTCCAGCCAACTGATGAAGGCGAACGCCGCGGCCGGGTTCTTGCAGTACTTCGTGATCGCGAGGAACGAGCCACCGCGGTTGCCGGGTCCACCAGGAGCCGCCGTCACCCGCCACAGGCCCTTCGTCTTCGGCGCCGCGTTCTTCGGTCCGAGCTGCGCCCACCAGACCGCAGCGTTGAACGCGACCAGCTTGCCGTTGCTGATGATGGCCTTGGCGTCCGTCGACCCGTCCTGAGCGTTGGCCGACAGCCCTTCCTTCACCACCCGTACGGCGAGATCGAACGCCTCCCGCACGTGGTCCTGATCGCCGATGTACTGACCGTCGGCGCTCATGTACCGCTTCGGCGCCTGCGCCATCCGGTAGGCGAAGATGCTGTTCACGTTGTCGGTGATCGCGGAGCCGGGAGCCGCCTGCTGGATCTTCTTGCCGAGGGCGATGTAGGTGTCCCAGTCCGGCGCCTGCTCGGCGAGGGCGGCCGGATCGACGTCGACCCCGGCCTTCTGCAGAAGGTCGCTGCGGTAGAACAGCGCGGTCGGACCGGTGTCCATCGGGTAGGCCATCATCTTGTTCTGGGTGACGCCGAGCTTCCACTTCCAGGGCAGGAAGTCCGCCTCCCGGTCCCGGGCGCCGAGCTCGTACAGGTCGTGGAACTGGTCCGCGTTCGGGAAGTAGGTCGCGACGTCGTCGTTGATCGCGACGATGTCGGGCACCAGGGACTTGCCGGCCAGCGCGGTCAGCACCTTGGTCTTGTAGTTGCTCCCGATCCGGGTCATCGACAGCTTCAGGCCGTCGTACCCGGGGATCGCCTTCTCGGCCTGCGCGATCAGGTCGTCGTTGACCGAGCCGACCCAGGTCCACATACTCAGTTCGCTCGCGGTCCCCAGCGAACTGCGGGAACCACATCCGGTCAGCCCCACGGCAGCGGCGGCGGCACCGCCTGCGAGGAACGTCCTTCTGCTCAGCGGCATACGCCTCACCCGGCGCTTTCTGTTGGAAGCTGTCCGATCGTGTTTACGTAGCCATTAGGTAAGCGCATACCGGCTTAACCGGTCAAGGGGTGGGGCTGACAGGATGAGTTCCTATGACGCCCGAGATCACTACTGTCCTCTTCGACGCCGACGGCGTCATCCAGCGCGGCACCCAGGACTGGACCGGCCGGCTGCACGCGATGGTCGCCGGTGACGGCGAAGGTTTCATCAACGACCTGATGCTGTCCGAGGGGCCCGCGCTCGTGGGCAAGGAGGAGTTCCGGGACGCGGTGGGCGGCGTACTGAAGCGCTGGCACGTCACGGCGAGCCTCGACGAGGTGCTCGAGCCGTGGAGCTGGTTCGCCGCCGAGCCGGTGGTGGTCGAGCTGATCCAGAAGCTGCGCCAGGCCGGGATCAAGTGCCACCTGGCCACCAACCAGCACGCCTACCGCCGCGACGTGATGCAGGAGCGCGGGTACGGCGACTGGTTCGACCAGTCGTTCTATTCGTGCGACCTGGGCCTCCGCAAACCCGACCCGGCCTACTTCCGCGCGATCCTGTCGGCGACCGGCGCTCCAGCCTCCTCGGTCCTGTTCGTCGACGACCTCTCGGTGAACGTCGAAGGCGCCCGCTCCATCGGTATCAACGCCGAGGTCTACGACCTCAACACCGCCGGACCGGACGCCCTCACCGACTTGCTACGGAAGTACGGACTACCGGCCTGACGCTGCGGCTGAGGGCGAAGAGGATCAGTAGCAGCGGGATGGTGATCAGGTAGGCCAGGCGGAGATCGACGAGGCGCGCTAGGCCTGCCAGGGCGGCTGGGGTGATGAGGATGGCGGTGCCGGAGGCGAGGGCGCCGAGGGCTGCCAGGCGGGTGGGGCTGAGGCCGGGCATCGCTACTAGCGCTGCGAGGGTGACCGGGTAGAGCGGGGCGACGCCGATGCCGGCGATGATCAGGCCGAGGGCGATCAGGGCGGGCGCGTTGAGCAGGCTGACAAACAGGGTGCCGATGATCGCGAGGCTGCCGCCGATGACCACCGGGGGCACCGAGCGCCAGTGGACTGGGCCGATTGCCCGTCCCACGGCCATTCCGATCGGGAAGCTGCTGCCGAGGAGGGCTGCGACGGCCAGGGTCAGTCCGGAGTCGACCAGCCGAGCCACTGCCCAGACGACGAAGCAGAACTCGACACCAACAGCCAGTACGACGCGCAGCCAGCCGAGGGCCACGGTCCGGCCGACCGCGTGACCAGTGGGTGCTTCGGACAGGACAGGCGGTACGACGTCCGGGCCTTTGACGGTGGCCAGGATCAGCAGCGGCGGTACGGCGACCAGCATGGCGACGCGACCGGTGATCCCGAGAGCGTCGATCAGGCCAATGGTGAGCGGGGCGAGGATGCCGGCTGCGCTGGAGACCGCATTGACGCGGCTGAGCCGTGCAGCGGCAGTAGGCCCGTGGAGCATCAGTGGGGCGAGCAGGACAAGCAGTGCACCGCCCAGACCGATACAGAGCCCGCCGACGACCACAACGGCGTACACGGGAGCTAGAGCGAGCAGTGCGGCACCGACGGCGCAGATGACGGAGCCAGCGCGCAGTACGACGCCGATCGACCAGGCGCGCAGGAGTCGGGGGCCTACTGCGGCCACGATCACCAGACCGACAGCGAAGGCGGACGAGAGCAGGGCCAGCCGACCAGTGGGCTCGTGGAGGTCGCGGGCGAGGATGGCGACGCAGGCGCCCAGGCCTGCGAGCAGATAGCCCAGTGAGGAGAGGCTGATCCCGATCTGCAGCTCCTCGGACCGCGCGGTCATTCGGTGAACAGCTGGACGAGGCGGTGGAGGTCCGGCAGCCGGATGTCGGCCGGGATGCCCTTCACACCGGCGGTGGTGGCGCCTGAGGCTTTGCCAGCAGCCAGACCAACGGGCGTGTCCTCGACGACCAGGCAGCGCTGAATCTCGACACCCACCAGCTCGGCGGCGCGGAGGTAGCCCTCAGGGTTGGGTTTGCCGTAGGCGACGTCGTCGATGGTGACCAGGATCGACGGCGCGATCCCCGCGGCGGCGAGCCGGACCTTGGCCAGCACGTCCGGGGCGCTCGTGTAGACCGCCCACGGCAGGCCGAGGCGTTCGAGGGTCGCGATCAGTTCGTGCGCACCGGGGGTCGGCACGACATCGGAGACGTCGTCGGTCTCGAGTTCAAGGACGCGGGTGCCCGCGGCAGCACGCTCGGAGTCGGTCAGGTCGGGCAGGAACTGCGCGACGGTGGCCGCCGCCGGGTTGCCGTGGGCGACCGCCAGCACCTCGGCCGGCGAGAGGCCGTACTCCGTTGCCCAGGTGCTCCAGCTCCGGTCGACGACCGCATCCGAATCGACGAGGGTGCCATCCATGTCGAACAGCACTGCGCGGATGTCCCGGATCTCCACTGCTCCTCCATTAAACTCGTCGTACGAGTATAAGATGGGACAATGTTATGACCAGTGGGCGCCGTGGACAATGGCAGACCGCCGCCGAGATCCTCACCCGGGTGAGCCGACACCCGGGGATCACCCGCGCCGCTGTCGCGCAGGAGCTCCGGCTGAGCACCAGCTCGGCTACGGAGGTGACGGCTCGGCTGCGTGAGGCGCATCTGCTGTCCGAAGCACCGGCACCGAGCCGAGGGCGTGGTCGGCCGACCACGCTGCTGCAGGCGCACCCGTCTGGTCCGCTAGCGCTGGCGCTCGACCTGCGGCAGAGCAACTGGCGCACTGCGGTCGTCGGGCTCGACGGCTCGTTCCTGAGCCAGGATGACCACCGGCACCGCACACGCCGTGCCTCAACAGTGCTCGGGAACCTCCACCGCGCCGTACAGGAAGCACAGCACCAGTACGGCGATCGGCTGCGCGCTGTTGGTTTGGCTGTGCCCGGGACTTTGCGCGGCAGCCTGCTGCTGCAGTCGTCGGCGCCGGAGTGGGCTGCACTCGACCTCGAGACGATCACTGCCGGCACGGATCTGCCGCTGGTGGCCGGCAACGACGCCACCCTCAGCGGACTCGCCGAGGCACGCGGCGGGGCTGCCGTCGGCGCGGGGACGGCACTGCACCTCATCATCGAGGCAGGTATCGGCGGGACGCTGCTCATCGACGGCGCACCGGCGCTCGGCGCATCTGGAGCGGCCGGCGAGTTCGGGCACACGCCGTACGGAGACCGGAGCCGTGCCTGTCTCTGTGGTGCACACGGTTGCTGGAACCTGGAGGTGGACGGACGCGCACTCGCCTACCACCTGCAGGAGCCCGATCCTGACGATCCGCACGCCTACACCCTGCAGGTCCTGGCCCGCACCGACGCCGCGGCCGTGCAGGCGGTCGAGAAGGTCGTCGCGGCGATCGGCGCCGGACTGGCCGGGCTGGTCAACGCCCACGACCCCGACGTGATCACCATCGGCGGCCTGGCGGTCCCTCTCCGAGCAGCCGCCGAGGATGTCTTCCACCAGGCCTACCTGGCCAGCCTTATGCACTTCCACCGCGCGGACCCGCCGCCCGTCGTACCGGCAGCCCACCAGTCCGACGGTCCCCTCCGGGGCGCCGCCGCGCTGGCGCTCGACCACCTCATGACAGAGGAGGCGCTCGCCAACTGGGCAGCTACTCGGTGACCGCCTCGGCAGCCTCGGTTTCAGCTTCGGCCTCTGCCTCGGTTTCCTCCACCTCGACCGGCTTCGGCTTGGGCACGATCGGTGGCTCCACCTTGGCCAGGATGCCCAGGATGTCGTGGCGGTGGTGCTGGACCTCGTGGGCGGTGTGGCGGATGACCCAGCCCAGCGAGCGAGGCATCCGGACCGGGTAGTTGTAGAGGCCCAGCTTGCCCAGCTGTGGCGGCGTGAGGACTCGCGCGGCAGCACCGAACTCCTTGGCGAACCGCACGAGGGCAGCAGCGACCTCCATGGGGTCCTGGTGTTCGTACTTGGCCTGCTTCACGCGCCCGGTGCGGTCCATGGGCGCGTAGACCGGGCGGTCCTCGGCGAGGCACTGGGCGATGCGCAGGCGCTGCACTTCCAGTACGTCGCGGACGTGGCAGGCGTACTCGATCGCCGACCACACCTCGGGCTCGGGCCGCAGCCGTACGACGTTGGAGTCCGGACCTGCGGCGGCCTTGGTGAGCGCCATGCTGCAGTCGGCGGACTGGCGGACGAGCAGGGTCACTGTGCCCTGCAGGTCACCGGTGTCGTAGTTGAAGCCGCACTGCTCGCAGTACCCGTCGACCGGGGGCTGCTTCGTCAACTGCCACTCCCTCGAAATCTCCACGCGTGATCGACCGGACCGATCCCACCACCGAGTGCGAACCCGGCCTGGATCGCACCGGTCACGTACTCCTTGGCGGCACCGACCGCACTCTCGACGTCGTACCCACGAGCCAGGTACGTCGCGATCGCGCTCGCCAACGTACATCCGGTGCCATGGGTGTGCCGGTTGTCGGCCCGGACCGCACTGTAGGCCCGTCGGACCCCAGCGCCGTGCAACACGTCAACAGCGGCCGTGCCGACATCATGCCCGCCTTTGACGAGCACCCAGGACGCACCGGCCTCCAGCAGGATCTTGGCGGCCAGATCGCGGTCCTCGACGGTCTCCAGCGAGACACCGGCGACAGGACCCAGCTCAGTCAGGTTCGGCGTCAGCACAGTCGCCAGTGGCACGATCTCAGCCCGTACGGCGTCCATCGCGTCCGCGGCGAGTAGCGCGTCACCATGCTTGGACACCGACACCGGATCGACCACCACCGGCACCGACGGCGGCAGCGTGCGCAGGAGCGACGCGACGACGCGCACCATCGATTCGGACGCCAGCATGCCGGTCTTCACCGCATCCACACCGATGTCGTCGACCACACTGTGGAACTGCGCCCGCACCTGTTCCTCAGGCAGCTCCCAAGCCCCCTGCACACCCAGACTGTTCTGTGCGGTGATCGCCGTCAGCACGCTCATCCCGTGCACACCGTTGGCCAGCATCGTCTTCAGGTCGGCCTGGATCCCAGCGCCTCCGCCGGAGTCCGAACCGGCGATCGTCAGCACGCGTGGCGGTCGATTCATCTCAGCTCCTGAAGTGGGCGTGGCCGGACTCGGCGGCGTACGACGCTCCGTCGACGGTGACCGTACCGGCCGGGCGATCCTCATTGCCTTCGGCAACTGATCCGATGACGGTCCAGCCCTCCGGTACGTCGGCCGGCTCGAAGGTACCGACCAGTGCGTGGTCCTCTCCCCCGGTCAGCACGAACTTGAGCGCGTCCACCCCAGTCGCCGCGGCCACCGCCTGCAGCGGCTCCGGTACGGCGAGAGCCTTCGTGTGGATGTCGATGACGACGTGACTGGCCACAGCGATGTGACCGAGGTCAGCCAGCAGGCCGTCGCTCACATCACACATGGACGACGCTCCGGCGAGCGCGGCCCGCGGACCTTCGCCGTACGGCGGTTGTGGGCGCCGGTGTGCCTCGACCACAGTCCGCGGTGACCGGAAGCCTCGTGTCAGCACGGCATAACCGGCCTCGGCCCACCCCAGTCGACCGGCGACGGCCACCTCATCACCGGGCCGCGCGCCAGACCGTAGTACTGGCGCCCGTCCGTCGAGTGAACCGAAGGCTGTCACCGAGATGACGATCTTGTCGGACTGCACGGTGTCGCCACCCACGATGGCCGCGGACACCAGCTCACACTCGTCCACGAGCCCCTGGTAGAGCTCCTGGACCCAGGCGACCGGCAGGTCCGCAGGTCCACCAAAACCGATCACCAGTGAGGTCGGTCGAGCCCCCATCGCCACGACGTCGGCCAGGTTCTGTGCGGCGGCCTTGCGGCCCACGTCGTACGCGGAAGACCAGTCCTGACGGAAATGGCGGCCCTCGACCAGCAGGTCGGTGGTGATCACCATGCGGCCGTCGGGCGCGGCGACGACGGCGGCGTCGTCGCCTGGACCGACCAGGACGTCCTCAGTGGTGGACAGCCCCTTGGTGAGGGCCTCGATCAGGCCGAACTCACCTGTGCTCCCCAACGTCTCTGTCACGTCAGCAGACCTCCCATGTACCGGAACGGAGTCTAGGCGGTACCGTGACCGGGCAACGAAGAGTACGCCCGGCGCGTGTGCAGTACCGTGGCCGGTGCCCAGCTGAGGACGACTGAGTGGAGAACGACGTGGTGGTCCAGGCCTACATCCTGATCCAGACCGAGGTCGGCAAGGCCGCCGATGTCGCAGCGCAGATCGCCGAGGTCCAGGGCGTCACCCTGGCCGAGGACGTCACCGGTCCGTACGACGTGATCGTCCGCGCGGAAGCCCGCAACGTCGACGAACTGGGCAAACTGGTGGTTGCCCGCGTTCAGAACGTGCCCGGGATCACCCGCACGCTGACCTGCCCCGTCGTCCACATCTGAACGGGTCCAAGGCCGCCACTGCCACTCGTTTCGTTTCGCATGCCCAAGTTCCTGCTCGCTGCACTCGGCCTGCTCGTGCTCGCCGGGTGCAGCCCGGGCCCCACGCCGGTCCCGGTGCCGTCACCGGCCCCTGAGGTCGCGGCTGCCTGTGAGCCGCTGATCAAGGCGCTGCCGGCCAAGGTGCTCGACGCCAAGCGCCGCAAGGCCGACCCGCCCAGCCCGCTCACCACCGCGTACGGCGATCCGCCGATCGAGGTGACCTGTGGGGTCGCCCAACCGGCCGGGATGGCCCAGGCGCAGTCCCAGTGCTTCGAGGTGAACGGCGTCGGCTGGTTCGCCAAAGAGGTCACCAACGGCACCATCTTCACCACCATCGGCCGGGCGCTGTACCTGGAGATCGCAGTCCCCGACAAGTACAGCCCCGAGGCGAATGCCCTCACCGACGTCTCCGACGCCGTCAAGCAGTACAACAAGCTCATCACCCCCTGCACCTAAGCCCCGCCCGCCCCGCCCCGCCCCGCCGCACTCCGCCCGCCTCGCCTCGCCCCGCCCCGCCCCGCCTCGCCGGCAATTTCAGGGGATCTCCCCTGAAATTGCCGGTTCTCCGGTCAAAAATTGAGGGGAGAACCGGCGAACTGGAGGGATATCCGTTCATATTGCACGGGCCGGCAGGCAGGGGTGGGCAGGGGTGGGCAGGGCACGGGTGGGCGGAGCAGGGGTGGCTCGATGGGCCGCGTCGGTGAGCGTGGGACCGGTTCGCGGCGGCTGAGGATGGCGCCTCAGCGCAGGCCGGTCGACCGGGTCAGGGCCAGGGTCAGCAGGCGGTCGACGAGAGCGGGGTAGTCGAGGCCGGACGCGTTCCACAGCAGCGGGAACATGCTCTTCGGCGTGAAGCCCGGCATGGTGTTGATCTCGTTGATGACGATCCGGCCGTCCGGCTCCAGGAAGAAGTCGACCCGGGCCAGCCCCTCCCCCTCGATCGCCTCGAACGCGGTCACCGCTTGCGCCCGCAACTGCGCCGCGACCTCGTCCGGGAGTTCCGCAGGGATCGTCAGCGCGGCGAAGTCATCACCCTCGGGCAGGTACTTCGTCTCGAAGTCGTAGAACTCGTGCCCGCCCCCCGAGACCGTGATCTCGCCGCAGACACTCGCATCGGGACGAGCGCCGTTCAGACCCTGCAGTACGGCGACCTCGATCTCGCGCGGGTTCGTCGCGGCGGCCTCGATCAGCACCTTCGGATCGTGCACGCGCGCCGCCGCGATGGCCTCGTCAAGCTCCTCCGGCCCGTCCACCTTGCTGATGCCCAGGCTCGACCCACCGCGCGCAGGCTTTACGAACACCGGGTAGCCGAGTGCATCCACCGCCGCCCGGTCCACCTGCGCGCCCCGTACGACGACGTACGGGGTGATCTGCAGACCGGCGGCCTGGAGGACGACCTTCATGAAGTGCTTGTCCATGCCGACGGCACTGGCCAGTACGCCGGAACCGACGTACCGGATGTCTGTCATCTCCAGCAGTCCCTGGATGGTGCCGTCCTCACCCCAGGGACCGTGCAGCAGCGGGAAGACCACGTCGACCTCGCCGAGCGTGTTCGGCACCGAGCCAGGCTCGTTGACGACGAGCTCCCGGTTCGAGCCGAACAGCACCGGCAACGCGGTGACGTCGACCTCGGGGAGCTTGCCGTCGGTGATCGACAGGTGCTCCGGGTCGCCGCTCTCCAGCACCCAGTGGCCGCTGGTGCTGATGCCGATCGGGATCACGTCGTACTTGTCCCGGTCGATCGCCTGCAGGACGTTGGCGGCGGTCACACACGAGATGGCGTGCTCGCTCGAGCGGCCGCCGAAGACCACCGCGACCCGGATTTTGCGTTCAGAGCTCACCGGCCCGACTTTAGCGGGCCCTACCAGGTGACCGGCAACGCCTGTACGCCGTACACCAGGCTGTTGTCCTTGAACTTGATCTCGTCGAACGGGACGGCCAGCCGCAGCGTCGGGATCCGCGCGTAGAGCCGGGTGAAGACCTCCTGCAGTTCGACGCGGGCCAGCTGCTGACCGAGGCACTGGTGCGGTCCGAAGCCGAAGGCGACGTGGGCCGAGCCCTGGCGAGCCACGTCCAACTCGCCTGGGTTCTCGAACACCTCCGCGTCCCAGTTCGCCGCTGACAGAGCGGCCACCAGGTAGTCGCCGGCCTCGATCGTGGCGGCTCCGGACGGGATGTCGTCGGTCACGTGCCGGAACAGGCCGAACTGGATGACGGACAGATACCGGAGCAGCTCCTCGACCGCGGTCGCCGCGAGCTCTGGCTTCGCCCGGAGCGCCTCGAGCTGACCGGGCTCGCGAAGCAGCGCGAGGGTGCTGAGCGCGATCATGTTCGCGGTCGTCTCGTGCCCGGCGATCAGCAGGGTGATGCCGATGGTCACCAGCTCGGGGATCGTGAGGTTCTCGCCCAGCTCCTCGCCACGAGTGATCACGCGGGACAGCATGTCGTCCGCACGGTCGGCCTGCTTGGCCATCACCAGTCCGGCCATGTACTGGTTGAGCGCGTCGGCGACCCTCGTGACCTCATCGGGGTCGGCGTCGATCGACACCAGCACCGCGCTGCGCTCCTGGAACTCGGCCCGGTCCTCGTACGGCACGCCGAGGAGCTCGCAGATGACCAGCGACGGGATCGGGAGCGCGAACGCCTCGACCAGATCGATCGGGCCGCCGTGCGCGAGCATCGCGTCGATGTGCTCGTCGATCAGCTTCGCGACCCGCGGCCGGTACGCCTCCATCCGCTTGACCGCGAACTCCGTGGCCAGCACCCGCCGCAACCGCCGGTGCGCCAGGCCGTCGACCTGCAGGATCGAGCCGGACTCGACCTCCCGGTCGAGCTCCACGGCCGCGATGACGTGATCGGACGGCGCCGACCGGGAGCTGAGCGCGGGATCCCGGAGCACCGTGCGGACGTCGTTGTACCGGCTGACAACCCAGGCGTCGACACCGGCCGGGGTGGACACCTTCGAGGGCGCCTCGCGGTCGCGCAGAGCGGCGTAGCCGCTGGCCGGGTCGAACGGGCAGCCGGACGGCCGCTGCGTCGGGAAAGCCGGCCTGGTCGCGTTCTCGGTCATGCGCACCCCTATCGATCGATTATGGCAGTCACTACCATATGACTGTACTTGCCGATCGGCAGCAGCTGCCGGTGCGTCGGTGACCCGGTACTCTGCCCGCGGAGGTGCAGATGGGACTGCGGGAGCTCAAGCGGGAACGGACTCGCCGGCTGATCGCCGACAAGGCATTCGAGCTGTTCAGCGATCACGGCTTCGGCCGGACCACGGTCGAGCAGATCGCGGCCGCGGCGGAGGTCGGTCCGAGCACGCTCTACCGGTACTTCCCGACCAAGGAGACGCTGGTCCTCGAGTTCGTCGAGGAGAGCCTGATGGGCGCCGTCGCCTGGTTCCACGAGCAGCCGCCGGTGGACCTCCCCGACGGTCTGCAGGCCGTCATCGAGCACGTCCTCGACCAGCTCGACGCCAACCCCGACCGGGTTCGCGCGGTCTACGACCTGGCCGACCACACGCCCTCGGTCAGCGCGCAGCTCAACGACCTGATCTGGCAGTTCCGCAATGCCCTCGCCGACGAGCTGACCGGCCGGCTGTCCGGCCAGGACCCACAGCTCGTGGAGTTCACCGCATCCCTGTCGGCGGGCAGCGTCATGAACATCATCGAGACCGTCGTGCGGATGTGGGTGGACAACCCGGACGGCGTCGAGGTGAAGGTGCTGGCCCGCCGGGCGATGGGGCTGCTGCGCGGCGGCGGCATCCCCCTGCCCGGTACGGCGTCCTGTCCCGGCGACAATGCTGTGCATGGCCCCTGAACTCGATCCATCCACTGTCGTCGTCCATGCCGGCCGCCCGGAACGCGTACCCAACGCGCCGGTCGGCGATTCGCCGGTGTTCAGTTCGACGTACGTCGCGGGTGGTGATCGGGGCTATGGGCGCTTCGGCAATGACGCGTGGACGGCGTTCGAGGAGACGCTCGGCGCGCTCGAGGGTGGACGCGCTCTAACCTTCGCCTCCGGTATGGCGGCCGCCGCGGCCGTGTGTGACCTCGTCCCGGTCGGTGGTCGGGTCGTCGCGCCCATCCACGCCTACTCGGGTGTACTCGCCCTCCTCGACCAACAGGCCGCCACCGGACGCCTCAGCGTCACCCGAGTAGACGTAGCCAACACCGAAGCCGTCGCCGCAGCAGTCCTAGGCGCCGACATGCTGTGGGTCGAGTCGCCAACGAACCCAGCCATGGAAGTGGCCGACCTCCCCGCGATCATCGCAGCAGCGCGCGCGACTGCCGGTGGGACGTGGGTTGCTACTTCAACAACGGGGCAGGTGCTCGCGGGCGTGGCGAGCTTGCCCACGCGAGGACCGATCGTGGTTGTGGACAACACGTTTGCGACGCCGCTTCTCCAGCAGCCGTTGGGGATGGGCGCGGACATCGTCATGCACTCCGCGACCAAGTTCATCGCCGGCCACTCGGACGTCGTACTGGGCGCTGTGGTGACGGCGGATGACGAGTTGTGGGCCGCGCTGGAGTTGCGGCGGCGGAGCCTGGGCGCGATTCCGGGGCCGATGGAGACTTGGCTTGCGTTGCGTGGGTTGCGGACGCTGGCTCTGCGGTTGGAGCGGTCGCAGTCGACCGCCGCCTTCCTGGCGCAGCGGCTGCTCGAGCATCCGCGGGTCAGCCGGGTACGGTACCCGGGCCTGCCGGACGATGCCGGTCACGCCCGGGCGGCGGCGCAGATGTCCGGGTTCGGCGCGATCCTCTCGTTCGAGGTCGGTGGGGATGCCGAATACGCCCAGCGGATCTGCGAGAGCACCAAGTTGTGGCTGCACGCGACCAGCCTGGGCGGCGTCGAGTCCCTGCTGGAACGGCGACGCCGCTGGCCGATCGAAGTGCCGACGATCCCCGAGGACCTGATCCGGTTGTCGGTCGGCATCGAGCACCCCGCTGACCTGTGGGCCGATCTGGAGCAGGCGTTCACTTCCGCGACTTGAGCACCGGCCCGCCGAAGAACGTCAATACGCACAGCACCAGCGGCAGGATGAACGCGAGGTTCAGCGGCATCCAATGCGCCAGCCCGCCGATCAACGCCGGGCCGGCGAGCAGACCGACGTACCCGAGTCCGACCACGCGCGCCATCAGCACGCCGGCCGAGCGCGGGTCGAGGTTGCCGGCGGCGGTGAAGAGCTGCGGTACGCCGCCGGCCAGGCCGAGACCGAACACCGCCCAACCAACGAGCCCGAGTGCGACCCACGGACTGACGATGACGATCGCGATCCCGAACGCGGCCAGCGCTGCGCCCCAGCGCACGATCGCGGCCGGACCGACGACGGCCGCGACCCGGTCGGTGAGGAACCGACCAACGGTCATGGCGACGGCAAAGGCGCCGTACGCGTAGGCCGCCGTACTGACTGAGGTGCCGAGGACGTCGCGGAACTGCAGCGCGGCCCAGTCGTTGGCCACGCCCTCGGACAGCATCAGGCCGAAGGCCAGCGCGCCGAGCGCCCAGACCAGCTTGGCCGGTGGCTTGGTGCGCTCCTCAGCCTGCTCCTCTTCCGCAGGTTCGGTTGCCTCTAGCAAGAATCGACCGGCGCCGACGGCAACGATGATGCAGACCACGCCAGCGGCGCCGAGCGTGGTCTCAGTCGGTACGCCGGCGCGCAGCGTGGTCGCGCCGATCAGCGCAGCGATCGCACCGCCGATCGACCAGACCGCGTGGAACGCCGCCATGATCGGCCGCGGGTAGCCGCGCTCGACCACGACGGCCTGCGCGTTCATGCCGACGTCGATCGCGCCGTTGCCGAAGCCGAGGAAGATCAGCGCGATCCCGAGGCTCCACCAGTTCTGCGCCAGGCCCGGGCCGAACAGGGCGATGCCGAGCAGGATTCCGGCAGCCGGAACGAGTCGGCGTTGACCAAGGCGGTCAACGAGCGGACCGGCGAGCTGCATGCCAGCGAAGGCCGCGCCACCGAGCACGAGTAACAGCAGGCCGAGCGTGCTGTGGGAGATGCCGGTCGCGTGTTCGATGCTGGGGATGTGGACGACCCACATCCCGACCGCGAAGCCGTTCAGGCCGAAGTACAGCCAGGTGGCGACGCGGGCGGCTCTGGGCGGGGCGGTCTGTTGGGGCTGCTGAGTCGCAGTCACTGGGATTCCTCCGGATCCGCCACCTCGACCAACGCGCCGCGCTGCATGAGCAGGGTGCGCTGGTCCTCGGGGGCGGAGGGGTCGGTGATGATCAGGTCGGGCCGTTCGGCCGGGCAGACATAGGCGAGCGCAGCGCGGTCCCACTTGGCGCCGTCGGCGAGCACGATCGACCGCGCGGCGACGCTCATCGCCGCCTGCTTCACCTCGGCATCACCAAGGTCGAAGGCCGTCATGCCGGCGTCGAGGCTGAACGCGCACGGGCTCAGTACGGCGACGTCGAACCGCAGCGCTCGCAGCGACGCGATAGCCAGTGGACCGACCAGCGACAGCTCGCCCTGACGCGCCTCACCGCCAGGAATCAGCAGCCGGACGCGCGGCGCCTCGGTCAACTCCTGGGCGACGCGCAGCGACAACGGCATCACCGTGACCGCGCGATCGTGGAGCAACCGCGCCACCTCGAGGGCCGTCGTACCGGAGTCGAGAACGATCGTGTCGCCGTCCTTGAGGTGCGCCACCGCGGCGCGCGCGATCGCCCGCTTGGCGGCGACCGCCTCCTGGGAACGCAGCGAGTACGGCGGCTCCACGCCGGTCGGCATCGCCGGTACGGCGCCACCATGCACCCGCCGGAGGACACCCTGCGCGGCGAGGAAGTCGAGATCGCGACGGATGGTCATATCCGAGGACTCGGTCGCGTCGACCAGTTCCTGGACGGAGATTCGGTTTCCCCCGCGGAGTCGATCTATGATCGTTTGATGCCGTTCTGCACTTCTCACACGCAGAAATCTACCATCCCCCTGATCGTTCGAACAGATGGATTGTTTACTTGTGGCTGACGACACCCAACTGCTCAAGCGCTCCCGGTACGCCGTGGCCGCCGTCTTCTGCGTGCACGGATCGGTGACGGGGTCCTTCGCGACCCGGGTGCCGTGGATCCAGGACCACGCCCATCTCTCCCCCGGCGAGCTCGGCCTGGCCCTCGCCTTCCCGGCGATCGGCGCCGCGCTGATGATGCCGCTCGCCGCTCGCATCAGCCACCGCTTCGGCACCCGGACCGCCCTGCGCGGCCTGCTCGCGCTCTGGACCCTCGCGCTGATCCTGCCGTCGTTCGCGCCGGGCTTGCTGACGCTGTGCGCGGCCTTACTCGTGTACGGCGGTACGTCGGGGATGGCCGATGTCGCGATGAACGCCCTCGGGGTCGAGGTGGAGCACCGACTGAAGAAGTCGATCATGTCCGGCCTGCACGGGATGTGGAGTCTTGGTGCGCTGATCGGATCGGCAGTCGGCACGATCGCGGCCCATGCCGATCTGAGTGCGCAGGTTCACCACGTCATCGCGGCCGTCGTACTGACTGTGCTCGGCGCTGTGGTCTGTCAGTTCGTACTGAACATCCATCCCTCGGATGATGAGGAGCCGCCGGCACGGTTCGCGTTGCCGCCGCGGTCGGCGTTGCTGATCGGCGCGGTCGGGTTCTGCGCGGTCTTCGCCGAGGGCGCGAGCCTGGACTGGTCGGCGGTCTACCTACGCGACATCCTGGACAGTTCGGCCGGCGTCGCCGCTGGTGCAACAACCGGCTTCGCGCTGACGATGGCCATCGCACGGTTGACCGGAGATGCGGTCGTCGACCGGTTCGGCGCCGTCCGAACGGTTCGGTTGAGCGGAGTGATCGCGGTCGCGGGCGGGATCCTGGTGGTGCTCGCCCCGAACGCGGTCGCCGCGATGATCGGGTTCGGACTGATCGGGATCGGCGTTGCGGTCGTCGTACCGCTCGCTTTCGTTGCCGCCGCGCGCAGCGGATCGAACGCGTCGCAAGCCATCGCCGGTGTCGCGACCATCACTTATGCCTCTGGGCTGGTCGCGCCGTCGATCATCGGTGGGATCGCGCAGGCCAGCAACCTGACCGTCTCGTTCATCGTGGTCACCGCCCTCGCCGCCGCTCTCGCCTTCTTCGCGCCGGTCCTGCGCACCCGCCCAGCCACCCGGACCACCGCGTGAGCTACCTGCGGATGAGTCGCATTAGAGTGACGACCATGAGTGAGGATTCTCCGCGCCCGGAGTCGGTCTAGTGTCCCCAGCACGCCGCGCTGCACTTCTCACAGCGAGCGTCTTCTTGGTCGCATTGTGTCTGCGCCCGGCGCTCACCGCGGTAGGTCCGGTCCTGCCGCGGATCGGCGCTGACGAGGGACTCGGCGAGGCTGCTCAGGGTTTGCTGGCCGCGCTGCCGTTGCTGGCGTTCGCGGCCGCCTCCCCCTTGGTGCATCTGGCGTCCCGGCGGTTCGGGATGGAGCGCACGGTGCTGATCTCGCTCGTCGTACTGGCGGTGAGCAGTATCGCCCGCTCGTACACCGGCTTTGCTGGGCTCTGGATCGGTACCGTCGTCATCGGCGCATCGATTGCCGTCGGCAACGTTCTGGTCCCGGTCATCCTGAAGCGCGATTACGCCGCACACGTCTCCCGAGCGACCGGCATCTACACGGCCTTCATCACCACCGGCGCCGCGATGGCCTCGATCGTCGCCGTACCGATCGCCGACGCCGCCGACTGGCGCCTCTCCCTCGCGATCTGGGGCGGGCTAGCTCTAGCGGTCGCACTGATCTGGCTCCCCCGTTCCATCGCCTCCGAACCACCAGCGCGAGTCGTAGCGGACGCCGTACCGTTGGTCAGCGTCTGGCGGCAACCCATGGCCTGGCTGGTCACCGGCTTCATGGGGCTGCAGTCGACCAGCTTCTATCTCCTCGTGAACTGGCTCCCCACCATCGAGATCTCCACGGGAATCTCGGAACGTACGGCGGGCGTCCACGTCTTCCTGTTCCAAGGCTTCGGCCTGATCGGCGGCCTCACCATCCCCCGCCTCATGAAGAACCCGATCAGCCAACGCGCCGGCGCAGTCACCGCCAGCATCCCGATCCTGATCGCCCTCCTGGGCCTCCTGCTCGCTCCCGGCCTGGCAGTCCTCTGGGCAATGGTCGCCGGCCTAGGCCAAGGCGCCGCCCTAGTAGCCGCCCTCACCCTCATCAGCCTCCGCGGCCGCACCCACCACGAAACCGCCCAGCTCTCCGGCATGGCCCAATCAGTCGGCTACCTCCTAGCCGCCACCGGCCCCGTCATAGCCGGCGCCCTAACCCAGCAAACCGGCTCCTGGCACACCACCCTCATCGTCTTCGCAACCCTCTCCGCCCTACAAATCTGCCTAGGCCTAGCCGCCGGCCGCCCCCGCCCCACACATCCTGTCTCCTGCCACTAGTGGTGGCCTGAGGCACGAAGAGGCGGCCCGAGACCTGTGGCACGAGGTCTCCAGCCATCAGATCCTGACCCACGCCACTAGTGGCGGCCGGGGCCAGATCGTCCTAGCGCCAGGAGGTGTCGGTGCAGCAGCCGCCACAACCGCCCGAGGCCTGGTCCGTGCTCCATCCGTGAAAGATGTACCGACCAGCGCGATCACGCCCGTGGCGTGAAGATTCGGACAGTTGCCGCGAGCCCCCTTCCCGAACCGCAACCACAGCCCGTCAACCCCAAGCAACGTGAACCCGATCGCGGCGCCCTTCCCGAACCGCAACCACAGCCCGTCAACCATAGGCAACGCTGAGGGCTGGTCGCGGCCTCGCCATCCCCCTCAGCCACCGCGGCGCCCAGCCACCCCGTCTTTAATCGGCCGCAGACATGCCCAGCCACAGCGAGACATAGCCGGCCGAGTCGCCTACCTGGCCGCCCTGCCACTCAACCGCCTCCGGCGGTCGACTGAAACCTTCGGGCGCGCCAGGTAGATGGCTGAGGGGGATGGTGCGGTCGGCGACCGAGGTGCACGTTGCCTGAGCTTCCGGGCTGTGGCTTGGGTACGTGATGCCCGAGGCCTGCGCTACGGGTGAGATTTTCGGGTCCAGGCGACGAAGAACTCACCGACTAACGCACCCGGCAGCCGTCGTCTGGTCGGGGCGGATGGCTGACCGCGTGTCGGGGGTGTGTACCCCCTGTGGTGGGCGTGAACAAGCTATGACCTGTCCACACTCACCATTTCTTGTTCAAGCCCCCGGTGGTTGGCGCGGCTCGGCCGCCTGGCGGCGGCCACTGAAGCCTTCGGGCGCGCCGGGTAGATGGCTGAGGGGGATGGTGCGGTCGGCGACCAGGCTGGGCGTTGCCTGGGCTTCCGGGCTGTGGCTGGGGTGCGTGATGCTCGAGGGGTCTTGCGTTAGCCGGTAACTTTTCGGGTCCAGGTGACGAAAAAGTACCGGCTAACGTCATGGATGGTGTGGGCAAGTTGAGTGCGCAACCAGCCCACACCAACAGCCCACACATCCGTTGTAAATAAGGGCTTCTCGGCTCGAAAACTGTCGGTGGGCGTGGCTATGCTTTTCGGTATGGAGATCTTGGCGATGCGCCCGGTGTGCCTGCAGAGTGACAGCGAACTGCTGTCCTCTCTCGACACGCTGGAAACCGTCGAGGCCCTGATCAAAACCGCCAAACTCCAAGTCATCGCCGACCTCCACGCCAGAGGCACCGCCCAGGCACTCGGCGCCCGCGACACCATCGAACTCGTGTCACAGCGGTACCGGCTCAACCCCGCCGACGTCCGCAAGGACGTGGCGTTTTCTGGGGCCCTCGGCAAGTATTCGGCGGTCATGGACGCGTTGCCTGATCCCACCGACCCGTCGCGTCCGGCGGTTCTGGATCCGGCGCTGGCCAAGGTCATCGTCACGACCCTGGAGAAGGCACCCGCCTCAGTTCCGGTCGACCAACTGGAGGTCGCAGAAGAACAGATGGTCAACGCCGCACGGATCTCCAATCCCCGCGAACTGACCAAGTTCGGTCAGGAGGTTCTGGCGCGGCTGGATACCGATGGTGCTGAGCCGGCTGAGGACGAGGCGCGGGCGAAGGAGTCGCTGCGGCTGCGGCAGGTCGACGGTGGGGTGAAGTTCTCGGGGTTCGTGGCCGGTGCCAGCGGCGAACAGTTGCTCACCCAGATCCACGCCGGCGCCAAACCGCACAAGACGATCGACGGAGAACGCGACCCGCGGCCGCTTGACGTTCGCCAGGTCGACGCCTTCAAAGGCATCCTGGACGCCGCCGCGGGCAACCCCGACCATCCCGGCGTACCGCACATCACCGTCACCATCGACTTCAACGACCTCAAAGCCCATCTCGGCACAGTCACCGAGGCCGCCGCCACCAACACCCCCGCACCCACCCCGACCGGCGGGACGGGGTCTGCAAGTGCGGCCGGTCCGGCTGGTACACCCAGCACAACCGACAGCGCGAACGCGGCCCGTCTGTCGAACACGGCCGGTTCACCGGATGGTGTGGGCGCGGCCGGCATGGCCGGTCCGTCAGACGCGATCGGTTCACCGGATGGTGTGGGCGCGGTCGGCATGGCCGGTACGACGGACGCGGTCGGTTCACCGAACGGTATGGGCGCGGTCGGATCGTCGGGTGCGGTCGGATCGTCGGGTGCGGTCGGATCGTCGGGTGCGGTCGGATCGTCGGGTGCGGTCGGATCGTCGGGTGCGGTCGGTTCGTCGGGTGCGGTGGGTGAAATGGTGTTCGGAGGCAACCTGTCGGCCTCGGCAGTGCGGCTGCTGGCCTGTGACGCCGCGATCCTGCCCATCGTTCTCGGCGGCGACTCCCAGCCGCTGGATGTCGGGACCGAGCAACGGTTCGTGAACCGATACATCCGCCGGGCCTTGAACAAGCGCGACAAAGGCTGTGTGGTGTGCAAGGCACCACCGTGGATGTGTCACGCCCACCACCTGATCCACTGGGCCGACGGCGGCCCCACCAGCCTCCACAACCTCGCCCTGCTCTGCGCCGCCCACCACCGCGCCGTCCACAACGGCCAGTGGGCTGTCTCGATCACCAGCGACGGGGTAGTCGAGGTGACACGCCCGGACTGGGCCGACCCACCCTTGACCGACCCTGCTGATCTGGCCGCGGTCTTTGCCTGGGCCACCCCTGCCCACAGCGACAACGACAACGTCTCCAACGCGAACACCACCAGTGCCGGTGCCGGCGCGAATGCCGGCATGGCCGGCGCCGGTGCCAGCTTCAGCACGAGCAGCGCCGGGGTCAGCCGTGCCGGTGCAGGCCAGGTCAGTGACTGCGAGGGATGGCCTGGTGCCAGTGCCAGTGCCGGTGACGGCGACGCGCGTTCCGATGCCAGTGTGGGCGGGGCAGGTTTCACTAGCGACCCGGTGACCTGGCCGCCCGACCGGCTCCCCACCGCCAGTACCCCGCCCGACCCGGAACTCGCCGCTGCCCGCGAAGCCTTCCGGGCCCGGCTGCTCTCGCTGACGCCCAACTACCCGTGATCCCTGGGCCGATGACACTCCCGCAGCCGGACGGTAAACCACACTCGTCCCGGTCACTGCCCACCCACGTCGCTGCCCACCCCCCACCTCGCGGAACGCTCAGCCACGCCCGCAGGGGTGACGTGCACTAGACCACGACCGCCACGATCCGGCACCCCGGGGGCCGGTCACGCGGCAGGCGACCGGCGACCGGCCACAGGCGACCGGCAGGTCGGGGTGACCCCGCGCCCGGTTGGGGAGTTGGGGGACACGGTAGGCGTCACCCGGGCGGTTGTCTCGCTAGCGTCCGAAGACTCGCGGGGCGTGGTCGGCGATTCTTCGGACGCTAATCGGCCAACACGAGGTGGAGCCGGTCTCGGGTGGAGGGCGATGTCTTCCCGAGCCGCAACCACAGCCCGTGAGCCCCAGGCAGCGTGCAAGGTGGTCGCCGGCCTCGCCATCCACCTCAGCCACCGCCTCGCCCAGCCACCCGGCTTTGATCGGCCGCAGCCGGCCGCAGCCGCAAGCAGACGTCACCGGCCGAGTCGCACACCCCAGCGGCCCTGCCACCCGACCACCGAACGGCGATCGACTGAACCTTCGAGCCAAGCCGGTGAACGTAGCGGCGCCTCAGGGACAGCTTAGGTGGATGGGGGCGCGCTGGCGGATATCGCGCTAACGTCCGAAGACTCGCGGGACGTGGTCGGCGATTCTTCGGACGTTAATCGGTCAGCACGAGGGAAGCCGGTCTCACCTGCGTGGCGGGCGTCTTTCCTGAAGCGCAACCACAGACCGGCAACCCCAAGCAACCGGCAGTCGGTCGCCGGCCGCACCATCCACCTCAGCCACCGCCTCGCCCAGCCATCCGGCTTTGATCGGCCGCAGCCGGCCTCAGCCACAAGCAGACATCACCGGCCGAGTCGCTTGCCCGGGTTTAGAGCAGGGTGTTGAGGACTTCTTCGGCTTCGGCGTAGCCGGCGTCACTGATGCGTTGGAGTTCGAGGAGGTCTTTGGCCGCGGCGGCTCGGCGGGTGAGGTGTTCACCGGCGCGGTCGTTGCCTTCGTCGAGGAGGCCGTTGAGGGTGTCGAGATCGGAGCGCTCGTCAGCCAGGTCGGCGAGCTTGTCGGCTGCCTTCTCGTTGCCTTCGTCGGCCAGCGCCCGGAGTGTCTCGAAGTCCGTCATGAGACCGAGTATGCGCCCGGCCGACCCGGCAAACTATCGGGGGCTTGGACAGGAACTGGTGGGCTGACCCAGGTCATGACCTAAGCCCCCGTCTACGTGTGCTGACCCCCGCCGGGTGGCGGGGGTGGAGGCCGACGCCTTACTTGTCGGTGGCGAAGGCGGCGTCGAAGGCGGCGGTGGGCTTGTCGAAGGCCAGGGCGCGGATGACGTTGACGGCTTCGGCGGCGCCGACCTTGCGTTCCATGCCGGCGTCTTCCCACTCGACGGAGATCGGGCCTTCGTAGCCGATCGAGTTCAGGACGCGGAAGCAGTCTTCCCAGGCGACGTCACCGTGGCCGGTGGAGTAGAAGTCCCAGCCGCGGCGGGGGTCGCCCCAGGGCAGGTGGGAGCCGAGGCGGCCGTTGCGGCCGCCGCCGACGCGCATGCGGGTGTCTTTGCAGTCGACGTGGTAGATGCGGTCCTTGAAGTCCCAGAGGAACGCGACCGGGTCGATGTCCTGCCAGACCATGTGCGACGGGTCCCAGTTGAGACCGAAGGCCTCGCGGTGGCCGATCGCCTCGAGCGTCAGCGTGGTGGTCCAGTAGTCGTAGGCGATCTCCGACGGGTGCACCTCGTGCGCGAACCGGACGCCTTCGGCGTCGAACACGTCGAGGATCGGGTTCCATCGGTCGGCGAAGTCCTGGTAGCCGGCGTCGATCACCGAGGCGGGGACCGGCGGGAACATGGCGACGTACTGCCAGATGGAGGAGCCGGTGAAGCCGATCACCGTGTTCACGCCGAGCTTGGCCGCGGCGCGGGCGGTGTTCTTGAGGTCCTCGGCCGCGCGCTGGCGGACGCCTTCGCCGTCACCGTCGCCCCAGATCCGGGACGGCACGATCGCCTGGTGCCGGAAGTCGATCGGGTTGTCGCAGACCGCCTGACCCACCAGGTGGTTCGAGATCGCGTAGACGCTGAGGTTGTACTTCTCCAGGATGTCCTTGCGGGTCTGGACGTACGAGTCGTCGTCGACCGCCTGCTGCACGTCGAAGTGGTCGCCGGAGCAGGCGATCTCCACCCCGTCGTACCCGGCCTCGGAGGCGAACTGGCAGACCTCCTCGAACGGCAGGTCGGCCCACTGGCCGGTGAACAGCGTGATCGGGCGTGGCATGTGTGAGGCTCCTTAGACGGTGATCCAGCTGCTGTCCGCAGCAGCTGAGCGCAGTACGGCGTCGATCAGCTGGGCGGATCGCGCACCGGCGGCGAAATCGGGCAGGCCGTCCGGGCGGTCACCCAGTACGGCGGCATAGCTGTCCGCGACGAATGAGTCGAACGCGTCCTGGTAGCCCTGGGCGTGACCGGCGGGCAGCCGGTTCACCCGGGCCGCACCGGGGCTCAGCGTCTCGGGGTCGCGGGTCAGGAGCTGGGAGGCGGTACGACGGCCGGCCCACAGCCGGTCCGGGTCCTCCTGGTCGAAGCCGAAGCTCCCCTCGGTCCCGGAGATCTCCAGGTACAGGCGGTTCTTCCGGCCTGCCGCGACCTGGCTGACGACGATCGTGCCGACCACTCCGGCCTCGGTGCGGAACTGTGCGGTGGCCAGGTCCTCAGTGCGCACCTCGACGCCGCCACGCGACGACCGCACCGTCCGGAGCTGCGCACTGATCGCAGCGATGCGGTCGCCGGTCACGAACTCGGTCAGGTCACACCAATGCGAGCCGATATCAGCGAACGTCCGCGACGGTCCGCCAGCCACGTCATCCACTCGCCAGTTCTGGTCGTCCGCACCGGCCAGCCAGTCCTGCAGGTACGAACCGTGCAGGCTGGTGATCTCACCGGCCTCACCTGCGGCCAGCCGCGCCCGCAGCTCGCGCACCATCGGGTGGTAGCGGTAGACGAACGGTACGGCGCCCACCAGGCCGGCCTCGTGCGCTGCGGCCTCCAGACCCGTCGCGTCGGCCACAGACGTCGCCAGGGGCTTCTCACAGATCACGTGCTTGCCTGCGGCGATCGCCTGCAGGGTCACCTCGCGGTGGGTGTTGTTCGGCGTACAGACGTGGATCACGTCGACGTCAGCGGCCAGCAGGTCGGCGAGTGTCGCGTACCCACGCTCGGCGCCGGACGCCTCGGCCGCAGCCTCCGCCCGCTCCGGGCTGGATCCGACCGCTCCGACGATCTGCGCGCCGGAGACCAGCGCCGATCTGCCGTGCACCCGGCCCATGAAACCGCCGCCGACCAGTCCGACCTTGAGATTACTGGCGACCTTCAGCTTGGTGGACACATCGAAGGACGCTATGTGAGACTTTTGTACCCTGTCAAGCAAAAGCCAGGGCCCCCGTCGACGAAAGGGCGGAAGTTCATGACCGACGCCCCCGACGCCGTCCTCCGGCTACTGCTGGACGGACGCGCGCGGACCCGGGCCGAGCTGATCGACTCCAGCGGCCTGGCCCGCTCGACCGTGACCGGCCGGATCGAATCGCTGCTGGCGTCCGGACTCGTCGTACCGTCCGGTGAGGCAGCGTCGACGGGCGGCCGACCACCGGCCAGGTTCCGGCTCAACCCACGAGCGCGGCTGATCCTCGCCGCGGACGTCGGCGCCACCCACCTGACCGTCGCCCTCACCGACCTGACCGGCGAGATCCTCGACCGCTCGACGACGCCGCTGAACATTGCCGAAGGCCCCGAGGTCGTCCTGACCGAGGTCATCCGCCAAGGCCGATCGTTGCTGAAGGCGGCGGGCCGGTCCCGCGCCGACCTGGCCGGCACCGGCGTCGGCCTGCCCGGCCCGGTCGAGCACTCCACCGGCCGCCCGAACCACCCGCCGATCATGCCCGGTTGGGACTCGTACGACGTCGTCGGGCGACTCGGCCGTGAGCTCCCGGGGCCCGTACTCGTCGACAACGACGTGAACATCATGGCGCTTGGCGAACACGCCACCGAGTACGCCGATGTCGAGCACCTACTGTTCGTCAAAGTCGCCACCGGCATCGGGGCCGGCGTGATCAGCGGCGGCCGCCTGCACCGCGGCGCCCAGGGCGCCGCCGGGGACATCGGCCACATCCAAAGCCCAGGTCACACCGAGCTGTGCCGCTGCGGCAACACCGGTTGTCTGGAGGCGGTCGCCTCGTCGGCCGCGCTCGCGGCCAAACTCGAGCACGCGACGACCAGCCACGACATCGTCCGGCTCGTCCGCCAAGGCGACGCCGAAGCGACCGCCGCGGTCCGGCAGGCCGGTCGTGAGATCGGAACCGTCCTCGCCGCCGCCGTCAGCCTGCTCAACCCGTCAGTCATCGTCGTCGGAGGCTCCCTCGCCCAAGCCGGCGACAACCTGTTAGCCGGCCTCCGCGAGACCATCTACTCCCGATCGTTGCCCTTGGCCACCAAAGACCTCCGCGTCGTCCCGTCCCGGAGCGGACCGGACGCGCCGCTACGAGGTGCGGCCGTCCTCGTGCAACGGCAGCTGCTCATCTGACAACTGCGCCACCATCTCAGCGAACTCCGCACGCTGGGTCGTCAGCGACTCACGCAGTACGGCGAGGTCGGCGTCTGTCAACGGCCCTGGCCGTCCCATCCGCTCCCGGAACCAGTCGGGCCACGGGCCGACGAAGTCGAACCTGCCCAGGTCGATCTGGACACCGGGCCGTAGCTCAGCCACCTCCGCACCCAGCAAGTCCAGCCACGCCATCTGGTCCCGCAGGAACAGCAGCATCTGTGCGTCGTCCGCTTCAGCACGAGCACTCGCATCAGGCCACATGGCCCGGTAGGCCTGCAGCCGGGTGCCGGCCAGCCGATCGGCCACGGGCGTGACCTGAGATCCGAGGTGGGTCAGCAAGATGAAGGCGGTCGCCCGCTCGACGCCGTCGCCGGACTCGAGCATGAGGTTGACGAGTTGGTTGCCGAAGGCCACTGGATCGGCGGTCTGCACCCACGACTGCCCGGCAGCATCGGACACGAGTCGCTTCATGGAGGCCGCCAACCAGAACCGTACGTCGGAGGTGGTCAGCTCGGGTCGCCACGGCCCCGCAGTCAACCGCCACCGGCCAGGCGCGTCCCAGCTCAGCCACGGCAACAGCACGCCCTGCACTCCAAGCGGGCTCAGCTTGGGCCCGTCGAACATGCCCAGCCGTCCCAGCCGATCGATCGCCGCCCGCGCAAGGTCGCTCGCGGCCAATCCGTTGAGTCCTGGGTGGTACGCCGCGTAGATCGCCGCCAGCACCTCGTCACGATCGGGCAGCGGTACGTCGACGACCACAGCGCGGGCCATCGTGTACCAGCACTCCACCCGGCGCCCGGGATCCGACCACACCGCGAACTGCGGCCCCGGCACCACCCGGGCACCGGTCGATCCCACCAGCTCGGACAGCGCCGCAATCCGCCAAGCCTCCTGTACGGCGGCCGCGTCCGTGAAGGTCGTCTCAGCCAGCACCCGTGTCACCGAGTCGTCGTCGAGAGCCCCACCGGCCGCGATCGACGGCTGCGCCACCAGCCACTCCGCCAACTCAACCACTGCCGCTACCAGCGGCGCCTGAGCCGCTGCAGCGCCAACCTCTGACGGCAGGACCGTCTGCGGAGCCGGAACCGTCACTCCACCGAACGGATCGCCGCCCAGCGACACGGGCTGCCGCCGCAACGGGCCTACCAACCGGTCCTGCTCGACCCAAGGCAAAGCGTCGAACTCGGCCTGCCACGCCTTCCGATCAGCTACATCCTTGCGCTGCTGATTCAGCCGAACCATCAAGGACCAACCGTAGGAATCGTCAAGGTGCCGCCCCAGCGCTCCCGTGAGCACGGCCAGCACCGCCTCGACATCGCGGCGCAACGAGGCCGCGGAGTCCCGATCGCCCTCGAACACGACGAAGTCGCGCAGTACCGGCAGCGTCGTCACGGCGGCCGCACGCCAGGCCTCGTCGATCTGCAGCACGTACGGCGCTACCTCGAGGACCGTGTTCGCCAGCGACTCCTTGGGCCAGCTCCACGGGTCGGTGTGCCCGAGCACCTCAGCCCGGCAGACGAGCAAGTCCCGGAGCAGGCCGAGGTCGGGCTCGGCCATCGCGCCGGTCTCGTCCAACCAGCCGGGGATACGGTTGACGAAGGCATCGATCTGGTCCATACCGAGACGCTAGTAAGACCTGGGGTCACGCCCAGTTGATCGCCAACTCGTCGATCAGCACCAGTGCCGGATCGAGCGAGATGTCTCCGCGCCGGGTAGCGCCGAACCCGTACCGCCGCCCCCAGTACGCCGTCCGCACGAGCTCCAGCTGCATCCATCGCCGGACCCGGGCCCGGTCGAGCTCAGCGGCCTCGCAGTACGCCGCGAGTTCCCGCTCCATCGCCGCGTGGAAATCGCCGTTCATCAGCACCAGCGTCCGGGCCTTCAGGAACGTGACGAAGTCGTACGCCGGATCCCCGATCAGACCCTTCGGATCAATCGCCAGCCACGGCTCCCGATCCGCGCTCAAGATGTTCCGATGATGCAGATCCCCATGAATCAGTACGTCGGGCTGCTTGCGCACCAGTTCGTCGATGACCTCGAACGCCCGAGCGACCACCGCGGCAGGCAGTGCTCCCGGGAACTCAGCCGAATCCCGCTGCAGTTCCTCGGCCCACTCATCCGCACGGTCTTGCAGTCGAGGAAGACCTTCAGGTGCCGGGATCGACAGCAGGCGGCTCATCTGCCCGCCGACCACTGCGACGTCTGCGCCTGAATCGCGCAACGTCGTGGAGTGGGCCCTCTCCAGCAGCATGGCGTAGTACTCGTCGGCGCGCTCGTGCAGGTGGACTGCGCCGCGACCTGCCCAGGCTGTGTAGGCGTCTGGCTCGTGAACGTTGCCCGGGTGGGTGAACGACACCTTCATGACCAGGGGCTCACCTGAACGTCGTACCGGCACGATCACGCCGACCTCGCCGTGCATCCAGTCGCCGTCCGGCGTGCAGTCCCAGCGATCGACCAGCTCCTCGACAATCCCGGGCAGCGTCGCGAGCCACGCCGTACCGGCTGAGCCTTCGCGGTTGGTGGTGGCGGCGGCGAAGGCTTCGGGGATCACCAGCGCTCCGCCTTCGCCGAGCGGGAGACGAGACTGAACAGCATGTCCTTCGGGGTCATTTCCCCGGCGACAACTTTGGTCACAGCTTCGGCGATCGGCATCTCCACATCGTGCCGGTGCGCAAGCTCAGTGATCGACGAGCAGGACTTCACACCCTCGGCGACCTGCCGCGTCGCGCCGGCGATCTCGGCGACCGTCATCCCCTGGCCGAGCTTCTCGCCGAAGGTCCGGTTCCGCGACAGCGGCGACGAACACGTGGCGACCAGGTCACCGAGCCCAGCCAGACCGGAGAACGTGTGCTCATCCGCGCCCAGCGCCGCACCCAGCCGAGCCGTCTCCGCCAGACCACGCGTGATCACCGAAGCCCGCGCGTTGTCGCCAAAACCGAAACCGACCGCCATCCCCACGGCCAACGCGATCACGTTCTTCGTCGCGCCACCAAGCTCACACCCGACGACATCCGTGTTCGTGTAGGGCCGAAACGTCCCCGAGTGGCACAGCTTCTGCAACCGGTTCGCCGTACCCTCATCCGCACAGGCCACCACCGCGGCCGCAGGCTGGCCCTCAGCGATCTCGCGCGCCAGGTTCGGCCCCGACACCACCGCGATCCGCTCCGGCCCGGCACCGGTCAGCTCAGCGATGACCTCGGACATCCGCAGCGTCGTACCGACCTCGACGCCCTTCATCAAACTCACCAGCGGTACGGCGTCCGGCAGCACTCCGGCCCAGTCCCGCAGGTTCTCCCGCAGTGACTGCGAAGGCACGGACAGTACGACGGCCTCCGCGCCCTCGGCCGCAGCCGCCGGATCGTGCGTCGCGGTGATCGCCTCGGACAGGCGGATCCCCGGCAGGTAGTCGGGGTTCTCGTGCTGGGTGTTGATCACGTCGCACACCGACTGACGCCGGGCCCACAACGAGACCTGGTTCCCCGCCCCCGCCAGCACCGTGGCGAACGCCGTCCCCCACGAGCCCGCACCGAACACCGCGACCTTGGTCATTCGCTCTCCTCACGACGGGACTTGCGCAGATCGAACAACTCCTTGGGCGGCGTCTCACCGCGCAGTTCACCCAGCGTCTCGGCGAGCGCGGTCATGATCACCTCGGTTGCCTCGTGCAACAGCTGGTTGGTGATCGGCTTGCCCTGGAAAGCACTCAGGTCGACCGGCTTCCCCGCCCGCGCCAGCACGGTCTTGCGCGGCAGCAGCCGGAGCCGCAGATGACCCGTATAGGACTGCAGAATCTCCTGCGCACCCCAGTTCGCGATCGGAATCACCGGCGCCCCGGTCATCAACGCGATCCGGGCGGCCCCGGTCTTTCCCGTCATCGGCCACAACGCCGGGTCGCGGGTAATGGTGCCTTCGGGATAAACGCCGACGCACTCACCGCGTTCGACCGCCGCCACCGCGTCGCGGAAAGCATCCGCGGCCTGGGTGGAATCACGGTGCACCGGGATCTGACCGGCGCTGGTGATGATCCGGCCGAGGATCGGCAGTGTGAACAACGATGCCTTGCCGAGCAGCCGCGGGATCCGGCGGCATTCCCAGATGAAGAAGCCGAGCACCAACGGGTCGAAATGCGAGATGTGATTCGGCACGAAGACCACGCCACCGGTCCGCGGCATGTTCTCCCGGCCGCTGAAGACCGGCTTGGTCCAGATCAGCATGAACGGTTTGACGAGCGCGACGATCACGCCGAACCAGAAACCCCGCCGCGGCCTCGGGTCGTCCACTACTGCCTCCTGGTGCTGGTCACTGCTCTCCGCCATGGGAGAATCCTGCCTGATGGCAGACCTACAGGTCGTTCCCTGGATCCTGGCGATCCCGGTGAAGCGTACGGCGATCGCGAAGAGCCGGCTGGCTGCGGCCTACCCGCAGCACCGTCCGGAGCTCGCGCGCGCCTTCGCTGTCGACACTACTGCGGCCGCGCTGGCTTCGGGATTGGTGCGCGCGGTTCTCGTGGTCACCGACGACCCGGTCGTTGCCGCGGACGTGACCGCGGTCGGAGCCCACGTCGTACCGGATCATGGCGACGACGGCCTCAACGGCGCCCTCCGGTATGGCGCCTCAATCGCCGCTGCACGCTTCCCAGAGCATGGTGTGGCTGCGCTGTCGGCCGATCTGCCCGCATTGCGTCCAGCCGAGCTCACCGCCGTACTGGCTGCCTGCACTGCCCCGCGGTCGTTCGTGATCGACGAACCAGGCACCGGTACGACGATGCTCGCGGCCGCGGCCGGGGTCGACCTCGATCCCCGCTTCGGTGTCGGCTCCGCCCTGGCCCACCAGGCGTCCGGCGCGGTTCCGATCGAGCTGACCGGCATCGACTCGGTACGGCGTGATGTCGATACCGCCGCGGATCTCGCGCACGCGATCCAGCTGGGCGTTGGTCCCGCGACCGCCGACGTGATGTCACTGGTGCTGGGTTCCGTCACCGGATCCGAAGGCCTAGCCTGCTGACATGCAAGCCACCGTGAGCCGTTACGACAGCGAGAATTTCTCCGGAGCGGTGCTGACCGACACCGGGATCGAGCTTCCCTTTACCGTGCACGCGATCGCGGAGACTCCGGTTCGCCTGCTGCGGGTGGGCCAGCGCGTCCGCATCGAGACCACCGGCTCCGGTGCGGGCCTGGCGATCACCAAGGTCGAGTTCGCCACCAAGCTCTAAGAGACAAGCACTAAGAGACAAGCACTGCTCTGTACAGCAGCACTGCGCTGTATCGCAGCGAAGGCCGGTCGCTCCTGGAGGGAGTGACCGGCCTTCTGCCGTAGTGCTAGTTACTTCAGCGTGCTGCGCGCTTGGCCGGAGCCTTCTTCGCGGCGACCTTCTTGGCGGGGGCCTTCTTGGCCGGCGCCTTCTTGGCTACTGCCTTGACCGGAGCAGCCTTCTTGGCCGGGGCCTTCTTGGCGGCGGCCTTGACGGGCGCAGCCTTCTTGGCGGCAGCCTTGACCGGAGCGGCCTTCTTGGCAACGGCCTTGGCCGGCGCCTTCTTCGCTACCGTCTTGGTCGCGGCGGCCTTGGCCGGCGCGGCCTTCTTGGCCGGAGCGGCCGCCTTGGTGGCGGTCGCGGTGGCCTTCGGGGCGACGAGCTTCGGCAGCTTCTTCGCACCGGAGACAACGGCCTTGAGCTCCGCACCCGCGCGGAACTTCGGCACTACGGTCTTCTTCGCCTTCAGAACCTGGTTCGTCCGCGGGTTGCGGACCAGGCGGGCCGGACGATCGATGGCTTCAAAGGCACCGAAACCGGTGATGGCGACCTTGCCACCCTTCTTGGTCAGCTCGCGCTGGATGGTGTCGATGATCGACTCCAAGGCGTGCTGAGCCTGGCGGCGGTTTCCGTCGAAGTGCACTGCGAGCGCTTCGACCAACTGGCTCTTGTTCACTGTCTTCCCTCCGTGAACTAGGTGTCGAGCACAGCGCTCGATCTCACAGGAACGTTATGGACTGAACAGGCCGTTGCCAAACACCAACGCGGCAATTCGGCTTGTTTTTAGGCGATTCTTGGCCCAAACAGCCCTGATCGGGTGTTCCTGCGAGGTTTTGAGGTGTTTCCGGGACCTCTTACAGCCAGCCGCGGCGCTTGAAGATCTGGTGCAGACCTCCACACACCAACCCCATCAGGCCGATCGCGAACGGGTATCCGTACTGCCAATGCAGCTCTGGCATGTTGTCGAAGTTCATCCCGTAGACGGTGCCGATCAGGGTCGGTGCGAACAGGATCGCCGCCCACGCGGAGATCCGCTTCACCTCTTCGTTCTGCTCACTGCCGGCCAGCGCGAGACTCTTCATCTCCTCGTTCTGCTGCTGGGCCACCAGGGTCGCGTTCACCGTCAGGATGTCGCGCAGCAGTTCGCGGAATCCGTCGACCTTCTCGACCACTTCGGTGACGTGGTCCGCGACGTCGCGCAGATAACGCTGCAGTTCCTCGTCGACGCCGTACTTGTCGAAGCCGCCGCGCAATCCCTGCAGCATCCCGACCAGCGGCCGGGTCGCGCGCTGGAACTCGATGACCTCACGGGACAGCTCGTAGATACGCCGCGACACCTTCGGATCGCCGCGGAAGACCTCGGTCTCGATCTCGTCGATGTCGTTCTCGAGACCGGCAACCACTGGTGCGTAGCCGTCGACCACCTTGTCCATGATCGCGTAGAGAACCGCCTCGGTGCCGAGGTTGAGCAGCTCGGGGTCGTGCTCGACCCGACGCCGGACCGCTGCCAGGTTGGGCGCTTCGGCATGCCGGACCGTCACCACGAAGTCCGGGCCGACGAAGATGTGCACCTCGCCGAACTCGACCTCCTCGGTCGCGTCCCGGTACCGCGCTGCCTTCAGTACGACGAACAAGGTGTCGCCGTACCGCTCGAGCTTCGGCCGCTGATGGGCCTGGATGGCGTCCTCGACGGCCAGCTCGTGCAGGTCGAACTCACTGGCCAGCGAGTTCAGTTCGCGCTGGTCCGGGCGATACAGGCCGATCCAGGCCAGGCCGCGCGGCGCCTTGTGCAGCACGCGATAGGTCTCGGCCAGCGACTCGGGCGAAGCGATCCGCCGCCCGTCGCAGTAGATCGCGCTGTCGACGACGCTGTGGCCCTTGGGCTTCTGGGGGTCGCGCGGCTTCTCGACCGTGGGCTCGATCACCGGGGCAGGTGCAGCGTGCTTCCGCGCGGTACCACGCAGTGACGGCGTACGGCTGAAGGCCCGAAAAGTGCGCAGGCGAAGGTCGGACATGAGTCCTCCAGGTGCGGTGGTTCGAGTGAGAGAGACGGCACACGTCTGCTCGACCACTACTGCACGAGGACGGAAAGTCAGCCCTGCAAAGGTCGAGCGAGACCTCTAGGTCTGGAGGGATCGCTGTTCATCAGCGCCTCACCTCCTCGGTCTCGCAAGCCTGTTCTGAAAAAGCCCCTGATCGGGCAACCACGCAAGGGTAACACCAGAGTTATCGCCCCTGTAGCGACAAGCGTTACAGGGGCGGCAACCGTTGCTCTTAAGCCTTGGCCGGCAAGGTGGCCGGCTTGAAGGCCGGCCGGGTGGCCTCGTACGCCGAGATGTCGGCCTCGTGGGACAAGGTGATGCCGACGTCGTCGAGCCCGTTCAGCAGCCGGTAGCGCGTGTAGTCGTCGATCTCGAACGGCGCGGAGAGCTCACCGGCCGAGATCGTCTTGTTCTCCAGGTCCACGGTCACCTTGGTGCCCGGGTCGTTCTCGATCGTCGTCCACAGCTGCTCGACGACGTCCTGGCTGACCAGCGCCGCGAGCAGTCCGGCCTTGCCGGAGTTGCCGCGGAAGATGTCGCCGAAGCGCGAACACACGACCACGCGGAACCCGTAGTCGAGCAGGGCCCAGACCGCGTGCTCACGCGAGGATCCGGTGCCGAAATCGGGTCCGGCCACGAGCACCGAGACACCGCCGTACTCCGGCTGGTTCAGGACGAACTCGGGATCGTTGCGCCAGGCAGCGAACAGGCCGTCCTCGAAGCCGGTCCGGGTGACCCGCTTCAGGTACTCGGCCGGGATGATCTGGTCGGTGTCGACGTTGCTGCGGCGCAGCGGGGCCGCCGTACCGATGTGCTGGATGAAAGCTTCCATGATTCCGTTGCTCCTCAGACGCTCTCGGGGACGGCCACATCGACCGGCTGCAGATCGGCCGGGGCAGCAAGGGTCCCGGTGACTGCGGTGGCGGCGGCAACCAATGGCGAGACCAGGTGGGTGCGGCCGCCCTTGCCCTGACGGCCTTCGAAGTTGCGGTTCGAGGTGGACGCGCTGCGCTCACCGGGAGCCAGCGTGTCCGGGTTCATGCCCAGGCACATCGAGCAGCCCGCGCCACGCCATTCGGCGCCGGCGTCCTTGAAGATCCGGTCCAGACCTTCGGACTCGGCCTGCAGCCGAACCCGGCCCGATCCCGGTACGACGAGCATCCGGGTGCCGTCGGCAACCTTCCGCCCGGCCAGTACGCCGGCCGCGGCCCGCAGGTCCTCGATCCGGCCGTTGGTGCAGGAGCCCAGGAAGACGGTGTCGACCTTCACCTCGCGCAACGGCGTACCGGCCGTGAGGCCCATGTACTCCAGCGCGCGCTGGGCAGCGACCTTGTCGTTCTCGTTGTCGAAGTCGTCCGGCGACGGCACGTTGGCCGACAGCGGAACACCCTGGCCGGGGTTGGTTCCCCAGGTGACGAACGGCGCGATGTCCTCGGCGCGCAGCACGACCTCGCGGTCGAAGGTGGCGTCCTCGTCGGTCGCCAGGCTCTTCCAGTACTCGACCGCGGCTTCCCAGTCGACGCCCTGCGGCGCGTGCGGCTTGTCCTGCAGGTAGTTGAAGGTCGTCTCGTCCGGCGCGATCATGCCGGCCTTGGCGCCCCACTCGATCGACATGTTGCAGATCGTCATCCGCGCTTCCATGCTGAGCGCGCGAATCGCCTCACCGCGATACTCGACGATGTAGCCCTGGCCGCCGCCGGTGCCGACCTGCGCGATCAGCGCGAGCACCAGGTCCTTGGCCGAGACGCCATCGGGCAGTACGCCGTCGACCGTGACCGCCATCGTCTTCGGCCGCGCCTGCATCAGCGTCTGGGTCGCCAGCACGTGCTCGACCTCGCTGGTACCGATGCCGAAGGCAATCGCCCCGAACGCGCCGTGGGTGGAGGTGTGGCTGTCACCGCAGACCACGGTCATCCCGGGCTGGGTCAGGCCGAGCTGCGGGCCGATCACGTGCACGACGCCCTGGTCCGGGTCGCCGAGCGTGTGGATCCGGACGCCGAACTCCTTGGCGTTCTTGCGCAGCGTGTCCACCTGGGTGCGCGACACCAGGTCGGCGATCGGCTTGTCCACATCGAGCGTCGGGACGTTGTGGTCCTCGGTCGCGATCGTCAGATCGGGCCGCCGAACCTGCCGGCCGGCCAGCCGCAGACCGTCGAACGCCTGCGGGCTCGTCACCTCATGAACAAGGTGGAGGTCGATGTAAAGGAGGTCGGGCTCTCCGTCGGCATGGCGCACGACATGCGCATCCCAGACCTTTTCCGACAACGTCCTACCCATCAGACTCGCTCCCTTAGATACTTGTCCCACCCCGCCGCCCCGAGCGGTTCGGTTGGCTTTGTGGTGAGGTGCTTTCGCTCACAGTGCTCTCGATCGAGGCACCGGAGCGACTTGCGTTCCACGATTCGAGACGGCAATATCGTCTCATGGACAACTCTAGCGGAGTCGGCGTGCTCGACAAAGCAGCTCTCGTTCTGTCCGCACTCGAGTCCGGGCCGGCGACCCTGGCCGGACTCGTGGCGGCGACGGGGCTGGCGCGGCCGACGGCACACCGGTTGGCGGTCGCTCTCGAGCACCACCGGCTGGTCGGCCGGGACATGCAGGGACGCTTCGTGCTCGGACCGCGACTCAGCGAGTTGGCCTCCGCCGCCGGTGAGGACCGCCTGCTGGCGACCGCCGGTCCGGTGCTGGCCCGACTGCGTGACATCACTGGTGAATCGGCCCAGTTGTTCCGCCGTCAGGGCGAGTACCGCGTCTGCGTCGCAGCGGCCGAGCGCCCGTCCGGTCTGCGCGACACCGTCCCCGTGGGCAGCCAGCTGACCATGGCGGCCGGCTCAGCTGCTCAGATTCTGCTTGCCTGGGAGGACCCGGAGCGCATGCACCGCGGCCTCCACAACGCGACCTTCAACGCTGCCGCACTGGCCGGCGTCCGGCGTCGCGGCTGGGCGCACTCGGTCGGTGAGCGTGAGCAGGGCGTTGCCTCGGTCTCGGCACCGGTCCGCTCCCCCAGCGGCAAGGTGATTGCCTCGGTCTCCGTATCCGGCCCGATCGAGCGCCTGTCCCGTCAGCCCGGCCGCATGCACGCCCCGGCCGTCATGGCCGCGGCAGAGCGGCTCTCCGAAGCACTGCGCCGCGCTTCGGAGTAGCTAACACCCGCAGGAAGTCCGCGGTACCAACTCAAAGTCCAAGACCACTCTGGCCGCCTCCCGATCGGGGGCGGCCAGCAGTACGTCTACCGCCTGCCGCGCGATCTCGTCGACCGGCTGCCGCACACTGGCCAACGGTGGAATCGAGACAGCACACTCATCGGTGCCGTCGACACCCATCACCGCAACATCCTCCGGGACCCGCAGTCCGGCCTCCCACGCAGCAAATAGCACGCCGAATGCCTGCTCGTCCGTAGCGCAGTAGACAGCCCGCGGTGGCCGCTTCTGCTGAAACCAAGCCTGTACGGCGTCCCGCGCGGCGAACCGGGATACGGGCCCAGCGGTGTATCGCACGGTGGTCTTGGGATGCCTCGCCAGCGCCCGCTCCACGCCAGCCCGGTGTTGCGCCGTACCGGGTGAGTCTTCTGGGCCTGTTAAGACAGCCAGCGTTTTGTAGCCGTGGGCCAGCAGGTGATCCACAGCAGCCTCAGCCGCAGCCACGTAGTCAATAGACAGTGTCGAGACCGTCACACCATCCGGAACCGGGTGCAGGGCAACCACTGGCACACCTGCCGAGTGGAACCGCCGGATCGCCGGCTCCGCCAGCAGAGACACCAGTACGACGCCATCCACCTTCCGCTCGATGAATGAGCCGATGTGCGCGGACTCCTGGGCCGGATCACCCGCTGAGTCGCCGATCAGCAGCAGATGGCCGTGTGACCGCGCCACGATCTCCAGGTGCTCGGTGAGTGTGGCGAAGAACGGGTTGCGGACCTGTGGAATCAACAGCCCTAAAGAGAAGGTGCGTCCGGCACTCAACGCACGGGCCACGGCGTTCGGCTTGTAGTCGAGCTCGGCCGCCGCCTCCAGCACCCGTTGCCGAGTCGCCTCGGCTACTGGGCGCGGGCCGTTGTTGAAGACGTAGCTGACGACGGCAGTCGACGTACCGGCTCGCTCTGCGACGTCACGAGCCGTCGCCATCAGTCTCCCCACCAGCGGCCACGATGCGCGCGGTGATCTCCTCAGCCACGGCAGCGGGGTCGAGATCGGTCACGATCCGCACGGTACCCGCCGGATCCGGAGTGAACGTACTGAGACCACCGTCCGCGATCGTGACTCGTCCCCGCGGAGACAGGGTGAACAGATCGGGCCGGGACAGCGTGAGCACGGCAACCGGGTCGTGCGGCACGTTCCACGTCTCTTTCCAGTACGCCCACCACTGCTCGATATCCGCGCCCAGTGCAGCGCCGAGTGGGCCAGCCGCCCGGATCCGTTGCAGGAGGTCGGGTCCGATGGCCACCTGCTCAGTGATCTCGATCGCGGTGATCGTCGTCGGGATGCCGGCCGTGAGAACTGTTCGCGTAGCCACGTCATCGCTCTTGAAGTTGTGCTCCGGCTTGGCGGCCGGACCAAAGTGGCCACCCATCACCGACAGGTGGCGGATCCACTGCGCGACCTGCGGCTCCAGCTCGAGTGCAGCGGCCAGATTGGTCAGAGGGCCGATCGCAACGACATCAAGCTCACCAGGGTTGGCTTGCAGTCGGGCAATGAGGTCCTCGGGTGCACTGCCAGGTGCGAACGTCTCCGCGTCCAGACCACTGTGCAGCGTGCCTTCGTGCCCGGCCCACCACACCTTGCGGCCCGACAGCGTTTCCGCCGTACCGGCGACGACTGTGAGGTCACGACCGGCCAGAGCGCCGTACCGGCGGGCCAATTGGGCGCGGAGCCGGGTGTCGCCGTACACGGTGTGGGTGGCAACGAGGTCCAGGCTGGGGGTGCCCAGGATCAGGGCCAGGGCCATCGCGTCGTCGACGTCCGAGCCGATGTCGGTGTCGAGGATCAGTTGGCGCATCGAGGTCACTCCCTACTTGAGTCCGCTGGAGGAGACGGACTGGACGAAGTACCGCTGGAAACTCGCGATGACGACCAGCGGGATGATCGTGAGGACGACGGCACCGGAGAAGACCAGGCCGTAGTCAGTGAAGTTCTGCCCCTGCAGGTTGGCGAGGGCAACCGGGCCGACGATGTGCTTGGCATCGGTACCGATCAACAGCGGCCAGACGTAGGACTGCCACTGGAAGAGGAACAGCATCAGGCCGGCACCGATCAGCGCGGGCCGCGACAACGGCAGGTAGATCCACCGGAACACACCGAACCAGCTGAGCCCATCCAGGCGGCCGGCCTCGACCAGCTCGGTCGGGATGCCGAGGAAGAACTGCCGGAGCAGGAAGATCGCCATCCCGTTGCCGATGCCCGGCAGGATCAGTCCGGTGAAGGTGTTGGTCAGGTTCCAGTCCCGGAACATCGTGGACAGCGGGATCGCGATCGCGTCGAACGGCACCAAGAAGCTCAGTACGACGACGCCGAACGCGAGCCCGCGACCGCGGTACTGGAACGCCGCGAGCCCGAAGGCGGCGGAGGCACAGACCGCCAGGCCGACCAGGACGGTGGCCGCACTGACCAGGATTGAGTTGAGCGTCGCGCGACCGATCTCGCCACCGAACAGGTCGCGGTAGTTAAGGAGTGTGGGGCGCAACTCGAAGAACGACTCCCACGTCAACGGACTGAGATGGGCGAACGTCTCCGCGCCGGGGCGCAGCGAGTTCGTGACGACCCACAGCAGTGGGATGAAGAAGAGCAGACCGATCACGGCGCCAAGCGCCGACAGGCTGAGTCGCTGCGCTCGATTCCTTCCCCGCCCCACCGCCCCGGTCACTGGTCACCTCGCAAGAGCCGGAACTGCGCGGCCACGATCGCGAGGGTGAGGACGACGAGCAGCACGACCTCGGCCTGGGCGACGTGGATATCGCCGAGTGCGTAGGCGCGGGTGTAGACGTCGTACATCAGAAGGTTGCTGAATCCGTTCGGTCCGCCCTTGGTGAGGATCTGCACCGGTGCGAACACGAGCAGGTTCGACACGGTGTCCGCGACGAGCACGAACGCCAGTGGCCGCCGTACCAAGGGAAGCGTCACTGAAATCATCCGGCGCCAGGCACCGGCGCCATCGAGCAGTGCGGCTTCGCGGATCTCGTCCGGGATGTCTTGGATGCCTGCGATCAGGAAGAGCATCCAGTAGCCGACGCCGATCCAGGACAGCAGCACGATCAGAGCCGGGAGGACCTGGCTCGACGAGGTAAGGAACGGCTGGTCCGGGAGACCGAGCCGGGCCAGGAAGCTGTTGGCGATTCCGTCCGGCCGGTAGATCACGCTCCAGATCACCGCCGAGACCGCGGGTGGGGTGGCGATCGGCAGGATGACGAGTGTGCGCCACAGCCTGGCGCCGGGTGCGCGTTGGGTGAAGAACACCGCGAGCAGGAACGACGCGACGACCTGGATCGGATTCACCAGCACGGTGAAGAGGAGGGTGATCGCGACGGCCTGCCGGAAGTCCTTGTTCGCCAACAGGTCCGAGTAGTTGCTGAAACCGGTGAAGACGCGGCCGCCGCGGAGCAGACTCTCGGCGTAGAAGCTCTCGACCAGCGCGTAGATCGCCGGACCGATCCGGAGCACCGCCAGGCTGATCAGCGCCGGCGCCAAGAAGGCGAGCGCGATCAGCCCTTGCCGCTGCTTCTTCACTTGATCGCCTTCTTCAACGAATCGACCGCCAAGCCTCCGTCAGTTGACGGGTGGCCTCAGCCAGGCGGGCATTGGGTTCACTGCCGTTGCGGATGTCGGCGAACGCCTTGCCCATGACTTCCTCGAACTGGATGTAGCCGACACTCACCGGCCGCGAGGTCGCCGTACTGGCTGCCTCGTACGCCGTGATCGCGGTCGCGCCCTTGGTGTGCTGACCGGAGTAGGCGTCCATCTCGGGCAGGTACCGCTTCAGCGCGTCGAGGTTGGCCGGGATGATCGTGGTCGTCTGCGTGGTGAGCAGGTTGCCGGTCGGGTCGAGCGTCGCGAACTCCAGGAACTTCCGCGCCATCCCCTGCTGCTTGGATGCCGGGTTGATCCCCAGCGACCACGAGCCGGTCGGCGTCACCGGCTTGCCGCCAGCGAAGTACGGCATCGGCGCGACACCCCAGTCGAACTTCGCCGTACCGAAGATCTTCAGGTCCCACGGACCACCGACGAAGAACGCCGCGTTGCCGGTACTGAACACCGGGCCGGTCTGGAACCCACCGATCCCCCGAGGTGACAGGCCGCTCTGGTACGTCGCGCCGTACCACTGCATGGCCTTCTTCCAGCCGTCGGTCTCGACGGCCGGGGTGAGTGCGTCATCGCCGGTGATGCCGGAGCCACCGCCGAGCGACTCCACCAGTGGCTGCAGCTGGTAGTAGGCCTCCGGCTGCTCGGTGAACAGCCCGTACTTCGTCCCCGCCTGCTGCGCCTTCCGCCCGGCCGCCTCAACCTGCTCCCACGTCCAGCGCTTGGCCGGGTCCGCGGTCGGCGGCGTGACCTGCGCCTTGGCCAGCGCGGTCTTGTTGTAGAAGAGGAACTGCGTCGAGTTCCACATCGGCAGCGACCACAGCTTGTCGCGGAAGTGATTGACCTTGTACGCCGTCTCCCCGAACGAGGTCTTCGCCCGCCCGTCCAGCTCGCTGAGGTCGGTCAGAAAGCCCTTCGCGGCCAACTGCGACACCCGCGGCTCGTCCACCGTGTAGACGTCGATCCCGGCGTCCTTCGCGCTCAGCCGCTGCTGCATCGTCGCGTTGAACTGGTCGAACGGGATCTGGTTGTAGGTGACCCTGATCCCGGGGTACTTCGTCTGAAAGGCCGAGATCAACGGGTGGTAGGTCTCCGCGTTGTCCGTCCCGGTGAACGTGATCGTCCCGGTCTCCGGCCCGGCATCCCCGCCAGCCGGCTGATCCGGCGACCCGCCACACCCCGCCACCAGCACAGCCGCCACCACCGCTGCAAACACCGCACTCCGCTTCATGGGCACCTCTCACGACGCCGAGAAATCTAACCGCTTAGACTCTAAGCGCTTAGACCATCGGAGTCCAGGACTGCTACCCCAGCGGACCACACCCGCCGCCTCGACGACCGCCGTACCAACGAGCGCCGTACCAACGAGCGCCGTACCGACGCCGCCGTACCCGCCAAGGGCAATTTGAGGGGATATCCGGATATCCCCGCAAGTGCACCCTTCTCCGTTCAAATTTTGAGGGGAGAACCAGCAACGTGAGCGGATATCCGTTCACGTTGCAAGGGGTGATGTGGGGCGCACCGCAGACCTCATCCCCGGCCCCGGTGCCGGCCGGGTGGCGATCTGGAGAGGATGCACCCCCCGAACGCGTCCTGGGTCCTCCCCGAACCGGTGTGGGGAGGATCGGCCATCGCCGTCACCTGACCAACCGACCTCGGCCGCGGCAAACAGAAGCGCCTCTCATCGGTGATGAGAGGCGCTCTTCTCTGGTAGCCCCGACGGGATTCGAACCCGCGCTACCGCCTTGAGAGGGCGGCGTGCTAGGCCGCTACACAACGGGGCCAGAGGTGTGCCGACCGGTCCTTGCGGACCGGGCAACGAGGTTGAACTTTACCGATTTTCATCGGTGCGGTCCAATCCGCTGGGGTACTAGGACTCGAACCTAGACTAACTGAACCAGAATCAGACGGGCTGCCAATTACCCCATACCCCAAAGGCATTTCGCTGAGCTGAGAGTTTGTTTCCGCCCTCACCAACCCGGCTCGGAGAGCTTACCCGAGCCACCCGCCGGACACCAAAACGAGCCCCCTCCGGCGGGTTGTCACACCCGTCACACCATTCTCGGGAGTTGGGCCAGCGGCAGCTTGCAGGTGGTCTCGAGGTTCTCGCGGCGGGTGATCAGAACGGCGACCGCTCCGAACGCGGCGAACTTCAGGATGTCGAGAATCACCAGCGACCACGGGGCATCCGTGGCTCCGAGACTCGAGCCGACGCTGTTGGTCAGGGCGGCGTACACGAAGGTCACCACGTTGTTGGCCGCGTGTGCCGCGATCGACGCCTCGAGGCCGCCGGTGCGGATGGCGAGGAAGCCCGCGAGCAGGCCGAAGGCGAACCGGTCGAGGAACAGCGCCGGGCTCTGCCACGGCCAGACGCCGTGCGCCATCGTGAACAGCACGGTCGTGACCAGGACCGCCACCAGCGGGCTCCGGACGAACGCACCGACCCCCTGCAGCAGGTAACCGCGGAAGAAGTACTCCTCCCCCGCCGCCTGGAACGTCGAGGTCAGCAACGCGACCAGGATCACGCCGACGACGTCCGGGGCCATCCCGGTCTTGCTGTTGTCGAGCACGCTGACCAGTCCAGCCTTGACCGCCAGCAGGGCGACGAGCTCGAGGGCGACTGCCGCGACGGCGAACCAGGCCAGCGGCCTCCAGCGCAGCCGGCCGACCACGGACGACAGCAGCCCCGGCGCCTGCCGGTTCAGGAGGCGGGCGACCCAGATGCTCAGCGGGATCAGCGAGATCAGGTAGAAGTTCGTCATCAGCAGCGTGATCCACGACGTCGTACCGGGCGGATCCACCCGGATCGCGCGGCCGATACTCAGGAACAGCACGCCGGCGATCGACCAGCCGACGAAGATGGTCAGGGCGCCGAGGACGACGTACCCGGTGGGGGTCGCGTCGTTCTTCAAGAGGCGTTGGTACGTCGGTGCTGCCATCAGTGCTCCACTTTCCCGCGCGCCTGCTCGATGCGCCGCAACGAAACCTCGCGGCCGAGCAGCTCCATCGATTCGAACAGCGGGGGCGAGACGCGGCGGCCGGAAACGGCGACGCGGACCGGGCCGAACGCCTTCTTCGGCTTCAGGCCGAGGCCGTCGACCAGCGACGACCGCAGAGCGGCCTCGATCGCCTCGGTGGTCCACTCGACGCTCGCGAGAGCCTTGGCCGAGGCCTCCAGGACCGTGCCGGCGTCACCGGCCAGCACCTTCGCCGCGGCGTCGGGCTCGATCACGAAGTGCCGTTGGCCAGGCTCCGCCAGGCGGTGATCGCCGGCGAACAGGAAGCCGAGCAGCTCGACCGACTCACCCAGCGCATCCATCCGCTCTTGCACCAGCGGTACGGCGGCCCGCAGTACGGCGAGCTGCTCGTCGGTCGGCTCGGACGGCAGGTACCCGGCGCTGACCAGGAAGGGGACCGTGCGGGCGGCGAACTCGTCCTGCGGCAGCATTCGCATGTGCGCGGCGTTGATCGCCTCACACTTCTTCTGGTCGAAGCGGGCCGCGTTCGAGTTCACCTTGCGGATGTCGAAGGCCTCGATCATCTCCGCCATCGTGAACACGTCGCGGTCGTCGGCGATCGACCAGCCGAGCAGGGCCAGGTAGTTCAGCAGGCCCTCGGGCAGGAAGCCCTGGGTGCGGTACTCGTCCAGGCCGGCGCCCAGGTCGCGCTTGGACAGCTTCTTGTTGCCCTCGGAACCCATCACCATCGGCAGATGCCCGAAGCGGGGTGTCCGGCCACTGCCGATCCCGATCTCGGCGAGCGCCTCGTACAAGGCGATCTGGCGCGGCGTCGAGGACAGCAGGTCCTCACCGCGCAGCACGTGGGTGATGTTCATCAGGGCGTCGTCCACCGGGTTCACCAGCGGGTAGAGCGGGTAGCCGTTCGCCCGGACCAGGACGTAGTCGCCGAGGTTCTCCGGCAGGAAAGTGATCTCGCCACGGACCAGGTCGTCGAACACGATCGGCCGGTCCGGCATCCGCAGCCGGACGACCGGCCGGCGGCCCTCGTCCAGGAACGCTTCCCGCTGCTCATCGGTCAGCGCGCGGCAGTGACCGTCGTACCCGCTGGGCTGTCCGGCCGAGCGAGCGGCGTCGCGGCGGTCGTCGAGCTCCTCCTGCGAGCAATAGCAGTGGTACGCCTTCCCGGTCGCCATCAGCTTGGTGACGATGTCGGCGTAGATGTCCATCCGCTCGGACTGCAGGTAGGGACCGAGGTCACCACCGACACTGGGACCCTCGTCCCAGGTCAGGCCGAGCCACCGCAGCGCGTCGAGCGTGTAGTCGAGCGCCTCTGGGGTGTTCCGGGTCTGATCGGTGTCCTCGATCCGGAGCACGAGCGTGCCGCCGTAGTGCCGGGCGAAGGCCCAGTTGAACAAGGCACTGCGAATGTTGCCGACCGTGAGCAGGCCAGTCGGGGACGGTGGGAACCGGACCCGGACCTGCTCCGGTCTCAGGCCGCCCAGGACGTCGGAATCGTCGCGAGCGGGCCGCTCAGTCACGCACGATCACCCTGTTCGTCAGCGTCCCGAGGCCTTCGACGGTGACCGAGACCGAGTCACCGGGCAGCATCGGGCCGACACCGGCCGGGGTCCCGGTCAGTACGACGTCGCCGGGCAGCAGCGTCGTGAACGAGGTGATGTAGGCCAGCACGGTCGGGATGTCGAAGATGAACTGCGACGTCCGGCCGTCCTGCTTGGTCTCGCCGTTCAGGGTCGTCGTCACCCGCAGATCCGCCACGTCGAGGTCGGTCTGGATCCACGGGCCGAGCGGGCAGAACGTGTCGTAGCCCTTGGCCCGGGCCCACTGGCCGTCGGTCTTCTGCAGGTCGCGAGCGGTCACGTCGTTCGCGATCGTGTACCCGAAGATCACCTCTTCGGCGCGCTCCTTGGGCAGATCGCGGCAGATCCGGCCGATCACGATCGCCAGCTCACCCTCGAACTGCAGGTCGTTGGTCTGCTCGGGGTAGACGATGCCGTCCAGCGGGCCGACCACCGAGGTGTTCGGCTTCAGGAAGATCATCGGCTCCTTCGGCACCTCGTTGCCCAGCTCGGCGGCGTGCGCGGCGTAGTTGCGGCCGACGCACACCACCTTGCTGCGCGGGATCACCGGAGCGAGCAGCCGGACGTCGGCCAGTTGCAGCGTCTCCCCGGTGAGCTGGACGGGCCGGTAGAGCGGGTCGGAGTCGAGGAGGGCGACGGTTCCGACGAGCCCCTCAGGGTCGTCGGTCTCGACGATGCCGTACTTGGGTTCGTCGTCGACGGAGAATCTGGCGATACGCACGGGCCCGAGCCTACCGTCGCAGTGGAATGAGACAGTGGTGCGGTGACTTGGGAGATCCGCCGGGCCCAACCGGACGAGTACGACGCCGTCGGCGAACTGACCGTGGAGGCGTACTCACACGACGGCTTCGTCCGCGGTGAGTACGCGATGACGCTCCGTGCTGCCGCCGATCGCGCCGTACAGGCTGAGCTGTGGGTGGCGGCTGACGCCGACGGCCTGCTCGGCACGGTCACCTATTGCCCGGCCGGATCGCCGTACCGGGAGATCGGGCTGGACGACGAGGGCGAGTTCCGGATGCTCGGAGTCGCCGGACGCGCGCGTGGGCTGGGGATCGGGACGGCGCTGACCGAGCACTGTATAGAACAGACTCGCTCGCGCGGACTGCCCCGGATCGTGCTCAGCAGTGCTGTGTATATGAAGACAGCGCACCGGATCTACGAGCGACTCGGTTTCACTCGCCTCCCGGAGCGTGACTGGTCACCGGTCGCCGGTATCGATCTCTACGCGTTCTCACTAGCGCTGTGACCACTACTCTCCCCCGCTCGGACTGGGAGCCCTTGCAGCAGGCGCACACTCTGCGAGCGGACGCCCTGCTGGCTGGGCATCTCGCCCGCAAGCAGCGACGAGAGGCCCACCCGGTCGAGGACTTCCTCTTCACCTATTACTCTGCTCGCCCGAACCAGCTGCGCCTCTGGCACCCTGGGCCGAGCCTCCGGCTGCTCGATGCTCCCGAGTACGGCGATCGCCGTGGCTATGTGGTGATGGACGGCACTGCGCAGCTCGATCCCGCCGAGATCGGGCGCCGGACGGACAGCATCAAGTGGATCCGCGCACTGCTCGGCACCACGCTGGACCGCCAACCGCAGTTCGGGTGTTTCGGTTTGCACGAATGGGCGATGGTGTACCGGACGGACGCCGTACGGCATCAGAAGTGGCCGCTGCGATTGGGGGCCGCAGGCACCGATCAGGTGGTCCAGTCGCACAAGATCGGCTGCTCGCACTTCGACGCGTTCCGGTTCTTCACCGACGAAGCACGGCCGCTGAACGTCCTGCAGCCGACGCGCGAGTCCCAGCCGCAGCTGGAGCAGGGCGGCTGTCTGCACGCCAACATGGACCTCTACAAGTGGGCGACCAAGCTCGCGCCGTTCACCCCGAGCGCGCTGGTGCTGGACTGTTTCGAGCTCGCGCGCGACATCCGCACACTGGATATGCGCGCCTCGCCGTACGATCTGGCGCCGCTCGGCTACGAGCCGGTCCGCATCGAAACCGCAGCCGGCAAGGCCGAGTACGCCGCCGCCCAGCGCACCTTCGCCACCCGGGCCCGGCCGCTCCGCGAGCAACTCGTTGCCCTGTGCGACGAGTTGCTGGTCTAACCTCCGTCCATGGGAAAGATTGTCTCCATCGCCTTCGGCGTGTTGCTGACCGTGCTCGGCGCCGTCTGGACACTGCAGGGGCTGGGCTACCTCAAGGGCAGCTCGATGACCGGCAGTTCGCTGTGGGCCATCGTCGGCCCGATCGTCGCCGCCTTCGGCGTCGGGCTGCTGTACGTCGCCATCCGGGGGCCACGGAAGCGCTGACAGGGCCCGCCGCCATGGTTCAATCTTCAGCGTGACGAGCCAGACCACGGGGGTACGGACCCCGGCCAAGGCCGCTTTGATGATCGGCGCCCTCGGCGTCGTCTTCGGCGACATCGGGACCAGTCCGATCTATGCCATCCAGACGATCTTCAACCCAGGTGACCCGCATCCGGTGGCGACCGCCACCACGAACGTCTTCGGGATCATCTCCCTGGTCTTCTGGTCGGTCACGATCGTGGTGACCCTGAAGTACGTGCTGCTGGTGCTGCGCGCCGACAACCACGGCGAGGGCGGCATCCTCGCGATGATCACCCTGATCCGCGGCACCGGCGGGTCGAGCGGCCGCCGGACCACCGTCGTGCTGGCCGCCCTGGGCATCTTCGGCGCCTCGTTGTTCTTCGGTGACTCGATGATCACACCGGCCATCTCGGTGCTGTCCGCGGTCGAGGGGATCGAGGTTCTCCAGCCGGGCCTGGCGGCGTGGGTGGTGCCGATCACCGCGGCGATCATCCTCGGCCTGTTCAGCGTGCAGCGCCACGGCAGCGGCCGGATCGGCCGCTCGTTCGGGCCGATCATGATCGTCTGGTTCATCACGATCGCCGTCTGCGGGATCGGCGGCATCGTGCGGCACCCGAGCATCCTCAAGGCCCTGTCCCCCACCTACGCGATCGGATTCCTGACCGGCCACTTCGGTACGGCGTTCTTCGCCCTGGCCGCTGTCGTCCTGGCGATCACCGGCGCCGAGGCCCTCTACGCCGATCTCGGGCACTTCGGCCGTAAGCCGATCACCAGGGCCTGGCTGTTCATGGTCTTCCCCGCCCTCATCCTGAGCTACCTCGGCCAGGGCGCCCTGGTCCTGGAGGACCCGAACGGCTTCACCAGCCCGTTCTTCCTGCTGGTCCCGGAGTGGGGCCGGATCCCGATGGTGGTCCTGGCCACCGCCGCCACCGTCATCGCCGCGCAGGCCGTGATCACCGGCGCCTTCTCGGTCGCGCACCAGGCTGTCCAGCTCGGCTACCTGCCCCGGCTGCGGATCAGGTACACCTCGACCGAGAGCGCCGGCCAGATCTACGTGCCGTGGGTGAACTGGGCGCTGATGATCGCGGTCCTGACCCTGGTGTTCGCCTTCGAGAGCTCCGCCGCCCTGGCGTTCGCCTACGGGATGGCGGTCACCGGGACGATCGTCATCAACTCCCTGCTGTTCTTCTACCTCGTCCGCAAACTGTGGCGGAAGCCGCTGTGGATGGTCATCGTCGGCGCGGTCTTCTTCCTCAGCGTCGAGCTCCTGTTCCTCGCCGCGAACCTGACCAAGTTCGTCCACGGCGGCTGGCTACCACTGCTGATCGCGGTCACCGTCTTCACCGTGCTCACCACCTGGCAGCAGGGCCGTCAGCTCGTCACGGCCAAGCGCGAGAAAGAGGAGGGCCTGCTCCGCGAGTTCATCGACACCCTGCACGAGCGCCCGATCACCCGCGTCCCCGGTACGGCGGTCTTCCTCAACCGTGGCAACACCACCGTGCCGCTCGCGATGCGCGCCAATGTCGAGCACAACCACGTCCTGCACCGCAACGTGGTCATCCTGTCGATCGAGACCCTCACGGTCCCGCACGTCCCCGAAGAGGAGCGCGTCCTGGTCGACGACCTCGGCTACACCGACGACGGCATCATCCACGTCACCGCCCGCCTGGGCTACGTCGAGAACGCCAACGTCCCCGAGATCCTCGCCCAGGCGGCCGCCCAGAGCACCGAGCTGACCGTCGACCCCGACGACACCTCCTACTTCCTCTCCGCCATCGAGCTCAAGCTGGGCGACACCCCCGGCATGCCCCGCTGGCGCAAGCACATCTTCCTGGCCACCACCGGCATCACCGCCGACGCGGCGGAGTACTTCCACCTCCCCCGCGAACAGGTCGTCATCGTGGGATCCCAGATCACTGTTTAGGCGGTGTGTCGACCAGACGGTCGAAGGCGAGGCCACTGGAGGCCTCGCCACGGCCGCTGGAACGCTTGGCGCTGAGCCAGAGCGAAACCGATCCATCGCGCCAGCGGGTCCGGTTGTAGGCGGTGGTGACAGTGGTGCCGGTGCGCGGCACCTCCTCTTCGTGGACGAGGTACTTGCCCTTGTTCGCCACCAGTCCCTCGCGGAGCAGGCTGGTCTGCGGACGCACCGGCTGACCGTCGATACCGAGCATCGCGCCGCGGCGGAGCTGGATCGTCCGGTTGCTCCCGGCCACCTGGACCGGGACGAACGGGATCCAGTGGTCCGGCACCGAGCTCATCGTCTCGTAGGCGACTGGAGCCAGTGGACCGGTCGCTTCGACCTCTGGCCAGAACTTGCGCCGGTACGCCGTTCGCTCGGCGGCGACCTCACTTCCGCGCCGCCCGCGACCCGTGGCCAGCGGGACGGTCTGCTCGATCGCCCAGACCATGTTCGCGTTCTCGTCCCGGACCAGCAGCGCTTCCTCGAGGGTAGGCCCTTCGCTCACCTTCGGGACCGTGGCCGGCAGATAGAGACTGGTGTCGGCGGAGACGTGCTCGGACCCGATGGTGTCCAGGCCGAACATCGCCCAGCGGCGCTTGTCTTCGTCGTCACCGGCTCCGGCCGGCGTGACCCACAGCCGCTCCTCGAACACATCGGTCACTGCGAGCCCCTGGACCGTGGCGATCGCTCCGGCGGGCAGATCACACGGTACGACGTACCAGTCGTTGCTGTAGACGAGGGCGAACTCCAGGAAGACCAGCCGGGCGAGGTCGGTGCTGTCCGGGCGGACACTGGCGAAGTTCGTCCGGCCGTCCTCGAAGGCCCACCAGCGCGGCAGCGGCATCCCGGAGAACCGGACCGGCGCCGGGAACACCGTCGTCGTCACCGGTGCGGACGGAGGCGCCGCGCCACCCAGTGTGGCCTGGGAGTCGATCGAGAACGCATGCCAGTCGAGGTCACCGCCGGGGTACTCCTCGGCGGTCAGCACCCGCTCGCCGGTCGCCGTCTGCGCGGCGACGGAGAACCGGTGCTCCAGCCGGCTCGAATCCCAGGCACCGTTGTCGACGGGCTGGTCAATCAGCTCATCGAACCACGCGACCAGCAACGGACCGAGCCGCCGCAGCTCGGCCGCGGCGAGGATATTGGTGAGCAGCCCGGGGATTCCGTTGTCGGCGAAGCCACCGCTCTTGCAGTGCAGATAGAGCTCGTAGCCGTCCATCCGCCGGCCCGCGACCGTCTGCTGCGCCGACCAGACCTCCGGATGCGCGACCCGGGCGCTGTCCAGATCGAGATCCGGATTCGGTGCTGCGATCGGCCACCGCTTGACGTACTTGGCGCCGAGCCCGAGCACCGTCGGAATCAGGTCATTGGCTCCGATCATTTTCAGCCAGCGCCGCCCGATCGCCAGCCGCAGGTCGTAGGAGATCCGGTCGGTACCGATCGTGAACGGCACCTTGCGCCGCTCGGCCCGCGACTCCAGCGGATAGTCCGGCTTCAGCTCCTGGACCGCGCCGTCGCCCGGACGGAACCGGCTCGGCGTGGTCACCTCCACGTGATAGGTGGCCGTCACCGGCGACCCGCCGTCGGATCCGCGGAACTCGCCGAGCTGCCACTGCCGGCTCAGCATCCACAACGGATCGCGGACCTCGGCCCGCAACGCCCGGCTGAAGTCGGTCGTCCGCGGTCGCCCCTCCAGCCGGTTCCACAGTCCGACGGTCGGCAACTCGCGGTCCCGCAGCGCCGCCGCCATCTCGTCGATGCGGACGGGCGGTTCCTCACTCATTTGGCCCCCAGGGCTTCGGCTTTCCAGCGGAGATTGCCGGTGGCCAGGTCGGTGCTGATGGTGATCTGCTGCCGGGTCGCCGACAGGACAGTGGCCGGTAGCAACTGCCCGTACGCCGTCCGGTCCAGTTGCGCGGGCTCCACCGCACGAACCTTGGCCAGCTGATAGGTGTCGTTGACCGCATCGACGAGATCGGACCAGCTCCACTTCCCGTCGGCGCTGCGCACCGGCGGCGCGACGAGCAGCATGGTCTGTGGCGGTTCCGAGTCCGGCCCGTCGTAGTTCAAGGCGATACCGCTGGACTCGACAGCCGCCGGGATCACTTCGGTCCACTCGTCCAGCAGGAGACCGCAGTACCGGTCACCGTCCATCGAGCGGGCCGCGTAGTGCGCGGTATAGAGCAGCTTGTCCTCATTGAGGTCGTAGTCGGCCCTGAACTCGAGGCCCAGCCAACCGTCCTCGTCGCGGTACGGCAGTTGGACCGGCGTGAGCTCAGGCTCACGCCAACCGGCGATCGGGCCGAGCAGCCCGCCGTCACCACGCAACGCATCGCTGAGCAGCACAACCTGCTCCCACCAGCGCGGCTTCTCCCGGACCCGCGCCACACCGTGCGCCCAGTCGTCGATGGCGAGCTTGGGCAGGTGCGCGAGCAACTGCTTGCTCTCGTCCCTGCTGTTCTGCCATTGGTCGAGCACACCAGCCGGTACGCCGAACTCCGGGATCACGAGGACGTCCTCGCCGAGCAGGATCTTCAGCGCGTCAGTGGTCGCCAGCACCCGATCCGGACCGGGCCCGGCGGCGTCGTACTTGACCAGCTCCAGACCGGCGTTCTTGGTCCGCTCGTCGATCTCCTTGCCCAGTGTCCTGGCCCGGTCGCGCAGGTCGGTGGCGGACCCGATGATCCGGTCCTGGAACGGTTTCAGGTCGATGCCGGTGGCATCGAACTTGGCGAGCGGCAGCTTGTCGATCGCGGCCAGCAGACCACTGAGCGTGGGCTCCGTGGTCTTCGCCAGCGCCTCGTACTCGCCGCGCCGCCGATCGAAGTTCGACCGATCGCTGCGGAGCCGGGTACGGAACGCCAGCGGGCTGGTGGCCGGCACCGGCGTGGTGAGCAAGAGCCGCTCGACCTGGAGCAGCAACCGGAACCGCGCATCGTCGGATGTGCTCGACGGCAACGCGTCGTACGTCTTCAGGAGATCGTCGGCAGCCTTGAGCGAACCCTTCAACCGCTCGTGGACGACGTTCGCCGCGGCCAGAACCTCGCTGTACACCTCACCGCGCCAGCGCGCCAGCTCGCCCCAACTGCTCCGCACCATCCCGAATCCACTCGCGGTGACGCCAAGCCCGGCGTACTCCGTCAGCAGACTGTCGATCTGGGCGACGAGCTTGGCTCGCTGGACCGGCTCGACCAGCAGCGGGGTGTTCTTGTCCTCCAAGGTCTGCGCCCGGGTCCGCAGCTGGCCGAGGCTCGCGAGCACTGCCACGACCCGATCCTTGTCCAGTACGACGTTCTCGTCCGCGGACCGTCCGGCTGTCGCGGCACCGGCCGCCGGGGTCAGGTCGGTGGATCGCAGCGGCCGCGACGTCGTCAGCAGGGTCCGCAGTGCGTCGACGAGCGGGGACAGCTCGAAGAAGGTGACCTTGTTCTCGATCCGCTCGGTGTAGTGGATCGTCAGCCGGGCGTCCGGCCGTGGCTTGTCGCGGGCGATGACCGCGCCGAGGATCCTGTCGTCGAGGTCGGTCATCGCGCCCTCGTTCTGCGGGCGGAGCGCCCAGAGCAGGTCGATCGACGACAGCCCGAGGTCGGACTGGCTGACGATCCGGCTCTTCGGAGTACCGTCCGGTGCCTTCCACCGGACGATCACCTGCACGGTCTCGGCCGGCGGCACGATGTCCGGCAGCCAGACGTCGACCGCAGGCTCGGCCTTCCCCCGCGGCGTGGGCCGCTGGGCCGGATCGAGATCGGTGCGCAGGTTGAGACCGAAGCGATGGGTCAGCGTGTGACCGCTGCGCGGCGTCCTGATCACCGCAGGATCCGGCGGCAGCCCTTCCTTGGCATAGGCGTCCAAGGTCGCCGAGGCTCGTTCCGGGTTCCCCATCAACGCCTGATGGGTGCCTTCGGCAACGGCCAGGTCGGCGAGCGCGTCCTGGACGTCGATGAGCTTCTTGACCTCCGCGGTGATGACTTCTGCCTGGGTCTCGCTGGCCGGCCGCAGCTTCGGCAGACCCCAGGGGTAGAGGGCCTCGGGGCCCAGCGGAGCGACATGCCGGATCAACTCGAGGCCGTCGACGACGTTGCGCGCCTCCAGCACCTCGATCGCCGTACCGTCCGGCGCCTTCGTCAGCTTGCCCGACCGCAGCGGGAACTGCTGACGCAGCGACAGAATGAACTTGTCCAGCTCGACATCGGTGTACAGGTCGTGCAAACCGCGCTCCAACCGGTAGCCGAGCACCGCGCCCAGCGACTGGCCCTGGCGCATCGAATCCAGCACCGACAGCGCGATCCGGATCCGCTCGCTGGTCAAGTTGATCGCGAACGTGTCGGGATCGGTCGCACTGTGATTGGCCTGGTAGCCGGCCCGCAGTACGGCGGCTGTCGTGGCGTGACTCATGGAGGGCGCGTGGATATAGCCCCCGTTGCTGGTGTCCTCGCGCAGCGGCCGCGGATCGTGGTCGGTGAAGATCTTCGCCAGCTCACCGGTAAGCGTCTTGTTCGGCAACGCGGGAAGACGTGGTTTGACACCGTCGAGCCATCCGTACGCGCCGATGTGGACGCCGCGCTTCACGGTCCCGTCGGCTTGATAGCGCAGCTCGGCAAGACGTTCGGTGACCAGACCGGTTCGCCAGGCGTCCAGCCGGTACGTCGCCAGATCCAGATGCTCGGTGAGGACCCGCTCGAGCTTGGCCGTCGGCAGCTTGGCCAGGTGCCCGATCGCTTGCAGCTGTTCACGCAGCCGCGCGGTCTCGGTCGCCGTGTCCAGCACATCCGGGATGTACTCGGCGATGGTCTTCGCCGGGTCGATCGCCTCGATGCGCGAGTACAGCGTCCGGTACCGGCTCTCGCTCGGGATCGCACCGGTGGTGATGTGGATGAACGCCGGATCAGCCGTCGGTACGTCGATCCCGGCGCGGGCCGCCAGCTGCCGGGCCGCGTCCTCCCACCCCAGGAGCAGGGCGTGCCGCAGCAGCAGGTAGAGGATCGCCGCCGGCGGATTCCCGTCGAGACCGTCCTCGAGCCGGATCACGTCCAGGTTGCTCGCGCCGTACGTCGTGAGCCAGGTCAGGTAGTCCTTGCGCAGCGACTTGGTCTCCGACAGCGGCCCGTCCTCGACCAGCGGCCCGAGCAACGGGTACTGCGTCTCCAGCGGCAGGCGGCCGATCACATCAGGGTCAGGACCGGCGTACCCGAGTCTCTGCAGCAGCGCGCGAATCTCGACCGGACCGGCAAGCTCATCAAGACCGGTGAGCTCGAGACTGGCGAGACTCGCGCCGCGCAGGATCTCGGCGGCACTGCGCGAGTACCGCTGGTGGAACTCGGCCGACGACGGATGCAGCGCCAGGATGTCGAGCAGCAACTGATGCGCCTGCCGCGGGGTGTCGAGATGCGGTACGTCGAGAGCGGCCCGATCCCAGTCCTCGCCGATCGTGCTCACCACGCGCTTGAGCCCGGAACGGAAGTCGCCCTCCGGCCACGCCAGCCGTTTGAACGCAGTCGTCGGCAGCACGCCGTACGGCTGCCGTCCGACCCGTACGGCGGGCAGCGGCCCGCGACCGGTCACCGAGCGCAGGAAGAACTGCCGGGTCTGCTCGACCGTCGCGGCCGGCAGCATCGGGTTCAGGGTTGTCGCGAGGAAGTTGCCCCAAGTGGCCGGCCAGAGCGCGGTGTTCGCCGCGCGCGCGTCCTGCTGATCGGTGCCGTCCGCGTTCGGGACGGCCATCACCTGGGCGGGGTCGAGACCCAGCAACTCGGCGTACCACTGCCCGTCGGACCTGGTCGCCGCATCAGTCGCCAACGCGGGCATCGTCGCCGGCGCCGCTTCGGTGCCGACCTGTCCGGCGGACCGCTCCTCGGTGTTGTTGGTCGGCGTCCCTTGCGCGACGAACGAGAAACCGTCGGAGCTGCGGAGCTGGTCGGTGATCAGGCTCCCCAGCTCGGCGGCCTCCGACTCGGGGGTCGAGCCGGTGCGCAGGCCGATCACGACCAGCCGGTCGACACCACCCGCGTAGTCACCCTCGCGCTTGATCCGGATCCCCATCCCGAGGTCGACCGCGCGCTGGAAGTTCGTCAGCCACAGCAGCTTGTCCGGCACATGCAGTTCGCGCGTGTCCTTGTCGATCTGAAGCTGGTCCTCGCGCGGCGTCTTCGGGTCGGGGCTGACCGCCAGCCGCTGCTGACTCAGCGGGGTGCCCGGGAAGGCGAAGACCTGGCGATCACCGATGAACCCGATGAACATGAACCGATCCGGCAGCAGCCTTGCCTCGGCGGCCCGCGCCCACGAGAACGGCGCGAACCCGGCCGGCCTCGGCAGCACGAGGAAGGCCACCGTCACCGCATCACCGGCACCGGCCGGGATGTTGTCGATCCCGACCGGACGACGCGCACGGATCGCCTCCGCCCGGGCGGGACCGACGGCTGTGAGCAGAGCGAAGTCGGCCGACCGGATCGCGTCGCGATCACCGCGAGCGCGCCAGATCGACGTCCAGTACGTCGTCGTCGGCTGCCGATCGGCGGCCGGTAAGGCCTGCGGGGTACTGATCACCAGGACCGGCCCCGTCGTGGTCGGCCGGTCCTGCGGATTGGCCGGGTGATGATCGCCGACCAGCCAACCGGCTCGGCCGATCGCGATCTGCGTGGTCAGCTGCCGCCACGCCACCTGTACCGCGGCCTGATCGCCACCCGCCATCCAGACAGCGGTCCAGTACGCCGACACCGCGCCGAACTCGGCCTCGGTCGGCAGCTTCTCGAACTTGTCGATCGACCACTCGTCGGGAAACACCCGGACCAGCAGGTGGGTCTCGGTGAACCGGGTCTCCAGCCGGACCGGGCCGAGCAGCACTGGGTAGCTGTCGGACAACCGGTCCGCGGGCAGTTCGGCGGCCGGCAGGGATTCAGTCATCAGGGCAACATCTCCTGGGCGTGCACGGCCATCAGAATCGGGACCTGGAACAACATGTAGGCAAGGTCGGCGGAGCTCAGCTTCCAGTTCCACTCCGGCAGTGCGTCGTCGTCCAGCTTCTGGATTTCCTTGTCCTCGTCGTCGTCCGGATCGGGATCGCCCGGGTCGTTGGCCGCGACCAGCCGCACGGTGACGTCCGCGGCCAGCTCGATGAACCCAGTGCTGTGCGGGTCGACGTTGCCCCAGGCCAGGTCGTTCCAGACCTCGACGTTCTTCGCCTCGCTCTCGTCGAGCCCGAACCGCAGCTCGCCGGGCCGTTCCTTGATCACGAAGAACCAGCCGGCCTCCCCGGGCTCGGGCTCGCCCGGCAGCTGCGGTCCGCCCTTGGCCTTGGCCGCGGTCAGGTCGAAGCCGAGCAGGTAGATGTCCGGCTCGACCTTGGCCGCGTAGATCGGGGTCCGGATCTCGGTGTCCAGATCGCGCTCCCGGCTGAGATCGGGCTCGGTGCCGTTCAGCTCCCACTTCGCCTTCTGCGCGTAGATGGCCGCGGTGGGGTACTTCTTCAGCAGGTCACCGCGAATCACCAGGACCAGCTCGTCCTCGTTCTCCTTGGTGGCCTCGCGATGATCGTGACCACCGAGCACCGACTCGGGCACCCACTCGTTGACCGGTGGGATGTCGTAGAGCCGCTCCCGGCGATCCTCAGCACTCTCGCCCTCCGGACCGGGAATCGCGTGGACGTCCCAGAACTGGCGGAACGGCGTACCGCGCAGGTCCGTCGGGAACTCCCGCCACAGCAACTCGCGAGCGAACTCGTGGTTGAGGCCGACCAGGTAGGACTCGATGAACTCCTGATTGGTCTCCAGCAGCGTGATGCTGTTCTGCTCGACCAGCCCGATGTTGGGGACGAACAGATCCGGTGACAGCTTCAGCAGCGACTCGTACATCGGCTCGTCGAACACCGGGTAGGCCATCGCCTCGATGAACTGGTCGGCGAACGGACGCAACCGTTGCGGCAACCGCACCGCGTTCAGCAGGCTCCGCGGTACCGTCTCCTCCGCAGACAACCCAGCCTGTACGGCGTCCGTCGTCGCCGCGAGCCCGAGTTCGGGGCGCACGGGCGCCTCCGCGCCGGCAGCTGCCTCGGTGAAGCTGCGCGCTACATCGGCCAACGCCCTCGCGAGCCGATCGTCGGTCACCGTCTCGACGGCGAACTGGGCCGCGTGGCTGACCAGCCGCTCCGCGGTCAGCCCACCGGGCGCCGTCTTGGGCGGCGCGGCGACCACCGTGCCCTCGTCGATCAGCGTGATCAGCTCCGCAGGCGGCGGCGCGTGCTCGAAGTCGAGAGCCCGCATCAACCGGCCCGGGCGCATCATCCGGCGCATCGGCGCCGACACCGGCGCGGCCGCCACCCGGCTGCCGGCCAGGTGGTAGCCGACGGCAACGGTCTCGACGGCACCGGCTCCGCCGGCACCGTTCAGGCCGGCCCCGCCCGGGACCTGAGTGGTGACGCGGGAGTGGGCGGGCGCCGTCAGGGTCAGCGCCCGCCCGGAGCGTGTGGCCGCGCGGGCGTTCGCGGCCGGTTCCTCGAGGTGCTTGGTCTGGATCCGGCCGGCGACCTGGCGGGCCAACTGGGCGGCGCGAATCTTCGCGTTCACCGCGATCACGTCGCCGACCTGCTCCCAGGCCGCCGCCATCAGTTCCTCCTGGCGCTCCTTGACCACCTGGGTGCCAAAGTTCGCCGCCATCCGGAACCGTGGATCCAGATTGAGTTTGTGCAACCAGGCGCGCTTGAGCGGACCGTCGACATCCAGTCGCGAGGTCAGGGCATGCCAGCGCCCGTACAACGGCGGCGTGACGATCGGGTCGTCGTCGTCGGCGAGCAGGTCTACGACGCCGTACTGGGTGTGCGCCGCGACCACCCCGATCCCCTGGTAGTCACCGCCGAGGTTGATCCAGTCGGCGAGCTTGCGCTGGAACGGCTGCGGGAAGCTGGTCTTGTCCCACTGGTCGAACGCGTCGTCCTTGGTCCCGATGACCCGTAGCGCCCCGCCGAGCCGCAGGACGCCGCTCGGCGAGTCCGGAATCGTCGTCGTGACGCCCGGCAGCAGCGGATGCGGCTTGTTGTGCGCGTCGACGTCGCGCCGGGCAACCAGCGGATTCTGTTCCCGCGGCTGCAACAGCCGGACGAGGTCCTCGAAGTCGCCTTTGGTGCCGGTGCTGAAGTACCAGCGGTGATAGTACGGCAGGCTCGATGCTTCGGCCCGGTCGTAGTTGCCGTCGGTACCGCCCCAGCTCGGGTACTCCGCCGACGGCGTCTTGCGCGGATCCAGCCCCAGACCGGCGAGCCGGCCGGCCTCGAAGGACGGCACCAGGAACGCGTGGTAGCCGGTACTGGCGGACAGGTGCCGCGGCGACATCAGCCGCGAGCAGGCCAGATCGGGGTTCGTCCGGAGTACTTCCTGGAAGCGAGCCATCGCGGCGTCGTTGTTGTCCGCAAGGACCTTGTCGGCCAGCGGACCGTTCACATGGACGTGCGCCCAGGCGCCCAGCTTATCCGGGTTCGGCAGCGCCGCGGGGTTGCTGACCGTGATGAACGGCAGCGGGCGGCCGGTCACGGCACCATCGGTGAACTCGCCGCCGCCCGAGCCGTCCGGGCCTGCGGCCAGCACCACCAGCGCCAGCCACGGCCGGATCCGGCCGGTCTCCGGGTCGATCCCGGCCGGACTGTACCGCCAGAGGAAGTCCTCGTCGTAGAACTCGATGTGGGCCAGGTAGTTCGGCTCGACGTTGGTGACCCACGGCCGCGGCTCGGTCCGGACGATCGCCCGCGGGTCGATGCCGATCACGTCGCCGGGGCCGTACAGCTCGACCGGCTGCGTGATGTCCTGCGGTGCACCACCGTCGGCCTGCAGCCGAAGGCCGACCGGGATGGTCGCCCGCCCGGACGCCCCCGCACCGCCGGTGATCTTGGTCGCGATCCCGGTGCGCAGGAAGGGCAGGAAGGAGTAGTAGGACCCGTCCTCGCTCACGCCGGGCTCCAGACTTCGGCCGTCGCGGTCAGCTCGTCCTTACCTGGCTCGGCCGCAGCTGGTCCGGAGCGGGTGACGCCACCGATGACGACCACCTTGCCGTCGACCGCGGCCGCGGCGAACCCGAACCGGCCGGCGGCCAGCTGACCCGCCGGCTGCCAGGAACCCGCCTTGAGCTGCAAGGCGTTCGGATAGCCGATGTCGGCCGTGGCGCCATCGGTGCCTCCGGCAACCAATGCTTCCTTGTCCGCCAGCGCGACGGCACGGTGCCCACTCCGCCCGTACGGCAGGTCCGGTCCCGGAGTCCACCCCGAACCGGGCGTGTAGATCTCGGTGGACCGGAGACTGAACGGATTGAACGTGCCGTCGCCTGGACCACCTGGCGAGTGGCCGCCGACCACCAGCACGGTGTTGTCCGACAGTTCGACGGCCTGGTGCTGCGTCCGCGGTACGGCGAGACTCCCGGTCGCCGTCCACGTGTTCTTCGTGGTGTCGTACAACTCGCAGTACGCGAGCGCCGCATCCGCCGTACCGGAGACCGGCGTACTGCCGCCGATGACGAGGATCAGGTTGTTGCTGAGCAGGATCGACTGGTGACCGCTGCGGGCGTCGATCATCGGCGCCGCGTCGGACCACGTGCCGTCGCTGGGCGTGAAGATCTCGGCCGAGGCCAAGGCACCGTGCGATTGGGGCGAACGGCGGTTGCGGCCGCCGGTGACCAGCACCCGGCCGTCCGACATCACGACGGCGCTGTGCCCCCAGCGGCCGACCTTCAGGTCACCGGTCGTGCCGACCCACTTCTTGTCCTTCGGGACATACAGCTCGGCCTTCTTCGAACCTTCCGACGGGAACGTCGCCGTACCGGTGATCCCACCGGCGACCAGAACCACGTCGTCCTTGAGGAACGTCATCGTGTGCAGGCGCCGGGCCAGGGTCAGCGGCAGGGTCTCGGTCCATTTGTCGTCGCCGACCGCGTAGAACGCCGACTTGTCCAGCGCCTTCCCAGTAGCGTCCGCGCCGCCGGCCACCAGCACCCGCTTGTCCGACAGTACGACCGCCGTGTCGTCCTGCCCGGTCCAGGCCGTGGCCGTGGTCAGCGGGTCCTTCGTGGGCTTCCAGGTCATGACTGAGTCCTCCATCAGGGCGTGAAAAGCTCGGCGGTCGAGACGCTGACCGTGCTCCGTTCGATGCCGCCGGCAACGAGCAGGCGGCCGTCCGGAAGCAGTGCAGCGGCGAAGTCGGTACGGCCGGTGCCGAGCGGGCCCGTGCTGCGCCAGGTGTCCTTGGCCGGGTGGTAGACGAGGACCGAGCGGAAGCCGGCATCGTGGGCCGGGCCGGTGGAACCACCGATCACGACCACCTCCCCCGTCGCGATCCGGATGCTGTGGTGATGGCTGCGACCGGTCGGCAGATCCTTGACCCGCTTCCAGACGCCGTCCCGGTAGACCTCGGCGGTCCGCTGGCCGGCCGGATCGAACCGCCGGGCCACCGCGACTCCGGAGGCGTCGCCGCCGGTCACCAGCACTGCGCCGTCATCGCCCAGCACGGTCGCCTGGTGCCCACTGCGCGGGACGGTCAGATCGCCGGTCACCCTCCACGTCTTGGCGGCCGGGTCGAAGAGCTCGCAGAACGCGAGCGGCGCCGACTGCGCGTCGCCGGTCGGCCGGCGGCCACCGATCACGAGCACCTGCTCACCGATCAGCACTGCCTGGTGATCGGTCCTGGCCTCGCTCATCGCACCGACCGACGTCCACTTGCGGGTCGCCGGATCGAACAACTCTGCCGATGCCAGGGCACGGCCGTCGGTACTGTTGCCGCCGGCAACGAGGACCAGGCCGCTCTTCAGCCGCGTCGCGGTGTGCCCCGACCGGCCGGCTGTGAGCGGAGCCGGCACCGCGGACCAGGTGTTGGTGACTGGGTCGAAGATCTCGGCCGAGGTCTCGGTACCGATCCCGCCGATGGCCAGGGCGCGGCCGTTCAGCAAGGTGGTGAGCGTGTGCCCGGTCCGCGCCACAGTCAGCTCACCCGGTGCGGTCCAGGTTGCGGTGTCCACCTCGAACAGTCCGCCGGACCTCGTCGGAACACCGTCCGGTGTGGTACCACCGGCGTACAGGACCTTGCCGTTGTTCAGGGCAACCATCGGCGAACCGGCGGCCGTCACCGGCAGGATGCCCGCGGACGACCAGCGCTCCGGCACCGGCGGCGTCCCGTGGGCTTCGTCGACCGGGATCACGTGCAGCTTGTCGGCGAGCCGCGGGTCCTTGCCGACCCAGTCGCTCATCGCATCCGTCGCAGCCGATGCGCTGCGGAAGCTGGTCGCCGTACTGCCTGGGGCGAAAGCCTGCGAATTGTCGCGGGCGTGCGCAACGACGTACCGGCGGCCAGGGATCTTCACCGCATCGTCGAACGGCTGCAACTGCTTGGCCCGCTGCTGCGACAGTGGCGACGTACTGATGCTGTTGCCGGCCAGCAGTTGGCGGAAGACCACCGGGTTGGGCTCGTAGTACTTCGGCTTCGGCTTGACCGCGGCGCCGACCGTAGCCAACGGCTCGGTACGGCGCGGCTTGGGCTTGCGTTTGTTGTCCAGGATCCGCAGCTCGTAGCGCGAGCTGCGCCGGACGAACCTCGACCTGGCGATCTCGGTCGCGCTCTGCACGGCGGTCAGCTCGATCCCGGCATCCTGCAGTTCGTAGGCCGGCCGGCTCAGCTTCGTCGCGTCGTCCATCGTCTGGTACTGCGCCATCGCGAACTGATCGTCGGTCGCTGCCACCTGGACCAGGCCGCTGTTCGGAGCCGGCTCGACGGTGAATCGGTGGCCGTCGCGCGGCGCCTGCTGACCGACCTTGTCCAGCCGGACCCCGAGCGGGATCGCGCGCTGCCGGACGGTCAGCGTGCCCATCGGGTGCAGCACCAGGTCCTCGGTCGGATCGAGCTGCCGCAACGTCACCAGGGGCTTGGTGCCGCCGGTCGGCAACTGCGTGCGCCAGCCCTCGACCTTGCTGATCTCCGAGATCAGCAGCGGCATCACGTCGACCGGCGGCAGGACGGTGTTGTGCTCCTCGCCCCAGCTGATGTCGAAATCGGCCGAGATCTCGAAGAACAGCAGCGAGATCGACCCGCGCCCGTGCGCCCGGAACGGCGCCGGCCCCTCGAGGACGAAGTGCAGGTCGATCCCGAACAGCCCGACACCGAAGGCCTTCAGCGACACGCCCGCCTCGACCTCGATCACGAACGCGAACGGCGAGAACCGGAACAGCGCGTCGAACCCGAGGTGCCCGTGCAGACCGAAGTCGTCGAAGCCCAGCGTCAGCTCGGCGTGTGCCCCGAACTGCACCGAGTTGCTGGTGATCGCGAAATACCCTTCGACCCGGATCTTCGCCGCCGCCTGGTTCAGGATGTCGATCGCCAGCCGGCGCGGGACCGGGAACGGCAACGCCGGCGGCTGGAACGCCGGGTGGAACCCACCGACCGTCAGCACCAGCTCGGCGTCGTCCCCCCAGCCGACCAGCAGCCCGATGCCGCCCTCGATCGACATGAACAGGATCCGCGACTCGAACAGCTCCGCGAAGAACCACAACCGCGACTTGTCGAACTCGATCGCCCCGGCGAAGTTCACCTGCAGCACCAGCAGCGGCAGCTCCTTGGTCGGCAGCAGGCATTTCAGGACACCGACGATCGCGATGTTGCCCGGGATCTCGATGATGACCCCGAGCGACACCGTCACGATGGACGGCGTACCCCAGCCGATCTTGGCCATCGGCCCGATCAGGAACTTGCCGTCCTCGGCCGGGAAGAACGTCCGCAGGTCACTGAGGATCCGCGGCGCGTTCGCCACCACGTCCTTCGGGAACATCACCGACTCGATCGCCCCGCTGCGCACCCCCTGCGCGAGCGCGTCCAGGTTCATCCCGCGGTTCAGCCCGACCAGCCCGCCGACCGCGAGCAGCGTGAATCCGTACCCCAGCTGGATCCCGCCACCACCGAACTCGGTCGCGATCACGATCAGCAGCGAGAACCCGTCGCTCCCGTCCGGCTTCTTCGTGCTGATCAGCCCGATCGCCTTCAGCTCCAGGAAGTTCGCGAACTCCAGCTCCAGCGCCCCGGCGTACTCGCCCTTGTCCGGATCGAACGACAGGTAACCCCCACCGCTGATCACACCGGCGTCGACCGACAGCCCGACCCCCTTCGGTGGCTTGAACCCGAACGACACGTCCAGCGGCCCGAGATTCCCGTCCCCGTCCGACCGGATCGCGAACGTGGCCCGCACCCCGATGTCCTCGACCACCGCCTGCATCGGCCCGAACGCGACCTTGAACGTCGTCCCGACCCCGACCGGGATCCCGTCCGCCCCGGCCCCGACCGACAGCGTCAGCGCCTGAACCTCCACCGGCCCGATCTGCAGATGCACCGGAATCTGCAACTCCAGCCCCGCCGACCCCCGGAAGTACAACCCGTCCCGTCCCGACAGCCCCACCGTCAGATCAGCATCGATCTGCACCCCGTCCTTCGGCAGCACCGCCCCGATGAACCCATCAGCCCCGGCCGGCGAAAACACGAACCGGAGCCCCTCAAGACTCACCTCGCCATAGACATCCGGCCCGCTCCCACCCACGCGAACCCCGGCCCCACCCGACAACTTCCGGTACTCCAGCCGAGTCTTCCCCGCCTCCCCGAACAGCAGCGTCGGCGCACCATCCGCCTTGCCCCGCGCGACCTTCGCCTCCAGACTCGCGAGCTCGCGGCCGGGCACCCCCTCGAACCCGGTCACCACCTCCAGCGGCTCCCCCGGCCGGATCAAGAGGGCAAACCCAGCCGTCAGATCCGCTCCCGAACGAACCGTCACCTTGAAGTCAGGACCGATCTCGTACTCGAACCCCAGCGCCCCCGCAAACTCCGGAAACACCACCACCCCGGGCAACCGCCCACCCCCCGCCGGCAAGAAGCCCACATCGACCGCCGCCGACAGCCGCGTGTTCTCCCGCTGATGGTTGAAGAATGACGCCCGAATGACGCGGTCGTATCCACCGTCAGGGCCCTGCACGATCTCCGCGACCCGAGGGCTCATCCGATCCGCCGCCACCTGTTGCTGCAGACCGGCGAACAGATTGTCCACCTGACGGGAGAATGCCGCGAAGTCGAAGTCCGCGGTCGCCCAGCCGAACGCCTCGTGCAACACCTGCCCGGGGTCGCCCAGTAACTTCGGCAACGCCTCCAGCACCAGCTCGTGCTGAAGGTAGGCAGTCCTCCCGCCACCCGCGGCGACGTACCTGGTCCGGATGATTCCGAGCAGACGCAGTCCGGCTTCGAGCCCCGGCCGGTACGACGAGAGGTAGTGGATGATCAGGTAGTCGAGGAGCTGCCGGGGAAACTTCTCGCGAAAACCGGCTGCTCGCAGCGCAGCCGGGATGGCGCTGTCCGGCGCAGACGCCAGCGCACGGATGCTGTCGACCATCGCTTGCAGAGCAGCCGCGACGCGGGCCAGATCGCTGGCATCGAAGTCGCCGTTCGGCTCACCGATCGCCCCGTCGACCGACAGCCCGCCATCGCCGAGTACCGCCACCAATGCCTCGTAGAGACGATCGGCCGACGACCCGAGAGACTGCACGGCCGGAGGTACCTGATCGGTGTCCCAGCCGAGCTCCAGCAAGAGTCCGACGGCACGATCCGGCGTCTGCAGGATCGAGCGCAACCTCAACAGCGCCTGGCCGACGCCGGCCACCAACTGCCCGACCATACCCAGCTCAGTCATCCTTCTTGGCCCCCGGGTAGCGGTCGCTCACTCTGGAATGCAGGCTGGGATTGACGCGGCTGACGATCAGCCACCGGCAGACGAAGCAGAACTCGCCGTGGTGATCCTTGCCGTGCTGGTCGCGCATCTTGCAGGTCCCGGCCGGACGGTAGATGCCACCGGGGAAGCGATCGCCGCCCTCGTAGACACCGATCAGCTGATCCTCGAAATGCGGCATCTTGACGTTCGGCATGTCGCTCACCGGCTCGTCGGGCGCCGACTTCGGATTGAAGTTGTCCAGATCCTTGTTGAGCGGCTTCTTCTGGGTGGCGATGTAGGCGATCACGTTGGGGTCGGTCGCCACCAGGACAGTCCCCGCCTTGTCCCTGACCGGCACGTAGAGCAGCGTGCCGGCCGGGAACTCCAGGCCGGCTGCCAGACCGGTCTTGGACAGCGTGATCATGCCGGTCCAGCGGTCGACCAGGATCGACAGTCCCTCGGTCTGCGGGGGCTGGTTCGGGCCGTCCGACAACTGCTGACCGTCGGCGTCGATGTGGCGCAGGCGCAGCGTCGCGGTGAGCTTGCGCGCCTCGGCCCAGGCCCACTGGTCCAGGGCGACGGAGCTGACCCGGACCGTGATCCTGCCCGCTACCGACGTCGCCGGCTCCTGCAGGATCGACGAGATCCGGGCGCGGAGCAGCTTGGCCCACTTCAGGTTCGCCGGGTTGATCTTGTTGTCGCCCTGGGTGTCTGCGATCGAGTGGTAGCGAACCAGGTTGTCCGTGACCTCCGGAACGATCGAGTCGGCGTCCGGATGCCGTCCTGCCGCCGTCTCGTACTCGTCCGCGAGGTTGAAACTGTGGCCGAACTCGTGCGCGATCAGGTCGGCCATCCGGCCGTAGTCGTGCGTCGGGGTGCCTGCTGGTGGATTCACCCGGTCCAGCACATTTCCCGACAGGGCCGCCGACACCTCCGAGGTTGCGCCCAGCGACGTCGCCATCGCGAGATGCTCGTGGAAGTTGGTCCCGCCGCTGAACGGTTCGTTGCAGATCACACCGATCATCCCGGCGCTGGGCTTGAAGGTGCCTCTCTGGCGAACCCACAGCTTCGTCCCGAGCTTGTCCCCCGGATTCAGCTCCAGGTTGCCGATCAGCTGCATCAGCGACAGGTCCGGCGCCAGCAAGGTCCGCAACTCCGGCGGATGCCGCCGCGGGTCCGGCACGGGGTTCGACGTTCCCTGCGTCACGAAGAACTGGTGCAGACGCTGGACGAAGTCCCGGATGTTCTCCGGAATGTCCGTGTCATCGGTGGGTGGTTTGACCTCCGTCCCGCCCGACTGCGACTCGCGGTCTGCCAGCCGCGCCCCGAAGGACATCCCCAGCACGGTGTCCCTGGCCTGCAGGATTCCGGCCGGCACCTGCGCTTTCCACGCCTCGACAAGCTTGCGGTCCACCTTCGCCTTGTCGAACGAGGCGTACTTCAGCTCAGTCCAGAGGGCGACGAGCTCGTCCCGGTCGCGCGTCTCGCCGCGGGGCGGCAGACCGACCAGTGCCACCAGCCGATCGACGTCGTACATCGCCTCGTCGCCGGCCGAGGCCGGAGTCGGAATGGGCGAGCCTACCTTGACGTCGCCGCCCTTCGCGGCCGTCAGCGGTGGCCCGATCGTCGCCAGCCGCTCCTGCGACGCCGTGAAGTGCGAGAAGATGTTGAAGTCGTCGGCCAGCATCGGGTAGGGCTGGTGCCGCTTCTGCGACAGCAGCACCGCAGTCGCCTGCCGGACGCGCTCCTCGAAGAGCCCCTTCTCGTCCTGCGTGAAGCCGTCCGCGACGAAGAGCATGGTGTGGGTGGACTCGACCGCCGCGAGGCTCACGATCTTGACCTTGTCGAGCTTGCGAGTCGCCCGGTAGTTGACGGCACGGACCGGCAGCGGCTTCGGCGTACCGCCGGGAAGCGTGCCGGTGATCTCCACTGGGGCGGTCGTCTCCGCCACGCCCCGCAACCTGCCGTCGCCGGTGATCCGGACCAGGTTCTCGTTGGACGACGCCAGCCGGATGTAGCCGTGCGCGGTGATGTCTCCGATCAGATCCACGTGCGGGTCGTTCGGGCTGAACTTGGCATAGACCGAGGGCAGCGCGTGCCCCAGCGCCGGGATGGTGACGCCGTCGACGACCGTGTCGTTCTCGACCGCGGTGGTGAGCGACTTGTTGCCGAACCACCAGTCGGTCATCTCGCTGTGCACCTGCACCCGCCCGACGATGTACTCATCGGTCCCGATCACCCGAACCTGGAAGAGGTAGACACCGGGATGCTCACTCTGCAGGCGACCGTTGCCGTCGACCTCAGGCAGTTCCTTGCGCCGCGAGCCGAGCGCCTTGTACGGCGCGAAGAAGTCGAAGGCGAGCTTTTCGCGGCTGACCGCCCTGAGGACGTGCTGTGCGCCGGCCCCGAAGCGCTGCTTGAGGCTGACGGTCACCCCGCCGCCCACCAGGATGTGCAGGTCGCAGTGCGGGAAAAAGACAGATCCGGCCAAGCCCCCAGGTCCTTTCCTCTTCGTGGCGGACGAAAAGCAGTGACGCCCGTCCAGGATCCGGGAGGCCGACAGCAGTCGACAACCGTGGGTGACGCCTTGTGCACCATCGGGCATGCGGTCGGCGTGATCGGGTCGCATTGACTTTGCACGGCGACTCGGGGTTCAATTCGAACAGGTGTTCGATTGGAAGGGAAGCTCGATGGCCGAGGCGTTCGACTGGGAGTTGCTGCATCGGCCGTCGGCGATGGCGATGGTGCGGGGACAGTTGGGGTTCAGTTGGCTTGTGCTGTCGGGACGGTTGGCGCGGCTGACCGACGACGAGTACTTCTGGCAGCCGCGCGGTGAGGCGTTGACCGTCGTACGGCGGCATTACCCGAGCCACTACCGGTCACAGGGCGCCGGCGAGTGGGTCGCGCAGTGGCCGGACGAGCCGGATCATCGGGGACCGCGGACGATCGCGTGGCTGATCGCGCATCTGACGGAGACGTTCTTCGAGCGGTGGGAGTGGACGTTCGGGCCGCGGGAGCAGGGCCGCGGCGACATCACGCTGCATGGGAACGCACGCGACGCGGTGGCCTGGCTGACCCATTGGGTGGAGGCCTGGCAGGACGGGATCGCGGCGCTGATGGAGGACCAGGTGACGACGACGGGGCTCAGTCAGGCGACCGCGCTGGACGCCGAAGAGCCGTTCGGGCACGTCGTGTTACGTCTCAATCGCGAACTGATTCATCACGGATCAGAGATCATGACGCTACAGGATCTGTATGGCGTGGCCGCGTGAGGACCACAACATATGCGCCGACGGCGTGTCGCCTACCACTAGATCTAGCGACTCACCTAGAGTCTTCTCTGCTGGCGGTCAGGGGAATCCGGTGCAATTCCGGAGCTGCCCCGCAACGGTGAGCGGAGAGTTTCCGCGAGTCCGGGTACCTGTCGCCGGCGCGTGCACCGCCGGTGCACGCGGTCCGAGACCTCGAGGGTGGGTCGCAGGGCGTGACGACAGCTTTCCCGGCCGGTGCTGTCCGTCCCGTCATGCATGCACGCCCTCTCAGGTCGCGGTCCTTCGTACGCGCAGGGAGAGAAGAGCTTCTGTGACCATCGCTTCCACATCCCGATCGGCGGCCGACGAGGCCGGCCACGGGACCCAGCTGACCGTCGTACGCCGCGATGGCAGTAACACCGATTTCGACGCGACCAAGATCTCGGTCGCCGTCACGAAGGCGTTCCTCGCGGTCGAGGGCAACGACGCCGGCGCCACCCACCGGGTCCGTGACCTGGTGACCGACCTGACCGGCCGGGTCGTCGAGGCGCTGACGCGGCGCGGTGACACCCGCAGCGTCCAGGTCGAGGACATCCAGGACCAGGTCGAGCTGGCTCTGATGCGCGCGGGAGAGCATCAGGTCGCCAGGGCCTACGTCCTGTACCGCGAAGAGCGCAACAAGGCCCGCACCCCCGCCGACGCGGCGGAGCTGGCCGAGACCAAGCCGGTCGTGTCGGTCCGCCAGGCCGACGGGACCCGGGGCCCGCTCGACGTCGAGCGGCTGCGCGTGATCGTCGCCGAGGCCGCCGCCGGTCTGGACGCGGTCGACTCCGAGCAGATCCTGAACGAGACGATCGGCTCCTGCTACGACGGCATCGCCCAGCACGAGGTCGAGCTGGCGCTGGTGATGGCCGCCCGGTCCTACGTCGAGACCGAGCCGCAGTACAGCTACGCCGCCTCCCGCCTGCTGCTGGACCAGATCCGCCGCGAGGCGCTCGGCCGCGTGCACGGCGAGCCCCGGCAGGCCAGCCAGGCCGACATGGCCACGGCCTACCCCGAATACTTCCCGCGCTACATCGCGACCGGGATCGAGGCCGGCCTGCTCGACCCCGAGCTGGCCACCTTCGACCTGGACCGGCTGTCCGCGGCGATCCATCCCGAGCGCGACCTGGACTTCGCCTTCCTCGGGCTGCAGACGCTGTACGACCGCTACCTGCTGCACATCGACAAGACCCGGTTCGAGCTGCCGCAGGCGTTCTTCCTGCGGGTCGCGATGGGGATGGCGCTGCGCGAGGAGGACCGCGAGGGCCGCGCGATCCAGTTCTACGAGCTGCTCAGCTCGTTCCGCTTCATGTCGTCGACGCCGACCCTGTTCAACTCCGGTACGACGCGTCCGCAGCTCTCGTCCTGCTTCCTCACCACGGTGGACGACGACCTGTCCGGCATCTTCGCCGGGATCCGCAACAACGCCCTGCTCGCCAAGTACTCCGGCGGTCTCGGCAACGACTGGACCCCGGTCCGCGGCATCGGCGCCAAGATCCGCGGCACCAACGGTGAGTCGCAGGGCGTCGTACCGTTCCTGAAGATCGCCAACGACACGGCCGTCGCGGTCAACCAGGGCGGCAAGCGCAAGGGCGCGGTCTGCGCCTACCTCGAGACCTGGCACATGGACATCGAGGAGTTCCTCGATCTGCGCAAGAACACCGGCGACGAGCGCCGGCGGACGCACGACATGAACACCGCCAATTGGGTGCCGGACCTGTTCCTGCAGCGGGTCGAGGCCGACGGCCAGTGGACGCTGTTCTCCCCCGACGAGGTCCCGGACCTGCACGACCTGTTCGGGAGTGAGTTCCAGACGGCGTACGAGAAGTACGAGGCGGCCGCCGACCGCGGTGAGATCCGGGTCTTCCGCCGGGTCCGCGCGCTTGACCTGTGGCGCCGGATGCTGACCGTGCTGTTCGAGACCGGTCACCCGTGGATCACCTTCAAGGACCCTTGCAACCTGCGCTCGCCGCAGCAGCACAGCGGTGTCGTGCACTCGTCGAACCTGTGCACCGAGATCACGCTGAACACGACGGTCGACGAGACCGCGGTCTGCAACCTGGGCTCGGTCAACCTGGTCGCGCACCTGACCGAGACCGGCCTGGACGCAGAACTACTCCGCGACACCGTGAAGACCGCGGTCCGGATGCTCGACAATGTCATCGACGTGAACTTCTACACGACGCCGGAGTCGGAGCGCGCCAACCAGCGGCACCGTCCGGTCGGCCTCGGCCTGATGGGTTTCGCGGACGCACTGTTCTCGCTCCGCATCCCGTACTCGTCGGAGGCTGCCATCGCCTTCGCCGACAGCTCGATGGAGGCGATCAGCTACCACGCGATCGAGGCGTCCAGTGATCTGGCCGCCGAGCGCGGCGCCTACTCGACGTACGAGGGCTCGCTGTGGAGCAAGGGCGTGCTGCCGATCGACTCGCTGGAGATCCTGCGCGCGGCCCGCAAGGGTGACGTGATCCTCGACGACACCAAGTCGCTCGACTGGGACGCCCTGCGCACCAAGCTCCTTCGTGACGGCATGCGGAACTCCAACGTGATGGCGATCGCGCCGACCGCGACGATCTCCAACATCTGCGGGGTCAGCCAGTCGATCGAACCGGCGTACTCGAACCTCTTCGTGAAGTCGAACATGTCCGGTGAGTTCACCGTCGCGAACCCGTACCTGGTCAACGACCTGAAGGCGCGCGGGCTGTGGGATCAGGTGATGGTCTCCGACCTCAAGTACCACGACGGCATCCTGACCACCATCGACCGGGTTCCGGCCGACCTGCGCGAGCTGTACGCGACCGCGTTCGAGATCGACCCGCTGTGGCTGATCAAGGCCGCGTCGCGCCGGCAGAAGTGGATCGACCAGGCGCAGTCGCTCAACCTCTACATGGCATCGCCGTCCGGCAAGGCGCTCGACGAGCTCTACCGCAACGCCTGGCGTTACGGGCTGAAGACGACGTACTACCTGCGGTCGCAGTCGAAGACCCATGTGGAGAAGTCGACACTGCAGGGCACCGACGGCAAGCTCAACGCCGTCTCCGCCACCATCCCGGCCGTCGTACCGGTGACCGCGCCGTCGGCCATCGACAACGCTCCGCTGCCCGAACCGACCGGAGCGATCTGCTCGCTCGAAGACCCTGACTGCGAGGCCTGCCAGTGACGACCACAGACAACGCCACGGGCCTCGGCTCGATCACCGTCGGCGCCTCCCGCATCGACGTCTCCGACAAGGCGATGATCAACGCCCGCGCCGACGTCAACCAGCTGCTCCCGCTGAAGTACACATGGGCCTGGGAGAAGTACCTGGCCGGCTGCAACAACCACTGGATGCCGACCGAGGTCTCCATGCAGGCCGACATCTCGCTGTGGAAGAGTAAGGACGGCCTGACCGACGACGAGCGCCTGATGCTCAAGCGCAACCTGGGCTTCTTCGCCACCGCGGAGTCCCTGGTAGCGAACAACATCGTGCTCGCCGTCTACCGCCAGCTCACCAACCCCGAGTGCCGTCAGTACCTGCTGCGCCAGGCGTTCGAGGAGGCCGTGCACACGCACACCTTCCAGTACATCTGTACGTCGCTCGGTCTGGACGAGGGCGAGCTGTTCAACATGTACCGCGAGGTCCCGTCGATCTCCGACAAGGACGCCTGGGCCCTGAAGTACACCCAGCACCTCGAGGACCCGGACTTCAAGACCGGTACGCCGGAGTCCGACACCGCGTTCCTGCGCGACCTGATCGCGTTCTACGTCGTCTTCGAAGGCATGTGGTTCTACACCGGCTTCGCGCAGATCCTCTCGCTCGGCCGCCGCAACAAGATGGTCGGCATCGCCGAGCAGTACCAGTACATCCTGCGCGACGAGTCGATCCACCTGAACTTCGGCATCGACTGCATCAACCAGATCAAGCAGGAGAACCCGCACCTGTGGACGGCCGAGTTCCAGGCCGAGGTCCGGCAGATGCTCACCGAGGCGTGCGAGCTCGAGGTCGCCTACGGCCGCTCGACCATGCCGAACGGCATGCTCGGCCTGACCGCCGACCTCTGCGAGCAGTACATGCACTTCATCACCGACCGCCGCGCCGAGCAGATCGGCATCGCCCCGATCTTCGGCGAGACCCGCAACCCGTTCGGCTGGATGTCCGAAGTCATGGACCTCAAGAAGGAGAAGAACTTCTTCGAGACCCGAGTCATCGAATACCAGTCCTCCTCTGGCCTCAGCTGGGACTAACCCCCACCCTGTACGACGGGAGCCGGGGAACCCACACGGGGTTCCCGGCTCCTCCCCTTCCCCCCCCCCCCCCCCCCCCCGCGCCCCACATCCCAACAACCGCAAACATGGCGCGCGGGTCCTTCGGACGTTACGGCCAGCCCTGCGCTAACGTCCGAACAACCGCAGACATGGCGTGCGGGTCCTTCGGACGTTAGCGGTCTGATCAGTTGGCTTCCCGCAGTGCTCCACCTTGAGCACCCCTCAACCATTGGCGGGGCTCACGGATGGTCGAACCGTGCACAAAGTGGAGCTGCACATCCACCTTGAGCACCGGTCAACCATCGACGAGGCCCGAGAACGGCTGATCCGTGCTCAAAGTGAGCGATCCGCCCCACCAGCACCTCAAGCACCCATCAACCCTTGGCGGTTCCGCGCGCTCTGGCTCGCCTGCTGGACGCCTGCTGGCGGGCGGTCAGCTGACCGTCACGTCCAGGACGCCGATGACCTTCTCCAGGCGGGCGGCGACCCGGCCGGCGTCAAAACCGTTGCCTGCGACAACCACCCGCAGCGTGCACTTCTCCAGGCACAGCGAGAGCTCGCGCACGTCGTACGGATTCAGCAGTACGGCGATCCGCGCGAGCATGCCACAGGTCTCGACCACGTCGGCGGTGAAGACCGTGGTGACAGGGGCCGCGGGTACGGCGGCCGGAGCTTCGAGTACGGCGGTCATCGGACAACCTCCTTGTGACGCAGGAGGCCGTAGGTGAAGCCGTCGACGAGGGCCTCCCAGGATGCCTCGACGATGTTGTGGCCGACGCCGACGGTGACCCAGGAGCCTTCGCCGTCCGCGGTCTGGATGAGGACTCTGATCACCGCGTCGGTGCCGTGCCCCTGGTCGAGGATGCGCACCTTGTAGTCGACCAGCTCGAACTTGTTCACCACCGGATACGCCCGCTCGATCGCCGTCCGGAGCGCGTGGTCGAGGGCGTTGACCGGGCCGTTGCCCTCACCGGTGACGATCTCGCGCTCTCCCCCGGCGACCAGCTTCACCGTCGACTCCGAGACCGCCTCGCCGTCGGCACGGGATTCGGTGATCACGCGCCAGGACTCGACGTCGAAGAACGACGCCCGCTTCCCGTCGACCTCTTCGGTGAGCAGCAGCGAGAACGACGCGTCGGCCGCCTCGAAGGTGTAACCGCGGGCCTCGAGCTCCTTGACCCGGTCGGCGACCCGGGCGACGAGTTCGCGGTCGTTGCCGAGGTCGAAGCCGAGCTCGCGGCCCTTGAGCTCGATGCTGGCCCGGCCGGCCATCTCCGAGACGAGCATCCTCATGTCGTTGCCGACCCGGCTCGGATCCGTGTGCTGGTAGAGATCCGGGTCGACCTTGATCGCGCTGGCGTGCAGCCCCGCCTTGTGGGCGAAGGCGGACAGGCCGACGTACGGCTGCCGGGTCGACGGCGGCACGTTGGTCACTTCGGCGATCGCGTGCGCGATCCGGAACGAGTCGGCGAGGTTCCCGGCCGGCAGCAGCTCCATCTCGCGCTTGAGTTCGAGGTTGGCCACGACCGCAAGCAGGTCGGCGTTGCCGGTGCGTTCGCCGTACCCGTTGATCGTGCCCTGGACGTGCGTGACGCCGGCCTCGACGGCGGCGATCGAATTCGCCACGGCGCAGCCGCCGTCGTTGTGGGCGTGGATGCCGAGCCGGGCGCCGGTGTTCTCTAGGACGTCGCGGACGATGTCCTGCAGCTCGCGCGGCAGCGTCCCGCCGTTCGTGTCGCAGAGCGCGACCACGTCGGCGCCGGCCTCGGCCGAGACCCGTACTACCTCAAGCGCGTACGCACGGTTGGCGCGGTACCCGTCGAAGAAGTGCTCGGTGTCGAGGAAGACCCGCTGCCCGCTCTCCCGCAGGTGCCGGATCGTGTCGGCGACCATCCGCAGGTTCTCGTCCAGCGTGGTCCGCAACGCGCGCTCCACATGCGCATCGTGGCTCTTGGCAACGAGTGTGACGACCGACGCGCCGGACTCGCGCAGCGCCGCGACCTGCTGGTCGTCCGCCGCCGCGGTCCCCGGCTTGCAGGTCGCGCCGAACGCGGCGAAGGTCGCGTTCCGCAGGTCCAGCTCGGTCCGCGCCCGCTGGAAGAACTCGGTGTCCTTCGGTACGGCGCCCGGCCAGCCACCCTCGATGAATCCAACGCCCAGGTCGTCCAGGTGCTGCGCGATGGCAATCTTGTCCGCCACGGACAGCGCGAGCCCCTCCTGCTGCGCACCGTCGCGCAGGGTCGTGTCGTAGACGTGGAACTCGTCGGAGATGCTCATGATCGAGGCCTTCCGGTGACGCTGGCGAATCGGGCTGTGCGGTCGGGCTGCGGAGTCGGTAGCTGCGGAGTCGGTAGTAGGGGGCAAACAAAAAACCCCCCGCAAGGTGCGAGAGGTCCACGCGCTCAGGTACTGCTGGCTGAGCGCGCCTAGGTAATAATCACCCGGTGGTTGTTCATGACAATTCGCAGTCTGCCACACAAAGTCCGTCAGGTAACGAGACCGTCTCGCATCACGAACATCCGGTACTCAGACCAGTACTGGGGAGTAGCCGATAGTTCAGCCGGTCAGCGACCAGCCCGGATCGTCCCACGCGGTGTAGAAGTCCTCACGGGACAGCTCGCGCACTCCCCAGGCCTCGCGGTCGAGTCCCCTGTCGGTGAGCATGCCCTCGTCGTCCTCGAGCCGCTGCCACCAGTACCGCCGGATCTCGCCGTCCTCCCGCGCACCGAGCTGCCGTACGACGACCCACTCGCGCTCGTGCCAGACCGCCTCGAACAGCCAGTCCGTGCCGTCGTCGGCCGCGACCGCGCCGTACGTCCGGGGCGCCGTCCCGCGGTCGAGATCGCGGATCAGGTCGACCGTCGTCCGGACCGCGACCACGGTCTCGTACGACCAGTCGCGGCGCTGAGCCAGGTCCGTGTAATACGCCTGGACATCGACCGGAAGGCTGCTCATGGCGCCTGACCTTATCGGGCCGATCCAGGCCCCAGGACCCATAGGGCCTGAGAAGATCCTGTGAATCAAGGCAGACCGCCCCGTCCTGTCACCCGAGAGGTAGCGCGATGAAGATCCTGCTGACCACCCTCCTAGCAGTGACCACAGCTGTGCCGGTCGCGAACGTCGAGATCACGCCGACGAGCGTGACCGCGAGCACCAGCGACGCCAACGTCGCGACCAATGCCGTGGACAACAACTACTCGACCCGCTGGTCGGGCGACGGCGACGGCGCCACGCTGACCCTCGATCTCGGCGGCACCAAGACCGTCAGCCACCTCAAAGTCGCCGCCTACAAGGGCGACGAGCGCAAGAACGACTTCGAGCTGCAACTGCTCAACGGCTCCACCTGGATCACCGTGTACGACGGCCTCAGTAGCGGCAGCACCACCGGCCTGCAGACCTTCGACTTCACCGACCAGCCCGCAAGCAAGGTCCGGTACGTCGGTCATGGGTACCAACTGAACTCCGGCGGTACCGGGACGTGGAACAGCGTCACCGAGTTCGAGATCTGGGGAAGTGGTGGCAGCGACCCTGCTCCGCAGGTACCGGCCGACGTCCTCGACCTGACCAACTGGAAGATCACGCTCCCGATCGGCGCGGACGAGAGCCCGACCGAGATCAAGCAGCCAGCCCTTGCCACCTACTCGAACGACCCGTACTTCAAGGTCGTCGGGGACGGCGTGCAGTTCCGGGCGCCGGTCAACGGCGTCACCACCAGCGGTTCGGGCTACCCACGCTCGGAACTGCGGGAGATGACCAACAACGGCAGCAGCAACGCCAGCTGGTCGTCCACCTCGGGTACGCACACTCTCGTCGTACGGGAGTCTTTTGATCAGCTGCCGGCCGACAAGCCGCAGTTGGTCGGCGCGCAGATCCACGACGCGAACGACGACGGCACGGTCTTCCGGCTCGAGGGCAGCAGCCTCTACATCACCAACGGCGACACAACCCACCACAAGCTCGTGACCAGCTCGTATGTCCTCGGCACCGTCTTCGAGGCCAAGTTCGTCGTCAGCGGCGGCCAGACGAAGGCCTACTACAACGGCACCCTGCAGACCACGATCACCAAGAACTTCTCCGGCGCCTACTTCAAAGCCGGCGCCTACACCCAAGCCAACTGCACCAACTCATCCCCCTGCGCCACCACCAACTACGGCCAAACCACCCTCAAGTCAGTCACCGTCACCCACTCCTGAAACCACAACGTCCGAAGAACACACGGGCTGTGTACCGCGGTTCTTCGGACGCTAGGTGGTTGGAGTCAGCAGACCTTGGTCATCCAGTTGTGGGGGTCGGCGGCGCGGCCGTACTGGAGGTCGAGGAGGGCGCTGCGGACGGCGGCGGTGACCGGGCCACCGTTGCCGTCGGCCACCTGGACCTCGCCGTCCTTCCACTTCAGGGAGGCGACCGGGGTGATCACGGCGGCGGTGCCGCAGGCGAAGACCTCGCGGATCCGGCCGGAGACGGCGCCGTCGCGCCACTCGTCGACCGAGATCTTGCGCTCGGCAACGGAGTGGCCGAGGTCGGTGACGAGCTTCAGGATCGAGTCCCGGGTGACGCCCTCGAGGATGGTGCCGGACAGTTCCGGGGTGACGACCGAGTTGTCGTCGAGGACGAAGTACAGGTTCATCCCGCCGAGCTCTTCGACCCACTTCTTCTCGATCGCGTCCAGGAAGGCGACCTGGTCGCAGCCGTTCTCGATCGCCTCGGCCTGGGCCAGCAGCGACGCGGCGTAGTTGCCACCGGTCTTGGCGGCACCGGTGCCGCCGGGGGCCGCGCGGGTGTACTCCTCGCTCAGCCAGATCCGGACCGGCTTCACACCGCCGCTGAAGTACGAGCCGGCCGGGGAGGCGATCGCGCAGTACGTCACCTGGGCGGACGGGCGGACGCCGAGGAACGGGTCCGATCCGAACATGAACGGGCGCAGGTACAGCGAGGTCTCACCACCGGTGGGCACCCAGGCCTGGTCCAGCTCGACGAGCGCCTTGACCGAGTCCAGGAACGCGGACTCGGGCAGCTCCGGCAGCGCGAGCCGGCGGGCCGACTTTGCGAACCGGGCCGCGTTGGCCTCGGGGCGGAACATGTGGATCGAGTCGTCGGGATGACGGTAGGCCTTCATCCCCTCGAAGATGGTCTGGGCGTAGTGGAACACCGAGGTCGCCGGAGACAGCTCCAGCGGTCCGAAGGCGGTGATCCGTGCGTCGTGCCAGCCCTGGTCCTTCGTCCACGTGGCGATCGCCATGTGGTCGGAGAAGTACTGCCCGAAGCCTGGGTTCGCCAGGATCGAGGCACGCTGGTCGTCGCTCGCCGGTTGGGTGTTCGGCTCAACGATGAACTTCAAAGCGCTCATAGCGGCACCGTACCTGTTGCGTGACTGGTCATGCGAGAGCCCCGTTTCAGCCGGCGGCGCGCTTGGTGATCGCGTCGCCGATCTCCGCGGTGGTCCGGACACTGCCCGTGCGCTCCTCGATATCGGCCGTGACGGCCGCCTCGATCGCGGCCGCCGCCGCGGGCAGGCCGAGGTGGTCGAGCAGCAGCGCCGCGGACAGGATCGCCGCCGTCGGGTCCGCCTTCTGCTGGCCGGCGATGTCCGGGGCGGAACCGTGCACCGGCTCGAACATGCTCGGCGCGGTCCGGTCCGGGTTGATGTTGCCGCTCGCGGCCAGCCCGATACCGCCGGTGATCGCCGCGGCCAGGTCGGTGAGGATGTCGCCGAACAGGTTGTCGGTGACGATCACGTCGAACCGGGCCGGGTCGGTGACCAGGAAGATCGTTGCCGCGTCCACGTGCAGGTAGTCGACCGCGATGTCGGGGAAGTCGGCCTTCACCTTGTCCACGGTCCGCGTCCACAGGTGACCGGCATGCACGAGCACGTTGTTCTTGTGCACCAGCGTGAGCTTCTTGCGCGGCCGCGCCTGCGCGCGGGCAAACGCATCCCGTACGACGCGCTCCACGCCGTACGCGGTGTTGACCGAAACCTCGGTGGCGATCTCGGCCGGCGTCCCGACCCGCAGTGCGCCGCCGTTACCGACGTACGGGCCTTCAGTGCCTTCGCGGACGACGACGAAGTCGACCTCGCCCGGGTTCGCCAGCGGGGAGCCGACGGACGGGTAGATCTTCGAGGGGCGCAGGTTCACGTAGTGATCGAGGGTGAACCGCAGTTTGAGCAGCAGACCGCGCTCGAGGACGCCGGACGGGACGCTCGGGTCGCCGACGGCACCGAGCAGGATCGCGTCGTGCTTGCGAATCTCCTCGAGCTCGGCGTCCGGGAGCGTCTCACCGGTGGCGTGCCAGCGCTTGGCTCCGAGGTCGTACTCGGTCCGCTCGAACGTCACGCCGTGCTGGGCGGCTACCGCGTCGAGGACCTTGAGGGCCTCGGTGGTGACCTCCGGTCCGATCCCGTCTCCGGGAACGACGGCCAGCGTGAAGTTCTTGTTGTCGCTCACTTCTTGGGTTCTCCCCCGTTGTCGCGGCGGTTCATGGCCTCTTGGACAGCCTTGACCTCGTCGCCGGCCGGGCGGGGCTTGCGGCGGCGCGCCGCCTTCCGCTCCCGGGCGTCAATCGCGGGCCAGTTGGCTGGATACATGTCGTACATGCTGCACTCTCCCCGGTTGGTCATGGGCGGCAGGATGGGTCCGAATTTACTCTGGTGTGCGACTATTTCGCCACAATGCGGGCATTCGATCCCGGTATGTGAGATTCGAGTGCGGGCCCTGGACCGGAGCTGTGCAACTCTCAACCGGTGAGTGCTCCTCCAGAACTGCCGCCGCTGGTTTCCGCGGCCCTCAGCCTGTCCGGACGACGCGGATTCGTCAGCTCCACCCGGAACGAGACCGGTCGCCTGCTGGCCAGTCTCGCCGCGTCCAAGACCGGCCTGCTCGGCGAGCTCGGCACCGGTTGCGGCGTCGGTTCGGCCTGGTTGCGCAGCGGTGCGAACGAGGGCACCAAGATCGTCACCGCGGAGAGCGACCCGCAGCTGGCCCAGGTGGTCGCCGAGCTGTTCGCCGACGACGAGCGCATCGAGGTCGTCTCGGCCGACTGGACCGCGCTGATCGAGCGCGGCCCGTTCGCGCTGCTGTTCGTGGACGCCCGCGAGGCCAAGATCTCGGCCCGCGACGTGATCGCCGACGTGATCGAGCCCGGCGGCTTCGTCGTCCTGGACGACTTCACCCCGTCCGGCGTCTGGCCGCCGATGTACGAGGGCCGCGTCGACACGCTCCGCCAGGAGTGGCTGATGGACTCCCGCTTCACCACCGTCGAGGTGATGGTGGCCGCGGACGCCGCAGTACTCCTCGCCACCCGCCGCTAACCCTCCCCCATCTGATGGGTTAACCAGCCAGATTGTGAGTTATGGACTCGCATGCGGGTGCAGAACCCACAAGCTCGTGGGTGAACCCATGAGATTGGCGGGCATAGGGCGGGCCCGGACACTTGGGTCCGGGCCCTGACCAGCCACCATGCGCCTGCGGGTGGCTGGCTATTGCTCAGTTAAACAGCCATACGGTCTAGTCAGGCGTCAAGGTCCACAGTGCGGGCAGTGTCCGCCTGGACCGCCGAGGCGATGTCGTCCAGTACGGCGGGGGCCACGGCCGAGTCGACCGACAGGGCGACCAGCGCCTTGCCGCCCTTGCGGTCCCGGCTCACCTGCATGCCGGCGATGTTGACCTCGGCGTCGCCGAGGATGCGGCCGATCTGGCCGACGATGCCGGGACGGTCCTCGTAGGTGAAGAACGCGAGGTGCGCGGCCAGCTCGACCTCGACGTCGAAGCCGTCGACCTCGACCAGGCGCTCCGACTGCCGGACGCCGACCAGCGTGCCGCTGACCGAGACCTGCGCACCGTCGGCGAGGGTGCCGCGGAGCGTGATCAGGTTGCGGTGCTCCGGGCTCTCGTGGTCGGTGACGAGCCGGACCTCGAGGCCCCGCTCGGCCGCCAGCAGCGGCGCGTTCACGTAGGAAACGTTGTCCTCGACAACATCCGCGAAGACACCCTTGAGCGCGGCCAGCTCCAGCACCTTGACGTCGTACTGGGTGATCTCGCCGCGGACCTCGACGTCGAGCTGCTGCGCGACGCCACCGGCCAGCGCGGTGAAGATCCGGCCGAGCTTCTCGGTCAGGCCGATCCCGGGCCGGACGTCCTCGGCGATCACGCCGCCCTGGACGTTGACCGCGTCCGGCACGAGCTCACCCGACAGGGCGAGGCGGACCGACTTGGCGACGGCGATACCGGCCTTCTCCTGCGCCTCGTCGGTCGACGCGCCCAGGTGCGGGGTGGCGACGACGTTCTCGAACTCGAACAGCGGCGAGTCGGTGCAGGGCTCCTTGGCGAACACGTCGAGCCCGGCCGCGGCCACCCGGCCCTCCTTGAGCGCCGAGTAGAGCGCGGTCTCGTCGACGATGCCGCCGCGGGCCGCGTTCACGATGATGACCTCGGGCTTGACCTTGTGCAGCTGCTCGTCACCGATCAGCCCGATCGTCTCCGGGGTCTTCGGCAGGTGCACCGAGATGAAGTCCGACGCGGCCAGCAGCTCGTCCAGCGACGCGAGCCGGACGCCCATCTGCGCGGCCCGGCCGGCCTGCACGTACGGGTCGTAGGCGATCACGTTCATGCCGAAGGCGGCCAGCCGCTGCGCGACCAGGACGCCGATCTTGCCCAGGCCGACGATGCCGACGGTCTTCTCGAACAGCTCGACACCGGAGAACTTCGACCGCTTCCACTCGCCGTTCTTCAGCGAGAGGTCGGCGGCCGGCACCCGGCGCGCGGCGGCCAGCAGCAGGGCGACGGCCAGCTCGGCGGCGCTGACGATGTTGGAGGTCGGCGCGTTCACGACCATCACACCGGCCTGGGTGGCGGCCTTAACGTCGACGTTGTCCAGGCCGACGCCGGCCCGGGCGACGACCTTCAGCTTCTTGGCCGCGGCCAGGGCCTCGGCGTCCACCTTGGTGGCGCTGCGGATCAGGATCGCGTCGACGTCGGCGATGGCCGGGATCAGCTCGGCGCGGTCGGCGCCGTTCGCGTGCCGGATCTCGAAATCGGGACCGAGGGCCTCGACGGTGGCCGGGCTCAGCTCTTCGGCGATCAGGACGACGGGACGAGTCACATCAGTCATGGGAGATGTCTCCTGCGAAGCGGTAGGGGCTCATGAACAGAGCACCGCGCTGTGCCCGCTAAGGGAAGCCTACCTCAGGTGCCGTTGCAAGGCTGCGGGTCCACCGCCGGCTTGGACTGGTCGAGCAGCAGCGCGGTCCCCGACCGCACCAGCTTGTACCGCGTGTCGAGCCGGTTGCAGGTCTGACCGCCCGACTTGTGCGCGGTCGGGGCGAACAACGCCACGAACGACACCCGCACGTTCACGCTGGTGTCGGCGTTCTCAGTGACCTCGGTCACCGTCGGGTTGAAGAAGTACGTCGTCTGGTGGCTGAGCCGGTCCTGCTCCGTCGAGAGCGCCCCGATCAGCCGCGGCGAGTAGTACTTACGGACGCCCACGAAGTCGTGCCGATTCTGCAGGACGAGATAGTTGGCCAGGAACTTCTGGGCCTGCGTGGCGAGTGTCGTCGCCGCCACTTGCAGCTCCGGGGTGACGGCTCCCTGCGGCCCCTTCGACTCTTCGCAGCCACCGACGGCCGCTGCCACACCGCCTTCCTGCGCAACGAACGGGCGCAAGGCTTCGACCGGCGCGATCCGGCTGTCCGCGGCCGAGGTCCCCGTCACCATGCCGACCACGTGGCCGGACTTGGCGACTACTGGTCCACCGAGCTTCGCGGTGTTCATCACCTCGCCGAGCGAACGCGGGCGTCGTACCGATCCGACCTGCTGTACGACGAGCTCGCCGGACTGCGTGTAGCCGAACAGTGCTCGCTCCGCCTGAGCATCCGGCGTACCGGTGGCGAGGGTGAGCGGCGGCTGCGGCGTGCGGCCGATCACGCGCAGCAGTGCGATGCCGTCGCCGGCGCTGAGAACATTGGCGCGCCAGACTGCGCCGTCAGAGGTCACGACCGCGACGCCCTTGGCCTCCTGAACCACCACGCCCGCGGTCAGAATCAGACCGTCGCCGACGATCGTCCCAGTGCCCTCACCAGTGCCGCTGCAAGTCGTCGCCAGTACCCGTACGACGCTCTTCGATCCGGCCGCCAGCGTCTTGGCTGTGTCGATCGACAGCCGGTCCTGGCGGATGAACCAACCGGCGGCAGCGCCACCGGCTACGACGAGCAGGAAGACCATCAGGCCGGCCAGGAAGCGGCCGTAGAGCCAGGGACGGCGCTGGGGCGGCGGAGTACGCCGTACCGGCGGTTGTAGCTGGGTCAGCGGCGGCGCGCCGGCGGGCACCCGTCGGGGCGGCCTCGGCCCCGGCCTGCCGTCGTGCACCACCGATTCACCCTCCTCGTCACCTGCCGCTACCGATCGTGGCCGATTGTGCCAGCTCCGGCGGGCAAACGACGGAAGGCCCGGACCGTCCACCTGAACGGTCCGGGCCTTCCGTCACAGCATCAGCGGGCGGCGCTGCCCTCGACGTAGTCGTCGTCGTGCGACTTGACCCACGCCATCAGGCCGCGCAGTTCCTTGCCCACGGCCTCGATCGGGTGCTCCTGGGACTTCTTGCGGAACTCGGCGAACTCCGGTGCGCCGGCGTCCTGGTCGGCGATGAAGCGGGCCGCGAAGGTGCCGTTGGTGATGTCGTCGAGGACATCCTTCATCCGCGCCTTCACCGAGGCGTCGATGATCCGCGGGCCGGAGACGTAGTCGCCGTACTCGGCGGTGTCGGAGACCGACCAGCGCTGCTTGGCGATGCCGCCTTCGTAGATCAGGTCGACGATCAGCTTGAGCTCGTGCAGGCACTCGAAGTACGCGACCTCCGGCTGGTAGCCGGCCTCGGTCAGCGTCTCGAATCCGGCCTGGATCAGCGCGGACACGCCGCCACACAGGACGGCCTGCTCACCGAACAGGTCGGTCTCGGTCTCCTCGGTGAAGGTGGTCTTGATGCCGCCGGCGCGGAGGCCGCCGATGCCCTTGGCGTACGACAGCGCCAGGTCCCAGGCCTTGCCGGAGGCGTCCTGCTCGACGGCGACGAGCACCGGGACACCACGGCCCTCGGTGTACTCACGCCGTACGAGGTGTCCCGGGCCCTTGGGGGCGACCATGAAGACGTCGACACCGGCCGGGGGCTTGATGTAGCCGAAGCGGATGTTGAAGCCGTGCCCGAAGACGAGCGCGTCACCGTCGGCCAGGTTCGGCTCGATCGCCTCGGCGTACAGCTTGCGCTGCGCCGGGTCCGGAGCGAGCACGACGATGACGTTGGCCTCTTCGACCGCCTCGGCCGGGGTGACGACACGCAGGCCCTCGGCCTCGGCCTTCGCCCGGCTCTTCGAGCCCTCGAGCAGGCCGACGCGGACGTCGACGCCGGAGTCACGCAGCGAGAGCGCGTGCGCGTGGCCCTGCGAGCCGTAGCCGAGAACGGCCACGCTCTTGCCCTGGATCACCGACAGGTCGGCGTTGTCGTCGTAGAACATTTCTGCTGCCACTTGGAGCGTTCTCCTCTTGATGGTTGGTACGGCGTCAGCCGTGTCGGGCCGGAGCTACCGGACGGCCCGGCGGCGGCGCCGGCACCGGGTGCGGAGTCGTTTGGTGATGGCGTTCTGGAGGTTGGGCCTGGATCGTCGGGGTTCCCGACTGCACGTGCGGCGGGGGCACCGGAACCGGCCGGAGGGTTCGGTCGGAGATGGAGCGGCTGCCCCGTCCGATCGCCACCATGCCGGACTGCACCAGCTCACGCACGCCGAAGGGTTCCAGCACCCGGAGCATGGCCTCGAGTTTCTCGGGATTGCCGGTCGCCTCGATCGTGATCGCGTCCGGTGCCACGTCCACCACCTTCGCACGGAACAGCTGGACGGTCTCCAGCACCTGCCCCCTGGTCAGGGTGTCCGCCTTCACCTTCACCAGCAGCAGTTCGCGCTGAACCGTCTGCGTGGGCTCGAGTTCGACGATCTTGATCACGTTGATCAGCTTGTTCAGCTGCTTGGTGATCTGCTCCAAAGGCTGCTCGTCCACGCTGACCGCGATGGTCATCCGGGACACCTCCGGGTGCTCGGTCGGGCCGACCGCGAGCGAGTCGATGTTGAAGCCCCGCCGCGAGATCAGCGCGGCCACGCGGGCCAGCACACCGTGCTTGTTCTCGACCAGAATGCTCAGCGTGTGTTTTGACATCAGAGCTCCTCGCTGTCCCACTGGGGCGCCATGTCGCGGGCGATCTGGATCTCGTCGTTGCTGACGCCGGCGGCGACCATCGGCCAGACCATCGCGTCGCGGTGCACGACGAAGTCGACCACGACCGGCTGGTCGGTCACCGACATCGCCTTGTCGATCGTCGCGTCCACCGAAGCCTTGTCGGAGCAGCGCAGACCGACCCCGCCCATCGCCTCGGCCAGCTTGGCGAAGTCTGGGATCCGGTTCGAGTGCAGGTCGGTGTTGGAGTACCGCTTGTCGTAGAACAGCGTCTGCCACTGCCGGACCATGCCCAGCGACTGGTTGTTGATCACGGCAACCTTGATCGGGATGCCCTCGAGCGCACAGGTGACCAGCTCCTGGTTGGTCATCTGGAAGCAGCCGTCACCGTCGATCGCCCACACGGTCTTGTCCGGCCGAGCGACCTTGGCGCCCATCGCGGCCGGCACCGAGTAGCCCATGGTGCCGAGGCCGCCGGAGTTCAGCCAGTGCCGCGGCTTCTCGAACGGCAGGTAGTGCGCGGACCACATCTGGTGCTGGCCGACACCCGCGGTGTAGATCGTGTCCGGGCCGGCGATCTGGCCGATCCGCTGGATCACGTACTGCGGGGACAGGCTGCCGTCCTCGGGCTCGTCGTACCCGAGCGGGTACTTCTCCCGGACCGACTCCAACTGGTGCCGCCAGGTGTCGTACGACGGGGTCCGGCCACTGTTCGCGATCTCGGTGCGGAGTGCGGCGATGAGGTCGCTGATGACCTCCTTGCAGTCCCCCACGATCGGCACGTCGGCAACGCGGTTCTTGCCGATCTCAGCCGGGTCGATGTCGGCGTGGATGACCTTCGCCTCGGGAGCGAACGAGTCGAGCTTGCCGGTCACCCGGTCGTCGAAGCGGGCGCCGAGCGTGATCAGCAGATCGGAACGCTGCAGAGCGCCGACCGCGGAGACCGAACCGTGCATGCCCGGCATACCGAAGTGCAGCTCGTGGGTGTCCGGCAGTGCGCCGCGGGCCATCAGCGTGGTGACGACCGGGATGCCGAGCAGCTCGGCAAGCTCCTTCAGCTCCACCTCCGCCTGCGCGCGGATCACACCCCCACCGACGTACAGGACGGGCTTCTCGGCGGCGACGATCAGCCGGGCCGCCTCGCGCACCTGCTTGGGGTGCGGGCGGGTGACCGGGCGGTACCCGGGCAGCGACAGCTCGGTCGGCCACACGAAGTCGACCTTGGCCTGCATCGCGTCCTTGGTCACGTCCACCAGGACCGGACCGGGCCGGCCGGTGGAGGCGATGTGGAACGCCTCGGCGATCGTGGTCGCGATGTCGTTGGGGTCGTTGACCAGGAAGTTGTGCTTGGTGATCGGCATCGTGATGCCGCGGATGTCGGCCTCCTGGAAGGCGTCCGTCCCGATCGCGGCGCTGGCCACCTGACCGGTGATCGCGACCAGCGGGACCGAGTCCATGTAGGCGTCGGCGATCGGCGTGACCAGGTTCGTCGCGCCCGGGCCGGAGGTCGCCATACAGACTCCGACCTTGCCCGACGCGGCGGCGTACCCCTGCGCGGCGTGGCCGGCGCCCTGCTCGTGACGTACCAGGATGTGGCGGATCTGGGTCGAGTCGAGCATCGGGTCGTACGCCGGGAGGATCGCCCCGCCCGGGATGCCGAAGACGGTGTCCACTCCGGCATGTTCCAGTGCGCGGATCAGAGCCTGTGCCCCGGTCAGCTGCTCACTCATGAGTGCCTTCCCTCAATCCAGTCACGTTGATTGGCCTTGCTTTTCGCGACCGATCCATCCTCGCTCGTGTTCGCTGTCCTGACGCTACTGGGTCTCAGATAGTCGCCCTGGCAACAACTGTGTCCAATAAAAAGGCCCCTTCTGCCGGTTGGCTGAAGGGGCGCGCTCGACTCAGAGGTCGCGTCAGTCGGCGCGCCGCACAAGTACGAGGAGAATCGATCGCATGTAGGCATTATTCGCCCGCCGACAAGGTCCAGGTCAAGTTCAGCACCACGCTGTCCCACCATCCGAGACGCCAATCCCACCCCCTGGCGCCTCTTCCCACTCCTCCCGCGCCCTCTTACTCCTCCCACCCCTACTCCTCCCACGCACCGTTGCTCCTCCCGCGCCCCCTACTCCTCCCACGCCTGGTACTCCTCCCCGGCTCCGCCGGTTCCCCCGGCCCGGCTCTCGGGCGCGGTGCATTTGACCGGATATCCGTTGAACTCGCCCCTTCTCCCCTGAAATTTCGGGGGGAGAAGGGGGGCAACTTGAGGGGAGATCCGTTCAAATTTCGGGAGGGGGTACGGCGGCCACCGGCGGAGGTGGGCGAGGTCGAGACGGGTCCGGGGCTCGACGACCGTGGAGTACGCCGATTTGAGTGGTTAGCCAGCCAAATCGGGGGTTTGGCACCGTGGTTGCGGGTGCTTAACCCCTGATCTGGGTGGTTAGGCAGGCAAATGGGGGTTGGTCAGGGGCGGAGGCAGGACGGGGGTCGGGAGCGAAGCGGGGCGGGGCGGGGCGGGGCGGGGCGGGGCGGGTGTGGAGCGGGCGGGGCGGTTAGCCGCAGGTGGCGCCTTGGGAGGCTGAGCCGACCAGGCGGACGTACTTACCGAGGACGCCCTTGGTGATCGCGGGTTGCTTGGGCGTCCAGCCTTCGGTACGGCGGGTCAGTTCGTCGGCGTCGACGTGGAGATCGAGCGTGCGGTTCGCGACGTCGAGGGTGATCCGGTCGCCGTCGCGGACGAACGCGATCGGCCCGCCGTCGACGGCTTCGGGCGCGACGTGGCCGACGCACAATCCCGTCGTACCGCCGGAGAACCGGCCGTCGGTGAGCAGCAGCACGTCCTTGCCGAGGCCGGCGCCCTTGATCGCGCCGGTGACCGCGAGCATCTCGCGCATCCCCGGGCCGCCCTTCGGGCCTTCGTAGCGGATCACGACCACGTCGCCCGGGTTCAGTTCCGGTACGGCGTCCATCGCGGCGCGCTCGCCGTCGAAGACGCGCGCCGTACCCTCGAACACGTCGGAATCGAACCCGGCGCTCTTCACGACCGCACCCTCGGGCGCGAGCGAGCCGTGCAGGATCGTGATTCCGCCGGTGGGGTGGATCGGCTTGTCCAGTGCGCGGATGATCGCCCCGTCGACATCCGGCGGCGCGATGTCAGCGAGGTTCTCGGCCATCGTCTTGCCGGTGACGGTCAGGCAGTCGCCGTGCAGGAGACCCGCGTCGAGCAACGCACGCATGATCACCGGGATCCCGCCGACGCGGTCGACGTCCGTCATCACATAGCGGCCGAACGGCTTCAGGTCACCCAGGTGCGGGACCTTCTCGCCGACCCGGTTGAAGTCGGCCAGGGTCAGATCGACCTCGGCCTCGCGCGCGATCGCGAGCAGATGCAGTACGGCGTTCGTCGAGCCACCGAGCGCCATCACCACGGCGATCGCGTTCTCGAACGCCTCCTTGGTGAGGATCTGCCGGGCCGTGATCCCCTTCTGCAGAAGGCCGACCACGGCCTCGCCGGACTTGCGCGCATAGCCATCACGGCGGCGATCCACCGCGGGCGGCGCGGCCGATCCGGGCAGCGACATCCCGAGAGCTTCGGCGGACGCCGCCATCGTGTTGGCGGTGTACATGCCGCCGCACGCACCCTCACCCGGGCAGATCGCCCGCTCGACCGCGTCGACCTCCTCGCGAGTGATCAGGCCGCGAACACACGCGCCGACCGCCTCGAAGGCGTCGATGATCGTCACGTCCTTGTCGCCCAAACGGCCAGGCATGATCGAACCGGCGTACAGGAAGACGGACGCCAGGTCGAGCCGGGCCGCAGCCATCAGCATGCCGGGCAGGGACTTGTCGCAGCCGGCCAGCAGGACCGAGCCGTCGAGGCGCTCGGCCTCCATCACGGTCTCGACCGAGTCGGCGATGATTTCGCGGCTGACGAGTGAGTAGTGCATGCCGACGTGGCCCATCGAGATGCCGTCGGAGACGCTGATCGTGCCGAACTCCAGCGGGTACCCACCGGCCGCGTGCACGCCTTCCTTGACCGCCTTCGCGAGCCGGTCCAGCGAGAGGTTGCAGGGGGTGATCTCGTTCCAGCTCGAGGCCACGCCGATCTGCGGCTTCACCCAGTCGTCGTCCCCCATGCCGACCGCTCGGAGCATCCCTCGGCTCGCGGTAGCTTCCAGACCATCGGTGACAGTGCGGCTGCGGGGCTTCACATCGACCATGGGCTCACTCTAAACACTTTGCCCTCGTGCTTCGGTCTCTCTAGCGTTCGCCGGGTGGATGATCCTTACGGTGACGAGCAACTGGTCGAGCTCTACGACCTCGACAACCCTCCTGGCGACGACACGGTGTACTTCCATGCGGTGGCCGACTCGCTGAAGGTCTCGAAGATCGTCGATCTCGGCTGCGGTACCGGGCTGCTCGCGCGCTCACTGGCCGTGGACGGGCGCGAGGTGATCGGCATCGACCCGAGCCTCACGATGCTGAACTACGCCCGCCGTACGCCCAGCACGGTCACCTGGATCTCCGGCGACGCCGGCATGGTCGAGCCGACCGGCGATGTCGACCTGGTGCTCTGCACCGGGAACACATTGATGCACATCCCTTCGCTCGCTGAACCCTTCGCCGCGATCGCGGGTGCGTTGCGGACGGGCGGCGTACTGGTCTTCGAGTCCCGGAACCCCGCGGCCCGGGCGTGGGAGTCGTGGACGCGCGAGGCGACGTACGGGGATCGCGACACGGCGATCGGGCACCTCACCGAATGGCTCGACCTCATCGAGGTCAGCGACGACGGCCGGGTCGTCTTCGACGCACACAACCTGTACGACGACGGCCGGGACGACGTCTATCGCACCGAGCTGTTCTTCCGGTCCGTCGACGAGATCTCGAAGGCCCTGGAGGCGGCCGGGTTCATCGTCAATGTGTACGCCGGCTGGCACGAGCAGCCGTTCGAGCCGGACTCCCGCCTGATGGTCTTCCGTGCGGAAAAGCTTTAGTCCATCTGCTTCGTGAGGGCGTCGGCGAAGCCGGTGAGGCCGCCGACGTAACCCCACGGGACACTCTCGATTCGGCCCTCGGTGCGGGTGGCGTGCTCCATCGCTTCCCGCTTCGCACCCGCCCACTTGAGCGCGAACGCCATCGTCCCGTTGGCCGAGACGTCAGCGGGGTCCGGCGTCCGGCCGTCGTTCCACCACTTGTCGCGGGCCGCGAGCAACTGCGGTCGCCGGGCTGTGACGCCGCTCGCGTACCGCTTCATTCGCTCGACCTTCGTCCGCTCCTTGTCGGAGGCGATCTCGAGCCAGACCTCATTGAACACGTTGGCCGCGATCGTGCACAGCACGCTGCCCGGCCGCGCCCGCTCCACCACGCCGTCGCCGAACTCGATCAGCTCAGCCAGCTCCAGACCGGACCACTTCTTCGCCAGCACCTGAACCCGGCCGGTGTGCGCCGCGTAGCTGCCCGGGTGACGGACGAGAGCGGCGTGGAAGATCTCCGCCTTGTCCTCCAACTCCGCTTGCAGCCCCAGGGCCGCCCACTGCAGCACCTCCCACGGGACCGCGTCGTCGGCCGCCGAGACAATCGCGCCCTGCAACACCTCGGCCGCCGTACGGAGAATGTCGTGGAACGTCGTGAACCGCTGCGCCGACACGTCCTTGGCCCGCTGCCCGGTTCGCACCGCCCACGCCTCGAAGACCAGCGTCTGCCCGTACCAGAGCAGTAGATCCGGATCCTTCGGGTAGGCCTCCAGCCGCAGCTCCAGTTGTTCGCTCCGCCCCACCGCTGCCTTGGCAAGGCCGGTGGCGCGGATCGACCGCAGGTTGGTGTTGGCCGGCGTGACCTTGAGCAACGCCAGTCCGGTGGACAGATCTCCCCGCCGTACCGCCGCATAGGCCGTGTCGAGGTCAGCGTCCAGCCAGGCCTGGTCCAGCCTCAGGCCGGACACGTCGACGCCCGGCGCCGCCTTCCGCGAGAAGATCCCCATTCGCGGATCGTAAGACCGTTCTGGCGGCTCTGGACCCCAATTGCACGTTCCTGCAATAAGCTTGACCTACCGCGACTGGCGAGGGTGGGTCACCACCGGGGAGCGGCCGACTACGTGGCGTCGACCGCCTGGGCGCCTCCAGCTTCTGGAGGCCTCTCTTGCGCTACGGAATGAACCCCCACCAGCCTGCCGCTCTTGCCGTCATCGGAGCCCGCGCTCCGTTCACGGTGGTCTCGGGCAGTCCGTCGTATATCAACGTCCTCGACGCCCTCACCGGCTGGCAACTCGTCCGCGAAGCCGCGACTGCTTTCGGGGTGCCCGCAGCCGCGTCGTACAAGCATGTCTCGCCGGCCGGCGCCGCCCTCGGTACGACGGTTGTGGAGGCGTACCGCCGTGCCCGCGACGCCGACCCCAAGTCGTCGTACGGCGATTTCGTCGCGGTGTCACACCCGGTGGATCTTGAGCTCGCCGAGGTGCTGCGCCGTGTCGTGAGCGACGGGATCATCGCGCCCGGCTTCGAGCCGGGTGTCGTGGAGATCCTGGCCGCGAAGAAGCGCGGCACGTATCTGGTGCTGGAGGCGGACCCCGCGTTCGAGCCGCCACTGGAGGAGGTGCGCGAGCTCTACGGTCTCCGGTTGAGTCAACATCGCGACGACCTCCCGCTGACCCGGGACCTCCTGAGCCCAGAGGTCCCATCGGCGGCTGCTGACGATCTCCTGCTCGGCCTGATCGTCGTCCGCTACACCCAGTCCAACACCGTCGCTCTCTTGAAGGACGGCATGGCCATCGGCATCGGCGCCGGCCAGCAATCCCGAGTCGACTGCACGAGGACAGCCGGCCTCAAAGCCGCCTCCTGGTGGTCCCGCCACTCGAACGAGCCCTTGACTGGCGTCTCCATGGTCTCCGACGGCGCTCTCCCCTTCCCCGACAACGTGGACGAGGCGGCCCGCTTCGGCGTAGCCCACATCGCCGAACCCGCCGGCTCCATCCGCTCAGACCAGGTAGCCGCCGCCTGCACGGCCGCCAACATCACCTGGTCCCCCACCAACGTCCGCCTCTTCCGCCACTGACGAGGGCTAGCCGCCGGCGACGCTGGGGAGGACGAGGAGGTGGTCGCCGTCGGTTAGTGGGGTGTCGGCGCCGGCGAGGTCGCGGACGTTGTCCTGGCCGAGGAAGAGGTTGACGTGCCGCCGTACGGCGCCTTGCTCGTCGATCAGGCGGCGGCGCAGTGGGGCGTCGAGGGCGGTGAGGACGCTGCGCACCGTCGGGTCCGGGCCGGGGTCGACGGTGACGCGATCGGCACCGGCCGCGAACGGGCGCAGTACCGGTGGGAGGTCGAGGGTGATCACAGGACCGCGGCCCGCAGGGTGAGTACGTCGGGGAGGTGGCGAGCGACCTCGCTCCAGGTGTCGCCCGCGTCGGCGCTGGCGTAGACGCAGCCGTCGCGAGTGCCGACGTACACGCCGGCCGGGTCGGCGGTGTCGGTCGTCAGCGCGTCACGCAGGACGGGAACGTAGGAGACGTCGGGCAGGCCCTTGGTCAACGGCTCCCAGGTCGCTCCCGCGTCGCGCGAGCGGTAGACGCGGCAGGTGGCGTCCGGAGGAATTCGGTTGCCGTCAGCAACCAGCGGGAAGACGTACACGGTGTCGGGCTCGTGCGGGTGCACAGCGATCGGGAAGCCGAAGTCCGACGGCAGTCCGTCCGCGATCGACTTCCAGATCTGACCACCGTCATCGGACCGATAGACCCCGTGATGGTTCTGCGCGAACAGCCGATCCGGTACGGCGGGGTGCCCCGCGAGCTTGTGGACACACTGACCGAACTCCGGATCCGGGTCGGGCAGGAAGTACGCCTTGATCCCGTGGTTGGCCGGCGACCACGTCGTACCGCCGTCGGCCGTCTGATAGACCCCGCCGGTCGACATCGCGACGCTCATCCGCGCGGGGTCGGTCGGATGCGGCAGCACCGTGTGGACGGCCTGACCGCCGAAGCCCGCACCCCATTGCTCACGATGCGGGTGGTCCCACAGCCCGCGGACGAGCTCGAACGTCACTCCCCCGTCGGTCGACTTCCACAACGCCGACGGCTGGCTCCCGGCGTACACGACACCAGGTTCGACGCCCGGCTGGATCTGCCAGACCCGCTCCAGCGACGCATCCGTCCCCGTGGGGAACCCGATCGCGCCCTCCGGCGGCTCGTCCCAGCTCGCGCCGAGGTCGTCGGAGTGGAAGACCGCCGGCCCCCAGTGTTCACTCGTCCCGCCCACGAACAGCCGCGGCCGCTCACCGCGAGTGTCGATGCCCACGGCGTACACGCCCTGCATCTCGAACGCAGGCCCGTCGAGCCTCCACTCCCGGCGCGCAGCGTCGCTGCGGCCGATCCAGAGCCCCTTCTTGGTCCCGATCAGCAGTACAGCCTCGGACATCGTTGTCCTCCTACCGTGGCGGCCCTGCCACCACATTGACGAGTGCTTCGCCGCGCACGTAGCGCTCCAGTTGCGCCCGCACCAACCGGGCGACCCGCGGCTCGAACGCCGTCGAGGCACCCCCACGGTGCGGGTTGATCAGCACATTCGGAGCAGACCACAGCGGATGCCCCGACGGCAACGGCTCGGGGTCGGTGACGTCGACGGCGGCGGAGATACGGCCTGTGGCGAGCTCGGCGATGAGAGCGTCGGTGTCGACGATGACTCCGCGAGCCACGTTCACCAGCAGCGCTCGGTCCTTCAACTGGCTGAGGAACTTGGCGTCGACCATGCCGCGCGTCTCGTCAGTCGCGGGAGTCAGCAGTACGACGACATCCGCGCGCGGCAGCAGGTCAGGGAGGTCAGTCGTGGGATGTACGCCGTCCCGCGGCCGCCGCGCGACCCGAACCACCTCACACTCGAACCCGGCCAGCCGCCGTTCCAGCGCCTCACCGATCGACCCGTACCCAATGATCAGCACGGTCCGATCCGCCAGCGAGTCATCCATCTCGCCATAGTTGTCGCCGGGCCACACCCCAAGGTCCTGGTTGCGGACCGCCCGAGGGATCCGCCGGTACGACGCCAGGATCAGCCCGACCGCCAGTTCGGCCGTCGACGCGTCGTGCACACCCCGCGCATTGCACAAGGTGACGCCCTCCGGCAGATGCGGCAGCACACCCTCGAACCCAGCAGTCTGCAACTGGACCACCTTCAGGTCCGGCATCGTCGCGAACACCGCGGGGAAGTCCACCACACCCATGTACTCAGGCACATAGAACTCAGCCCCATCAGCCTGCGCCGCCACCCCCTCAGGCACCCCCCGCAGCACCCGCTCCGGATCCGCCCACGGGAGCGCTGCCTTCACCAAGTCACCCATAGGTCCGAACTTACCCCGGGCCGCTCGCCGTGACAGAAGTCCCATGCGCCCTCCGAATCACCGTCGTACTCTGATTAGGTGCCTTCGACATCGGATGTGGCTGCCACGCTCGATCACGATCAGGCGGTAGGGCGGCTGCGGGCGTCGTACCAGCGCATCCCCGTGGGCGAACCCGTCCGGCTGGCGAAGAAGAGTTCGAACCTGTTCCGCCCGCGTACGGCGGTGGAGCGGCCGGGGCTGGACGTGTCCGGGCTGACCGGCGTGATCAGTGTCGACCCGGTCGCGCGGACGGCCGACGTACAGGGCATGTGCACGTATGAGGACCTGGTCGCGGCGACCCTGCCGCACGGGCTGACGCCGATGGTGGTCCCACAGCTCAAGACGATCACGCTGGGTGGAGCGGTGACTGGGCTCGGGATCGAGTCCTCGTCGTTCCGCGCCGGGCTGCCGCACGAGTCGGTGCTGGAGATGGACATCCTCACCGGCGCTGGTGAGGTGGTGACCGCACGGCCTTCGGGTGAGCACGCCGACCTCTTCCGGATGTTCCCGAACTCCTACGGCACGCTCGGGTACGCCACCCGGCTGCGGATCTCCCTCGACCGCATCTCGCCGTACGTCGCCCTGCGCCATGTGCGGTTGTCTCTGGACGAGCTGGCACCGGTCCTGGACGGGATCGTTGCCTCAGGCGCCTATCGCGACGAGCCGGTGCACTTCGTCGACGGGGTTGCGTTCACCCCTTCAGAGGCTTATCTGACGCTCGGCCGCAACAGCGACGCCGTGGCCCAGACGAGTGACTACACCGGCCAGCAGATCTTCTACCGCTCCATCCAGCAGCGACAGACCGACGTCCTCACCGCACACGACTACCTGTGGCGCTGGGACACCGACTGGTTCTGGTGTTCGGCCGCCTTCGGTGCCCAGAACCCTTGGGTACGGCGGTTCTGGCCGCGCCGGTGGCGTCGCAGCGACGTGTTCCACAAGCTCGTCGGCTTCGAGAACCGTCATCAGGTTGCGGCCCGGATCAGTGCCCGCCGCGGTCAGCCGCCGCGCGAGCGCGTCGTACAGGATGTTGAGATCCCGGTAGCTGCGTTGGCCGCGTTCTTGCGCTGGTTCGATGCTGAGGTCGGGATGCGGCCTGTGTGGCTGTGCCCGCTCCGCCTGCGTGGATCCGCTGCGTGGCCGCTCTACCCGCTCGCACCTGGCGAGACCTACGTGAACGTCGGCTTCTGGGGCACCGTCCCGATCGCTCCTGATGCTGAGGACGGCGACGTCAACCGCTCGATCGAGGACGCGGTCGCCCGCTTCGGCGGCCACAAGTCGCTCTACTCCGACGCCTACTACGACAGAGACACCTTCGACCGGCTCTACAACGTCCCGGCCCTGACTGAGGTGAAACAACGCTACGACCCGGACGCCCGGCTCACCGGGCTCTACGAAAAGGCGGTGACGCGCCGATGACGACGCTCGCAACCCAGGTATCCATCGCAGACGCCCTGACAACCGTGACCCCGGACGGCCTCCCGTTCCGCTTCACGGCGTACGACGGCAGCGCCACCGGCCCGGTGGACTCCCCCATCCACATGCATCTGGCGACCGAACGCGGCCTCTCCTACGTACTGACGGCCCCCGGCGACCTCGGCCTCGTCCGTGCCTACGTCATGGGCGACCTCGAGATCACCGGCGTCCACCCTGCGAACCCGTACGAGTTCATGCGGATGATGCTCAACCAGGTCCACTTCGAACGCCCCACCCCCGCCGAAGCCCTCCGCATCGTCCGGGGCCTCGGCTGGAGCTACTTGAAGCCGCCTCCACCCCCACCCCAGGAGCACCTCCCCAAGTGGCGTCGCACCTTCGAGGGTCTTCGCCATTCCCGCACCCGCGACAAGGCCGCGATCCACCACCACTACGACGTCTCCAACACGTTCTACGAGTGGATCCTCGGCCCCTCGATGACCTACACCTGCGCCGTATACCCGTCCTTGGATGCTTCCTTGGAGGAAGCGCAATACGAGAAATACGACCTGGTCGCGCGGAAATTGGATCTGCGTTCTGGCATGCGGTTATTGGACGTCGGCTGCGGCTGGGGTGGCATGGTCCGTCACGCCGCCCGCGAGTACGGCGTACAGGCCCTAGGTGTCACGTTGTCCGCCGAACAAGCCCACTGGGCCAACGAGGCCATCAAACGCGAAGGCCTCGAGGACCTGGCCGAAGTCCGCTTCCTCGACTACCGCGACGTCCCCGAACGCGACTTCGACGCCATCAGCTCCATCGGCCTCACCGAACACATCGGCGTCCGCAACTACCCGTCGTACTTCGGCTTCCTCTTGGACCGCCTGAAGCCCGGCGGCCGGCTCCTCAACCACAGCATCACCCGCCCCGACAACCACTTCCGCTCCACCGGCGCCTTCATCGACCGCTATATCTTCCCCGACGGCGAGTTAATCGGCTCCGGCCGCATCATCGCGGAAGCCCAAGACGCCGGCTTCGAAGTCCGCCACTCCGAAAACCTCCGCGAACACTACGCGTTGACGTTGGGCGCCTGGTCCGACAATTTGATGTCCCACTGGGACGAGGCGGTGGCGGAGGTCGGCCCCGCCACAGCCAAAATCTGGGGCTTGTACTTAGCCGCCTGCCGCGTGGGCTTCGAACGCAACAACACCCAACTCCACCAATTCCTAGCCGTAAAACTGGACGGCACCGACGCCCACTTCCCCCTCCGCCCCACCTGGCTCAGCTAGTAGAACCGGCTCGTGCTTTCTGCTCCGCACCGCATGCCGAAGCAGAAAGCGCGAGGCTGTCAGTTGCTGTCCCTGGCTGACGGGGGCCACGGCTTCGCGCCCGGAGCAAGGATCTTCAGGCATTCGAGCGGATGCGACGCCATCACAGCGAACTCAATCGCATCGTCAACAGTCCTGCCGAGCTCCCAGATCCGCCCCAATCCGGTCGCCACCACCCAACCGTCATCACGCACGAACACACTCGAGGAGCTGAGCCATTCGCCAAACGGATACCAGTTGCCACCCAACTCCCGCTCCAACTCCTCGGCGAGCGCCCGGTGACCCGATCCTGCCAGAATCGGATCAACCGTTAGCGGCTCATCGTTCGAGAAGTTCGGTCCCTCAACAACCGCCGACCCAACTGAGAGTCCTCCGAATGAGCGCAGTGCCTGCGCGGCAACCTCGCTGACTCGGTATCCCTGCGCATCAAGCTCGGCCATCCACGCCGAGATATCGATCGAACGATCCTGACGCCACCCGGCGTCGGCCAACTCGTCGACAACACGTGCAGAAAATCTTGAATCATCAGCCAGCACAGCACCTACGATTCCCGGAGTCGGCCTCGAACAGCAACACCTCGCCGAGGCAGGCAAACTTGCAAGCACCGCAGGCGACGACCACGTGAGCGACTGCATCACCACCGCACAACAGCCGGCGTCGACTGCGTAAGACACAAAGCCAAGTCCGATCGTCATCTCAGCAATACGCCTGTACGCCGTCTCTCCAAGTGCTCCCAGCCATGCTGCCCCAGCTCGATTCCCATCGGCTATGTCCTCCCTTGAGCACGACCTGGCGGGGGCATCCATTTACACTGGGCCACCTCAGCACGACCGCGCGAAAGACTTCAGAGTCGAATCCGCATCTTATTCGATCTCATTCAAACTCACGCGATAATCGCGCCGCACATCCTCCACAAGACGCTTTCGGGCAGCTTTTACCATTCCGCGCGCCCACCACGAGACGCCGGGAATCCCGGGAAATACATCTGGAATTAGAAGTGCGCGAAATCTCGAATCAACCCGCTCCACATTCTTACGAAGTTGCGATAATTCAGGGAACCTCTGTAATTGCGGAGAATTTAACGCCCTCTCCAATGCGTCTCTCGACGTGAGATCATTGAAGTAATCTTCTGCGCCGAGCGGATAACCGTGCTCGCAATCATCAACGAACCTCACCCACCGCTCAAGGAGCGCCTCTGGCATAGTGTCCCGCCAGCGCCCTGAGGCCCTAATGAAAGTAGAGAACTCTTCTCCGAACTCATCATCGGCTCGATTCATCGAGCACCCTCCCTTATGAAGTATGTACCAGGGTCATCGGGACGAAAATAGGTCGTAATAGTATTCCCCTTTCTCATCCCGATTCTCCCACTTGAATCTAGTCTGATTATTGTTCCGTCGCTTCGAATTGCCTGACGCGCACCCGCCGGACAAGTCTCCGAACACATCAGAGATTTAGCATCTGCCACATAGTTTTCAAATCCTTTGTCCAGATCCTTGACGGCATACTCAGGCATATCCGGTGTACGCGTCGCCTGCCCGGCATCATCAAGCCCCAGTACATGTTTGTCAAAGTGCTCGTCTGCCACGCCAGGCGCAAAGTCACAGTTGTGAACCAGCACGGGATCAGGCCCCGCCAGGACATAGTATGTGTGATGGTTAGCGACCGTGAGGTTGTAGACACGCGCCTCTTCGGTGTACGCCCGCACTCCCGCAACAGCCAGTACGTCGCCTCCATCGGTTGTCGCGAGGAGATCACCGACACGTAGATCTCTCGCCGCCACCCAGGCATTCTGCGCCGGTACATAGAACGGATGCCCAGCGGTAGCAGTAACAACGCCAGGCCGCGCACCACCCCTTGAGCCGATTGCCGCCGCCGTTACATCAACAAGGTCTTTTCGACCCTGACCAATAATGGTTCTAACGACGTGCTCAGCAGAGGTCTTTCCAGTCGAAGGGTCGGTCGCGAGAATGGAGTCGCCGAGTTTGAGCTTCTCGATCGGCCGCCGCGACCCATCGGCCATCAGGACGAGGGTTCGTGGCATGAATGAATTGCAATCACCGAGAGCTTTGAGGGCCTTACGGGAACCTACCCAGTCTTGGACGGCACTGCCGGCTTTACCGACGAGGTTCCAAATATTTCCCATGAGCTTGCGAAACTTGTTGATCTTGAGCAGATACTTCGTGGCGAGCTTGGCGGCTATGCCGCCGACGAAGCTACTGAGGACGGTGACGCCAGTGGAGATGCAGCCGCCGATGTCGCCTTCGGTGAAGCAGTTGAGGGCGTCGGTGATACCGAGCTCGTCGGCGGCGATCTTCACAAGGGCCTTGACGACCTCCTTGATGATCTTCTTTGCCTTCTCCTGCCGTTCCCAATGCTTGGTGATCTTGTCAGCCAGATCGACCTGCCTGGCGCGGGTTGTCGGGTCGACCTTGTCCTCGGACCTCGTCGGCGTCCGCGGGGCATGCACCCCGTCGTCGAGCATGTTGTCGTCGTAGATCGCCTTCAGGCCGTCGGGGTCGCTGTAGGTTCCCGGGCTGTTGTTGCCGTAGGCATAGGCGTTCATCGTCATGGGGTCGTTGAAATCAACGAGCGGGTCGACGCTGATGAAACGGCCTAGCTTCGGGTCGTACTCGCGCGCGCCGAGATGGGTCAGACCTGTTGATTCGTCTTCGACACCGTTGACGAAACCTCTGGCGTTTGGCTCCCAGGTGGGTGATGGAGTGCCCCTCGGGTTACCGAAGGGGTCCATGAAGCGGCGGGAGATCGTGGCGGCGACGCCGTCGAACGAGACCGTCGAGGTTCCCTGCGCGTCGGGCATGAGGTACTCGACCGACGACGAACTGGTGCGCATGGCGATCGTCTTGCCGTTGAAGTCGTAGTACCGGGTCGAGGCAAGAGTCTCGGCGGTCCCGCTCTTCTCCCAACGGACTTCGGTCGAGGCGAGGTAAAGCGTGGCGCCCTTCGGGTCACGACGGATCAGCCGAGTGCCGTCGGCGTCGTAGATGAAACTGGTGTCACCGGCCGGGCCCGCGACCTTCGCCAGGTGTCCTTCGGCATCCCAGGTGAAGTTGTCGGTGTCACCACCGACGTTTCGGGTGGACATGTTGCCGGATGCGTCATAGCCGTAGTCGTCGGCGGAGGTGCCTCCTGGGCCTGAGGAGGAGACACCGGTGACAGCGTGCGGCCGATCGGCCGTCGCGGCCGGGTAGGCGTAGGTGGACGTCGTGTCGCCGTTGGCCTTGTGGTCGGTGATCGTTCGGCGGTTGCCGGCGACGTCGAACGTGTAGGACTGCCAGTACGGCGCAGGCCCGCCGAGGGTTGAGGCGGACTTCGGGTCGGTGCAGTTGGTGCCTGGGGTCCAGGCCTCGGTGGTGCGACGGAGGTAGTCCGTGGTGAAGCACTGAAGATCGACGGTGGCACCGAACTTGTGCGAGACAGACTTCACGTTCGCGGAGTCGTCGTACGTATAGGTGAAGGTATCGTCCGGCTGGGCGATGCCTTCCCGGTTGACCTCCATCTCCGTCAGACGCCGAGTACCTCGTTGGTAGGTGAACTGCTGGTACGCCGTCTTCCCGGTCTGCTGGCCCACGTGATAGAGGCCGGGCGAACCGTAGACGTCATAGGTGACGCCGCTGACGTACGACTGCCAGCCGCCCATCTTGTCCAGGTTGCCGTTCTCGTCGTACACGAGGTCGATCGACTCGTCGGGCAGTCCGGGAACCTTCGGCAGGCCGGCCTTCTTGATGCTGCCGTCGGGGTTGTACGACGTGGTCGTCGTGTAGGTTCCGGCCAGTCCCTTCACCGACTCCGAGTCAGGGATGACGACCTTGCTTCCCGTCGGTCGGCCCAAGGCGTCGTAGCCGGTGACGGCGGAGACGTAGTTGGCTCCATCGATCGTCCGAGTCGAGGAGGTCAGGAGACCCTTGGCCAGAGTGTCGTAAATCCAACTGCTGACCACAGGGCCGTCCGCAGATCCGGTGCGTACGGCGGTCTTTCGGTCGAGCTCGTCGTAGGAGTAGAACAGCTGCTGACCGCGCGCGTCCTTGGTCGAGGTCACCCGGTCCGTAGCGTCGTACGTCGTCGTAGTCGTGCCCTTGTCGGGGTCATCAGTGCGCACCTGGCGGCCGCGGATGTCGTAGCCGAAGCCCCATACACTGCCGGCGGCGTTGGTGACCGTCGAGACCTGGTCGTCGGGCGTGTAGGTGTACTTCGTCGAATCGAACGCGCCGGTCGCGGCCCGGCCCTTGTACTGCCTCAGCTCGGTCGTCTTGCCCCGGGCGTCGAACAGCGTGGTCGTGGTCGTGCTTCCCTCCGGAGGTACGACGGTCGTCGAGTCGCCGGTGTAGGTGGTCGTCGTTCGCCACTGCTCGTTGTTGTCGACGAGGAATTGCGACAGGGTCGCCCGGTTGGCGCCGTCGTAGGTGGTCTTGGTCCGGGCCGGCAGGTTCTCCTCGCTGGGCACGAACAGAACATTGGACGGCTGCGAGTTGCTGTCGTGGTACGGACCGTTCGAGGAAATCACGTTGCCGCGTTCGTCGTACCGCGTGTCGACGAGAACTCGTCCGAGGCCGGTGGCAGAAGGTGACTGAACCTGACGCGGACGCAGCATTCCGTCCAGCAGAGTCTTGCTAGTCCTGTAGGTTCCGTCCGGCTTCAGCTGCTGCGTGGTGATGACGTTCGGCGCGTTGTTGGGCACCAGGTAGCTGAAGATCATCGACGCACTGATGTTGTCGGCCTTGGAACGGTCCGGAAGCCAGACGCCGGTCAGACGGCCGAGCGCGTCGTATGTGAGGTCGGTGCGGCGGTTGTTGGCATCGATCTCGGCGACCGACGCTCCCCAGGCAGGCGCGATGACGCTCGTGCTCGTATAGCCCTTCGCGTCGGTGGTCACCGTCTGCGTGACCGGTCCCGTCGTCGACGGGGTGAACTCGACCTTGCTGGTCAGGGTGTCGAGAGCGTCGTACGTCTCGATGACCCGGCCGCGCGCGTCGTACACGGTACGAACACGCTGCTCGTAGACAGGTCCAGTCGTCCAGCGGCTCATCGTGTCGACCTTCGTCAGAAGGCCACGGGTCGGCGCGGCGGTCAGGCTGCTCGAACTGTCGTAGTAGCTCCGCTCATCCGAGATCACGTCCGCCGGCCGATTCGGAGTCGCGTCGCACTTGGCAGAGACCTTCTCCTCACGACTGACCGGACCCCAGATCCACAGGTCGGAGTTCGAGTTGTAGGTGTAGCGCGTACACCTGTCGTCCGACGACGTCGCCAGATCACCAAGATCGTCCGAGGTCAGCGGCAGTCCGTGTCCGTCGAAGGTGGTGTCCACCTGGCTGACTCGATCCGTACCAGTGCTCAACCGAGTCCGAGTGACCGTCGACTGCGTGCGCAGGAGCAGGGCGGTGTAGCCACCCGCCGAACCGGTCGAACTCACCCAAGGCGTCGAGATCGTGCCGCTGACAACCGCTCCACCGGCGCCGTTGTAAGTGATCTGTTCCCGCACGAACCCGTTGAACCGTTCGGTGTCCTCGACAGACTTGTTCTGGCTGTCGGTGACAGCGGCGGTTCGCCGTGTAGTGCCTTCGCGATCGAGATAGTCGTCGTGCATGCCGCGGAAGTAGGTGTATCGCGTTTGGGTCTTGGCACCGTCAGCAGCACCACTGCGGACATAGACGTTCTCGTAGCCTCGCCATTCGCCCCAGGTTCGCTGCTTCGGCACGGTGAACTGGCTGTTGTCGAAGTGCCAGGCAGGCGAACCGACATACTCGTAGAAGGTCTGTAGGTCGGGCTCGTTGGTCACCCGGTCGTCAACGGTGACCGACGCGACGACGTACTTGTGGAAGAAGTGCATCGTCGGGTCTTCGGCGCCTTCGACCGTCCAATACACGGGGAAGCAGCGCTTGGTGTTGTTCTGCAGCGCGTTCGGATTCGGCTTCGAGGTCGGCGAGCAGTCCGGCGGGCTGTACTTGACATTGGTCGTCTGGCCGGATTCGGAGTTGATCGCAGTAACGCGGTACTTGTTCATCGCCGGCGCCGCGTCGCCCGTCGCGTCGACCCGGTTGGGCATCGACTGGCCCAGGAAGGTGACGGTGGGGTTGGCGATCGCCGTACCCGCCATGCCCTTGTGGGTGATTGAACTCAGCCACAAGGCGGGGGTGTCCGCGTTCGGGAACGACTGGGTCAGCGTCCAGGTGTCAACATCCGAATACCGGTTGTTGCTGTTCAGGACGCCGGTGCTGATGGAAGTCAGGCGCTTCCGGGTGAAGAACGAGGGCGAGGTCCGGTCAGGGCACGTAGTCGACGAGGTACAGATCTGGTCGAAGGGGGTGTCCGGCCATTTCGAAGCGTTCGCCTCGGTCAACTGAGCCGGGTCGCAGGTCACGGTTCCGGAGGGGACGCAGCGCTCGGAAACCTGGAACGAGACCTGCGCCGGGGCGGCCGCCGTCGTCTCGGTGGCGTCGGCGACCTTCCCGTAGTTGATCTTGTCCAGATAGCTGGCCCGTTGATAGAGCGAGGCACCTTCGTTCTTGTTGCGTCCGTAGTAGTTGGTCTCCTGAACGTACTGGTACGTCATCAGGTTCTTGTTCAGGTCGACGACCTTGTCGACACTCCAGCGCCACGCCTGCTGGCAATACGAGGTCTTGTACGCCGTCTCGTAGCAGGGGTCGCCTTCATGGTTGCCGAACACCGGCACGGTACTGACGGAGTTTGCCTTGTCGCCGTTGGTCAGGGTGGGGTTCTGACCGAAGGAGTACTTGGTGCCGTCGGTCGTGGTGACCTGCCAGTACTCGCCGTTCTTGCTCCCGTCCTTGCTCCCCTGCGCGCCGTTCGCGGCGCCGTAGCGCCGCTCGATCAGCGATCCGTCGTCGTTCTTCAGCCGGAATGTGTCGACCTTGTTCACGGTGTCCGAACTGAGCTTGAACAGCTCACCGGAGTGGCTGCCGAGCGACAGGAAGGCGTTGTCGGACTTCCAGCACAGGTCGCCGGTCTTGATCTTGTTATTGCTCTGCGGCGTCATGTCGTCGGAGCACGAAACGTACTTCCGCTCGATGTAGCCGGCGTCGAGGCTGTGCCCCTGGCCGACCCACGACGCCTGGTTGTTGGTCGAGGCGACCTGGCCATCGACGGAGGCCGAGCTGTAGCCGATCGACAGCTCCGGCCGCGGCCCCGAAACACCCGGAGGAACCCGCAGCGGGTAACTCCAGGTGAAGTCGCCCGTCTGAGTTCCGACGTTCCACGCGGAGGACGGAGACAACGTGGTGGCGGCGTACGAGCCGGTCGAGCCAGACGCTGCAGCTGCAACTGCCAGGGTGGTGAACTGAGTCGGCGCCGGCTTTGCCTGCGGGACGGGTGCGATATCGACCTCGCCGCTGACCACCTTGGCTACCGTGTCGTTCTTGGCTGCGGACACAACCTGCTTCTGGACGCATGCGCCGCCGTCGGAGCAGCTCAGTTCGACCAGACGCAGCCGTGACGCCCAGTCACCGCCGTACGCATCCTCGAACTTCGAGTAGTCGACCGACACCTTCATCCGGGTGGCTGCCGCCTGCGCGTCGCTACGGGAGAGCCGCAGTACGACGCCTCGAACGCCGAGGCGAGTACTGTCGGCCTGGCTCAAGACTTCGAGCTTGGCGCCGGTGGCCGGCGCCGATTTCGCAAGTGACTTGACCGACACCGATACAGGCGAGTCAGCGGCAATCCCAGCCAAACCGCCGAGCGGTAGAGCCGCAGTCCCGACGGCGGCGACGGTCGGCATAGGCCAGACCGGCTCGGCTGGAACGTAAGCAGGCATGTCCGCCTGCTTGGCCGCGGCCGGAACGAAGGTCTTGCCGGGTGTGGACTTCTCCTGCTGGACAGTTGGCGCGGGTACCTTCGGTCCCTTTGCCTGTGCTTCGGGAACATACGACGCGACTCCAGCGACAAGGCTGACGCCGAGAAGCGTTACGAGAGCAGCCGTCCTCGGACGGGATTTGTGCAGACGCATGATTGTCCTCGGTCAGTTGGGCGAACTGTCGCGGTCGTCTTGGAAGATGGCGTCGTCATCGATGACTCCGGGATAGGTGCGAACGTCGTCGATCTGACCGTCCAGCGGATACGTGGTGCCGGAGACTGAACCGACTCCGAGCCGGAGAACACCAGCACGGTCAACAGGCGCGGATGGTGCGGTCTTGGCATAAAACGTGTGCGCCAAAGAATCGATGACGTCGAGCTTCATCGAGCGGACCCGCTCGTCGTAGCGGCCAACCAGGTAGACCCAGTCTCCGGCGACATAGGGCGACACGTCCGAACGAACGATCGCTGTCTCTGTCCCGTCGGCACCTGGGAGCGAGAAACCCCAGACCACTGTTCTGTTGTCGGGATCGGACAAGTCCTGGCTGACCGCTCCGAGCGTGAAACCACTCGTGCCCGCGCCGTCCTCACTGAACGCGATCCGCCGACCGCCTTGGTCGGAAAGCCTCACTCTTGCGCTCACGGTGAAGCTGTGGCTGGTATCGAGCATGTTCGTCATCGCGGAGGCAGCCGAATCGGTAGGTGGCAGCCGCACCGACCAGTCCTTCTTCAGATCCGCCTCCTGCCAGTGGTCGCCCGGGAGCCAGCTCGCTCCTCCGCTGAGAGTCATCGGCCGCCTGAGGCCACTCGAGTCGGCAAGAGTCGACCCATCCCCCTCGTCGATCCGCCAACCGCCTTCCGAGTCGGCCGTCTTGACGGTGATCTCCAGCTCGGCGACGCCACTCTGGTTGCCGCTGCGGTCGTAGGCCCAGGCTCGGAAGACCATTGGACCGGTCTTGGTCAGATCACGTCTGAACGACGCCTCATGGTTCTCGTTCGGCAGGTTGACGCTCGTCGGCTCATCACCGTCGACGGTGTACCGGAAGTAGTTCTGATCGACCTGCGTCTCCTTGATGTAGACACTGATCCGATCGTTCAGCAGGAACACCGGGTCTTCACCGGTATCGGCAATTTCGAGCCGCGGCGCCGGCGGGGCGGCGACATCCACGATGAACCAGCACATGCCTGAGTAGGCGGACCAGGTCACGCCGTCATTCGCCCGACCTCGCCATCCGACGACCTCGTTGACCCGAACCGGATTCATTCGTGGCGAGGGCGTGTAGTCGATCGTGCTCGTAGCGACCTTGGTGCTGCTGTTGACCGTTTGGCTGGGGGCGTCCTTGCCGTTCCGCCAGATCTCGAACTGAACAAATGATGTCTGTCGGTCGGGGTCGACGATCTGGAGATGGAGAACCGGCTGCGTGTTGTTGAGCCGCGACGGCTTGGTCACATCGGTAGAACATGTCGCCGTGGGCTCGGTGAATCGAGCACTCGCAAGCTTCGGAACGGTGTTGTAGATCACCACGAGCTTGACGTCTTTACGGAACCGCTTCCACGCCATGTCGTCGGATTCACTCGCGGCTCGCAAACCGAGATAGACGTACGACTTGCTCGCGGCGGCCTCTTCGGCGACGGCGGCCTTGACGTCGAACTCGAGCCACTTGCCGCCTTGCGTGCACTCGGGCCGGCCGACGGCATCCACCGCAGAGTCCAGATTCCGCTTCCAGACCCCGGCCTGCGTTCCGTTGCTCCAGTTGACGCCGGTACCGATCGGCGTCAACTGCCAGGCCTGGACCTCCTTCTTCGTGCAACTCGCGGCCCAGGTCTCGAATGCGCTGAAGGTCGCACTGGTGATCTGGGCGCCGGTCAGCGACCCCAGGCGCATTTTGTAGATCAGCCGCTTGCGGCTCCAGGGCTCGAACGACTGGAAACCGACCCCCTCGGGGCCTGCCCAGTTCCAGGACGACGTCGTCGGGTAGCGCTCGTTGATCATCGCCCGGCCCTCTTGCGCGAAGCTCAGAGTGGGGTCGATGTGCAGCGGGTACTCCGTAGCGGGGTCGTTGACGAGCGCCGTCGCCGGGCTGATCGTCAGGGCATCCTGAGTGACGGCTACCGGCAACTGAGCAATCTTGTCGCCCTCGAGCGGTGCCTCAGCGCGATCATCGTCGGTCGGCGCCTTCGCCTCGCCGCGGGAATCCCAGGCGATCGGCTGCGGGCCCGTGAAGACGAGGGCACCAAGATCGTCCCGGGCCTCGATCACGCCACCGGCAACCTTGGCAACGGTCAGGCCTGGAGCGTCCATCGCGAGCTCGAGCCGCTGCAGTTGCGGCAACCGCGCGGCCTCTGGCGTCTTCACGATCAGAACTTCGCTGTAGGAGTCAGCGGACGCCGTGACCTTCAAGTCCACGTCCGGGTAGACGTTGGAGTAGAGGGCGCTGTCGTCCTCAAGAGTCGGCGTCGGCAACGAGTCGGGCAAGCTCAGCTTGAGCTCGTAGCCCTGGGACTTCACCGAAATCAGCGGTCCGCTGCCCCCACCGGAGAACGCCATGTCCATGGCGGTCGCGCGGGGACGCACCCGGCCGTCGGCAGCCCGCTCGAGAGTGGTGTCGATGTCGACCCAATCGGCGCCTCGCTGTACACGAACCGGGACGCTGTCCTGCTCGAGCGTGAATGTGCCGTCCGGATTCGCGAAGGTTTGGGACGCCTCAGTTCGCTTTTCAAGCACTTCTACGCGCTGACCACTTGCCTTCGCCCGCTTGGACGGCGAATCCTTTTCCGCCGACGTGCTGCTCGCCGCTGCTGGCTGAGCGCGCACCTGCTCGACCACCAACGCTCCGAACAGCCCCACTGCCAGCGCGCAAAGACCTGCTACCGCACGCCGAGATCCAGTTTTCCGCCACTTGGGCAGACCCCACCCGTTCATTGCCCCACCGCTCCTAAGACTCCCCCGAGCCACAGATGCGTACCGAATCCTAGAGGTAGCTGAGCGTCACCGACACATACAACCCATACAAACGACCCATACAAATGGCCGTTGCCCCTCCAACCGCGGTGATCTGTCTCACCTCGGCGAGATGTTCTTGCCTGCTTACGACATGCGTGTCAGCGACCCGCCCCCGGTGACCCCGACCGACGTCTTCACGCCGTCCACCGTGAGGTCGATCACGAACGTCGTACCGGACATCCGGGTCGTGTAACCGACCTGCCCGTTGAGGCGCACCGGGATGACCAGCGACACCATGCTGACCGACTTGCCGATGCGCGCGAACATCACCGTCGGGGCGGCCTTGCGGGTGTTGATGTTCGGAAAGACCCAGCCCTGTTTCGGGGCGGTCTGGGCTTGCTTGACCAACGTGGAGCCGGCCGGTACAGCCGCTCCTCGATACGGAACCTGCAGCAGCACGGTTCGGGTGTTCTCACCGGCCTTCTTCGCTACTGCCGCCGTACGCGACGTGACCGTCGCGGTCTGGTCCGACGGAAGGTGCCAGAGCGTCTGGAACTGCTGGGACGTCTTGGCCGAGGCTCGATCCAGCGTCACGATCACGTCTGGCTTCCGCAGCACCAGAACGGCACGCACTCGGTTGACCCCGGCTGCGGGTGAGTCCTTGAGCTCGAAGAAGTCCGCTGCCGGCTTCGCTGAGTACTGCGTCAGCGTGGTCGCCGGATTCGCGTCCGCCAACTGCGGTGTGGTCAAGGTGCTGTGCGCGTACGGACCCATCACCCACGGCCGCCAGCCGTCATTCACATAGCCCGAATAGCCGCTGTCGACGACGATGTCACGTCCACGGGCCTGATAGGTGAGCGAGGTGTGGTCGACGTGACCGTGCAGTGCCCGGCGGCCGCCGAATCGCAGGCTGTACGCCGATTCGGACGGGAACGGGACCGTCGATCCCCAGCCGGATCGGCCGAAGACGTAGCCGGCCTTGTAGACCGCGACCCGATCCACCGGCGCCGTACCGGACTTGCCCTGGCTCGCGGCGTACTCCATCGGCGTACCGGCGATGTTGTAGGTCTTTACGGTCTCTGTGTCGCCGATCTGGTGGAGCAGGCCCTGCGGCGTAGTCGCGTGCGCGATGAACTTCGCCAGCAGCTCTCGCCGGGTCTTGATGGTCGTGCCCGGGTCGACACCGCAGCCTTCGAGGGCAGTCGCGGCACGGCCCCACAGCGAATAGTTGAACTGGGCGTAGTTGGTGGACTGCTCGTTGGTCGCGCCCTGGTCGTCGATCGCCGTCGTGATCGCCTGCCCCAGCCGGGTCTGCGCGGTGGTCATGTAGTCGTCGCGATTCAACGTGCACCCGACACCGAACAGAGCGATGCTCTCGTCCGTGCCGTGGTTCCCGGCGCCGCCCCAGTTGTTGATCATGAACGTGGCATGGTCAACCAACGCCTGATCGATCCAGGAGTAGTCCTCCGGCAGCGTCTCGACGCCGAGATTCGCCAAGACCGCTTGCCGGGTACAGATGATCACGTTCGTCCGATGCATCGTCGCCTCATGGGCACCGGCGTCGGACTTCCAGGAGTACGGATTGTCCTTCACCCAGTCGCGAACAACCGCCGTCACATGGTCCAGCGCGGCTTTGTCACCATTCGCGGCCGCGCCGATGCCCTGCCCGAGCCAGCGCAGCGAATGCAGCCACATGTACCAACTGGGGTTGTTGTACGGGTTCGACTTCCAGTTCACGTTGCCCTGGCCGTCGCCGACCTTGTACGGCGCGAAGGTGCTCCAAATGAACGTGTCATCCATAACCGCGCTCAGCGGAACGGCGTCGTCGATCGTGCTGAAGCCGGGGCAGACATAGGTCCCGCCGGCCGCCTTGGCCGCGGCCTGCGTCCGCGACTTGATGTCGGTCGCGGCCTTCCCGGTCACCGGCACGTAGTTCGCCGTACCGGGCACGTACTGCGACTCGCTCGGCTCCGGAATGTCCGGCAGCACCGCGATTCCGGGACCGCTTGCTGCGGATGTCGGCGCAGCGGGTCCAGTCAGCGCGATCCCACCCACTCCCGCCATGACGACAGCAGCCGAAAACACGCGTCTGAACACCACGAAGTTCCCCCACCATGAAGCTGCCCGTAGGCAGCACCCCAGATCCCCTTGTCGCCCCCGACGCTTCATAGTGTGCACGCCCGATTACGGTTAAGCCAATCGACTCGAACCGCGAGAACGGTACGAACCACGCCTTTGACGCGGACGTGTGCCTGTCAGGGGGCTACGGCGATTCGTTGTTCGGTGTAGGTGGGGCTGAGGTTGCCGGCTCGGTCGTAGGACCAGGCTCGGATGGGGGTGGGGCCGGAGTCGGTGAGTTTGACGGTGACTTTGCCGGGGCAGGCGGGGATGGGGGAACCGGGGGCACTGGTGGCGACGGCGTACGCGTACTGCGTGACGTCGGTGGAACCGGCGTTGCCGAAGGTGAGGGTGATCTTCTGGCCTACTTTGTAGGGGCCGGGGCTCAGGGTGAGGGTCGGCGCGTTGGGACGGACCGTGTCGATGCTGAGTTCGCAACCCGCAGACCACGGGGATGCCGCGCCGGTGCTGTCGACGACGCGGGCCTGCCAGGAGTAGGTGGTTGCATCGGCGAGGGTGGGCTCACTGCCGGCCTCGAACCAGACGCCGACGACCTTGGTGAAGCTCTCACTGGTGAAGACCTCGGTGCCGTCTGCGAGGTTCTTGAGCCGAAACTCGACCTTGACCGATCGCCCGTCGTTCTCATCGGCGGCTGGCACGAAGGCTTGTAGACGCGGGCTCGTCTGATTGACGAGCGGGCGGTTGACACCGCGGATGCAACTGGTCGCGGGATTTGTCGTCCGCAGGTTCTCGTCGGTGGGAGCGGCCGGAGCGGCGTACGCCGTGGTGGGGATGATCAGGGCGGCCAGAGTGGTGGCGGCGAAGAGGCGTGCGCGCATGCGAAGTCCTTCGGTGAAAGGGCGGCCCCGAGCCTTCGAGCCGTGAGCAGGTGAGCTCACTGCGATTGATGCAATCCCCTGAGTGAAAGTTGTGGCGTACCGAAGGACGGGTAGTGGTCGGCGGCTTGGGGAGCATCGGGGCGGACTGGTGGCTCTCGAGACGCGGCTGGCGAGGACCACTACCCGTTGGTTGGTACGCAGCCGACTGGAGTTGATGCCGACCGCGCATGAACGGCGGGGTGCATCGGCATTGGACTGCGGGTGGGGCGGGGGGTGACGGTGGGTGGGTGACTGTCGAGTTCGGGGTGTTGGTGGATGTTCGGGACGACCGGTACGGCGACGTGGGCGACGAGGTGGTCCGGGCCGAGCGGTTGGGGTTTACGAGTGCTTGGTTGTCGGAGCATCACTTGGCGCGGGATGGGGCCTTGCCTTCGGTTTTGGTGATGGCGGGGGTGTTGCTGGGACGCACTCGGCAGATTCGGGTGGGGACGAATGTGCTGGTGTTGCCGTTCCGGCATCCCGTGCAGGTGGCGGAGGACGCCGCCGTACTCGATCTGGTGTCGGGTGGGCGGTTTGTGTTGGGGGTGGGCCAGGGGTATTCGGAACGGGAGTTCGAGCTGTTCGGGATAGATCGGCGGCAGCGGGGGCGGTTGCTCGAGGAGGGGGTGGGGGTGATCCGGCGGGCCTGGGCGGGCGAGTCGGGGGTGACGCCTCGGCCGGCTCACGACGTTCCGATTTATGTGGCTGGCGTGACGGCGGCCGGGCTGAAACGGGCCGCGCGGGTCGGCGACGGGCTCCTGGTGTACTGCGCTACGCCGAAGGATTTCGTGGCTCGACGGCGATTGATGGACGAGGTGCTGACCGACGTGCCGCCATTGATCTGCACGGGGATCATGCATGTCGACGAGGATGCGGATCGGGCGTGGGCCGTGGCGGCGCCGGGGATTGCTTATCTCGAGGGCGAGATCGCGTCGTACGGCGGGAACGAGCCACCGGTGTTGCGCCGGGAGGATTACTTGGTCGGTACGCCGGAAGAGGTCGCGCGACGGTTGATCCAGTTGCAGGCTCAGACCGGATTCGTCCAGTTTGCGCACTGGATGCGCTTGCCGGGGATGGCGCAGGACGTGGCGATGCGGTCTCTCGAGTTGATTGCGCGCCGGATTGTTCCGGCCGTGCGGGCTGGGGGTGGGCGATAGCTTGGGGAGATCGGCTAGCTGAGGAGACGGCGTGGCACGGACGTGGGCGGCGGGGTTGGCGGCGGTTGCGGTGCTGGCGGGGTGCTCGGAAGCGGGTGGAGGGCCGGCTCCGAGTAGCAGCGCCGGTACGACGGGGGCGGCGCCGAGCGCTAGTGGGCAGATCCAGCTGACGGTGGCGTCGACGGTGGTGACGGGGATTGACGTGCCTTGGGGGTTGGCGTTCTTGCCGGACAAGAGTGCATTGGTGGCTGAGCGGGACTCCGGCAAGGTGAAGCGCATCGTCGACGGCAAGGCGACTGAGGTCGGGACCGTTGAGGGGGTGGATCCCTCGTCGGAGGGTGGGCTGCTCGGGCTCGCGGTCGACCCCAAGGCGCCGTACGTGTATGCGTATTTCTCGGCGAGCGGCGACAACCGGATAGCTCGGCTGACGTACAAGGATGGGCGGTTGTCGGAGCAGACGACGATCCTCGACGGGATCCCGCAGGCGGCGATCCACAACGGGGGGCGGTTGCGGTTCGGGCCGGATGGGTTCCTGTACGTCGGGACGGGTGACGGCGGTGATCGGCCGAACTCGCAGAACGACGATTCGCTGGGTGGGAAGATCCTGCGGATCACGACCGAGGGGAAGGCCGCGCCGGGGAATCCGGGCAACAGGTTGTGGATCACCAAGGGGCATCGGAATGTGCAGGGCCTCACGTTCGACGGGACTCAGCTGTACGCCGCTGAGTTCGGGCAGAACACGTGGGACGAGCTGAACGCGATCACGCCTGGGTCGAACTACGGGTGGCCGGCGGCGGAGGGAGCCGAGGGGCTGGACGGGATGGTGGATCCGATCGCGCAGTGGAGGACGAGTGACGCGTCGCCGAGTGGGGCGGCGTTCGCGCGGGGGCATGTGTTCATGGCGTCGTTGCGGGGTGAGCGGTTGTGGGCGGTACCGGTCGCGGGCGGGAAGCGGGTTGGTGAGCCGCAGGCTTTCTTCGTGGGGAAGTACGGACGGTTGCGGACGGTGGAGGTCGCCCCGGACGGATCGTTGTGGGTCACGACGTCCAACACCGATGGGCGTGGTGAGAGTCGAGAGGGCGACGATCGGATCCTGCGGGTGACGATCGGATGATGAACGGCTGAAGGAAATCTGTTGTGTGACTGACATCTGAGCCGTCAACCGTTTGGGCGTTTCGGCCGTCTGGTACTAGTGGGGAGGAACCCCTTACACAGAACATTTTTCGGAGGAGTTGGTAATGCGGCCCGATCAGGCAGTCGTCCCCAGCAGTGTCGTCGCTTCGGTGGGCACCTTCACGGATGCTCAGCAGACAGTCGACTATCTGCGCAGTTACGGGATGGACTCACGAAGCCTGGAGGTGGTCGGCGCCGAGCTGCGGCTGTCCCGCAGACAGGCTGCGGTGCCGGTCGTCCGCCGGACTCTGATGAGCGCGGGCGCGGGTGCACTGCTCGGCGTACTGAGTGGGGTGTTCGTGACGCTGGTCGCGGAGACCACGCTGACCGCGTTCTCGGTGTTGCTGTGGGGTTTCGTGTACGGCGTACTGGTCGGAGCGATGTGGGGGCTGTTCCAGGGGCTCGTGCGGAACCGGCCCGATGCGCCCGCGGTCGAGGTGATCGTGCCGTCGTACTACGAGGTCCGGTGCGCGCTGGAGGACGTCTCGGTGGCGCTCAGCCTGCTGGGTACCGAGCCTGAGCCTGAGCCCGTGGTCGAGCCCGAGCCTGTGCTGAGTTCGCGGCTGCTGGTCCAGCCGCCGCAGCGCTTCGTCGCGCCCGCGCCTGAGCCTGAGCCTGTGGTCGAGCCGGGGCCCGTGGTTCAGCCGGGGCCCGTGGTTCAGCCGGAGCCCGTCGTTGCGCCTGAGCCGGTCGTGAAGCCCAACTACCTGGTCGAGCCTCCCCAGCGCACCGTGCGCCCCGAGCCTGAAGCCGCGCCAGAGCCGGAGCCGATCGCGGAGACGAAGGCGGAGGAGCCGGTCGCTGAGTCGAAGCCTGACGACACGACGCCTGTAGTCGACGAGAAGCCACCGGTACGACGCCAGCCGTCGCAGACGACTCGCAAAGCCCGCGCGAAGAAGAAGACGGCCCGCACTAACGCCGCCTAACCCCGTGGACCACGCCCACTTCCGCCGTACGGCGGTAGCTCCCGTCCTGGCCGCGTATGCCGCAACCCCCGGCGTGGACGCAGTCATGCTGGGCGGATCCACGGCTCGCGGCGACGCGGACCGCTGGTCAGACGTCGAGGTCGGCGTCTTCTGGGCCCGACCGCCGACCCTGGCTGAGCGCCTGGCGCCCGCGCCAAGCGTCCGTCCGGGCACGCCTGAGGACGACGACCCACCCTGGTACGACTATCTCGAGCTGGACGGGTTGGCGATCGACGTCGAGCACGCATTGTCGAGCAAGGTCGAGGAGACTCTCGGCCTTGTCCTCGAGGCCTGTATCCCCGATCCGGACGGTCTGACGTTGCTCAAGGGCCTCGTGGACGGGAGCGATATCGGCGGTCCCCGTCCGGAGTTGGTTCATATGTGGCAGCGGCGAGCGTCGACGTACCCGCGAAAGCTGGCGATCGCGATCGTCGAGCGAGACGGGGCAATCGACAAGTTCTGGCGATGCCAGATGCTGGCCGAGCGAGACAACCCGGTCCTACTCGCGCGCGAGTTTCTCCGCGTGACCAACCAGCTGCTCACAGTCCTGCACGCCGTGAACGGCTGCTACACCGGGCACGTGCTCGCCTTCAAACGTCTAGATGCGATGGAGGCCGAGCTGTCCCACGCACCCGCCGACCTGGCCCAACGCTTGCGGACCGTCTTCGCCGCTCCCCCGCCAGAGGCCACCGAGGTACTGCGCCAACTGGTCGAGGCCACCTACGACGTGATCGAGGCCGAACTACCCGAGGCAGACGTCACCCGCCTACGAACCCGCTTCCGCACAACCCGCAGACCTATCGAATAGGTGGTGGAGCGCGACCGCTCCACCACCCTCCGAACTAGATGCCTAGCTTGACGTTCAGCAGCTCGCGGACCTTGGCTGCGTCTGCTTGGCCGCGCATGTCCTTCATGACGGCGCCGATGAGGGCACCGGCTGCTGCGGGCTTGCCGGAGTTGACCTTCTCGACCACGTCCGGGTTGGCGGCGATGGCTCGGTCGATGGCCTCGAGCAGGGGGCCGTCGTCGGAGACCAGGGCCAGGCCGCGCTTCTCGATGACCTCGGCAGGGGTGCCTTCGCCAGCGAGCAGGCCTTCGAAGACCTGGCGGGCGAGCTTGTCGTTGAGGGTGCCCTCGTCGACGAGCTTCTGGACCTCGGCGACCTGGGGTGGGCCGACCGGCAACGCGTCGAGGTCGGTGCCCTGCTCGTTGGCGAAGCGAGCGAGCTCGCCCAGCCACCACTTCTTGGCGGCTGCAGCGGCAACGCCGAGCTCGACCGTGGCGACGATCGACTCCAACGCACCACTGTTGATGACGTCGCGCATCTCCGGGTCGGTGAAACCCCAGTCCGTCTGCAGCCGGGCGCGGCGCAGCGAGGGGGCCTCGGGCAGAGTCGCCCGCAGCTCCTCGACCCATTCGCGTGACGGCGCGACCGGGACCAGATCCGGCTCAGGGAAGTAGCGGTAGTCATCGGCGTCGGACTTCTCGCGACCAGAGGTCGTGACTCCGGTGTCCTCGTGCCAGTGGCGCGTCTCCTGCAGGATCTTCCCGCCGGCATTCAGTACGGCGGCCTGTCGCGTGATCTCGTAGGTGATCGCGCGCTCGACCGAGCGGAACGAGTTCACGTTCTTGGTCTCGGTGCGGGTGCCCAGCACGGAACTACCGGCAGGCTTCAACGACACGTTGGCGTCACACCGCAGCGACCCCTGGTCCATCCGCACGTCCGAGACGTCGAGTGCGAGCAGCAGGTCGCGCAGCTGGCTCACGAACGCGCGGGCGACCGCGGCGGCCTTGGCCGGCGGGACCTCGATCGTCTTGGTGACGATCTCGATCAGCGGGATGCCGGCCCGGTTGTAGTCGACCAGCGAGTGCGAGGCGCCCTGGATGCGGCCGGTCGCGCCGCCGACGTGGGTGGACTTGCCGGTGTCCTCCTCCATGTGGGCGCGCTCGATCTCGATCCGGTACGTCTCACCGTCGACCACAACCTCGGACCACCCGTTGAAGGCGATCGGCTCGTCGTACTGGGAGGTCTGGAAGTTCTTCGGCATGTCCGGGTAGAAGTAGTTCTTCCGGGCGAACCGGCACCACTCCGCGATCTCGCAGTTCAGCGCGAGGCCGATCTTGATCGCGGACTCGACGCCGCGCGCGTTCACCACCGGCAGCGCGCCGGGCAGGCCGAGGCAGACCGGGCAGGTCTGCGTGTTCGGCGGGGCGCCGAACTCGGTCGGGCAGCCGCAGAACATCTTCGACTTGGTGTTCAGCTCGACGTGGACCTCGAGACCCATGACCGGGTCGTACTGCGCGAGGGCATCGTCAATGGCAACAACATCCGCGGTCATCGGGTCACCTCCAGCTCCGGAGCCTTCGACATCAGTACGCCGCCCCACTGCTCGGCCAGCGCGGACTCGAGCGCGGCGCCCACCGTGTACAGCAGGTCGTCGCGCATCACCGGCGCCATCACGTGGAAGCCGACCGGCAGCCCGTCCTCGTCGGCCAGGCCGCACGGGAAGGATGCCGCCGCGTTGCCCGCCAGGTTCGACGGGATGGTGCAGAGGTCGTTCTTGTACATGGCGATCGGGTCGTTGATCCGGTCGCCGATCGCGAACGCGGTCGTCGGCGTGGCCGGCGAGACCAGGACATCGACCTGCTCGTAAGCCTTGATGAAGTCGCGGGCGATCAGCGTCCGCACCTTCTGCGCCTGGCCGTAGTACGCGTCGTAGTAACCGCTCGACAGTGCGTGCGTGCCGAGGATGATGCGGCGCTTCACCTCGTCGCCGAAGCCGGCCTCGCGGCTCAGCCCCGTCACCTTCTCCGCACTGTTCGTGCCGTCGTCGCCGACGCGCAGTCCGTACCGCATGGCGTCGAACTTGGCCAGGTTGGACGAGGCCTCGCTCGGCAGGATCAGGTAGTACGCCGGCAGCGCGTACTCGAAGTGCGGGCAGGAGACCTCGACGACCTCGGCACCCAGCTTGGTGAGCAGCTCGACCGCCTCGTGGAAGCGAGCCTCGACACCCGGCTGGTAGCCCTCGCCACCGAGCTCCTTGACGACACCGATCCGCAGACCGGAGACATCACCGTTGCGGGCAGCCGCCACGACAGGGGGAACATCCTGGTTGATCGAGGTGGAGTCCATCGGGTCCCACCCCGCGATCACCTCGTGCAGCAGCGCCGCATCCAGCGTCGTCCGAGCACACGGCCCAGGAGTGTCCAGCGAGGACGCGAGCGCGATCAGGCCGTACCGCGAAGTTCCGCCGTACGTCGGCTTGACCCCGACCGTGCCCGTGAAGGCGCCCGGCTGGCGGATCGAACCGCCGGTGTCGGTCCCGATCGCGAGCGGTGCCTCGTACGCCGAGATGGCCGCGGACGACCCACCGCCGGAACCGCCGGGGATCCGGGCGAGGTCCCACGGGTTGTGCGTGGTCCCGTACGCAGAGTTCTCAGTGGAGGAGCCCATCGCGAACTCGTCCATGTTGGTCTTGCCGAGGATGACGATGCCGGCGGCCTTCAGCCGCTTCACCACCGTCGAGTCGTACGGCGGCTTCCAGCCCTCGAGGATCTTCGAGCCGGCCGTGGTCGGCACGCCCTCCTGGGTCAGCACGTCCTTGAGCGCCAGCGGGACTCCGGCCAGCGGACCGAGCTCCTCGCCGGCCGCGCGCTTCGCATCGACGGCGGCGGCCTGCGCCAGCGCACCCTCGGTGTCGACATGCAGGAACGCGTGCACACTGCCGTCGACGGCAGCGATCCGGTCCAGATGCGCCTGGGTCACCTCGACCGAACTGGTCTGCTTGGACGCCATCAGCTCGGAGAGCTCGACCGCGGTCTTCCTGGTCAAGTCAGACATGTCAGTCCTCCTCCAGGATCCGCGGCACCCGGAATCGCTGCGCCTCGGCTGCCGGGGCGCCGGACAGCGCCTGCTCCGGGGTGAGGCACGGGACGTTCTCGTCGGCGCGCATCACGTTCGTCAGCGGCAGGGCGTGCGAGGTCGGCGGAATGTCGTCCGCCGCGACCTGGCTGACCTGCCCGACCAGGGTGATGATCTGGTCGAGCTGTGGCGCGAGGTGATCGAGCTCGGCATCGCTGAGCTCAATCCGCGCCAGTCGCGCCAGGTGCGCAACCTCTTCGCGGGTAATCGATGGCATGAACCGATCCAATGTGTCTGCAGTTGCGGGACGCGCCACTATGAACCTCTTAGTGACACTCAAGTCATCCTAGAGGGCGGCTATGACAGGTTTATTTCCTCGTCCCCCGTTCGCGCTTCGAGAGGCCCCGGGCGTGTTGCGGGCTCCGCTCTGTAACATGGGCGGCGACAGGGCGTTATGTGCAAGGTGATCGGCTGGGAGATGATCGTTCGGTGTTCCTGCTGCGATTGATCATCCCGGACCGGCCCGGTTCGCTCGGCACCGTCGCCACCGCCCTCGGCGAGGTCAGTGCCGACATCCACGCCATCGAGATCGTCGAGCACCGCCGGGAGAACGGCACGGCCGTCGACGACATCGTCGTCGACCTCCCGCCCGGCGTCCTGCCCGACCGGCTCGTCTCGGCCTGCAACAGCGTGGACGACGTCGAGGTGATCTGGTTCTCCCGGTACGGCGCCGGCGGCGGACTGCACATGGACCTCGAAGCGGTTGAGCAGATGACGTCGGCCCCGGCCGACGCGATCGACCTCCTGATCGAGCAGAGCCCCGCCGTACTGCATGCCGACTGGGCCGTCCTTCTGGACGGAACGGGCTCCGACGTGAAGGTCGTGCTCGAGACCAGTGCCACTCCGGAGTTCGGTGACGTGGCGGCGGCCTGGCTGCCGCTGGAGAAGGCCACCACGCTGGACGCGCCGGACCACAAGGGTCTGTCCGAGTCCGTGCTGGTCGCCGCACCGCTGGAGAACGACCGCCGGATCATCGTGGTCGGGCGTCGCGGCGGACCGGAGTTTCTCGGCTCCGAGGTGGCTCGGCTGAGCTACCTCGCCTCACTCGCAGTTACCATCCGCGCCACCGCCTGACCAGCTCGCACACCTACTTCCAGCTATCCCAGCTGGAAGTAGGTGAACGTCCAGAGCCCGGCGATGATCAGCAGCACCAGGACCCCGATCAGCGACACGATCAGGATCGCCTGGCTGTTGCTGCCGCTGCGCTCCGGGAGGTCGAACTGGGTAGGGCCCCAGGCCCCACCCCCCTCGACACGCTGCACGGCCTCAGGCGGTGGTGCGACCATCGCCTGCTCGTCCCGCTTCTCCCGGGGCAGCTTCATCAGGTCTCCGTCGATCGGCTCACACGTAATACGACTCTGCGTTGATGCTAATCGTCCGGGACAAGTAGTCGTCACGATCGTTGTTGTCGATCTCGACCCGCCAGCCGCCGACGTAGGCCGCAGCCGCCTTGCCGTCGTTGTGCTTGTCGATGAATTCCTTCAGTGCCGCGGCGTCCGTGCCCTTCAGGGTGCCGAAGGCATCGCCCACCGCTGCCGGCCACGCGGCCTCGGCGTCGTTCTTACGGCCGGAGACGCTGATCTCCAGCCGCTTGATGCCGCCGCCGGAGGACCCGAAGCCGTAGATGCGCTGCGAGCCGAAGTCGCCGATCTTCTTGGTGCAGATGGTCTTGCAGTCGTAGCCCTTGGCCTTCAGGCCGGCCATCAGCTGCGCCTCCGTGGTCTGCCAGGTCTTCTCCGGGATGTCGAACGACTCCTCGCCCGACTTCCGGCCGGCCAGCACGACCGAGCTGTCGTTGTTCAGCCGGAACTCGCCCCACGACGTGCCGACCTTGTCCGACTTCTGACCGGTCTTGACCGCGTCCTGGATCTTCTTGACCTCGCTGCCGCCGAAGGTGTCGTTACCGAGCGCCTGCAGCGCGGCGTCGAAGCTGACCGCGGCGTTGTTCCGGTTGTCGTCGTCGCGCGACGTCAGCTGGACGCTGATGATCGTCCCGTCCTTGGTGAACTGGAAGATCGCGTCGACCTGGGTCGGCCCGTCGTACTTGAAGCAGCCGCGGTGTCCGCCGGCGTCGTTGTTGAACAGGTCGCTGCACTGGTAGCCGATGCCCTGGAGCTTCTTCGACACGTTGTCCGCCTGGCCGGCCGCGTTGCCCGGCCCGCTGGTGTCGCTGGTCGGCTGCGAGGTGCCGCCGGTCGGGTCGGCGGTCGGCTTGTCGTCGCCACCGAGCCCGCGAACGACCAGCACGATGATCAGGCCGATCAGCAGAATGCCGACCACGCCACCACCGATCACCAGCGGCATCTTGTCCTTGCCGATGCCACCAGGTCCCTTGGAGCCACCTGGCCCGGCGGGACCTTGCTGCCACGGCTGCTGGCCACCCTGCTGCTGGTGCCAACCGCCCTGCTGCTGGTTGCCCTGCTGTCCCCAGGCCTGCTGCTGGTAGGGCTGTTCACCCTGCTGCGGACGCTGGCCCCAGCCCTGCGGGGGCTGACCCTGCTGCGGGGGCTGACCTTGAGGAGGCTGGCCCTGCGGAGGCTGGCCCTGCGGTTGACCGGGCTGCGGCCGTCCAGGCTGCTGCCCCCATCCGCCACCACCCTGCTGCGGAGGTTGGCCCTGCGGCTGCTGCGGCTGCTGCGGTTGCCCCCAGCTGCCACCGCCCTGGGCAGGTGGCTGTTGACCCCAGCCGCCCTGGCCTCCTTGGCCCCCCTGCTGTCCGCCCGGCTGGCCCCCCGGCTGCCCGGAACCCCACGGTCCCTGTGGCGGCGTCGTCATATTCGCTCCTTTGACCCATGCATGGACGTGCAAAACTAACAGTCCGACGGCTCAGCTCCGCCGCCGGATCCATTGAGTCCGCAGGTTGTTCAGGACTAGGCCGGCTCCGGTCTGCTCGCGACCGCGGCCGCCGCCTCCGCGCCGTCGTCCAGCAGCACCTGGAATCCCGCCGCGTCCAGAATCGGTACGCCGAGCTGAACCGCCTTGTCGTACTTCGATCCCGGCGAGTCACCGACCACGACGAACGACGTCTTCTTCGACACCGACCCCGCGACCTTGCCTCCGCGGGACACGATCGCCTCGGTGGCTTCGTCGCGGCTGAAGCCCTCGACCGTCCCGGTGACCACGACCGACACACCGGTCAGCGTCTGCTCGACTGTCGGCCCGGTTCGCTCCTGGCGCATCACGACGCCCGCGGCCTTCCACTTGTCCACGATCGCCTGGTGCCAGGCCACCGCGAACCACTCGATCATGGCCTGCGCGATGGTCGGCCCGACGCCTTCGATCTCGGCCAGCTGCTCCTCGGTCGCGGCGCGGATGTCCTCGATGTCGTCGTACACCTCGGTCAGTGCCTCCGCCGCGGTCGGGCCGACATGCCGGATCGACAGCGCCACGAGGACCCGGTTGAGCTGCTGTGCCTTGGCAGCTTCGAGATTCGCGATCAGCTTGCGGGCGTTGGCTGACAACACCCCGGCTTTGGTGGTGAAGAAACCGCTCTCGGCCAACCGCTCCTCGGTCAGCGCGAACAGATCGCCCTCATCAGCCACCAGCCCGTCACGAACCAGTGCCTCGGCAGCCTGATACCCCAGCCCCTCGATATCGAACGACGACCGCCCGGCCAGGTAGAACAACCGCTCCTTGACCTGCCCCGGGCAGAACTGTGAGTTGGGACAGCGGATGTCGACGTCGGACTCCTTGGCCGGCGCCAGCAACGTGTTGCACTCCGGACAGTGCGTCGGCATCACCCAGGCGGGCAGGCCCTTCGGCCGCAGCGCGACCACCGGGCCGAGGATCTCCGGAATCACGTCGCCCGCCTTCCGCAGTACGACGGTGTCTCCCGGCCGGACGTCCTTGCGGGCGACCTCCTTGGCGTTGTGCAGTGTCGAAAACTCGACGGTCGACCCGGCGACCCGGACCGGCTCCATGTGCCCGAACGGCGTCACCCGGCCAGTGCGACCGACGTTCACCTTGATGTCGACGAGCTTGGTCGTGACTTCCTCCGGCGGGTACTTGAACGCGATCGCCCAGCGCGGCGCACTCGACGTGGAGCCGAGCGCCCGCTGCAGGTCGATCTCGTCGACCTTCACCACCACCCCGTCGATCTCGTGATCGACCGAGTGCCGGTTCTCGCCGTAGTACGCGATGAATTCGTTGACCTCGCCCAGCGTCTCCACCCGGCGCGCGCGGTCGCTCACCGGCAGGCCCCAGGCCTTCAGTTGCTCGTACGCCGAAGACAGCCGCCCGAACCGATGTCCCTCGACCTTGCCCAGGCCGTGCACCACGAACCGCAGCGGGCGATTCGCCGACACCCCCGAATCCTTCTGCCGTAGCGATCCGGCCGCGCTGTTGCGTGGGTTGGAGAAGACGTCCTTGCCGGCCTCGGCCAGCTGCGCGTTCAGCTCGGTGAAGTCCTCGACCCGGAAGTAGACCTCGCCCCGGACCTCGAGAAACGCCGGTACGTCGTCGCCCTGCAACTGCTCCGGGATGCTCTTGATCGTCCGAACGTTGGCCGTCACGTCCTCGCCGGTCCGGCCGTCGCCGCGCGTCCCGCCGCTGACGAGACGACCGTTCTCATAGACCAGATCGAGGGCGAGACCGTCGACCTTGAGCTCACACAGGAACCCCGAGTCGTGGATCTGCTGAACGGTCACCTCCCGCTCGAGCCGCTTCGCCCAGGCCTCCATCTGCTCGGCCGAGAACGCGTTCGCGAGGCTCTCCATCCGCATCGGGTGCTCGATCGGCGCGAACAACGTCGAGATCGGTACGCCGACCTTCTGCGTCGGCGAATCCGGCGTCCGCAGCTCGTTGTACTGCTCCTCGATCGCCTGCAGCTCGTGCATCAACGCGTCGAAGTCGGCATCGGAGATGACCGAGCTGCCCAGGTAGTACTTCGCCCGGTGCTCCTCGATCTCGTTGCTCAGGGCAGCATGCCGCTCACGCACTTCAGGCGGTGCTTCCGGAATCTCCTCGCTCATAACCAGAATCTACCGCCGCCCTCCGACAAAACCGCCCCTCCCGCCACGTCCGTGAGTCCGAGCCGCACCCCCGCACCCCCGCACCCCCGCACCCCCGCACCCACGCACCCACGCACCCACGCACCCACGAGCGAATCCCCAACCGGCGAACCCTCCAACTCGGTGGATATCCGGCTCTCCTGATGCATGTGTGGGTGGTTTGAGCGCGCCTTGAATGGCGCACGCCGTTCCCTGTCTAGGTTTCTGAGCTGTCTAGGAA
>NZ_JBHVWY010000014.1:0-266984 GCF_042882005.1 Kribbella sp. NPDC058245
TCCTCGGAGTAATTCTTGCGGGCCATAGTTCGCAATCATCTCGCTTCTCCAGCCCATGCTGGAATCAGCGTGTCCAAGAAACAGGGTCAGGGCCCGGTCAGCGCGCTGGTGGGTTAACCCACGAGAGATGGTCAGCGCGCTGGTGGGTTAACCCACGAGATGGTCAACGCGGCTTCGGTGGCAGGACGCCGGAGCGGCCCAGCCAGCGGAGGGCGCGGTCCCGGTCGATTTGGGACTGGGTGGGTGGGGTGGTGAGTTTGCCGGTGCGGTAGCCGAGGTTGCGGAGGTCGGCGGCGACCGACGGCTCGGCGAGGGCCCGGAGGGCGAAGGCGAGCGCGGCCGGCGTGACGTCGTACCGGCGTTCGAGGTCGAGGGCGAGCTGGACGGCGGCGAGGTCGCGGTCGTCGTACTGGCGCTGGGCGGTCTGGCCCGAGCGCGAATGCGGGAGCAGGCCGAGGGCCTCCCGGTAGCGCAGCATCCGGGGGGTCGTGCCCAGGCGTTTCGCGGCTTCGGTGATGCGCATGACACCAATCCTGACATTTCGGTGTCAAAAACGCCCGTCAGGCGATCAAACCCGCAGGCTGAGCGCTCTAGGCTCACCTAGGCAGGAAGCACTCACAAAAGTCTTCAGGGGAGCGGTATGACGTTCGACTACAAGGTGGCGGACCTCGGGCTGGCCGAGTTCGGCCGCAAGGAGATCCGGCTGGCCGAGCACGAGATGCCCGGTCTGATGGCGATGCGCGCCCAGTACGGCGAGAGCAAGCCGCTCGCCGGTGCGCGGATCATGGGTTCGCTGCACATGACGATCCAGACCGCCGTACTGATCGAGACGCTGACCGCGCTCGGTGCCGAGGTCCGCTGGGTCTCCTGCAACATCTTCTCCACCCAGGACCACGCCGCCGCCGCGATCGTCGTCGGCCCGGACGGTACGGTCGACAACCCCACCGGCGTACCGGTCTTCGCCTGGAAGGGCGAGACGCTCGAAGAGTACTGGTGGTGCACCGAGCAGGCGCTGAAGTGGCCGGGCTCTGAGGGCCCGAACATGATCCTGGACGACGGCGGCGACGCCACCATGCTCGTCCACAAGGGCACCGAGTTCGAGAAGGCCGGCGCGGTCCCGGACCCGTCGACCGCGGATTCCGAGGAGTACGCCGTCGTCCTGTCGGTGCTGACCCGGACGCTGACCGAGGACCCGCAGCTGTGGACCGGTATCGGCCAGGGCATCAAGGGTGTCACCGAGGAGACCACCACCGGGGTGCACCGGCTCTACGAGATGCACAAGGCCGGCGCGCTGCTGTTCCCGGCGATCAACGTCAACGACTCGGTCACCAAGTCGAAGTTCGACAACAAGTACGGCTGCCGGCACTCGCTGATCGACGGCATCAACCGCGCCACCGACGTCCTGATCGGCGGCAAGGTCGCGGTCGTGGCCGGGTACGGCGACGTCGGCAAGGGCTGTGCGGAGTCGCTGCGCGGGCAGGGTGCGCGCGTCATCGTCACCGAGATCGACCCGATCTGCGCGCTGCAGGCGGCGATGGACGGCTACCAGGTCACCACGCTCGACGAGGTCGTCGGGATCGCCGACATCTTCGTCACCACGACCGGCAACAAGGACGTCATCACCGCCGACCACATGGCGAAGATGAAGCACCAGGCGATCGTCGGCAACATCGGTCACTTCGACAACGAGATCGACATGGCCGGCCTGTACAAGACGGCCGGTATCGAGCGGGTCAACATCAAGCCGCAGGTCGACGAGTTCCGCTTCGAAGACGGCCACACGATCATCGTGCTGTCCGAGGGCCGGCTGCTGAACCTGGGCAACGCGACCGGGCACCCGTCGTTCGTGATGTCGAACTCGTTCACCAACCAGGTGCTGGCGCAGATCGAGCTCTTCGTGCGGACCGCCGACTACCCGACCGACGTCTACGTGCTCCCCAAGCACCTCGACGAGATGGTCGCCCGGCTCCACCTCGAGGCCCTCGGCGTCAAGCTGACCGAGCTCTCCAAGGAGCAGGCCGCCTACCTCGGCGTCCCGGTCGAAGGCCCGTACAAGGCCGAGCACTACCGCTACTGATCCCCCCACAGCGAAGCGCCTCACCGTCTCGGTGGGGCGCTTTCGCTTGTCAGACCAAGAACGCGACGATGCCGAACTTCTCCGGAAGCTGGTCGCTCAGGGCGACCGCCTCGGCCATCCAGCCGACACAGTTCACGACCGCGCCGAGCACCTCGGGGTGCAGTTCGGTGCGCTGCTCCGGCGTGGTCGCATGCCATTGCTCGAGCCCGGCCCGGCAGCGGGCGAGATCCCACTCGCCGTGCTGCGTACCGTCGGAGACCGGCAGCTGTGCAGGCCCTCCCATGTAGGTGAGATCGTCCAGTGGCGTCGCGGTCATCCCGAGCTGCTGGAGCGCCTTGCCGACGGCATCGAGCCAACCGCTGCGGAATCCGCTGAAGTACTCGTTGTTCAACCGGTAGTCGGTAAACAGGAACTCGCAGATGTTCAGGTACGCCGCCCGATAGTGGTGGCCGTACTCCGCGTCGAACGGTCCGCCGTCGATCACGGCCCGCGCGGCCGTGCTGCTGGTGAGGTCGTCGTCCCAGAAGTAGTTGTCGTCGTCCTGCGGCCACTGCTCAGCGAAGTACCTGCTGACTCCCCGGAACAACTCGTCGTCCCGGGAGCCGACGGCGTTGTGCAGCATGTCCAGTTGGACGGCGAAAACTTCCAGGCACAGGCTCATACCTTTGACGCTAGAGGCCGTCGTACCGGCTGCTGATCGGCTGGCAGCAAGCTGCCTCAGCGGATGGCGGTGAAGAGGTGCTTGTCCGCGACCTGACCCAGTACGCCGACCTCCGCGAACCCGGCCTTCCGGAACGACTCGAGCGTGTCGGTGATGGTGATCTCCCGCGACTTACCGCGGTCCGCGAACCGGAGGTCGCGCTCGGCCAGCAGCTCAGCGAAGGCCGGCTCAGCCGCGGCAGCCGCCCACCAGGTCGCCCAGTCCTCGACACCGGATGCGTGCGACGCTGCCCAGATCTCGTCCCGGAGCTCGACGGCGACCGCGTCCAGCCGAGGTACTTCGGAGGGCCCGAGCCGCATGGTGTCCGCGTTGAGGAAGACTCCGCCGGGCCGGATCCGCCGCGCCATGGTCTGCGCGAGCCTCTCCAGGTCGGCCGGGTCCAGCCAGTGCAACGCAGTCGCCGAACACACCGCGTCGACCGGATCCTCACCCAGTACGGCGTCCCAACCGTCTGCCCGCAGGTCCGCCTCGGCGAACCGCGCGCCGTCGACCGTCTGCCGGGCGATCTCCAGCAGGAACGGGTCCAGGTCGACCCCGATGATCTCCGTTCCGGGGAAGCGCTCAACAGCCCGCGCCGAGATCGATCCCGGTCCACACGCCAGGTCCACGAAACGCGTCGGCGTACCGGCCAGACGCTCGACGACCGTCAGCATCTGCGCGAACTGCTCGTCCCGATCCGGCAGGTATCCAGCCTGCTGGACATCCCACCGCTCCGACCACGTCTTCCACTCCACCAGCTGCGACATAGTCGCAACACTAACCCCGTCAGGTCCAGCCGGAGGAGTTGCTGCCGGGGGTGGCCCAACCCTGGGCGTTGTGGGTGGCGGGTGTGGATGCCGCGGTGGGTGGGGGTGGGGCGAACACCGGTACGGGGGTGGGCAGGAGGACGCCGTACGGGCTGGGTGGGGCGAAGGGGCCGGCGGGGACGGCGTACGGGTTCGTGGGGGCGAACGGGCCGGTGGTGACGGGGCGGACGACGGCCAGGCGGATGAGTTCGCGGCGGCGGCGTTCGGCCAGGACGGCGGAGAGGAAGGCCGGCGCGATCATCGGAGTCGGCGGTGCGGGGGCGGTGACCAGCGCGATGCGGTGGGCGAGGGTCTCGCCCAGGGCGGCGCGGGCGGCGGGCTGGAGTTCGGTGAAGCGGGCCAGGTAGTCACGGGCCGTGTTCGCGAGTTCGTCGGGGAGCTGGGAGAGCTCGAGCGACTGCGCCCACGCCACGAGGTGGGCGGGGACGAACAGGGGCGGCGACGCCATCGCCTGCTGGCGTTCGCGGATCACGACCGTGCCCGCGACCATGTCGCCGATCCGCTTGCCCTGCTTGTTCATCAGGCTCGCCACGATGCCCGGGCTGGCCGCGAACCACGGCGCGAAGTCGACGAAGAACCACATCAGCGTCCGCACCAGCGCGTGCCGGAACCGGATCGAGGAGCCGTCGTCGCGGACCACCTTGAGCCCGAGGACCATCTTGCCGACCGTCCGCCCGCGGGTGAGCGTCTCCATCACCAGCCGGTAGCCGACCACCACGAGCAGTACGACGATGATCACCAGCGCGACCGCCAAAGCCTCACTCGACTGCTCGCTGATCAGGAATCCGAACAGCAGACCGATGATGCCGCTCAACGTCATCCCCTGGATGATCACGTCGATCGCACAGGCCAGCGCCCGGGTCGGCATCCGCGCGATCCGTACCTGGAGGACGACCGCCTCCCCGGTGACCAACTGAGACACGCTGCCGTCCCCCCTCCTGCATAGACACTCAGTCCGGCCCAGTGTGTCGCATCGAAGGTTCGGCACGCATCTGCAGCGCCCAGAGGCGCACCTCGCGGCGTTGGAGGAAAGGCCACGATGAACCCCGCATCGAGGCCTCCCCTCCGCCTTGCGATGCACACCCCTGGACACCGCAGCTACGCACCGCCCCTCCAATGCGACACACTGTCTGCCAGCGCAAGGAGCCAGTTGGGGGAGGAGGTGGGTCATGGACGTCGAGGCGTTCGTTTCGGTGCATCAGCCGCAGTGGGATCGTCTGGCCTACCTGACCCGGCGGCAGCGGCGGTTGACCGGTGCTGAGGCCGAGGAGCTCGTCACGCTCTACCAGCGCGTCGGTACGCACCTGTCCGCGCTCAGAGCGGCCGGTGCGGACCCAGTGTCGATCGGCAGGCTCTCCGGCCTGATCGCTGACGCCAGAGGCGCTGTGACCGGCGCACAGGCACCTGTGTGGCGAGACATCTCCAGGTACTTCCTGGTGACCTTCCCAGCGTCGCTCTACGTCTCCAGACGCTGGTGGCTGACCATCGGCCTGCTCTTCTACCTGGTGGCGGCCTGGTCCGCGTGGCGGGTCCTGGCGCACCCCGAGGTGATCGACTCGATCGCAGCGCCGGCCCAGATCCAGCAGTTGGTCGACCACGACTTCGAGGCGTACTACTCGAACAACCCGGCCCAGGACTTCGCCCTGCAGGTCTGGCTCAACAACGCGACGCTGACGGCCGCCGTACTGGCGCTGGGCATCCTGTTGATCCCGTCGATCTTCATCCTCTGGGACAACGCGCTCAACCTGGGGGTGAGCGCCGGTCTGATGATCGGGCACGACAAGGGCGGCCTGTTCTTCAGCCTGATCACCCCACACGGCCTGCTCGAGCTCACTGCCGTTTTCATCGGTACGGCGGCTGGGCTGCGGCTGGGGTGGTCATGGATCGTTCCCGGGGCTCGGACGCGCATGCAGGCGCTCGCGCAGACCGGCCGCGCCACGATGGGGATGGCGATCGGACTGGCCGCGATCCTGCTGCTGACCGGCGTGATCGAGGCGTTCGTGACGCCGTTCCTGCCGGGACCGGTGCGGATCAGCATCGGCATCCTGGTCGAGATCGGCTTCTTCCTCTACGTGTTCATCCTCGGTCGCCGGGCCGCGCGCCTCGGTGAGACCGGTGACGTCGAAGAAGCCGACGCCGCCGCTCCCATCGCAACTGGCTAGTTAGCTTCCCCGCCCCACCACCCCCGTCACCGTTTCCTGTTGGGCACTGGATCACCATGAGATCCGCCCAGGAAGTCAGACACAGTCAGTGGTACGGCACCGCTGTCACGGTCGGTTTGATCGCGTACGGCGTCGTGTATCTGTTGATCGCCTGGATCGCCCTCCAACTGGCCTGGGGAAAGTCGTCACAGGAGGCGTCCCAGCAAGGCGCACTGCAGGAACTGGCGAGCAAGCCGCTCGGCGGTGTCCTGCTCTGGATCGTCGCGGTCGGGCTCTTCGCGCTGGTGATCTGGCGTGCGCTCGATCTCGCGTACGGCGATCTCGACACCGAGAAGCGGGTTTCGTCGGCCGGGCGTGCTGTCGTCTATCTCGTGCTCGGCGTCAGCGCGGTGAAGGTCGCGATCGGCGCCGGGAGTTCGAGCAGTAACCAGCAGAAGACGATGACCGCCCGGATGATGGAGCACGGCTTCGGCCGGGCGCTCGTCGTCGTGGTCGGTCTCGTCATCATCGGGGTCGGGGCCCGGCAGATCTACAAGGCGGTGACCAAGAAGTTCACCGAGGACCTGGTGGGCGGGGTCTCCGAGAAGACGATCCTGCTCGGCCGGCTCGGGTACGCCGCCAAGGGTGTCGCGTTCGCGGTGGTCGGGGTGCTGTTCGGCTGGGCCGCGATCAGCTACGAACCCGACAAGGCCGGTGGCCTGGACGCCGCTCTTCGCACGATCAAGGAACAGCCCTTCGGCTCGATCCTGCTGACGATCCTGGCCCTCGGCATTGCCGCGTTCGGCGCCTACTGCTTCGTCTGGTCCCGCAACGCGAAGGTCTAGAGCTCACTTTGTGCACCCATCCACGTGGCGCCCGCTGAAATGGTTGAACCGTGCTCAAGGTCGAGCGCCCGGCTCACTTTGTGCACCCGTCAACCACGTGGCGCCCGCCGAAATGGTTGAGCCGTGCTCAAGGTCGTCATGGCGTGGGTTCACCCATCAGGTTGTGGGTTCTGGACTCTCATGCGGGTGCAGATCCCGCAAGCTCACGGGGTAACCCAGGAGATGGGCTCAGCTGGTGGGGAGGTCTCGGTGGCGGAGGGAGGTCAGCCCCAGGGCGGTGAGGGCCGTGGTGATGGCCAAGAGCACCACCAGGGGTACGGCGGAGACAGTGCCGCCGGGGAGTTGGGGGAGGTGGGTGTAGGGGGAGATGTCTTTGATCCAGGGGGCCAGTTGGACGCCCGCGCCGAGTAGGCCGATCAGGAGGCAGATGCTGGGGCCGGCCCAGGCGGCTTGGGAGGCTCGGGGGATGAGGCCGAAGAGCGCGAGGGTGAGGGCACCCAGGAGCCAGACGGCGGGGAGTTGGATGAGGGCGGAGCCGATCAGACGTGGGAGCTGTCCGTCGACATCGCCAACCGCCGAGCCGTAGGCCAAGCCAGCGGCGACGCCGGACGCTAGCAGGGCGATGGCTGGGCCGAGGAGTGTGAAGACGAGGTGGCTGGCGGCCCAGTGCAGGCGGCTGGTTGCGGTGGCTAGGACTGGTTCGGCGCGACCGCTGCTCTCTTCGGCGCGCAACCGCAGGGTCGCTTGGACCGCGTACGCCGATGCGATCAGTCCGGTGATCGTCATGACGCCGACCAGGAACGAGTCGATCAGCGCACCCGCACCGCCGAGTCGCTCGAAGATCTTCTGGATCTGCGGATCGTCGCGCATCATGTCGCCGACACCTTCGGCCACGCCGCCGAACAGCAAGCCCAGCAAGGCGAAAGCGATCGTCCATGCGGCCAGCAGTCCACGGTGCAGTCGCCAGGCCAAACCGAGCGGCGACCCCAACCGGCCCTCGGCAGGTCCGAGCCGTGCGGGCAACAACCCCGACCCGACATCACGTCGTACCGCGAGCTGAACAGCTGCCACCACCAGTACGACGGTTGCCGCGAGCATCAGTCCACCCAGCCACCACTGGTTGGCGCCGTACGGGTGGATACGTTGGGCCCAACCGACCGGCGACAGCCAGGACAGCCAGGCGAGTGGACCGTCGGTGTGAGCGCTCGTGTCTCCGCCCGCTCGCAGTACGAACGATGCGCCGAGCACCCCGATCGCGATCCCGCGCGCCGTACCGGAGTTCGCGGTCAGCTGCGCGGCGACCGCACCGACTGCCGCGAAAAGCCCGCCGGTGCTGGCGAATTCGAGGCCGAGGGCAACGGATCCGGCCAGCGGCTGGTCCTGACTTTGCATGCCTAGAGCAATCAGTACGCCGAGCACCAGGTTGGCGCCGAAGGATGTCAGCAGGGCGGCTGCGAGCCCCGCGTGCCGCCCGACAACACTCGATCCGAGCAGCTCGGAACGCCCGGTCTCCTCCTCGACCCGAGTATGCCGGATCACCGTGAGCAGTCCGATCAGCCCGACGATCAACGGCACGAAGCCGAGTCGCCAGGTGACGAACTCACCCAGTGACGTTCCGCCCAACTCGCCGTACAAGGTGATGAAGCCGGCGTTGTTCGCGTAGCTCTGCCGCGATTCCGGCGTCGGGAACAGGTCGCCGTACGACGAGACGAAGCTGATCGGGATGACGGCCAGGAACACGATCCACAGCGGCAGCACGATGCGGTCTCGGCGCAGGATCAGCCGCACCAATCCAAAGGCGCCAGTCATCGCGCGGCCTCCGGTTCGTAGAGGCGCAGGAAGAGCTCCTCGAGCGTCGGCGGCTGGCTGACCAGGCTGTGGACGCCGACCTCAACCAGCTGACGCAGTACGGCGTTGATTTCCTCCGTGTCGACGTCGAAGCGCACCAGGCCGTCCTCGACGCGCAGATCGTGTACGCCGTTCAGCGAAGCCAGGCCGTTCGGAGCTCCGGCCAGCTCGGCCGTGATCGACGTCCGGGTCAGGTGCCGCAGGCTCGACAGCGTGCCGCTCTCGACCGCACGGCCGGCCCGGATGATCGTGACGCGCTCACACAACGCCTCGACCTCGGACAGGATGTGGCTGGACAGCAGCACGGTCTTGCCTTCGCCGGAGCTGATCTCCTGGACGACCTCGCGGAAAACCTCCTCCATCAGCGGGTCCAACCCCGAAGTGGGCTCGTCGAGGAGGAGGAGTTCGACATCCGAGGCGAACGCCGCGACCAGGGCGACCTTCTGCCGGTTGCCCTTCGAGTACGTCCGTGCCTTCTTCCGCGGATCGAGATCGAAGCGCTCCAGCAGTTCGGCCTTGCGCACCTTGTCGAGACCGCCGCGCATCCGGCCGAGCAGGTCGATCGCCTCGCCGCCGGACAAGTTCGGCCACAACGTCACGTCGCCGGGGACGTACGCGAGCCGCCGATGGAGAGCGGTCGCGTCCGACCACGGATCGCCGCCGAGCAGCCGCGCGGTCCCAGCGGAGCGCCGGGTCATCCCGAGCAGGATCCGGATCGTGGTGGTCTTCCCGGCGCCGTTCGGGCCGAGGAAGCCGTGCACCTCGCCGGTGCGGACGGTCAGATCGAGACCGTCCAGGGCGTGGGTGCGGCCGAAGGTCTTGACCAGACCCTCCGTGTGGATCGCCGCAGCGGACATCAGTGGTTGTCCTTTCGAAGGTTCGCGGCCTGCTCGGGGGTGAGCAGGGGTTCGGCGAAGATGTCGACGAAGGCCCGGTTCATCCGGGCGTAGCCGGACGCGGACGCGATGTCCTCGCCGAGCGCGAGTTCGAGCTGTTCGCGGAGCACGTAGACGCCGAGTTTCATCACCGTGATCACGGCGGACCAGGCCCGGAAGTCGTCGGTCTTCACGTCGTGCGTCTTGGCCCACGCCTCGCCGTACTCGACCGTCTGCAGGAACATCGCGGAAGCGGTCTCCGAGCCGTCCATCATCGAGCGGACCAGATACGTCTGCAGTGGGAACGCGACGGGTTGCACCGTCGCGACGCTGACGTTCTCCAGGCCCTGCTCGTCGACGAGTTCGCGGCCGAGCTCGAACATCCGGCCGAGCGCGTATTCGTCGCAGGCGTCGCGGAGCGCCTCCTTCGACCCGAAGTGGTGCCGGACCAAGCCGGACGAGACGCCGGCCTCGGTGGCGATGTCGCGGATCGAGGCGCCCTCGATCCCGCGCTCGGTGAAGAGCTTGATCGCGGCGTCCCGGATCCGGGCCCGCGCGGTCAGGTCGTCATTCATGCGAAGTCCTCCTTGGCTACACAGTCGAGTAGACAGCTACACGCTCGTGTAGTCAAGTCGAAAGTTGATGACGTATGTGTGACAAAGATTGGTACTTCATTGACCGAGCCGGTGCTTGCTGGTGTGGTGTCTTCCCAAACGCCGGTGACCGGAAGGTGCGTGGGGATGATCAGGAAATGTCTCGCGATGCTCGGAGTGATCGCGTTGCTGTGCCTGCCCGGTACGGCGTATGCCGCTGAGCCGGGGCGGAAGGTGATCAAGGTCGGGGTGACCCAGGCGGTCGACTCGATGAACCCGTTCCTGGCCGTCCGGCTGGTGTCGGGTTCGTTGCAGCGCTGGATGTACAGCTTCCTGACCGTGCCCGATTCCAAGACCCTGCAGCCCAGCCCGGACCTGGCCGAGTCCTGGACGACGTCACCCGACGGTCTGACCTGGACGTTCAAGATCCGTACGGCGAAGTGGTCCGACGGCCAGCCGATCACCGCCGACGACGCGGCCTGGACCTTCAACAAGATGATCACCGACGACGCGGCCAAGGCCGGTAACGGCCCGGCGGTCGAGAACTTCGCCAGTGTCACCGCGAGCGGCCAGGACCTGACCATCAAGCTGAAGGCGCCGCAGGCGTCGATGCTCGACAACCCGGTGCCGATCCTGCCCAAGCACGTCTGGGAGAAGGTGACGGACATCGGCAAGTACGAGGCCGACCAGTACCCGACCGTGGGCAGCGGTCCGTACGTCGCGGTCGAGTACAAGAAGGACCAGTTCGTCCGGCTCGAGGCCAACAAGGACTACTGGCGTGGGGCGCCGAAGATCGACGAGCTGCAGATGATCTTCTACGACAACCCGGCCGCCTCGATCGTCGGGCTGAAGAAGGGCGACATCGACCTGATCGGCCGGCTCGCACCGCCGGACTTCGAGTCGCTGAAGGGCGACGACAACATCGTCCAGTGGAACGCCGAGGGCAGGCGGGCGACGTACCTGCAGATCAATCACGGCGCGACCACCAGCGACAACAAGCCGATCGGCGACGGTCATCCGGCGCTGAAGGACCCGCGGGTGCGGCAGGCGCTGCACTACGCGATCGACAAGCAGAAGCTGGTCGACGAGACCCAGAGTGGGCTGGCGCGGGTCGCCGACGGCTCGATCGTGCCGCCGCTGTACAAGGACTTCTTCTGGCAGGCCTCGGGCGCGGAGAAGATCACCTATGACGTTGCCAAGGCCAACAAGATCCTCGACGGCGCCGGCTACAAGAAAGGTGCCGACGGCATCCGAACCATGCCGGACGGATCGCGGAAACTCCAGTTCCGCTTCAGCATTCACACCGATGCGCCGAGCGAGGAGAAGCTGGCCGAGTACCTGACCGGCTGGTTCAAGGAGATCGGCATCGGCCTGACCGCGCGCCGGCTCGACTCCAGCAAGTTCACCGAGGAGACCGGTACGACGGCGCTGTTCGACATCGCGATCAGCGGGTGGTCGGTCAACCCCGATCCCGAAGAGGTCCTCGGCACGCACCTCTGCAGCCGGCGCCCGACCGCGTCCGGCGAGGGCGGCGGCACCGAGTCGTTCTACTGCGACCCGCAGTACGAAGACCTCTACAAGCAGCAGCAGAAGGAGCTCGACCGGCCGAAGCGCGCCGAGCTGATCAAGAAGATGGAAGAGCGCCTGTACGTCGACGCGCCGGTGATCGCCCTCTACTACCCGAACGACCTCGAGGGGTACCGCAAGGACCGGATCGCGAGCATCACGCCGATCCCCGAGGACAAGGGCATCCTGTACGGCGGCAGCGGCTACTGGCCGTTCTACACCGTCGACGCGGTGACGAACACCGGTACGACGGACAGCGGCGGCTCGAACACCGGACTCATCGCGGGGGTCGCGGGAGCGGTCGTCGTACTGGCTCTGGGCGGGTTCTTCCTGGCGCGGCGGCGGCGCGGCGTTGCCGACGAGCGCGAATGACGGTCGTCGCCGAGGTCGCGGCGGCCCCCGCCCGCCACGGGTTGCTGCGGTATGCGGCGACCAAGGTGGGCGGGGCGTTGCTGAGTATCGCGATGGTGGTCGTGGCAACGTTCTTCCTGTTCCGGATGCTGCCGGGCGATCCGGTCCGCGCGCTGGCGCAGGGGCGCAACATGACGCCGGAACAGCTGGATCTGGAGCGTGCGCGGCTCGGGTTGGACAAGTCGATTCCCGAGCAGTTCGTGCACTTCGTCGGGCAGACACTGCGGTTCGACCTGGGGACGTCGTACGAGTACAAGCGGCCGGTGCTCGATCTGATCGGTGAACGGATCGGGCCGACGCTGTTACTCACCGGGACTGCGCTGGTGATGGCGGTCAGCCTCGGGATTTGGCAGGGGGCGCGGGCCGGGTGGAAGCCAGGTTCGCGGTTCGATCGTTTTTCCACTGCAGTGTCGTTGGTGCTGTGGTCGGTGCCGACGTTCTGGCTCGGGCTGTTGCTGCTGATGGTATTTGCCGCCGGCATCGGTCCGATCCCGGGGCTCTTCCCGACGCGCGGGATCTCCAGCGTCGATGCGCCTTCTGGTTTTGGCTACGTGCTTGATGTGGCGCAGCACATGGTGTTGCCGTGCTTGACGTTGGTTGCCGTGGTCTATGCGCAGTACTTGCTGGTGATGCGGTCGTCGGTGCTGGACGAGGTCGAGCAGGACTACATCACGACCGCCCGGGCGAAGGGTTTGAAGGACGACGACATTCGCCGGAAGCACGCCGTGCCGAATGCTTTGCTGCCGACGGTGACGCTCGTGTTCATGCGGATCGGGTTCGTCGTCGGCGGTGCGGTGACGGTCGAGGCGATCTTCAGCTGGCCGGGGCTCGGGCAGCTGTTCTATCAGGCGATCCGGGTACCGGACTTCACGCTGATGCAGGGCACGTTCCTGCTGATCACGGTGTCGGTGATCCTGATGAACACGTTGGCCGACGTGATTTACCACGTACTCGATCCGCGGGTGAGGTCGGTATGACTAACGTGACCTGGGTACGGCGGCAGCGTTCTGTGCAGAGGTTTTGGCGGGATTTCCGGACGCGGCGAGCCGGCATGGTCGGGCTCGGCGTACTGGTGGTGGCGGTTGTGCTCGCGTTGATCGCGCCGCTGTTCATCGACGCGGGTGTCACGAACGTGGTCAGCGGGACGGGCGCGAAGATGGCGCCGCCGAGTCTCGACTATCCGCTCGGGACCGATGAGTCCGGGCGGTCGGTGCTGCTGATGATCTGGTGGGGTTCGCGGACGTCATTGCTGATCGGATTCCTCGCGGCCCTGCTGAGCATGGTGATCGGGACCGTGCTCGGTATCGCGGCCGGGCACTTCCGGGGCTGGGCCGGCTCGATCGTGCTGCGGGTGACCGACTGGTTCCTGGTACTGCCGTCGCTGGTGACCGCGCTGGTGCTGGCGGCCATCCTCGGTGGCAGTACGGCGACCATCGTCGTCGCGATCGGCGTGACCTCCTGGCCGTCGACCGCTCGGCTGATTCGCGCGCAAACCCTCGCGGTTGAGGCCCGTCCGTACATCGAACGGTCGCTCGCGCTCGGCGCCGGGCACTGGCACATCACCACCCGGCACGTGTTGCCGAACGTCGCACCGTTGCTGCTGGCAAGTACGACGCTGGAGGTGGCGAGCGCGATTGTCACCGAGTCGACACTGGCGTTCCTCGGTGTGAGTGCGAACAAGACCTCGTGGGGAACGATGCTGCGCGGTTCGTACGACTGGGGTGCGGCCACCGCCGGCGCCTGGTGGTACATCCTCATCCCGGGTCTGTGCATCGTGATCGTGGTGATGGCTTTCACCTTGTGTGGAAGGGCTTTGGAGACTGTGCTCAATCCACGACTGCGAACCCGGGCGGCCTGATGCTGGAACTCGATGGGTTGTCGGTGACGTACCGGCTGGCGAGCGGCGACGTTCCCGCCGTACGGGGCGTGTCGTTGTCGATTGCGGCCGGTGAGGCTGTCGGGCTGGCGGGGGAGTCGGGGTCGGGCAAGTCGACGGTCGCGCTCTCGATCCTGCGGCTGCTGCCGCGGACGGCGCAGATCGATGGGCGGATCCTGCTGGATGGCGAGGATGTCGTCGCGATGAACTGGGGCCGCCTGCGTGCGGTCCGATGGTCGGCGGCGTCGATCGTGTTCCAGGGTGCGCAGCACGGCCTCAATCCGGTACGGCGAATTGGCGACCAGATCGCGGAGCCGTTGCTGGTGCACCGGCTGGCCTCGGCTTCCCAGGCTGCGGTCCGGGTCCGGGAGCTGTTGGAGCAGGTTGGGTTGCCGGCTTGGAGAGCACGGAGCTATCCGCATGAACTGAGTGGTGGCCAACGGCAACGAGTAATGATCGCGATGGCGCTGGCGTGTTCACCGCAGCTGATCATCGCGGATGAGCCGACGACCGCGCTCGACCTGATGGTGCAGGCGCAGGTGCTGACCCTGATCAGGCACCTGATCGCCTCGGAAGGCATTGCCCTGCTGATGATTTCGCACGATCTGTCAGTGCTCGCGGACGTCTGCGACCGCCTCGCCGTCATGTATGCCGGTCGACTCGTCGAGACCGGGCCGGCGGCGTCGGGCTTCAAGCATCCCTATAGCCAGGCGCTGTCCGCCGCCTTCCCGACGGTCGGCGACCCGGCGTCGCGACTGGCTCCGCGCGGGCTGGCCGGTGATCCGCCGGATCCGGCCGAGTTGCCGGGAGGTTGCTCGTTCCATCCGCGGTGCCCGGTGGCGCTGGAATCGTGCGGGACGTCGCCGGTCGAGCTTCGGCCTGCCGGGGACGATCGGCTGGCTGCCTGTGTTCTGGTGGAGGAAACGTGCTAGAGGCAACCAATGTGGTGGTCGAGTTCGGCCGGGCGCGCGCCGTCGACGGCGTCAATCTGTCCATCGCTCCCGGCGAGATCGTCGCGCTGGTCGGCGAGTCCGGGTGCGGTAAGACCACGCTCGCCCGCACCCTGCTCGGCCTCGTGCGCCCGGCCGCCGGGACGGTCTCCTATGAAGGCAGCCCACTCGGCTACTCCGGCCGTGCGCTCCGTGCCTTCCGGCGCCAGGTCCAGCTCGTCCTCCAGGACCCCACCGGCGCGCTCAATCCCCGGCAGACCGTCTATGAGGCCGTTGCTGAGGGTCCGCGAATCCACAAGCTGCCCGATGAAGAGGCGGTCGTCGCGTCAGCGCTCGCCCGGGCCGGTCTGCGACCGCCCGAACGCTTCTTCCTCCGATACCCGCACGAACTCTCCGGCGGTCAGCGCCAGCGCGTCGTCATCGCCGGTGCACTCGCGCTCGACCCCAAGATCCTGATCGCCGACGAACCCGTCGCCTCCCTGGACGCCTCGATCCGCGGTGAGATCCTCGCGCTGCTCCTGCGGCTGCGCGACGACCTCGGCCCCGGCGCTCTCGTCGTCACCCACGACTTGGGTCTTGCCTGGAACATCGCCGACCGGGTCGCCGTCATGTACCTCGGCCGGATCGTCGAGTCCGGCCCCACCGAAGACGTCCTCACCAACCCGCAGCACCCCTACACCCAAGCCCTGCTCTCAGTTCTCCCCGAATCGCCCGCCCGGATCATCCTCACCGGCGAACCACCGGACCCGACCCACATCCCGAGCGGCTGCCGCTTCCACCCGCGCTGCCAGTTGGTAGCCGCCGGCAACGGAGTGGACGCCTGCACGACAACCCCGCTCTCCATCCTCCCGACCACAACAGCCCCCCAAGTCTCCTGCCACCTAGCAACCGCCGTACCAGCCGACCGCTAACCGGACCGCCGACGCCAGCCACCGACCCGCCGTACCGGCCGACCGTCAGCCAGGACCGCCGCCGCCAGCCACCGCCCCGTCGTACCGGCCGCGCATTTCAGGGGATCTCCCCACAAGTGGACCCTTCTCCCCTCGAAATTTCAGGGGAGAAGGGTGCACTTGAAGGGATATCCGGCCAAATGTCTCAGACCGCGTCGTCGTCCTCGGGGTCCTCGTCGGCGTCGGCGAGGGACCACTTCAGCTGGAACTCGACCTCTTCCTCGTCCTCGGAGCGCTCGTGCTCGACGCTGATCCGCGCGTTCTGGGGGACGGTGAAGCGCTCGCCGGCGATCTGGATCCGGAACGGCTTGCCCGCCTCCAGGGCATCGGCCAGCCGGCGCAGCTTGGCGGCGAACTCGGCGACGGTGTAGTCCTTCTCGACATCTCTCTCACTCATGGGGACCATCCAACCAACTCCAGGGTCCTTCGAGCGGTTGACAATAGTTAACATCTGGTAGAACTATTGCGGCATGGTGGAAGATCAGGTCGATCGGTTCTTCGAGGTACTCGCCGATCCGACCCGGCGGCAGGTCGTTCAGTTGCTGGGTGAGGGTCCGCAGCGGGCTGGTCAGCTCGCGGTCGCGACCGGTTCGTCGTCACCGGCGATGAGCCGGCACCTGCGGATCTTGTTGCAGGCCGGCCTGGTCGCCGACGAGCGGGTGGCCGATGACGCCCGCGTCCGCCTCTTCCGGCTGAACCCCGAGCCCGTGGTCGCCGTACAGGCCTGGCTCGACCAAGTGCAGGCGCACTGGCGCGAGCAGTTGGGCGCCTTCAAACGACACGTGGAGAAGTCATGACCGAACAATCAGCGACAGCGACCGTGGAGGTCGCGGCCGACCCGGCGACTACCTTCCGGATCTTCACCGAAGAGATCGACCTGTGGTGGGTGCGCGGCCCGATCAACTTCTTCGACGCCGCCCGCGCCACCGCGATGCAGATCGAGCCAGGTGTCGGCGGCCGCATCCTCGAGGTCTACACGCCACCGGACGACGTGCTCGAACTCGGCCGGATCACCGACTGGGAGCCCGGCGAGCTGTTCGCCTACCGCAGTTCGGTCGACGACACCGAAACCCGCATCACCTTCGAGCCGGCCAGCGACGGTACCCGCGTCACCGTCGTACAGGCTCTGATCGCCGGTGGCGAGAAGGCCTTCTACTTCTGGAAGAACGTCATCAAGTGGGTCCCCCAATGGGTCGCCCGCCGCGACTCTGCCCCCAGTACGCCGCGCGAACTCGACCGGCTGGCGATCGCCTTGTACTACGAGGATCCCGCCGCCGCGGCGCGTTGGCTGCACACCGTCTTCGGCCTCGACTCGTGGACCAGCATCCCTGCCGAAGGTACCGCCCCGTCCTGGGTCGAGCTGAACGTCGGAGACCGCAGCGTCATGCTCTTCCGCCGCTCCGGCGACCGCTCACCCCAGCACGACCACAGCACCTGGATCTATGTCGACGACCTCGACGCCCACTTCGCCCACACGCAGGAGTCCGGCGCCAAGATCCTCAGCGAGATCCACCAGCACGGCTACCGCTGCTACGAGACCGAAGACCTCGAAGGCCACCACTGGACCTTCGCCCAGGCCCGCCCCACCCAGTAGATGCAGCCCGGTCGCATCACGCCAGGCGTCGTACGCATCGGCAACACCGTACGACGCCCGGCGTCGCCGGGGACTGCGGATGTGCTCCGGCTATTGGAAGCCCGCGGCTTCACGGGGGCGCCCCGCTACCTGGGCCAGGACGACGAAGGGCGGGATGTGCTCAGCTACCTGGAGGGCTGGGTCCCCGCCCGGTTCCAGATCTGGTCGGACGAGCAGGTCGCGGCGATCGGCGCACTCCTGCGGCGGTTCCACGACGCGACGCGCGGCAGCGCCCTCGCCGGCCGGTACGACGTGATCTGTCACCACGATCCCGGACCGAACAACACGGTCTTCCGTGGTGATCTGCCGGTCGCCCTGATCGACTTCGACACAGCGGAGCCCGGCAGTCCCCTAGAAGACCTCGGCTACGCAGCCTGGACCTGGTGCATAGCCTCCAAACACAACGACGTGGAACGCCAGGCCGCCCAAGTGCGAGTCCTGGCCGACGCCTACGGCGCGACCCAGCCCCAACGCGAGGCCCTCGTCGACGCCATCCTCGAGCGCCAGTCCCGCAACGTCCGCTTCTGGACCGAAACCCCCGCCGCAGCAACACCCCAACAACGCACCGACCGCATCACCTGGTCTCGCCAGGAACACGACTTCACCACCACCAACCGCCGTACCTTCGAGTCCCACCTCCGCTGACCCACCCACCCCTGTGGACTTGGACGGATATCCCCTCAATGTGCCCCTTCTCCCCTCAAAACTTCAGGGGAGAAGGGGCAACCTCGACGGATATCCGCCGAAATTGCGGCGGGGGCCGGCGGGGCGGGCGGACGGGTGCGTGGGGGGTTACAGGCGGCCGGCTTTTTTGAGGGCCAGGTAGGTGTCGGCGAGGGCGGGGGCGATCTGGTCCGGGTTCTCGTCCACCACGGTGACGCCGGCTCGGGTGAGGACTGCGGTGACGCGGTCTCGGTCGAGGCGGGTTCGGGCGGCGGAGGCGGCGTTGTAGACGTCGATGAGGTCGGTGCGGGTGGACTCGAGCTCGGTGAGGCGCGGGTCGGCCACGGAGGCCAGCACGATGACGTGGCGCTTCAGGAGGGGGCCGATGACAGGGAGGAGGGACTCCTCGATGACGGCGGGGTCCAGGCCAGTGAGGAGAACGACCAATGACCGTTGACCGAGTCGTTCCAGCACCTGCGACACAACCACCCGGAAGTCCGTCTGCACCAACTCGGCGTCCACGTTGGCCAGTGCGTTCACGAAGGAGGGCAGCACGTCCTCAGGCGCAGGGCGTCGTACGTCGGCCCGCACTGCGGAATCGCAAGCCAGCAAGGAGACCCGGTCACCCGCACGCGTGGCCAGTGCGGCCAGCAGTAGGGCCGCATCCATGGCGTGGTCGAGTCGCGGGGCGTCGCCGACGCGGCCGGCGGACATGCGGCCGGAGTCGATGACGATGGCGACCTGGCGATCGCGCTCGGGCCGCCAAGTTCGCAGTACGACGTTGCCGCGCCGAGCCGTCGCCCGCCAGTCGATGCTTCGCACATCGTCACCAGGCACGTAGTCCCGCAGTGAGTCGAACTCCGTCCCCTGCCCACGCACCAGCAGCGCCGTACGACCATCCAGCTCACGCAACCGCGCCAGCCGCGACGGCAGGTGCTTGCGACTGTTGAACGGCGGCAACGCACGCACAGTCCACGCCACCTGATGCCCACCCTGCCGACCGGCAAAACCGAGCGGACCGATCGAGCGGACCGTCACCCGATCCGCATGCCGATCCCCACGCCGTGTCGGTACCAGATGCGTCGTCAACCGACGCCGCTCGCCGTTGGGCAGGTCCAGCTTGTGCGGAGGATCCAGTACGCCGGCCGACGGCGGCCACGCGTCTCGCAGCAGCCCGCGCACTCGCCGGCCCGGGTTGGTCACCAGCAGTTGCACAGCAGCCTGTTCACCCAGCCGTACGGCGGTATCGCCCTCGCGGGTGAACTGCAGCCGTCGCGGGGACCCAGCCAGCAACAGGTCGACCAGGCAGACCAAAAAGACCACACCGATGACCACGCCGACGCCGGACCAGCTCGGCATCACCAGGGCGACGAACACCACCCCAAGACCAGCCAGCAGCCCGGCCCTGCCCGTGAGAACCATCAGCGTGGGACAGGCACAGTCGCGAGGACGCTCTCCAGCACCGCATCCGCGCTGACGCCTTCGAGCTCGGCCTCCGGGCGCACCTGCACTCGATGCCGCAGGCAAGGGCGCGCCATGGCCTTCACGTCATCCGGAATCACGTAGTCGCGACCAGACAGCCAGGCCCACGCCCGCGACACCGCTAGCAGCGCAGTAGCACCACGCGGCGACACCCCGAGCTGCAACGACGGCGACTGCCGAGTCGCCCGGCACAGGTCCACGACGTACGCCAGAACGTCCTCCCGCACAGCCACCCGCCGTACGGCGTTCTGTCCGGCCAGCAGGTCTTCCGGCCCGGCCACCGGCCGCAGTCCGGCCGCCTCGAGGTCACGCGGATCGAAGCCCTGCGCATGCCGAGCCAGTACGGCGATCTCGGCGTCTCGCGGCGGCATGTCGAGCGTCACCTTGAGCAGGAACCGGTCCAGCTGCGCCTCCGGCAGCGGGTAGGTGCCCTCGTACTCGATCGGGTTCTGTGTCGCAGCGACCACGAACGGCACCGGCAACTTCCGGGAGACACCGTCGACAGTGACCTGCCGCTCCTCCATCGCCTCCAGCAACGCGGCCTGCGTCTTCGGGGGCGTCCGGTTGATCTCGTCCGCCAGCATGATGTTGGTGAAGACAGGACCCGGCCGGAACTCGAACTCGCTCGTCTTCGCGTCGTACACGAGCGAACCGGTCACGTCACCCGGCATCAGGTCCGGAGTGAACTGCACCCGCTTGGTCTCCAGTCGCATCGCCATCGACAGCGCCCGCACCATCAGCGTCTTCGCCGTACCCGGCACGCCTTCCAGCAGCACGTGGCCACGGCAGAGCAGCGCCAGCACCAGCGCGGTGACCGCGGTCTCCTGCCCGACGACCGCCTTGCCGATCTCGGTCCGCAGCGCCACCAGCGCCTGCCTGGCCTGGTCGGCGCTGACTTCTGTCGTGGTCACGGGGCCTCCTGGCCTGGACTGAGGAGTGAAGGGAGCGAAGCGACTGGAGCGACGAGGGAAGGACTGGAGGTTGAGCCCCGTGGCCGCCGCGCGGAGCGTGGCATGGGTACCGTCACGGGTGTCGTACCTCCTGCATGAGTACGTCTAGTACGTCGGACAAGTTCAACAGAGCGGCGTCATCAAGCGGTGGCATGCCGTAGAGGGCCTCGTACAAGGTGACTGGGTCCCAACCGGTGCGGGCGGCCAGAGTGGCAACCACTGCACTCGGCTCGGCCCGTCGCGGGATGCCGTGCGCCTTGTAGAGCTGGGCGAGCGCCGACTCGCGGAGCGCCGCCGCAGCCCGGTCGCGAGCCCGTGACCGCCGGTAGAGCCGCGCACGGCCCTCGGTGGTCTCGGCCGCGTGCACGATCACCGGCAGCCGCTCTACGACCACAGGGCCGAGCCGCCGCCCCCGCCACAGCGCAACCACCAGTACGGCGAACGCGAGCGCCCAGCCGATGTAGCGGACATCCGGCGGGACCAACGGGGGACCGTCGTCACCAGCGTCGTCCACGCCGTCGCTCTCAAACTGGGGGAGGTACCAGGTGAGGTCTTTGTGCGTACCGATCAGGTTGAGCGCCAGTGCGGCGTTGCCGTCGTCCGCAAGCTCGTCGTTGGTGAAAGAACGCGACGTGCCGACGACATCGACCGTGCGGCCACCGGAGACGATCCGGACGACGGTGTGGTTGATTCCGTCGCCATAGCAAGTCTGAGCGCCCGTCGGCGCGGAGTACGTCGTACCGCCGACTGTGACGGTGCCGGCCTTCACTGCGGCGTCCAGATCGCACTCCGGTTCGCGGCTGGACGAGCTGAGCACCTGACTGGCGTCCTTCACCCCAGGTGCGAGCACTGCCAGCTCACGAGAGCTGGGCCGGATCAGAATCAGGTGACTCCAGCCGGCGTCGTCGATCCGCTGCCAGTCGTCGCGGTCCAGTGCGCCGTTGGGCCCGATCAGCAGGGCCTTGCCTGCCCCAGACGCGGTGGCGTCGCTCAGGAACTCCGTCCCCTTCACATTGACGCCGTGCTTCTTCAGCAGGTTCGCCAGCGCCCGTGCGCCGTCCCGCTCGGTCGAGTCCGGGCTGAACGGTCCCGACGTACTGGCTGTCGTGGCGATCAGTACGACGATCGACACCAGCACGATGATCCCAGTGATCAGCAGCGGCTTCCGGAGCGCACGCCAGCTCTCGGCGGCTCCCCGTCCGACCGGAACGCTCGTGCTCATCCGCTCACCGTCAACCGAGCACTCCGGGCCGCGTTGTCGGCGGTCACGACCACGGCGTACCGCTCGGGCGTTCCCGGACGGTTGCCGTAGACAACCTCGGTGAAGGCCAGTGCGGCCGGCTGCAGCGAGTCGCGCAGCGTCGGCACCGCACGGCCCGCATCCGCGACCACCTCGTACGCCGTCCGCCCAGCGCGGTCGTCAAGGACAGTCCGCTCGACCAGCTCGGCTACACAGGCCCGGAACCGGCTGCGGATCGCGTGCGCGTAGTCGCCCGACGAGGCCTCCCGCTCCGCCTGGGCCCGGTACTCCGCGGCATTCCGCGGCCTGGCCGTGTCGAACACAGCCTGCTTCTTGCTGCTCTTCGAAGTCCGCAGCACTCCGGCCCGCCAGAGCACCACGACGATGATCAGCGCGATCAGTGCGACCAGCAGGATCAGTCCGAGGTGGCCGTTGGGGGAGGTGCCGGTGACGTTGCTCAGCAGGTCGGCGATCCACTCGATCAGCTTGTTGAGGGCGCGCTCGATCAGCGAACCACCAGACTGCCGGTAGGCGGACTTCGACAGCTCCTCCGCGGCCTCACGGGCGGCCTGGTCACGCAGGACGTCGACCGGCGGTTCGGCGAAGATCACGCGGTACCTCCCGAGCGCAGGGACGGGCGCATCCACAGATCGAGGCCCTCACGCCGGATCCGCAGGTCCAGGTAGACAAGAGCCTGTACGGCGGACATGAAGGCCAGACTGGCGATCAGGGTCAGCACGGTCGCGGTACCGGCCGCCGCTCCGACCACGATGGCGATCACCGTGCCGCCGGTGCTGTCACTGGAGTCGGCCCAGGAGCCGACCGTGATCACCAGCGTGGTGACACCGAACTGCAGGGCGTAGCTGACGATGTTGACCACCACGCTGCCGAAGATCAGGATGCCGAACACCCGCCAGAACTTGCCCTTCACCAGCTGCCACGAACGCCGCAGTGAACCCCAGATGCCGACCCGGGCGGGGATGTGCAGCCCGATGTCCGGCGCGTGCTTGCCTTCCATCAGTACGACGGTTCCGGCGAGCACCAGCCGCACACCGAAGATCAGCACCAGCAGTCCGCCGAGCATCATCAGTACGACGGCGACCGCGCCGGCCACCGCACCTGAGATCGCCGACTCCGCTCCCGCCCCGATGCCGAACACGGCCAGCATCCAGCCGCCGATCAGGACCAGGAACGACAGCGACTGCAGCAGCCCCACAGCCGCCAGTGCAGGCAGCGCCGGCCGCACCAGCCGGAGTAGCTCGCGTGCGCTGACCCGATGACCCAGCTGGCTGCGCACAGCGGCCAGAGCGATGATCCCGGCCAGCGTGCTGGACACCACCGCGAACAGCACCAGCTGAACGCCGTACGTCAGCAGCAAAGCACCACCGGCCTGCTCGAACGGGTCATCAGCACCGAAGAACCCACTGAGCCCACCCGGTACGGCGACCTCCGTCAGCACGGCCTGGACCGCCAGCAGCGCGACCGCGGCGAGCACCGGGAGGCCCAGCATGATCGTCTTGTTGTCCGAGATCGTCCGGGCCGCGTTGTCGAGCAGATCGGCCGGCAGCCAGGGGCGCAGCGGCTCGGCCGCAGGGTCCTCATGCAGCCTGATGTCGTCGCTCACGTCCGCCTCCCCTCCGCCTGTGGGTGCACCCCGAGTTGTCGCGTCGCCGGGCCGTGCACCATGATCACAGCCCAAACCGGGGTCAATCGGCGATCCGGCGTGTGCACTACCCAGGGAATGGGACACTATCCGTAGTGCGGACGGACAGCATGCACCGGGCGCACGACGAGTCGGACGGCAAGGAGCAGCGCGTGGCAGATGGTAACCGGACGATGCGGGGTCGCATTCTCATCGTCGACGACGACACTGCGTTGTCGGAGATGCTCAGCATCGTGCTGCGCAACGAGGGGTACGACACCTATCTGTGCGCGACCGGTGACAAGGCGGTACCGGCGTTCCGGGAGTTCAAGCCCGACCTGTTGCTGCTCGACCTGATGTTGCCCGGGATGGACGGGATCGACGTCTGCCGGGCGATCCGGGCCGAGTCCGGCGTACCGATCGTGATGCTGACCGCGAAGAGCGACACCGTGGACGTGGTGCTCGGCCTGGAGTCCGGGGCCGACGACTACGTGGTCAAGCCGTTCAAGCCGAAGGAGCTGGTGGCCCGGATCCGGGCCCGCCTGCGCCGGATGGACGAGCCCGGCCCGGAGTCGCTGACGATCGGCGACCTGACCATCGACGTGGCCGGCCACTCGGTGAAGCGGGCCGGGGAGACCATCCAGCTGACGCCGCTGGAGTTCGACCTGCTGGTCTGCCTGGCCTCCAAGCCCTGGCAGGTCTTCACCCGCGAGGTGCTGCTGGAGCAGGTCTGGGGTTACCGGCACGCCGCCGACACCCGCCTGGTCAACGTGCACGTCCAGCGGCTGCGCTCCAAGATCGAGAAGGACCCTGAGCACCCGGAGATCGTCGTGACGGTCCGCGGTGTCGGTTACAAGGCTGGTGCGGACTGATCGAGTACGGACGCGACCACGAGTCGCAGGCTGTCTCCGACCCCGCCGCGCCGGTGGGGCCGGATCAGTCGGCCCCGCCCGAGCAGGAGGTGGCCGAGCCGCGCGGTACCGAGCTGGAGCTGACGTCCGCCGCGGCTGAGTGGCATGCCTACCCACAACCGCTCTGGCGCACGCACCCGAAGTACTGGCCGGACATCTGGCGGCGCTCCATCCAGGCCCGGATCGTCACCGGCACCCTGCTGATGTCGACCGTCGTGCTGCTGCTGGTCGGCTGGGTGATGATGAGCCAGGTCACGGACGGTGTGCTGGAGTCCCGTCGGGACAGTGCCCAGGCCGAAGCGGTCGCGCAGCTGACGTCACTGACCTCCCAGCTGAATGCGGCCGACCCGACGACGATCAACCAGCGGCTCTCCGAGCTGGTGCTCGGCGCCAACCGCCCCGGCCTGTACGACGTGCTGCTCGTCCCGATCGGCAACACCGGCTCGAACGCGATCCGCTACACCGGACTGGTCGACAGCGACTCGCTCCCGCAGGCTTTGGTCTCGTCGGTGAACAGCAACGACTCCAAGCTGTGGGACACCTACACGGTCATCAAGTACAGCGACAACACCAGCGCGCCCGGTCTGGTCATCGGCTCCCAGCTGCGCATCACCAGCACCCAGGACCGGTACGCCGTCTACTTCCTGTTCCCGCTCACTGCGCAGCAGGACACGCTGGACGTCGTACAGCAGGCTCTGATCACTGCTGGGCTGCTGCTGGTCGTCCTGCTCGGCGCAGTGGCCTGGCTGGTCACCCGGCAGGTGGTCACGCCGGTCCGGATGGCACGCCGGATCGCGGAGCGGCTCGCGGCCGGCAAGCTCGAGGAGCGGATGCAGGTCCGCGGTACCGACGACCTGGCTCGGCTGGCGGTCTCGTTCAACAAGATGGCGAGCAACCTGCAGCGGCAGATCCGCCGGCTGGAGGACCTGTCCCGGCTGCAGCGCCGGTTCGTCTCCGACGTGTCCCACGAGCTGCGCACGCCACTGACCACGGTCCGGATGGCCGCGGACCTGCTGCACGAGACCCGCGACGAGTTCGACCCGATGAGCCGCCGGTCGGTCGAGCTCCTGCAGAACGAGCTCAACCGGTTCGAGGAGCTGCTCGCCGACCTGCTGGAGATCAGCAGGTTCGACGCCGGTGCGGCCGCGCTCGACCTCGAGGACGTGGACCTGCGCGACATCGTCAACCGGGTGCTGGAGAACTACGAGACCCTGCTGCAGGCCAAGGGCTGCGAGGTACAGCTCAACATGCCGGAGCAGTGCCGCGCCCAGGTCGACGCCCGCCGGATCGAGCGCATCCTGCGGAACCTGATCGGCAACGCGATCGAGCACAGCGAGGGTCTGCCGATCCTGATCAGTACGGCGAACGACGACGACGCGGCCGCGGTCGCGGTCCGGGACCACGGTGTGGGCTTCCGCGCCGAGGAGGCCGAGATGGTGTTCAGCCGGTTCTGGCGGGCCGACCCGGCCCGGGCGCGAACCACCGGTGGCACGGGTCTCGGTCTGTCGATCGCCCTGGAGGACGCCCGGCTGCACGGCGGCCGGCTCGACGCCTGGGGCTCACCGGGTGAGGGCGCGTACTTCCGGCTCACGCTGCCGCGCCGGCCCGATGTCGCACTGGCCGGCTCACCGCTTCCGGCCCGCCCGGCGGACGCCGTACGGGTGATCACGGAGAAGTCGCTGGTCGACGTCGGAGCGCCGTACCAGAAGCTGACGGGCGGTGAGGAGCTGTGAGGCGCCGCTTGCTCGTGGTGCTGCTGGCCGGACTGCTTCTGGTGTCGGGCTGCGCGACGGTGCCGACCAAGGGCGCGATCCGGAACAGCAACCGGGAGGGCCTGGCCCTCGACGCCGGTGGTGTCGGTGTACAGGCCAAAGCGCCGCGCGCGGATGCCAAGCCGGACGCGATCGTGGCCGGGTTCCTGGAGGCCATGTCGGACTCCAGGAACGGATTCGAGCAGGCCCGGCTCTACATGACCCCGCAGGCCGCGGCGAAGTGGAAGCCCGAGGTCCGCACCATCGTGTACGACCAGGGCGACGACAAGGTGACTCCGGACGACGACGACTTCCTCCTGACCGCGACCAGGATCTCCACCATCGACGACCGGGGCGAGTGGTCGCCGGCCGCACCGGCCGACAAGAACATCAAGTTCACCTTCAAGATGGTCAAGGTGAACGAGCAGTGGCGGGTCGACTCGGTCCCGTCCGGGGTGCTGCTGGGCAGCAACCAGCTCGCGATCAAGCTCGCACCGCGCGACCTGTACTTCTTCTCCCGGGACCGCAAGACCCTGGTCCCGGACACGGTCTACCTGGCGCAGAACAACCTGTCCCCGGGGCAGGCCGCGACCCAGCTGGTCCAGGAGCTGCTGCGGGGCCCGACCAAGCGGCTGGGCAACGGCGCCATCTCGATCGCGCCGCCGGGAACCGCCATCCAGGTGTCGGTTCCGGTCGAGCTCGGTGAGGCGACCGTGGCGCTCAACGACGTCGCCGGGCAGTTGCTGGACGACGACAGACACCGGTTGGCGGCCCAGATCGTCTGGACGCTGAACCAGATCAGCCTGAAGGTCAAGATCACCGTGAACGGCGCACCGCTGCTGCCGGAAGACCCGGGTGTGATCCAGTTCTCGACGTTCACCGACAACGATCCGGCCGCCCCCACCGCCGCGTCGACCGTCCCGTACGGCCTGCTGCGCGGCAAGGTGCAGCGCGTCGACGGACTCGACGGCGCCTCCGAACAGACCGTCCGTGAGCTCAACTCGAGCCAGCTCTACCCCTACGACGCGGAGTCGTTCGCGGTGAATCTGCGCGGTGACTCGGGCGCGATCGTCACCATGGACGGCGGCAAGCACGTGGTCGCCGTCGCGAAACTCGACCCGGGCGAGAACGCCAAGGACGAACCCAAGCCCAAGCTGGTCGGCGTCGACGGCCGGGTACTGCGGCCCACCTACGACAACCTGGACAATCTGTGGATCCTGGACCGGGCCGACAGTTCGGCGCCGCGACTCCGGGTCCGGACCCGCGACGGCGTCGTGGAGACGTTGTCGGTGGACTTCCACGGCGACGTGCCGCAGGTGCTGCGGATGGCGCCGGACGGAGTCCGCGCGCTGCTGGTGCTGAAGTCCGCCAAGACACACCAGAACACGGTGCAGACCGCCACTGTGCAGCCGGCCCCGAACGGCAAGGGCCTGATGCTCGGACAGATCCGCGACCTTCAGGTGCCGCTGGTCGCGATCACCGACGCGGCCTGGTCCAAGAAGGGCATCCTGGTCGCCGGCCGGTCGGCCTCGGGCACCCTCGCCCAGCCGTGGTTCGTGAACGCGGACGGCTCGAACCCGCAGCCGCTGCCCGGCAGCACCCCGCCGTTCGGGATCGAGACCATCGCCTCCAACGCGAACCCGAACATCCTGCCGGTCTTCGAGGACCCCCAGGGGCACGTGCACTGGCAGACCCGCGACCTCGAGTGGGTGACCCCGGAGGGCGACGACAAGCTCGCCGACCTGGTCCCCACCTACCCCGGCTGAATCGCAGGGTTTTCCACAGGCGGCCGGGAGCCGCTTGTGGACGCCTGGTGGAGTGGTCAAGGTGGTGGGGTGTGGGGTGCCGCGGTCGACCTGCTGCTCGGAGGCGACTGCGCCGGCTGCGGACGGCCGGGCGTGACGTTGTGTGATGGTTGCCGGGGGCTCCTGAGCAGGTTGACTCCGTTCCGTGCTTGGCCGGATCCGCCGCCGAGCGGACTGGCGCCGCCGACCGCGGCCGCGCCGTACGGCGAAGAGATCCGCCGGCTCGTCATCGCGCACAAGGAGAACGCCCGGTACCCGTTGGCTCATCCGCTCGGTGCAGCGCTGGCGACCGCCGTACAGGCTGCTCTTGGGGAGCATGGCGGTGTGTGGCTGGTGCCGGTTCCGTCAGCAGGGGCAACGGTTCGCCAGCGCGGCCACGACCCGCTGCGGCGGATCACCCGGGCCGCCGTACGGGCCCTGCGTGCACAGGGGATCGAGGCCCGGCTCGCTCCGGCACTACGGCTGGTACGACGTCCTGACGACCAGGCGGGCCTGTCCGCGGAACGCCGTACCGCCAACCTGGCCGGGGCTTTCGGCCTCCGTTCGCGCTGGGCTGAACTGCTGACGGATCAACCGATCGTAGTCGTGGACGATGTGATCACCACCGGCTCCACGCTTGCCGAGGCGTGCCGAGCCCTGGAATCACAGGGAATTCCGGTGCTCGGCTGTGCCGTGGTCGCCGCGACCCCGAGACGTTTACCGTCTGGTTCATGAGAACTTCTCTACCGGTTTTCGCCGAAGCCGACTAGCGTTGGTGCATGACACCCGCTTGGGCTTGTCGAGCAGTCGAGTGGCGCAGGACCGGATCAGCCGGATTCCTGGCCGCGGACTCCGACCGGCTCCACGACGGGTGTCTTTCGTTTCGGGCTCCCCAGCACCTGTAGTCCTCAGCAAGGAGAGGAATTCCGAACCGTCGGGGGTCCGGAGACGTAAGAAGAAGTCGCCGATCGATGGAGGTTTCCGTGGACGTCGTTGTCAAGGGTCATCACTGCGAGGTCAGTGACCGCTTCCGGCAGTACGTCGAGGAAAAACTCGAGCGAATCGAGAAGGTCGACCACCGGGTACTGCGGTGCGAGGTGGAAGTCAGCCAGGAGAAGAACCCGCGACAGCACGACCGGGCGATGCGTGTCGAGCTCACGATGTACACCAAGGGTCCGGTGGTCCGCGCGGAAGCGTGCGGTGAGACCAAGCAGGCAGCCTTCGACGTCTGCCTGGACAGGCTCAGCTCCCAGGTCCGCAAGGCGGCCGACCGTCGCCGCGTGCACGGCGGGCGCACGCCCGAGGGCCTGCGGCACCTGAACGCCAAGCAGCCGGTGAACGGCAACGACCCGGTGGTGGAGGACACCGTCGCCGAGGACGAAGTGGCGACGTACAAGGTCGGCTCGCTGACCGTCACCGGGGACGGTCCCCTGGTGATGCGCGAGAAGACGCACACCGCCAAGCCGATGTCCCTTGACCAGGCCCTCTACGAGCTGGAACTGGTCGGGCACGACTTCTACCTGTTCGTCGACGCCGACGACAACCAGCCCAGCGTCGTCTACCGGCGGCGCGGCTACGACTACGGCGTGATCCGCCTGGCGGTCTAGAAGCCACAGAAAGGGCCCGGGTTCCTCGCGGAATCCGGGCCCTTTCGCCTTCCCCTGTGAAGGTCTCTCTGTGTTAGCCGATCTGGCCCTGCAGCTCGGTGGCGTAGGTCGCCACCTCCGCGTAGACGCCCGGGTTGCCGGCGTCGGCGCAGCCGATGCCCCAGGAGACGACGCCGAACAGGCGGCCGTTCAGGACGAGCGGGCCGCCGGAGTCGCCCTGGCAGGAGTCCTTGCCGCCCTCCTTGAAGCCGCCGCAGATCTCGCCCTCGGCCGTGTAGCCCTGGCTCGCGTAGACGTCCTCGCAGTACGCGTCACCCAGGACGGGCGCGTCCACCTTCTGGAAGGTGTCCTCCGGTCCGGTGCCCTCGGTGCCGCCCCAGCCGTAGACGACCGAGGCGGCGCCGACAGCGTCGGCGGCCTTGTCGGTCTCCAGCGCCAGCGTCGGTACGCCGTCGAACGGGGTCGCCAGCGTCATCACCGCGACGTCGTGGCCGGGCTGCTTGCCGTACTCCGGGTCCACCCAGATGCTGCTGATCTTCGATTCCTTACCAGTCGACTTGTCGGTGAGGACGTCCCGGCCCTGGATCGCGGTGTAGGTGCTGGCGGCTTCCTGGGAGCAGTGTGCGGCGGTGACGATCTTGTTCGCCTTCACCAGCGTGGATCCGCACCATTCACCGGTTGAGGCCGGTGAGCCGCTGTTGGAGAGCTGGATGGCCCACGGGGTGTCCGCGGTGTGGGCGATGGTGCCGCCGACGATGCGGGTCTTGGGGCCGTCCGGGGCCGGTGCTGCGGTCGCGGTGGCCGCGACCGCGCCCAGGGACGCCGCGCTCAGGGCTCCGGCGGCGAGAAGGGCGCGTACCAGCTGCAGTCTTGCTGTCATGCCTCACACTCCAGGGGTCAGGAGCCGTGCGGGCGGCACGGCTTCCTCGACGACCCTCTCCCGATTACCTGAGGTAGCACACCTCTCACTTGCGGTAACACCGGAGTTATGACCCCTCAGAGGCCCATCTGCTTCCCGTCGATCACGCTGTCCTTCGCCGGCGCCGTCGGGGCCTTGATCTTGTTGTAGTCGCTGAACCCGAAGGACTCGCCGTCGGTGCCCAGTTCGATCCGGACCGGCCGGGCGGTGGTGCTGTCCACCCAGAGCGTGCCCTCGCCGTCGTTCAGCCCGATCGACGGGACGCCGTCGACGGTCTTCTGCGGCTTCTTGGTCAGTGCTCCGGACGGCTGGAAGGTCCCGGCGACGAAGGTGTCCCGGGTGACCAGGTCGATCAAGTCCTGGAAGTCGCCGTCCTTCTTGGTCAGCTTGATCCAGCGGCCCTTGAGGATCGCGACGGTCGCGTTGATCTCGGCGGGCTTGTCCTTCTCCGCCTTGCCCTGGGCCCGGAGGTACTTCTCGCTGAGCTGCAGGTAGGCGGTCTTGCCGATGACGGTGATCCCGATCGGGCTGCCGTCGACCGTGAAGGTGCCCTGCCCGCCGGTCTTGGTCAGGTTGACGTCGATGGCGGTCTTCGCACCCTCGTCCACGAACGAGCCGCGCAGCCGGACGCTGTCGGCCGCGAGGATGGCCGCCTTGGACTTGGCGAACAGAGCCTTGGCGTCCAGGCCGGCGACACCGGTGGGCGTCGGGGTCGGGGTCGGCGTGGTCACGTCGGCCTTGGTGGTGGTGAGCGGCGTCGACGAGGGCTGGCTGACCGGCTGCTTGGCCGGGCCGCAGGCGGTCGTGGCCGCGGCGAGCAGAGCGGTCGTGGCGATGGTGCGGATCCAGGGGAAGGACATGATGGCGGTGGGCTTTCTCTCCGTACGGCGGCCCGATCGGCCGGCGTCTGGTTCGAACTATGCGGTACGGCGGACTCCGGGCTGCTGCGGTTTCACTGCGCACCGCTGCCGTTCCACTGCGCTCGCACTGCCGTCGTACCGCAGAGGCTCCTGATTCCGGTCTGGTCGGCCCCTGCTGCCTGGATAGAATGCGCCGGTGGAGGACTCCGTCCGGTTCGAGCTGCTCGGACCGTTGCGGGCGTATCGCGGCCGCCAGGAGCTCGAGCTGGGCCCGGCTCGACAGCAGGCGGTCCTGGCGACACTGCTGCTCGCCGCGAACCACGCCGTACCGGCGAGTGAGATCGTCGATCAGGTCTGGGGTGACGAGCCGCCGGCGAACGGCGCCAACGTCGTACAGAAGTACATCGCCGGGCTGCGGCGGGTTCTGGAGCCGGACCGGCTCCCGCGTGCGGCCGGGCAGTTGCTCACGCTCACTCCGGCGGGTTATCAGCTGTCTGTGGCTCCGGGCGGCTCAGACCTCGATGTGTTCACCGCCCACGTCGGGGAGGCCCGTCGGCTGCGTGCGCTTGGTTGCCGCGCCGAGGCGACCGCTGAGCTCCGGACTGGTCTAGGGCTGTGGCGGTCCGAGCCGCTGGCCGGTCTCACCGGTGGTTACTTCGACGCGACCCGCGCTCAGTTGGCCGGTGACCGTGCTGCGGCTCTGGAGGAGTGGGCGGAGCTGGAGCTCGAGCAGGGCAGGGAACAGGCGCTGCTTCCCGAGCTCTCCCGACTGATTGCGGAGTACCCACGACGCCAGCGTCTCCGGGCAGTGCACCTGCTCGCGCTCTACCGGACCGGTCGGCAGGCCGACGCGCTCACGTCGTACCAGCAGGCACTGCAACTCGTTGGTGGTCGGCCGAGTCCTGAGCTGGAAGCGGCCTACCGTCAGATCTTGCAGAACGATCGGCCGCCGCCCGCGCCCGTTGTCGACGCCGAACCGGTGCTGACCCACTACTGGCCGGAGCCGGCGTCTGCTCCGCTGGGCTGGAAGGGCTGGACTCTCAAGGTGGCGGCAGGGCTGCTGCCGTCGGCGACCATGGGCATCGCCGCCGCTCCGCTGATCGGTGGGCTGGCCATCCGGCGTCGCAGCTGGAAGCTGGGCCTGGCGGCGTTGGGCTATCTCGTGTCGTCCATCGTGTTCTTCACCATCGCCGACAAGCGGGTGGACACCGAGGACTTCGTGCTGATCGACGCGGTGGCGATGACCGGGTTGCTGCTGAGCACAGTGCTGGCCGGTCTTCAGGCGGCATGGCTCGTCCCTGCCCGAACCACCGGTACGGCGCAGCCGCGCGTGATGGTCGATCTGAACAGCGCTCCGGAGCAGGTTCTGCGTACCCTGCCAGGGATTCCGCCGATGCACGCCGTACTGATCATTGCCGAGCGCAACGCGCGGGGACCGTTCCGGTCGCTGGAGGATGCGGTCGCACGCGGTATGTTCCCCTCGCCGGTGCCGCGGCAGATCGCTGACGTCGTCCTGGTGATCCCAGTCCAGGACGCCCCCAAGGAGGAGCGCCGGTGAGTGCAGTCCGGTTCGAGATTCTCGGACCTTTGCGAGTGACCCGTGAGCAGGAAGAGCTGCCGCTGGGTCCCGCCAAACAGCAGGCGGTGCTCGCGACCCTGCTGGCCGCACCGAACCAGGTGGTGCCCACCGCGCGGATCATCGCCGCGGTCTGGGCCGACGAGCCACCCGTCAACGGCACCAACGTCGTTCAGAAGTACGTCGCAGGACTGCGCCGCGTGCTGGAACCGGATCGGGCACCCCGGAGCTCCGGTGAGCTGCTCGTACTGGAGCCCGGTGGCTACCGAGTGGCTGTCGGCACAGGTGGTTCGGATGCCGACGACTTCGAGGCGCAGGTCCAGTCGGCTCGCGCGCTCCGGCAGTCCGGTCAGCTGGCGGAGGCCTCACAGCAACTCCAGCAGGCGTTGAGCCTCTGGCGTGGTGAACCGTTCGAAGGACTCACCGGTCCGATCTTCGACGAGGCCCGTCGCCATCTGACCGAGCTGCGTGCGGGTGCGATCGAGGACCGCGCCGAGATCGAGCTGGAGCTCGGCAACTACCTCCCGCTGGCCCAAGAGCTCCCTGCGTTGGCCCAGGCCTTCCCGCTGCGCGAACGACTGCGCGGCGTACAGATGCTGGCCTTGCACCGGTCTGGGCGGTCTGGCGACGCACTGGCGGCGTACCGGGATCTGCAGGAGCGCCTGGTCGAGGAGTACGGCGTAGAGCCCGGACCCGAGCTGCAGCAACTGCAAGCGCGCATCTCGAGCAATGACCCGTCGCTGATCCCGGGGGAGCAGCGGTCGGCGACGACTACTACTCAGGTCCTGCGCCGTGGTGGACGTGACTGGTCGCTGGGACGCGGCTGGCCGGTCAGCATGACCGACCTGATCCCGCCGCAACGCCCGCTGCTCGGGCGCGCGCTGATGAAGACTGTCGCCGTACTGATCACTGTGGTCACCTTCGGCTTCGGCGGCGGCGTACTGCTGGCCGTTGTCGCCTACCTACGCCACAGCCGCTTTCTCGCTCGGGTTGCGGCGGCCTACCTGGTCGCGTGGCTGGCCGGTGCGGTGCTCGCGATCACTGGCGAGGCGGAGCGCGTCAGCGTCGCCAACTACCTCGGTCTCTTCCTGCTGCTCCTCGTCCTCGTCGCCAGTGCGATCCACGTCGGCGTCACCATCGCCCCAGTGTCGGTACGGCGGATCCGCGGGCTGGCCGCGCTGGACCAGCGCAACCGGGCCCGACAGGTGCTCGAGCGCGACCCCGGGTTCGCCCGCACGCTCGGCATCGGCCGCCCGCACCTGCAGCGTGAGTACGAGGACGGCGGCCTGATCGACCCGAACGAGGTCCCCGCCGGTGTCCTGACCCGCATCCCCGGAGTCACTGCCCAGCATGCAGCCCTGATCGTCAACAGCCGCGAACACCACGGCCGTTTCGAAACCCTCGACGACCTCACCGACCGCGGGCTCTTCCCAGCACCGCTGCCACCGGCCGTCGCGACGTACCTGGTGCTCCTGCCGCCTGCATAGCGCCCGGTCCACCATTCTGTCGGTGGGCCCAGGCAGAATCCGTGACGTGAATACCCAGGTGATGTCGACGGCCCAAGCCAGGCGGGTGGCGCTGGCTGCCCAGGGGTTCATGGACCCCCGTCCGAAGGGCGTTCCCGACGCTCGGGCGCTCGGTCGGGTGCTGGGCCGGATCGGGTTGATACAGATTGACTCGGTGAATGTGCTGAGCCGCGCGCAGTACCTGCCGCTGTACTCACGACTCGGCCCGTACCCCCGGACCCTGCTCGACAAGGCGTCCGGCAAGTCGCCGCGGCGGCTGGTGGAGTACTGGGCGCACGAGGCTTCGCTGATCCCGGTCGAGACGCACCCGCTGATGCGATGGCGGATGGCGCGGGTGACCACCGAGGCGTGGGGCGGTCCGCGGTCGATCGCTCAGGAGCGTCCGGATCTGGTCAAGCAGGTGCTGGCGGATGTCCGGGAGCACGGACCGCTGACGGCGCGGCAGATCGATGACGACGTGGAACGGTCGAAGGAGAACTGGGGCTGGAACTGGTCCGACGTGAAACGAGCGCTGGAGTTCCTGTTCTTCGCCGGCGAGGTCACCGTCGCTCGGCGGAACCAGCAGTTCGAGCGGGAGTACGACGTACCGGAGCGTGTTCTGCCGCGTGAGGTCGTGGACACCCCGACGCCGACGCTGGACGAGGCGCACCGTGGGTTGGTGTCGATCGCGGCGCGGGCGCATGGGGTGGCGACTGCACAGTGCCTCAAGGACTACTTCCGTACGTCGCCCGCTCCGACCGCGCAGGCGATTGCGGAGCTGGTGGAGGAGGGGGAGCTGTTGCCGGTCCAGATCGAGGGGTGGAGGCGGCCGGCGTACCTGCATCGGGACGCGCGACTGCCGCGGCGGGTGAACACACGGGCGCTGGTCAGCCCGTTCGACTCGCTGGTGTTCGAGCGGACCCGGACCGAGGTCCTGTTCGGCTTCCACTACCGGATCGAGATCTACGTCCCGGCCGAGAAACGCATCCACGGGTACTACGTGCTGCCGTTCCTGCTCGGGGACAAGCTGGTGGCCCGGGTCGACCTGAAGGCGGATCGGGCAGCCGGCGTCCTGCTCGTCCAGTCGGCGCACTCGGAGCCGAAGGCGCCTTTGGAGACCGCGGAGGAGTTGGCCGCGGAGCTGGTGCAGATGGCGGGCTGGATGGGGCTGGACCAGGTCCATGTCACTGGCGGCGGTGACCTTTCGCCAGCGCTCAGTGACGCCCTGCGAGGTTCTTGACGCGGCAACGGGAACTTTCGGGCACGCCTGAGCGTGGGTGTGTTACGGGCAAGGGCACGCTGCGGGCGTGGCTTGGCACACCTCGCCCCGTACGATGGGGGTCGCACGCCGTTCCAGCGGGCCGTGCCCGACTGTATCGATCGGCCGCAACCAGGCGACAGCAGCAAGGAGAGAACTCCCCACCATGAAGGTGATCGACAAGGTCCTGCGGATCGGCGAAGGCAAGATCCTGCGTCAGCTCCAGGGCATCGCGAAAGTGGTCAACTCCATCGAGGACGACTTCGTCGGCATGACCGACGAGGAGTTGCGGAGCCAGACCGCGGAGTTCAAGGAACGTCACAGCAACGGTGAGTCGCTGGACGCGCTGCTCCCGGAGGCGTTCGCCGTGGTCCGGGAGGCCGCCAAGCGGACCCTGCACCAGCGTCACTACGACGTCCAGATCATGGGCGGCGCGGCGCTGCACCTGGGCAACATCGCCGAGATGAAGACCGGTGAGGGCAAGACGCTGGTCGGCACGCTGCCGACGTACCTGAACGCGCTGTCCGGCCGCGGCGTGCACGTGGTCACGGTGAACGACTACCTGGCGAAGTACCAGGCGGAGTGGATGGGCCGGGTGTACCACTTCCTCGGCCTCGACTACGGCGTGATCCTCCCCGACATGTCGCCGGCCGAGCGCCGGGTGGCCTACGCCAAGGACATCACCTACGGCACGAACAACGAGTTCGGCTTCGACTACCTGCGCGACAACATGGCGTCCAGCATCGAGGACTGCGTCCAGCGTGAGCACAACTACGCGATCGTGGACGAGGTGGACTCGATCCTGGTCGACGAGGCCCGGACCCCGCTGATCATCTCCGGACCGGCCGAGGACTCCCAGCGCTGGTACGTCGAGATGGCCAAGATCGCCGGCGTGCTGAAGCCGCGGATCGCCGACGACAAGATCCCCGAGGAGCAGCGCCCGGTCGCCGACTACGAGGTCGACGAGAAGAAGCGCACCGTGGCCATCCTCGAGCGCGGCATCGAGAAGGTCGAGGACCGGCTCGGCATCGACAACCTGTACGAGTCGGCCAACACCCCGCTGATCAGCTACCTGAACAACGCGCTGAAGGCCAAGGACCTGTTCCGCAAGGACAAGGACTACGTGGTCGTCGACAACGAGGTGCTGATCGTCGACGAGCACACCGGCCGCACGCTGCACGGCCGTCGCTACAACGAGGGTCTCCACCAGGCGATCGAGGCCAAGGAGGAGGTCGAGATCAAGGAGGAGTACCAGACCCTCGCGACGATCACGCTGCAGAACTACTTCCGCCTCTACGACAAGCTGGCCGGCATGACCGGTACGGCGATGACCGAGGCGGCCGAGTTCTCCAAGGTCTACAAGCTCGGCGTCGTCCCGATCCCGACCAACAAGCCGATGATCCGGGTCGAGGAGCGGGACCTGATCTACCGCACCGAGGACGCCAAGTTCGAGGCCGTCGTCAAGGACATCGTCGAGGTGCACGAGACCGGGCAGCCGATCCTGGTCGGTACGACCAGCGTCGAGAAGTCCGAGCGGCTGTCCGCGCAGCTCCGCAAGGAGAACATCGCGCACGAGGTGCTGAACGCGAAGCAGCACGCGCGTGAGGCCGCGATCGTCGCCGAGGCGGGCCGCAAGGGCGCCGTCACGGTGGCCACCAACATGGCCGGCCGTGGTACCGACATCATCCTCGGCGGCAACCCGGAGCACCTGGCCGACAAGGACCTGCGGGCCCGCGGGATCGACCCGGCCGAGTTCCCGGAGCAGTACGAAGAGGAGTACCCGAGCGTTCTCGAGCAGTTCGAGAAGCAGGTCAAGGACGAGCAGGTCGAGGTCCGCGAGGCCGGCGGTCTGTACGTGCTGGGCACCGAGCGCCACGAGTCCCGCCGGATCGACAACCAGCTGCGCGGTCGCGCCGGCCGTCAGGGCGACCCGGGCAAGTCCCGGTTCTACCTGTCCCTCGAGGACGACCTGATGCGCCTGTTCAAGCGCGAGATGGTCGACTGGGCGATGTCGCGCAACGACGACGACAGCCAGCCGCTGGAGAACAAGATCGTCACCAAGGCGATCGCGTCCGCACAGTCCCAGGTCGAGTCGCAGAACTTCGAGACCCGGAAGAACATCCTCAAGTACGACGACGTGATGAACCGCCAGCGGCACGTCGTGTACGACGAGCGCCGCCGCGTGCTCGAGGGCGCCGACCTGCGCGAGCAGGTGTCGGACATGCTCGAGGAGACCGTCACCGGCTACGTCCAGGGCGCGACCGCCGACGGTTTCGCCGAGGACTGGGACCTGGACGCCCTGTTCACTGCGCTGAAGACGCTGTACTCGACCGAGATCACCGAAGAGGACCTGATCGAGGAGGCCGGCGGCGACAAGTCCGGCCTGACCCAGGACTTCCTGGTCGAGCGCTTCATCGGCGACGCCCACGAGGCCTACGAGCGCCGCGAGGAGCTGCTCGGCGAGGACGCGATGCGCGAGCTCGAGCGACGCGTCGTACTGAGCGTCCTCGACCGCAAGTGGCGCGAGCACCTCTACGAGATGGACTACCTGCGCGAGGGCATCGGCCTGCGCGCGATGGCGCAGCGCGACCCACTGGTCGAGTACCAGCGCGAGGGCTACGACATGTTCGCCGCGATGATGGAGTCGATCAAGGAAGAGTCGGTCGCCTTCATCTTCAACGTCGAGGTCGACATCGAGGCCATGCGCGCCGAGATGGAGTCCGCGGCGCAGGCGGAAGCAGCCGGCGTCAACCTCGACCTCAACGGCGCCGGCCTCGAGGGCCGCCGCGTCGAGGACATCCTCACCCCGGGTGCCCCCGTGGCGGAGTTCCCCGGCCGCGTCCAGGACGAGGAACGCCCGCGCGACACCCCGCGGCTGCGCGCCAAGGGCCTCACCGGCGACAAGAAGCCCCAGCGACTGACCTACTCGGCGCCGACGATCGACGGTGACGACGAGGTCTCCGTGATGGGCGACGCGGTCGACGAGGGTTCGCTGATGTACGCCGGTACGCCGCGCAACGTCGCGTGCCCGTGTGGATCCGGCAAGAAGTACAAGCGCTGCCACGGCGACCCCGCCTCGGACGCCTACAAGTTCTAACTCACTACCAACGAAGGCCGGTCCCCTGAGGGGGCCGGCCTTTCGTCTTCCCCCGCTCCGGTGTCCCTACAGGGGTTCCAGCACGAAGACGGGGATCACGCGGTCGGTCGCTTGCTGGTACTCGGCGTACGGCGGATACGCGGCGACCGCACGGTCCCACCAGGCGGCTTTCTCGTCGCCGTCGAGCTCGCGAGCCGTCATCTCGTGGCGTGCTGGGCCGTCCTGAAGTTCCACCTTCGGACCGGTCTTGAGGTCGAAGTACCAGACCGGGTGACGCGGGAACCCGCCGTTCGACGCCACGGCCGCATAGCGTCCCTCGTGCTCCACGCGCATCAGCGGAATCTTGCGGATCTTGCCGCTCTTCGCACCGCGGGTCGTGAGCAATACGATTGGCAGTCCCGTGTCCCACAGCGTCGCCGCCTGTGTGCCGTCCGAACTCTCGTACAACTCAGCCTGCTCGCGCACCCACTGCACCGGACTAGGCGCGTACTCACCCTCAAGAGGCACCGCGGTCACCCCCACCCTCGTTTGCAGACCATTCGACCCTAGCCAACTGCGGTCGAACCGGCCCGGCCAGGCGTGGCGGCATCCACCACCCCCGCAGCGAACCGCCAACACCCACCACCCTCACTACGGCGGCCCTCGCCCGTCGAAATTTGACCGGATATCCGCTCAAGTTGCCGGTTCTCCCCTGAAATTTTGAGGGGAGAACCGGCAACGTGAGGGGAGGTCCCCTCATTTTCGGCTCTCCTGCTCGATGTGTGGGTGACCCGGCGTTGCCGGGGCTGCGGCCGCTCCGGCGCCTGAGTGGGATCCGCCGGTTGCGTACACACCGACTGTTACTACGCCTACCAGCACCCCTTTTCGGCGCCTCCGTCACCCTGCAGCACGCCCGCTCCGTTCGCCTACCAACAGTCGGTCTGTACAGCCCGATCACCGAAGCGCCCTATTTCGCGGACCCCAAGGCCCGTCCACCCCAAGCAACTGCGAACCCGCCGGCGTCGTTCCCGGACCGCAACCACAGCCAGCCAGCCAGCAACGGTTACCCGCGAGACTTCTTTTCCGACCGCAACCAAAGCCCGTCAGCCCCAGGCAACGGTGAGCGCGGTCACCGACCGCACCATCCCCCTCAGCCACCGCATCGCCCAGCCACCCCGTCTTTTGATCGGCCGACGCCAACCTCAGCCCACAACCCGACGTGGCCGGCCGAGTCGCTCACCTGGCCCGCCGCGCGACCCGACCGCCTCCGGCGGTCGACTGAAAGCTTCGCGCGCGCCCAGCAGACGGCTGAGGGAGATGGCGAGGTCGGCGACCGAAGCACACGTTGCCTAGGGCTGACGGGCTGTGGCTGAGGTACGTGATGCCCGGAGCTCGCGCTATCGGTGAGTTTTTCGGGTCCAGCCGACGACAACCGCACCCGACAACCGCACCCGACAACCGCACTCACTCCCACCCAGCGAACGCAACGATCGCCGGACCGCCACCCCCACCCCGTAAGCCACCTTGTGCACCCCTCAACCGCTTGAGGCCGGTCGGAGTGGTTGAGGCGTGCTCAAGGTCGGGTGGCGGGGTCACCTTGTGCACCCCTCAACCACGTGACGCCTGCCGGAGTGGTTGGGCCGTGCTCAAGGTCGGGTGGCGGGGGATGTGGTGTGGGACATGGCGGCGGGAAAGGGCAGTGTGGTGCTCTAGAACCATGTGGCTGCAGGAGAAGTTCGGACTGACGGTTCCGGTGATTGGCGCACCGATGGCCAACGTGAGTGGCGGGAAGCTCACCGCTGCGATCTCGGCGGCCGGTGGGCTCGGCATGCTTGGCGCCGGCTCCGCGGTGACCGCCGACTGGATCCGCACCGAAGGTGCGATCGCGGCCGCTGCCGGCAAGCCGTACGGCGTCGGCCTGATGGCCTGGTCGGTCGACGAGCGCCCGGAACACCTCGAGGCGGTCCTGGAGCTCAAACCAGCCCTCGTCTCGCTCAGCTTCGGCAACTACGCCCCGTATGTCGCCCCACTGCAAGCCGAGGGCATCGCAGTCGCCACCCAAGCCGGCACTGTCGCGGACGCCCGCGAGGCGATCGACGCCAACGTGGACATCATCGTCGCCCGCGGTGCCGAAGCAGGCGGCCATGGACGCAACGCCGTCGGCACGCTGCCACTTCTCCAGGCGATCCTCGACCTGACCGACCTCCCGGTACTCGCGGGCGGCGGTATCTCCGGTGCCCGCGGACTGGCCGCCGTACTGGCTGCTGGCGCCGCCGGCGGCTGGATCGGTACGGCGTTCCTCACCTGCGTCGAGGGTCTCACCAAAGAAGCAGTCGCCCAGCGCGTGATCGAGGCCGACGAGACAGACACCGTGTACGGCACCGTCTTCGACGCGGCATCGAGGGCAGGCTGGCCCGACGAGTTCGGCGGCCGAGCCTTGCGCAACGCATACTTCGACCAGTGGGAAGGTCGCGAGCGGGAGCTCAAGACCGACGACCTCGCCCACACCGAGTACGTCGAAGGTACGAAGGCCGCCGACACCACCCGCGCCTCGATCTACGCCGGCGAAGGCGTCGGTGCCATTACCGGAAGGCCCACGGCCGCCGAGGTCCTCGACGGCTTCGCGGGCTACCGCACCTATCTGAGCGCAGCCCTCAACGGCGGTGCCAAGTAGTTGCTGTGAGCATCGACCAGTTCATCGCACAACGCCCAGATCTGTTCTACCGGTAGCGCCGCCGCGGTCGCCGGGTCGGCCATCACGGCCTGCCGGATCGACCGCGGATCCTCCTCGATCGCCGCCCGCACCACCAGCTCGGCCACACTCAAGTACGACCGGTTCAAAGCCGCGAGTTGAGCAGGCAGTGAGCCAACCGCCGTCGGCTGCACTCCCAAACTGTCAACCAGGCAAGGAACTTCAACGACCGCGCCGGATGGCAGGTTGCTGATCAGCCCGGTGTTCGGCACGTTCCCATAGATCGTCCGCGGTGTCCCCGTGACGATGCTGTGGATCACCTGCGGTGCGTACTCCATCGTCCCCTCAACCGCCAACGGCGTACCAGCCTTCAAGGCATCGCGAGTCTTCTCGTACGCCGCGAGGTTCTCCTCGACGATCCCGAGATAGTCACCAACCGGCAGCCGCAGCCGCTCAACCTCGGATTCATGCTGGAGGTACCACGGCACATACTCGGACGAGTGCTCACTCGTCTCGGTCGGATAGAACCCGAGACGCTTGTACATATCTACCCGCACTCGCCGCTGCAGTTCCGGATCCGCATCGATGGCAGCGTCCAGCCGGTCATACAGATTCACACCCTTGTGCTCAAACCGCAGCACCCACGCTTGGTGGTTCACCCCAGCCGCGAGGTAGCTGACCTCATCGAACGGTACGCCGATCAACGCCGACAGATCGTGGATCGTCCAGTACACCGAATGGCAGAGCCCGACAACCTTCCGCAAGCCCAGCGCCTGCAGGTACCAGACGTTCATCACCATCGGGTTCGTGTAATTGAGCAGCCACGCATCCGGGCAGACCTCGGCAATATCAGCAGCCAGCGCCTTCAGCACCGGGAATGTCCGCAGCGCCCGGAACACCCCACCGACTCCGAGCGTGTCCCCGATCGTCTGCCGCACGCCGTACCGGGCCGGGATCTCGAAATCGATTCGCGTCGCCGCATTCATTCCGACCTGGACGATGTTGATCACGAAGTCCGCGCCCTCGAGCGCCGCCCGCCGGTCAAGATGGGCGGTGATCTGCGGCGTCACCCCACGTTCACGAGCGATGTACGCCGCCGCCCCGGCCGCCGTGTCGAGCCGCTCCGGATCGATGTCGTGCAAGGCGATGTGCACTGGCCCGAGGTCGAGCGCGAACAGGTCCGCCAACAGTCCCTGTGTGAACACCACGCTGCCGGCGCCTACGAAAGCAATCTTCGTCAGAGTCATGCGGTCACGCTCCCCAGCGCTAGATCCCAATCGGCCTGGGCAGCGGTGCCCCCAGCGGCGCGCGTCGACAACGAACCGCAGGCAGCAGCAACCGCCAATGCGCGTACCCGGCTGAATCCGTTCAGCCGGGCGGCCACGAAACCGGCATCGAAACTGTCACCAGCCCCGACCGCATCCACCGGCGTCACCTTCAAGGCGGGTGCGCTCAAAACCTTGCTGCCGTCATGCGCAAGCGCACCGGCCGCGCCGTCCTTCACGACAACGAGCGGACCACGCCGAGCCAAGATGCCCGCCGCGTCCTGCGGCGACGGATGCCCGGTCAGTGACTGAGCCTCAGAGGCGTTCGGCAGGAAGTAGTCCGTCACGCGCAGCACCGGGTCGAGGATCATTCGGTCCCAACGCCCCGACGGATCGTCGTTCGGATCCAGCGACGTCGTCGCCTTCGCAGCCTTGGCCTCTTTGAACAACCCAGCGAGCCCCGCAGCCAGTTCAGGCATCAGGTAGAACGACGACGCGTGCACATGCCGCACCGATCGCAACAAAGCAGTCGGTACGTCGTTCGCGCTGGTGACCGGGAGACAGCCCAGCGACGTGATCATCGCGCGATCGTCGCCGGACGTCAGCACCGTGGTGAGTGCCGTCGGCAACGAAGGGTCCACGATCACCGCGGACACATCCACTCCGCGCTCGGCGAACGCCGTACGGACAAAGTTGCCGGCGGCATCGTCACCGACGCGCCCGGCGAAGGCGACGCGCAGCCCGAGCCGGGCCGCGCCACACGCCATGATCGCGGCCGAACCACCAAGCAATAAAGCGCCGGACGGAACCAAGCGTTCCCGTTGGCCGAACAGGATCGGTTGCTCGACGGGCCCGACGACCACGTCGGGATTCGCGTCGCCGATCACTAACAAGTCATATTTCATCGAGGGTCAGCCTTTGAGTCCAGTTGAAGCCAGCGAACGGATGAACGCCTTCTGCGCCAGCAGGAACCCGAGCAGCACCGGCAGCACGGTGATGACGTTGCCCGCCGTCACGGCGGCCCACTGGGTGTGGTGCTGGCCTTGGAAGGTGGTCAGTCCGAGCTGGAGGGTGTAGTTGGAGTCGCTGTTGATCGCGATCAGCGGCCAGGTCAGGTCGTTCCAGGTGCTCAGGAAAGTCAGTACGGCGACGGTGCTCAGCGCCGGCCGGGCCAGCGGCAGCACGATCGACACCAGGATCCGTAGCCGCCCGCAACCGTCGATCCAGGCTGCCTCCTCGAGCTCCCGCGGCAGGCTGACAAAGAACTGGCGGAAGAGGAACACCGCCAGCGGCGTCACCAGCGACGGGATGATCAGGGCGCCGAGGGTGTCGATCAGTCCGAGGCTCTTCATCACCAGGAACGTCGGGATCATCGTCAGCTGGAACGGGATCACCATTGTGGCCAGCATCAGCCCGAGGACGACTTTCGACCCGGTGAACCGGATCCGCGCGAACGCGTACCCGCCGAGCGTGCCGAAGACGAGGTTCGCCGTCACCGCGACCGCAGAGACGATCATCGAGTTCACGAACCAGCGCGGGAACAGCGCGTTGCCGAGGACGTACCGATAGCCGCCCAGATCGATATGTGAAGGGATCAGCGCCGGTGGAAAGCGGTTGATCTCCGCGTTGCTCATCACGGAGCTGACCAGCAGCCACAACAGTGGCAGCGCGAACAACAACGCCATCGGCGCCAGCATCAGATGCCAGCCGCTAGGCCGCTTCATCGGGCTGCCCTCCGCCGCGAGATCTGCAGACCAATGCCGACCACCAGCAAGGCAACGGCCAGCGCATAGGCCGCCGCTGCGCTGTAGCCGGCGGTGAAGCTCTTGAATGCCTTCTCCCAGATGAAGTACACGATCACCGTCGTCGATCCGAGCGGCCCACCCTTGGTGGTGACGAAGACGAGGTCGAACAGCTGCAACGCACCGATGATCTGGAACAGCAGCAGGAACACCGTCACCGGAGACAGTGCAGGCAGGACGACATGCCGCAGGACGCCGAATCGCCCTGCACCGTCGATCCGCGCGGCCTCGACCAGCTCGGCCGAGACCCCTTGCAGGCCGGCCAGATAGACGATCACGCAGAAGCCCGTACCGCTCCAGAGTGAGATCACAACGAGCAGCGGAAGCGCCTGACCGGGATCACTGAAGAAGCCCTGGGTGGGCAGCCCGACCTTGTGCAGCAGGGAATTCGCGACCCCGAACTCCGGGTCGAGCACGAACGAGAACAACACCCCCTGCGCCGCTGCGGACACGACGAACGGCACGAAAACGAGCGTCCGATAGAGCCCGATGAACTTGATCTTCCGGTCCAGCGCGATCGCGATCGCGAGACCGGCGACAACACTCAGCGGCACATAAAGCACGGTGTAGATCAGCGTGTGCTTGACCGCTGCACCGAAAGTCGGGTCCGCGATCAGCGCCTTGTAGTTGGCCAGCCCGATCCACTCGCTCGGCGACACCAGGTCGCTGACCTGGAACGACAGCAGCAGCGACCACACGACCGGTACGACACTGAGCCCAAGGATGATCACCACCGACGGGCTGACGAACGCCCACCCGGTCGCACCTTCGCCGCGCATCCGCCGCTTGGCGGCCTTCTTCGCCCGTGGATCGAGCGTGAACGTTCCGACGACGCTGGCCATCAGCTCGGCACCGCCAGTACGGCGTTCGATGCGTCGACGGCCTGTTTGATCGCGTCGTCCGGGCTCTTCTTGCCGAGCAGGACCGACACGATCGCCTCGCCGAGGAACTGCGAGATCTTCGGGTACGCCGTGATGGTGGGACGCACCCGAGCCGAGTCCAGCGCGTCGACGAATACCTTGAGCCCAGCTGTGTCGGTCGCGTGCTTCGTCCAGGCGGGGGTAGCGGCAGTCCCCTTGCTGAGCGGCAGACTCCCGCCCTGGACATCCCACTTGATGTCCTGCTGCGGCTGGATCAGCCAGTTCACGAACTCACTCGCGGCCTTGACCTTGGCCTTGCCGTTGTCGAAGACCGTCCAGGTGTCCGGCCCCGAGATCGTCACCGGCTTTCCCGAGTACGACGGGAGCGGGACGACGCCGTACTCGAGTCCCTTGGCGGCGAGGTCGGGAAGCTGCCAGGGGCCGGTGGCAACCATTCCCATCCGCCCGCCCAGGAACACCTGGTAGAGCTGTTCGCTGCCGGGCTTGGGGTCGACGTACAGGGATCTGTCGGTGCGCAGGCGGTCGAGGGTGCCGAGTGCTTGGGCGCCGACCTGATCGAACGCGACCTTCTTGCCATCGGCGGACGCGACGTCGCCGCCGAGGTCCCAGATCATCGGCCAGAGCCGCCAGACCGTGTCCTCGTCGCCGACGCCCGGCCAGCCGGTGCCGAAGACGCCCTTGCCTGGGTTGGTCAGCGCTTTCGCCGTACTGATGAAGTCGTCCCAGGTCCAGCCGGGTTTGGGTGCGGGGAGCCCAGCGGTGGCGAAGAGTTTCTTGTTGTAGACAAGACACAGTGAGTCGAGCAAGGCAGGTGCTGCTCGGATCTTTTCCTTCACCGTGACGGCCTCGCGCGCGGCCGGCCAGTAGTCGTCGAGGTGCAGGGTGCCGGACAGGTCGGCGACCTTCGGACTGCGGGTCAGGCTGGCGAGGTCCGACCCGAAGATATACGCGATATCCGGGTAGGACCCCGCCGCCAGACCGGCGGTGACCTTCTGCAGCATGCTGTCCGCGGTGACCCCGCCGCCACCGCCGTTCACCCGGATCGCCGGGTGCGTGCGGTTGAACTCGTTGATCAGGGCATCGATCGCGGCTTTGCCGGTGTCGACCTGGCCGTGCCAGAGCTCGACCTCGACGACGCCGCCGGCGGCCTGGTCGTCGTTCTTGCCACAGGACGCGAGGGCACCGGTGGCGGTGACGGCCGCGGCGGCGCGAAGGATGCCGCGGCGGGACAGGACAGGACCATGCTGAGACATAGCGGTCTCCAGTAACGGGGTGAAATGAAGGGGTGTCAGCAGGTCTTGCGGACGTAGCCGGAGGACCCCGGCGTCGAGACGTCCACGTCACGCTGGACGATCGTGAGCCTGGTTCCGTACGCCGAACAGGCCTTCGTGCGGCCGCCGTTCGTGTACTCGATCACGATCACGTTGTTGCCGAAGGCAGCGACATAGTCACCGCACTCGTCGTACTGACCGCACTCCTCGGCGACCGCGAAGTCGAGGCCGACCGAGGTTCGCGAACCAGCCAGATCGACGGTGTTCTTCTGCGCGATGGCGAGGTTCTTGCCGTGGGCATGCGTTGCCAGCAATGTCAGGTAGGCCTTGGCCTGCGTCGTGGTGAGCAGGCCCTTGGAGCGCTCGTAGCTGTCGTAGTTGTCGGGCTCGATCGCCTTGTAGCCCTTGGCTGCGCACTCGTCGATCCAGCCGTTCACCTTTGCGGCGACGCGGGTGCGCTTGTCGGCGGTGCGCAGGTCGAGCAGCGGCTCACCCCAGTCCTCGTCGATAACCAAGTTGCCCTGGGCATCACGCAGCAGCAGGTCGGAAGCCCACGAGCCTTGCTCGCCCGGCTGTACCTGGAAGGCGTTGACGTAGCAGATGTTGTAGAGCCCGGCAGCGGGGGAGGCGGTCCGGTCCCGGGTGACGACCTGGACGCCGGACGGCGGTGTGTAGGCCCCGCCGATCTGGTAGTCGAACTTCGCGTGGGTGGGCGGCAGCGTCGCGGCCGCGTCGGCTTCGGGGCTGAGGTTGAGGGCGGAGTAGACAGCGGTTGCCGCGAGGGCGGAGGCCAGAGTGGCCAGGAGCACGCGGTGGATGACTGAGCGAGATTCGGACACGATTGCTCCATCGGTCCCGGGGACGCTACCCCGCCTCGGGTGGGCCACAGTCCTGGCCGCCCTGGCGCCTGAAAACCGGACTCCGGATCATCGATCCGCTACCGGCTGGGTGCGTCACTGCCGACCTAGTTAAGCCACGCCGCGCGCCCGGCGTCAAGGGATTGAATGCAAACGAGTGCGCGGAAGTGGCTGCAGATTGCGGTATTGCGCATCGCCGCGAACCCTTGACGGTAGCGTTTAAACCGGTTTAATGTCGCGTTAAACCGGTTCAAAGAGAGGTCCCATGACCAAAGAACGGCCGACGATCGCCGATGTGGCCGCACGGGCCGGGGTGTCGAAGGGGTCCGTCTCGTTCGCGCTGAACGGCCGGCCCGGCCTGGCCCAGGCGACCGTCGACAAGATCCTCGCGGCCGCCGACGACCTGGGCTGGCGCCCGAGCAACCGGGCTCGATCGCTGTCGGTCTCGAAGGCCTTCGCGCTCGGTCTGGTGATCACCCGGGACCCTGCCGTCCTGTCGTCCGACCCGTTCTTCCCCGCCTTCATCGCGGGCGTTGAGAGCGTGCTGTCGACACGTGGGCAGGCACTGGTGCTGCAGGTCGTCACCGGCGGTCCGGAGGAGGAGGCCGGGTACCGGCGACTCGCGCAGGACGGGCGGGTCGACGGGGTGATCCTGTCCGACCTTCGGCACGACGATCCCCGGATCGGTCTGCTTGGCGAGCTGGGTCTGCCTGCCGTCACCCTGAACCGGCCGGACGGCGATTCGCCGTTCCCCGCGGTCGTGCTGGACGACCGGCCTGGCACCGTGGCCGTGGTCAAGCACCTCCTGGAGCTGGGCCACACCCGGATCGCCCACGTGGCAGGCCCTTCGACCTTCGTTCATGCAACCGCCAGATCCGTAGCCCTGGTGGAGACCTTGGCCGCGGCCGGTCTGGAGCCGGTCGCGATCGAGGCTGGTGACTTCAGCGCCGCGGGCGGGATCACGGCCACCCGCCGGCTGCTCGCGCTACCGCAGCCGCCGACCGCGATCGTCTACGCGAACGACCGGATGGCGATCGCTGGTCTCAGCGCCGCCCAGGCGGCCGGGCTGACGGTCCCGGACGACCTCAGCATCGCCGGCTTCGACGACAGCGAGCTGTCCGAACACGTGCACCCAGGCCTGACCACGGTCCGCGCCGATCCGTTCCGGTTCGGCGTCGCCGCCGCGGAGGCCCTCAACCAGGTCGTCGACGGCAATTCCGGCGTACCCGATGTCGAGCTGCCGCCGGCACAACTCGTCGTACGACGTTCCACCGCACCACCCCCTGAGTAGTCCCTTGGAGGAACCATGAAGTTGCAAACCACAGCGCTGGCCTTGGTACTGGCCGGTTCGCTTGTAGCCTGTGGTGGTAGCGGCGGCGCTGGTGACGCCGACGCTGCGGCCAAGGCCCGCGGACCGATCGACATCTGGTACTCGAACAACGCCGAAGAAGTGGCCTGGGGCAAGCAGATGGTCGCCGCCTGGAACACGGCGCACCCGGACGAGAAGGTGAACGCGCAGGAGGTCCCGGCCGGGAAGAGCTCCGAGGAGGTCATCGGCGCCGCGATCACCGCGGGCAACGCGCCCTGCCTGATCTTCAACACCTCGCCGGCCTCGGTCTCGCAGTTCCAGAAGCAGGGCGGCCTGGTCGCGCTGGACAGCTTCCCCGACGGCAAGCAGTACGTCGAGGACCGGTCCGGTGACGTCGCTCAGCAGTACAAGTCGGCCGACGGCAAGTACTACCAGCTGCCGTGGAAGTCGAACCCGGTGATGATCTTCTACAACAAGAAGGTGTTCGCCAAGGCGGGGATCGACGCCGCCAGGCCGCCACTGGCGACGTACGACGAATTCCTCGCGACGGCCCGCAAGGTGGTCGCGGCCAAGGCGGCGAAGGTCGCGATCTACCCGGCGCCGAGCAACGAGTTCTACCAGTCCTGGTTCGACTTCTACCCCTTCTTCGCGGCCGAGTCCGGCGGCAAGCAGTTGGTTGCTGACGGCAAGGCTCAGTTCACCTCCGAGGAGGGCAAGAAGGTCGCCGCGTTCTGGCGGACGGTCTACGCCGACAAGTTGGCCTCACAGGAGAAGTACACCGGCGACGCGTTCGTTGACGGCACAGCTGCGATGGCTGTCGTCGGTCCGTGGGCGATCGCGACGTACAAGGGCAAGGTCGACTGGGGCGTCGTCCCGGTGCCGACCTCCAGCGCCAAGCCGGCCAATGAGATCCACACCTTCAGTGACGCGAAGAACGTCGCGATGTACTCGGCCTGCAAGAACCGTGGCACCGCGTGGGACGTGCTGAAGTTCGCCACCAGCCAGGAGCAGGACGGCAAGTTCCTGACGGCGACCGGCCAGATGCCGCTGCGCAAGGACGTCGCCGCCGCGTACCCGGACTACTTCACCAAGAACCCGGACTACAAGGTGTTCGCCGACCAGGCGGCCCGCACGGTCGAGGTGCCCAACGTCGCGAACTCGATCACCATCTGGCAGACCTTCCGCGACGCCTACTCCAAGTCCGTGATCTTCGGCCAGGAAGACCCCGGCACCGCCCTCGACGGCGCCGCGCAGAAGGTCGACGAGCTCGTCAAACAATCATGAGCCGGCGGCTTCGGCTCCTGGGTGAGCACCCGATCGGGACGGCGTTCGTCACCCCGTACGTCGTTTTCATCGCGGCCGTGTTCGCGTACCCGCTCGGGTTCGCGGTGTACATGTCCTTCCACGACTACTTCTTCGCGGCGCCCGGGGCGATCGTGGACCGGCCGTTCGTCGGGTTCGCCAACTACGCGGCGGTGCTCGGCGATCCCGCGGTACGGCGGGCCTTCGGCAACGTCCTCGTGTTCCTGGTGATCAACGTGCCGCTGACCGTGATTCTCGCGCTCGGACTGGCGACGGCGCTGAACGCGGCGATCCGGTGGCGGACGTTCTTCCGGGTGAGTTACTACGTCCCGTATGTGACGGCGAGCGTGGCTGTGGTCGGGGTGTGGCTGTTCCTGTTCAACTCCAACGGGCTGGTCAACTCGGTCCTCGGACCGCTGGCGCCGGACCCGTCCTGGCTGGTGAACTCCGGGCTGGCGATGCCGACGGTGGCGATCTACGTGACCTGGAAACAGCTCGGCTTCTTCATCCTCCTCTACCTGGCGGCCCTGCAGAACGTGTCCAAGGATCTGTACGAGGCCGCATCCATGGACGGCGCCAGCCGCTGGAAATCGTTCCTGAATGTGACCGTGCCGGGCGTTCGGCCGGCGACCACGCTGGTGGTCCTGCTGGCCACGGTGACCGGGGCGAACCTGTTCACCGAGCCCTACCTGCTGACCGGCGGTGGCGGCCCGGACGGCGCCTCGGCCTCACCGGTGCTGGTGATGTATCAGCGCGGGATCGAGCAGGGCAACCCGGACACCGCGTCCGCGATCGGAGTCCTGCTGGTGATCGGCGTGCTGCTGCTCGCTCTGATCGAACGCCGCTTCGTTGCGAGGGAGGACCGATGAAGAGACGTTTCGTCATCCTGCTGATCGGTTCCTTCGTCTTCCTGTTTCCCTTCTACTACATGCTGATCGGCAGCCTCCAGACCGAGCCGGACCCGTCGGTGGGCGGCGCGTTCCCCGCGCCGGGGAACCTGACGCTGCACAACTACGCCGAGATCGACAAGGCGATCAATCTCGCCGGTTCGCTGATCAACTCCGGCATCTTCACCGGCGGGGTGATCCTCGGAACGCTGGTCTTCGGCGTGCTGGCCGGGTACGCGCTGGCCCGGCTGCAGTTCCGGGGCCGCGGGCTCGTCTTCAACCTGATGCTGCTGATCCAGGTGGTGCCGTTCCAGCTGCTGACGATTCCCCTGTATGTGTTGATCGTCCGCAGTTATGGATTGGCCGACTCGTACCTCGGCATGATCCTGCCGTTCCTGATCAACTCGACCGCGGTCTTCGTGTTCCGGCAGTACTTCCTGCAACTACCGGTCGAGCTGTTCGACGCGGCCCGGATCGACGGTGCGTCCGAGCTGAACATCCTGTGGCGGGTCGCCGTACCGCTGGTTCGGCCGGCGCTGCTGACCGGTGTGCTGCTGACGTTCATCGGTCCGTGGAACGAGTTCCTCTGGCCGTTCCTGATCACCAAGCAACAGGACCTGCAGCCGCTCGCGGTGTCGTTGTCCAACTACCTGACCACGGTGGCGTCGCGAGCCGCGAACCCGTTCGGCGCCGTACTGGCCGGGGCCTGTGTGCTGGCCGCGCCGGCGGTGACCTTGTTCCTGATCTTCCAGCGCCGGTTCATCGCGTCGAACCTCGAGTCCGGCGTCAAGGGCTGATTCTCCTTCCCTGAAAGGCTTTGCTGTGACTGTTCCCTATACCCTCACCCGTGTCGGCGTGCTGATGACGGCCGAGCCCGGTAACGAGCTGGAGGCCGGCGGGGTGCTCAACCCGGCCACCGGTCACACGCCCGACGGGCAGCTCTACCTCCTGCCCCGTTTGGTTGCAGAGGGCAACGTATCGCGCGTCGGCCTAGCTGCTGTCGAGCTCGTTGGCGGTGTCCCGACGAGCGTGCGGCGAGAAGGCGTCGTACTGGCGCCGGACGAAGGCTGGGAGCGCGGCCTGAACAACGCCGGGGTGGAGGATCCGCGGGTCACGTTCGTGCCGTCGCTCGGCCTGCACGTGATGACGTACGTCGCGTATGGGCCGCTCGGCCCGAAGCCGGCGCTGGCGGTGTCGTCGGACCTGCGGGAGTGGCGGCGGTTGGGTCCGCTGCACTTCGAGTACCAACCGGCACTCGACACGGATCTGAACCTGTTCCCCAACAAGGACACGGTCTTCTTCCCTGAGCCCGTTCGCGGTCCGGATGGCGAACCGTCGTACGCGATGCTGCACCGCCCGATGTGGGACCTCGGCTGGTTCCGGCCCGGAGAGGGCGTCCACCTGCCGGCCGGCGTGACCGACGAGCGGCCGGGAATCTGGGTGTCTTTTGTGCCCGTGGCCGCGGTGGCAGAAGACATTCGCAACCTTGTCCACCTGCGCGATCACCGGCTGGTGGCCATGTCGGAGTATCCGTTCGAAGAGCTGAAGATCGGCGCCGGGCCGGCACCGCTTCGGGTACCCGAAGGCTGGCTGGTGATCCACCACGGTGTCACCGGCGAGCAGCCCGAAGGATTCGACCCGACCACCCAGAAGGTCTGCTACGCGGCCGGTGCGCTGCTGCTCGATCCCGACGACGTCACCCGCGTGATCGCCCGGACCAGCGAACCGATCCTCGTCCCGGAGACGGAGCAGGAGAAGATCGGGACGGTCGGCAACGTCGTGTTCCCGACCGCGATCGAAGAGATCGACGGCGTCCGGTACGTCTTCTACGGCATGGCCGACGCAGCCATCGGCGTCGCCCGTCTGGACCGGCTCTCATGAGACCCACCCGGCGTACCGTCCTCGCCGCGGCAGCCGTTGCCGTCGGCAGCGCCGCCCTCCCACCAGCCGTAGCCGGCAGCCCGACCAGGTTGGCCAATCTCGCCCACCTCGACTTCCTCCGTACGACGGTCACTCCACCGCGGACGCCCGGACACAGCACCTACGGCTCCGGGCCGATCGGTGTCCTCTGGACGTACGCCGATCGCCAGGCCGACGGCTCGTATCGCCGGATCGGCGGTGGCACCTACGACGGTGCGACAGACACCTACGGCCAAGGCGCCTACAACGCGGATGACATCGCCCGGGCCGCCGTCGTCTATCTGCGCCACCACCGCCTCTTCGGCTCCTCGCTGACCACCGCCCGGGACCTCCTGCGCGCCCTGACCTACCTGCAGTCGGCCAACGGCAACGTGGTGCTCTGGATGCAGCCGGACGGGACTCTCAACCCCAGCGCGGACCCAGTCGAGCTCCCTGACCCGTCCGATTCCGGCCCGTCCTTCTGGCTCGCTCGGACGGTCTGGGCGCTGGGGGAGGGCTATGAGGTCTTCAAGCATCTGGACCGCGGTTTCGCTGCCTTCCTCAAGACCCGCCTCGACCGCGCGATCGCTGCGCTCGAACGCCAGGTCCTCGTCCGCTATGGCCGCTGGAACCTCGTCGACGGCCGCCGCCTGCCCGCCTGGCTGATCGTGAACGGCGCCGACGCCACCTCCGAGGCGGTCCTCGGCCTGGCCGCCTACGTCCGAGCTGGTGGGTCCACCAAGGCCCGCCGCGCGCTCACGCAGTTCGCCGAAGGCATCGCCGCACTGAGCTCCGGGTCGACGCGACAATGGCCGTTCCGCGCGCTACTACCCTCAGCCGAGACCATCGCGATGTGGCACGCCTGGGGCGCGCAGATGCCCTCCGCGCTGGCCGCAGCGTCCGCCGTACTGGGCTCTCGACAGTTACTGGAACCTGCGATCGGTGACACTGCCGGATTCACCCCACTGCTCCTCACCGCAGGCGGCCCCGACAACGGCTGGCTGCCTGCACCAATCGACCGCACCCAGATCGCGTACGGCGTCGACGCCCGCCTCCAGGGCCTGCTCGCCGTCGACCGCCCCGGCACCACACAGCTCGCCGCCTTCGTCGCAGGCTGGTACTTCGGCGCCAACCGCGCCGGAACCCCCATGTACGACGCCTCCACCGGCCGCACGTACGACGGTCTCGCCGGTGACGGCACCGTCAATCGCAACTCCGGTGCCGAGTCCACCATCCACGGCCAACTCTCCATGCTCGCCCTGGATGCCGCACCGGCCGTCGCACGACTAGCCCAACGCCTAACCAAGCCAACGTACGACGGTCTCCAGCTAGTCGAGGCGGAGACGGCAACCGGCGGCCAGGTGGTCACTCCGCCGTCAGCCTGGACCGGAGAGTCCCAGTGGAGCAACAACGCCTACCTGCAACTCTCTGAAGGCCAGTCCGCCACTTGGGCCATCCCGGCGGCCTCTCAGCCGCGCTACGTCCTCCCAGTGGTCAACCTGGTCGACGACCCAACGGCCGGCCGCACCACCTGGGGCTCACTCGGGACGATCGACCATGGCACCGCAGGTGCACAAGGCATCTCAGCCGCACCGGGCGTCCTCCAACCAGTCACCCTGCCGAGACCCCTACCAGCCGCCGCCACTCATCTGACCGCCACAGCGACCGGCCCCGCCCAGATCGACGTACTGCTGCTCCTCCCACAACTCAGCACCATGCACGCCGGCCCAGCAACGCTCATCACTAACGTCAGCCCACAACCTCAGTGCGTCCAGGGTCGGACCACCTACTGCTACACAGCATCCGGCCGACTCTCCACCGGCCCGCGCAACGTCGTACCGGCTGGAGGCTTCGCTATCCTGCTCAGCTGAGGGCTTGCGCGCACCAGTCGGCAACGAAGGCGAGCGCCTGGCCACGCTGGTGGTACAGGTGCCGGCTGTCCGCCTCCTGGTGGTACGCCTGGTGCGCTGGCAGCGAAGCGCGTCCCAGGAGATGCGGCAGCAACCACGCGTACTTGACGCCGGACGCCAGCACAGCCCGCCGTACGACGTCGCTGTCGCCGCGCCACCCCGCTTCGTCGAGCCCGGCGAGGTAGCCGGTCAGACAGGCGTCGGCCAGCTCAGCGTGCTGCTCAGCCGGCCAGAACAGATCGAAGACGGCGTCCGGGATGTGGTTGCCAATGTCCTCCCCGCGGGCCCCGTCACCGGTGAATGCCCAGTCCAGCAAGGCGAATTCGCCACTCGGGCGCTGGATCACGTTGGAGACCCACAGGTCGAGATGACAACGCGCCCGCGGCGAACTCTCCACCAGCCGCAGCAGCTCCTCCCGGTTGGCCAGCAGTTCGTGCCACGCCGCCCGAAGCCCAGCCGGCCACGTCTCCGCGATCAGCGGCTGCTGCCATGCGTCGTCATCGTCTACCAGCTCCCACGGCACTACACGCGTCGTCGAGTAGTCCCCGCAGGAACCCCTGCGATGTCCACTCCCGATCCTGAGGTGGCCGCGCTTGCCACCGCCCGCAGGCCCGCGCCAACGCTTCATGCTCCGCCAGGCCAAAGGCCGTGGCAGCCAGGCCGATGACATCCTCCATCACCAACACAGCCCCGCCTTCGTCCTCCACCACCTCAGCTCCCGGCAACAGCAGCCCGGCAATCGCCAGCTCCGCCCGCAACTCCTCGTCCCGGTAGACCTCGACCTCGCGGCGCCAGTAGTTCCAGTGCCGCGGATCCACCGAGGCCGCCCACGGATCCCCACTCACCTCGACCGGCCGCCGCAGCCGCTTCCGAATGGCAGTCCGCCCGTCGGCATAGGTCAGCCGCTCCACCGTCTCCGTCACGGCGTTCAGCGGATTGTGCCGAAGCACCGTTATCCCAGGAACCGTCATCGCAACAGTGTCGTCGGTGGTAGCCCGGTCAGCGCCTTCACCTCACGGCTCAGGTGCGCCTGGTCCGCGTACCCGCTCACCACAGCGACCTCCGCCAGGCCCTGGCCCGTCCGTGCTCGATCCAGCGCCGCATTCATCCGCAGCACCCGGTCCAGCGTCTTCGCGCCGTACCCGAAGGCACCCAAGCACCGCCGATGCAGCTGCCGCTCAGACAGGCTGAGCACCCGAGCGAGATCCACCACCCCACCTGGTCCGCGCAGCATGTCGGAGCGGACGCGGCGGAAGACCTCTTGAGCCAAGCGATCCGCCGGTGCGTCCAGCAATTCGGCGACAGCCCGATCCAAGCCTCCTGCCGGATCGGCCGCGGCCCGGATCCGGTCGAACAGCTTGCGGCTCCTGCTCCGCGACCACAGCTCACTCAAAGGCACCCGGTCGTTCAGAAGCGCATTAGCCGGTACGCCGAGGAACGTCGGCGCATCACCCGGCGCGAACCGCAGTCCCACATACCGCCCACCTGCCGCCGAGGTGCCGGTCCACGCACGCGAGTCGGGACCGGCGACAACCAGGTCGTCGTCCATCAGCAGCAGGTCCATGCAGCCGTCCGGCAAGATCAGGTAGTCCCCGCCCGGCGCGGTCCGCGTCCACACCGTGGCCCCAGGCAGCAGTGCGGGACGTTCCCGGTAGGCCTCGGCAGTCACACCACCAGTCTGCAACCACCCACCGACATCCGCGCACCGCAAGTCCTCGGACGCTGCGCCCGCACAGATCACAACGTCCGAAAACACGCCGACCATGCACCGCGTGTCTTCGGACGTTAAATGCTGCGTGGACCAGCCGGCCGGGTGGCATGGGCCCCTGTGGACGGCGAGTGTGCTGTCTGTGCCCCTCTGCATCGTTTACCGGCGGCAATCTCGCGACAGTCGAGGCGGGGCTGCTGGTGGTGGCCGCCGACCGAAGCCACCGTGCCGATGGGCCACCCAATGACGGTGGTGGCGGACCGCCACCACCGTCCAACTCTGCGCGGCGCGCCTGGTTCACGCTCAGCGCGCTCTGCCGGACGGCTCAGCGCCGGGCATGGTCGGTGATGCAGGTCCGCCCCAACCACCAGCACCCAGTGAACCCGCGGGCGCGTTGTGGCCACCACAGATCACTACGTCCGAAAACACGCCGACGACGTACCGCGAGTCTTCGGATGTTGTGGCCGCACAGATCACTACGTCCGAAAACACGCCGACGACGTACCGCGAGTCTTCGGACGTTGTGGGTCCCGGGGCGGGGAGCACGCGGAGCTACTGGTCGGGGGTGGTCCAGAGCGAGTCGGTGAACATGGTGGCGCGCAGGTAGCCGGGGAGGTTGGGCTCGCTGGGGGAGCCGTAGTTCGTCACCAGTTCGACGCGCCAGCCGTTGACGTAGGCGGTGTGGGACTCCCCGTCGGTGTGTTTGATGATCCAAGCGCGGACCTCGGCGGTGCCGGGTCCTTCGACTGCCCCGAAGGCGGTTTCGATCAGGCCGGCGAAGGCGTCGTAGTTGGCCTGTTCGGTGGCGTCCTTCGAGGTGTCGGCGACTGAGGCCAAGAGGTAGGAGATGCCGCCCGAGCCGATGCCGCTGGTGCGGATGGCGAGGTCACCCTTGTGGCTGTTGTAGCCGGTGAAGGTGCTCTTGCAGTCTTCCTTGTCGTCGCCGCAGGTGAAGCCCTTGGCCTCGAGGGCGGTGCCGACTTCGCTCGACGTGGTGTCCGCGTTGACTTGCGGCGGGAGGATCGGCGACGTACCGGACTTGCCGGCGACGAACCGGGTGATGGCGCCGGTGCTGGCGTTGTAGCTGCCCCAGCTGCCGTCGAACTTGCCGCGGTCGGTTCCCACCGCCTGGTTGACCGCGTCCTGGTCAGCCGCGAACACCACTCCTGCCGTCGCCGCGATCAGCGGCTTGAGGGCGGCCGCCTTGTCCGACTGGGCGTTGATCGCCGTCACGGCACCAGTGTCGTCGTACTGGAACCGGATGGCGCTCTGGGTGCGGCCACGGTCGGTCCACTGGAAGCATCCGGCCTGCCCGCTGCCCGCGGTGGTGAACCGGGTCGAGCACTCCATCTTCGCTGCGGTCAGCGCGGTGGTGAGTTGCTTCACCTGGCCGCCGTCCGCCGGGGACCCGATGGTGAGCGGCTGTCGGCCTTCCTTCGATGGTTCACTGCGCACGGGGCTGTTGACCACGAGACCCGCGATCACCACCGCCACCACCACGCCGCCGATGATCCCGCCGATCAGCCACGGCGACGGTCCACGCCGCGGGGGAGGCGGCGGGCCGCCGTACTGGAGCGTCTCGTACTGCGGTGGCGGGTACTGCTGGCCACCTGGCGGACCGTACGACGACATGTGCCCGAACTTATCGTCTCCCGGTGTCAGTCCACCACGTCGTACACGGTCACGCCCGACGGCACATACTTGACCAAGGCAACGTTCTCGCGGACGAGCTCCTCGGCGGTGGTCTGTCCGGTACGGCGATCGATCACCGATCGCCAGATCTCGTTGCGCCGGAAGTAATCCGTGCCGGCGCGCAGGAAACGCTCGCCCTGGGCGAAGACCCGGTACGACGTCGCGGCCGGTACGTCGGCGAGAATCTCACCCTCGAGGTACCGATCGCTGACCCCGACCCGGAGCTGGAACGTCTGGTCGGTGTCGTTGCGGAACTGCAGGTCCACGTAGTTGTAGACGATGCTGCAGCCGACGCCCCACGGCAGCACGCGGCCGTTGTCCGGGAACGGGTCGAAGCTGTGGGTGGATCGCTGCGTCACCGTCATCGGCGAGTGCAGCACCATCCAGTGCAGCAGGTTCGCGAGCTGGCAGATACCGCCGCCGATCCCCGGGCGTGCCTGACCGTTCGACAGCCGCATGCCCTTGAGGTAGCCCTTGCGGCGCGTCGCGTTTCCGACCACCTGGTTGAAGGAGAAGGTCTCACCCGGCCGGATGACCAGACCGTCGACCTGCTCGCAGGCGAGCCGCAGGTTGGTCACCTTGTTGTGCTGCATCCACATCTCGGTCTCACCGAGCTGACGCAGCAGCAACGACTTGTGCCGCTTGACTCGCACCGGCAGGTCAGCCGGCTGCCGCTCCTGTGCGTACGCCGTACTGGCTCGCAGCCACTCGATGCGTTTGCGGGCGCGGTGATAGCGGATGGCCAGCGGGTACAGCGCGGGCACGCGTTCGGACCAGCGGCGCCGCCGCACTCCCGGAGCGACCCGGGCGCGTTCTGCCGCGCTCAGTTCGTCGAGGCCGATTCGCCAGGCGAAGGCCACCTCACCGGGGTCGGCAGGTTCACCAGCCGGCATCACCCCAGTGGACGTCGGCCGTGCAACCTGCCCCACCTTGATATTGCTTTCACGCATTTTCGTTCCCCCGAACGACTTCGGCCTGGCGACCGCCCGGCAACTCTATTGGCGAGCTCCGACGGTCGCATGACGACAACCACACGATCACGTTGCGCTCTAAGGACTCCGGCGGTACGCCGTTTGTTCGATCGGAACCCGATCGAATTTCAGCCGACCTCGAGCGCGGTGCACACCCAGCGGTTGCGGCGGACCTCCATCCGCAGGGCGATCGCACGCGACCGGCCACCGTGCCGGACGTGCGCTGCGATCTCTGCGACGCCCGAGCTCGGCCGGCAGACCCGCACCGATCGCAGTGCGCACCGCTCGTGCGTGCCGCGGCCGTTGGCCGTCGTGGTCAGCCCCAGCAGTCGCACGCGCCGATTGAGCTCGACGAACACGTCCTCATCGGTGAACCGGACCAGCTGCGCTACCGGACGATCTCCCGCCAAAACTTCCGATACCGCCTGGGCCAGCCGGCCACCCCAGGCCCGTGCCTCCGGCAGACCCGGCCGGGTTACCGCAATGGCCGGTACAACGCCCAGCCGGACGCGCTGTTGCTGAATCGACTCGCTGATCTCCTGGTAAGCACTGGTCATGTCACTGCTCCTGGTTCGTGGGCGGCGTGGCCTGAGCCGGGGCTCGCAGTACCTGGCCGGGGAGAATGCGGTTCGGGTCAGTGCCGATCACCTGACGGTTCGCGGCGTACCAGTGCGGCCACCGCTCAGCGATCTGCTCGTTCGTCGCGTGCGGACCGAGCTCTCGGGCCGCTAGGTCCCACAGGGTGTCGCCGGCCTTGACCGTCACCTGCACACCACGTCCGGAGTGCAGGTCCGTGTAGCGCGTCGCAGCACCGCTCTCCGGCCGGTCCGGCACCTTGATGCCGCCAGCAGCTTGCTGTGCTGGCCGGGCCTTCGGGAGACCAGTCCGTACGGCGTTCCGCGGCGGCAGGTCCTGCACACGCTCCGCACCGGGCTGGATGGTCGACCGCGGTTCAGTAGCCCGCCAGTCGTTGCCGCCGATCTCGACGGCCGACTTCCGTTCAGTGGCGCGCCAGGTGTCGCCGGAGAGCTGCACCGTGGAGCGCGGCTCGGTTGCGCGCCACGCCGCACCGGACTGCGTCGTACCGGCTTGGGGTGCCGTCCAGGTGTGCGGGGACGCGGCGTGGGCGACGCCGACCGTGAGCGGGGTGACTGCCGCGACTCCGAGGGCGGAGCGGAGCAGGGCACGGGAGGTGGTCGAGGTGATCCGGGTGGCGACCACACCGGCCGCCGTACCGATCGCGCCGGGGAGTTGCTCGAGCGCAGTCGCGAGGACCGCGAGCACCAGCCAGGCGTAGGCGACCCAGGCGACCGCGCCGACGGCGAGCACGGTCAGTGAGTCCAGGTCGTGGGTGTTCATCGCGGTGAGCCTGCCCGTGGTCATCCAGCGCAGGGCCAGCCCGACGCCCACCAGGGCCCCGACCGACAGCAGGCTCTTTGCTCCTCGAATCATCCCGTTCACCTCACTTCGCCTCCGACCTGTGAGTTTGCTTTAGTTTGCGTTGGCTTGACCACTATAGACTGGAACTAGTGGCAGTTTGCAAGTGGATACGTCACCCAGCGTGCGCGGTAGGTTGACCCGTATGCAGTGGGATGCGCTGTTCGAGGACCTGGAATCGCAGTTCGAGGCGCTCCAGGAGGGCGACCTGTACGGCGAGGTCGCCGACCGGATCCGGACCGAGGTCGGGAAGATCACGGTGCTCGACCGCCTGCGCGGTGCCGTGGATACGGTCGTCCGGATCGAGCTGGCCGGCACCGAACCGCTCCAGGGGCTGCTCACCCGGGTGGGCAAGGACTGCCTGCTGATCGAGGCCGGCCGCGAGGAGTGGCTGGTACCGGTCGGCGCGCTGGTCGCGGTACACCGGCTCGGCCCGTGGGCGGAGCCCGCCGTGGGTGCGGTCGCGGGGAAGCTCGGCCTGGCGCACCTGCTCCGGGGCATCGCCCGGGACCGCTCACCGGTCACGGTCTTCTGCGGCGGGATCCCTGTCACCGGCACGATCGACCGGGTGGGAGCAGACTTCCTCGAGGTCGCCGAGCACCCGCTGGACGCGCCTCGCCGCCGCTCAGAGGTCTACAACGTCAGGCTGATCCCGACGCAAGCCCTTCAGGCAGTACGACGGCGCTAGAGCTGCGCGTCTTCCGTGGCGTCTGCCTCTTCGCCGAACGGGTGCGTGTCGATGAACTGCTTGGTCTCGGTGTAGAGGCGCTCGATGTACTTCTCGAGCTCGGTCGACTCGACCCGCCACTGGCCGCGGCCGCCGATCTTGACCGCGGGGATGTCACCGCGGCGCACCAGCGCATAGACCTGGTTGGCGGAGATGTTCAGGACCTCGGCGACGTCGGCGAGCTGGAGGAAACGCGGTGCCGGCATCGCAGTACTCCTTCGGTAGTAGCGGGTTTCATCAGTTTGCCATGGTTCACCCGAGGATGATCAAGTTTGTCCCCAGCCTGTGACAGCCTGTGGATATCTGCTCACCGGGGACTGGGCGGCACGGCAGAATGCTGGCAGCAACGATCGAGTGACTGGGGAGCCGACGTGGTGGAGACAGCAGGGCGAGGTGGGTTCGGGGCACCCTCGATCCCGGCGCAGCGCAACCGGCGGGCGCGCTGGAAGGACGGCCGGCTCGTGCTGGGCGTGCTGCTGGTCGCCATCACCGCTCTGGCCGGTGCGAAGCTGCTTTCGTCCGCCGACGACACCACCACGATCTGGGCGGCCAAGCGCGACCTGCCCGCGGGGACCAAGCTGACCGGCGACGACCTCACCACAGTCCGCGTCCGCTTCACGAGCGGCCAGGACGCCGAGCAGTACGTCGCTGCTGACGCGGAGCTCAAGGGACTGGTCGTGGCCCGCGCGGTCGACGCTGGTGAGTTCGTTCCGCGCGACGCCGCCGTACCGCAGGCTCAGAACGACCGCACCGAGCTCCCACTCTCAGTGGCGACCGGCAAGCTGCCCTCCGACACCGCCGACGGCGACAAGGTCGACATCTGGGTGGTCCCGAAGGACGAGGGGCAAGCGGCCAAGCTCCTCTGGAGCAACATCCGCGTCCTGCAGATCGATGCGGTCAAGGGCGTCGCCGGTGGATCGGCTCGACGGCAGGTGCTGGTCGCGCTCACACCGAAGGACCTGCAGAAGCTCCCGGCCGCGCTGACCGCCATGAGTCAGGGTGAGCCGACTCTGGTCCGGCGGGCGGCCTGATGGCGATTCCGGTCCTGCTCGCGGTGACCGGGGCACCGTGGGAGGCAGACGTCGTACGGCGGACCGAGCGGGCACCCGGCATCCGCGTCGTACGGCGGTGTGTGGACATCGCCGATGTGATGGCCGCTGCCGCCAGTGGTCAGGCCCGGGCCGTACTGCTCGCCGATGACCTGTCCCGGCTGACCTCCGATGCGGTGTCCGCGCTGCACGCCCGCGGCATCGCCGTACTGGCTCTGGTTGATCCGAGTGAGACCGGTGAAGCGTTCGGGCCTGAGGACCGGCTCAGCCGGATGGGGATCGAGCGGATCCTGCCGGCCGACGTCAGCCCGGAGGACCTCGGCCGTGCGATCAGTGACGCGGTCGACGCCGGCCCGCCGATCGCGTTGTCGCACTTCGCCGGCGGGTTCGTACCGAGGCCGGGGGAGCCCGACCTGCGGACGGAACCACCCGAGTACGCCGCCGGCACCGGCCGGATCTACGCCGTCTGGGGCCCGACGGGCGCACCCGGCCGGACGACGGTCGCAGTCGGCCTCGCCTCTGAGCTCGCAACCCGCGGCATGCCCACCCTGCTCGCCGACTGCGATGTGTACGGCGGCACTGTCGCCCAGCTGCTCGGGATGCTCGACGAGACGTCCGGCCTGGCCGCCGCGGCACGCTCCGCGTCGAGCGGGACGCTGGACATGATGACGCTGGCCAAGCACGCCCGCCAGGTCGAGAAGCACCTGATGGTGCTGACCGGCCTAAGCCGGGCGGACCGGTGGACGGAGCTGCGCCCGGCCGCGGTCGAGTCGATCTGGTCGTCGGCGCGGCTCCTGTCACCCTGCACGATCGTCGATCTCGGGTTCTGCATCGAGACCGACGAGGAGATCTCGTTCGACTCGCTCGCCCCGCGCCGCAACGGCGCGACGGTCGCGACCCTCGAGGAGGCCGATGAGGTGATCGTCGTCGGCTCGGCCGACCCGGTCGGCCTGACCCGGCTGATCCGCGCGATCCACGAGGTGCGCGGGCTCGTCCCCTCGGTCACCCTCCGGGTCGTGGTGAACCGGATCCGCTCGGGTTCGCTCGGCAGCTCGCCGTCCGATGCCGTCGCCGACGCGCTTGGTCAGTACGCCGGGATCCAGCCGTCGGCCCTGCTTCCCTACGACCTGAACGCGGTGGACGCGGCGATGGCGCACGGCCGCAGCCTGGCCGAGGCCGCGAAGTCCAGCAAGCTACGCAAATCTCTGCAGCAGCTAGCGACCTCGATCGACCAGACGTTCGTCCGGTAGGCCCAGGGTTCGGTAGCCAGGGTTCAGGCCAGGGGGATATGGGGGTTAACCCCACCGACAGCGGCCCGGCGATCTGTCAGGCTGCTGGGGTGGAGGAGAGGAGACCCATGGCCAGCACCATGAGCGCCGAGCGCCGCTACGGGATCGCGATCTCGGTCGCGCTCATCCTGGGTGGGCTCTACTGGGCGCTCACCGGACTGACCGAGGGCAACCACAGCGGCCAGACGTCGTACAAGCTGGACGACCGCTCGCTGGTCGTCGAGGGCGGCTCGACCAGCGTCGAGATCCGGCCGGGTGACGGGACCGAGCTGAAGGTGGACCGGCAGTTCGAGCGCAACGCGTTCGGCTCCGACCCCACCGACACGTTCGAGGACGGCAAGCTCGAGCTCAAGGACACCAACTGCGGGTTCCTCTCCTTCAACTGCAAGACGCTGTATGTGCTGACCGTGCCGCGCGACGTCAAGCTGACGGTGAAGAACAACAGCGGCCCGATCAAGGTCTCCGGGATGACCGGCGAGACCGAGCTGAAGACGAACTCGGGTGACATCGCCGTCCAGGGCCTGGGCGGATCGCTCCGGATGGAGTCCAGCTCCGGCAGCATCGAGGGCGACGGGCTTAGCACGGGCGCCGTGACGACCAAGAGCAGCTCCGGCGACACCGTTCTGGAGTTCTCGATGGCGCCGCAGTCGGTCGACTCGAAGGCCAGCTCGGGCGACGTGTCGATCGCCCTGCCCACAGGTGACGAGACCTACAAGGTCGAGGCCGAGACCTCGTCCGGCGACAACGAGCGGAATGTGAAGCTCGACCCTGCCTCGACCCGCAGCATCACGGTGAAAACCTCCTCCGGCGACGTCAGCATCTCCTACGACCACTGACGGTGATCACTGGGACCACGTCAGTGAGCCCGACCTTGTCCTGAGTAGGCTGACCGGCATGGCAGAGGTGGACGCGGTACCCCGTGGGTTGCTGGTGGACTGGGGTGGCGTGCTGACCTCGGGGCTGGACACCGCGTTGCGGCGCTGGGCCGAGCTGGACGGGTTCGACTTCGACGCGTACGTCAAGGCCGTGATGGCCTGGCTGCCGGTCGAGACCGCCGCGGAGGCTGAGATCAACCCGGTCCACGCGCTCGAGCGCGGCCAGATCGCCGTACCGGATTTCGAGCGCAAACTCGCCACGATCCTGGTCCGCCCGGACGGTACCCAGGTGCCGGCCGAGGGCCTGATCGAGCGGATGTTCGCGCACTTCGAGCACGTGCCGGCGATGAACGCGCTGGTCCGCCGGGCCAAGGGGCACGGCATCCGCACCGCCCTGCTGTCGAACTCGTGGGGCAACACCTACCCGCGCGACACCTGGGACGGCATGTTCGACGACATCGTCATCTCCGGTGAGGTGGGACTGCGCAAACCCGAGCCGGAGATCTTCCTGCTGGCGGCGCGCCGGGTGAACCTTCAGCCCGCGGAGTGCGTCTTTGTTGACGACCTGGAAGTGAACGTCGACGGCGCCCGTGCCCTCGGCATGACCGGCATCCTGCACACCTCGTACGACGAGACCCGGCGCGAGCTGGAGTCCCTGTTCGGAGTAGACCTGACGTGAGCACGACGACCACCAGCACCCCCGCACCCCGGCCGCTCGATCGGCGCCGGACCCTGCTCTGGATCCTCGCCGCCGCGGCCCTGGTCGCGCTCGGCGCGTGGATCGGTGGCAAGTACCACGGCATGATCGACCTGCGCGTCTACCGGCTCGGCGGCGACGCCCTGCTGCACGGACCGGCCCTGTACGACGCGAAGCTGCCGGGGATCGGGCTCCCGTTCACCTACCCGCCGTTCGCGGCGATCGCGATGGTGCCGCTGGCGATCGTGCCGTGGGGTGTCGCGCTGGTCGTCTGGACCACGGCGTCCGTGCTCTGCCTCACGCTGATCTGGCGTGCGAGCCTGCCGAAGACCTTCTGGTCCTTCGTCACCCTGCGCAAGCGGACCGTGGTGCTGGTCGCGCTGACCATCCTGTCGCTGGTGCTCGAGCCGGTCTGGGCCACGATCGACTTCGGCCAGATCAACTTGATGCTGGTGGCAATGATCCTGCTGGACCTGATCCGGCCGAACGACGCGCGGCTGCGCGGTTTCTGGCTGGGCGTGACGATCGGCATCAAGCTGACCCCGGTGCCGTTCCTCGCGCTGCTCGTGGTCACCAAGCAGTGGAAGGCGCTGCGGAACGCGATCTTCGGCCTGCTGGCCACGATCGCGGTCGGCTTCGCGTTCGCGCCGAAGCAGTCCTGGCGGTACTGGACCGAGGTCGTCTTCGACGCGAACCGGGTCGGTGGCATCGCCTACTCTGGCAACCAGTCCCTGAACGGCTTCCTGCACCGCCTCGGCAACACGGCGAGCTGGGTGCAGCCGACGTGGTTCGTCGCCTCGGTCATCGTCGGCCTGGCCGTCCTGTGGCTGGCCCGCAAGTACTGGCTGGCCGACGAGCGCGTCACCGCGATCGCCGTGATGGCGCTGGCCGTCCTCTACGCCTCGCCGATCTCGTGGAGCCACCACTGGGTCTGGATCGTGCCGCTCGGAATCAGCCTGATCCGCGGCGTCAACCGCGTCTGGGGTCTGAACCCGGCCGTCGTCACCGGCGTGCTCTGGTACGGCCTGTTCGTGCTGCGCTCGATCTGGTGGGTCCCGTACCGCAACGACCGCGAGCTCGACTGGACCTTCTGGCAGTCGATCCCGGGCAACTCGCACCTGATCCTCGGACTGATCGCCTTCATCGTCCTCGCCATCACCAGCCGAGGCCTGACCCGCACCCCCGAAACCACCTAGCTGGAGAAGAGCAGGAGTAGACCGCCTGCGGTGTAGCCGACCATGACGATCAGCAGGGGGAGCTGACCGGCCAGGGCCTTGTGGCGGGGGAACAGTGCGACCGCACGGTCGTGGGCGGAGATGACGCCGAGCAGGTGCCCGCCGACGACCGCCAGTACCTGGATGACCGAGATTGCCGTGCTGTGGTTGGTGATTCCGGTGTTCACCGCGAGCAGTCCGGTACCGAACACGTTGGCGCCGTTGCTGAGCGGGTCACTCAGGTAGATGAGTGTCCGCTGCCCTTCCAGGATGAACAGCGTCAGGTAGTGCGCGATCACGTAGCCCAGCGCAATCGGTACGACGGAATGCGCGAAGAGCCCGGGTAACGTCGTACGGGAGCTGTCTGACAGTCGGCCCGCCAGGAGCGTGGCACCGGAGTACGTGACGAGCACGAAGAGGATGAACACGATCAGGGCCGCCGTACCGAGCCAGGTCATCGAGATGTCCTGGTTCTGCGCCCAGCCGATCCACGCCGACGAGTTCGAGAAGCCGTCGTACGCCGTCGAGCCCAGGAGCGCGGCGACCATGCCCACGAGTCCCGGCTGCGCCTTCAGACCATCCAGGTTCTCCAGCGGACGCCGTACCACCAGAGCGCCGTCGGTACGGCGACCCCACGGCGACAGGCGGGACATCAGCGACGCGTAGACCTCGAACGGATCCCCGGTCGCGAACCAGCGGTCGCCGAACAGGATCGCCCCGAACATCGTGATCACCACGTAGAGCGCGATCCACGCCTGCAGCACCGGGATGGTGGCCCGGTCCGGTGCGACCAGCTCCAGCCAGGTGAACGCGAAGATGCCCAGCGCGGCCGGCCAGAGCCCGAGCCGCGGGGACAACTGGAGTAGACCCTTCGACGGTGGCTGACGCAGCAGCTTGCTGAGCAGGAGGTGCAGCGTCCGCAGCGGGTTCAGCGTCCGCCAGACCGGGCCGAGGAAGATCGAGATCGGGACCAGGCCGACCCAGAGCAGGATGTAGATGAAGCCGAAGATCGGGTTCGTCAGCCGGTCCACGCCGAAGACGAGCGAGACCATCGCGTAGAGGAAGACCGCCAGCCCGACCAGCCGGACCACCCAGCGGAACCAGCCCGCGTCGACCGTCCGGGTGATTGCACTCGGCAACGGCTTCCCGGACTCGTTACCCCGGTACTTCGGTGTCCGCCAGGCGAGCCCGAGAACGACGAACGAGACCGCGACAGCGACCGCCGCACCGCCGACCGCGAGGCCGAACGGTACGGGGAGGTCCTGTCTGCCGCCGATCCCGTGCAGGGGGAGCAGCAGCCCGATCAAGAGACTACGAGCTTCGCGACCAGCTTGCCGCTCTTGTGCGTCTCGACCTCGAAAGTGCCCTTCATGTCGGCCTTGAACGTCACCTGGGCGGTCTTGCCCGGGGTGAGTTCCAGCTCCTTGTCGTAGCCGTGGATGTGCAGCTCCTCGGCGGCGTCGCTGACCGCGGTGACCAGGACGGTCTGGCCGGCCTTCACCTTGATCGTCGCGCCGCTCGGGTTGACCTTGCCGTTGGCAACGGTGACCGCGATCGTCACGTCGGCCTGGTCACCCGACGGGTCGGTGGTGTTCGACGGCGTGGAGGAGTTCGGCTTGCCCGGGGTCGGCGTGTTCGTCGGTACGTCGGACGGTGCCGTCGTCGGAGCGGTCGTCGGAGTGCTGGGCGAACCACCGGAGGTGTTGGAGTCGTTGCCACAGGCGGCCAGGACGAACACGGCCAGAGCGGGCAGGAGAGCGGTGGCGGTGCCGCGAGCGATCTTCGAACGCATGGGTCGAGGGGCCTTTCAAAGGGTCTGTTCAGTTCTCGGAGCGCGGGACGCGCCCTCTTGCCTGACGAACACCGAAGACTCAGTGTTCCCGGCGGTGTTTTCTCTTCCGGGCCAGTGTCGCAGCCCACTGTCCGTGGGGACGGCTAGGGTGACGGAAAGCTATCCGCCAGAGAGGAAGGTGACTCGTATGCCCGACCGGCTGTCATCGCTGGATCTCACCTTTCTCCGGACCGAGTCGCCGGCCACCCCGATGCATGTCGGCACGGTCGACATCTTCGAGCCGCCGGTGCACGGTGACGACGAGTTCGACTACGAGAGCCTGGTCGCGCTGATCCGGGACCGGATCGCGTTCGTGCCGCGGTACCGGCAGCGCGTGCAGCAGGTGCCCGGCCGGTTCGCCGGGCCGGTCTGGGTGGACGACGAAGACTTCGACATCACCTTCCATGTACGACGTTCGGCCCTGCCGCGACCGGGGACCCACGCCCAGCTGTTGGAGCTGGTCGCGCGGATCATGTCCCGCCGGCTCGACCGGGCCCGGCCGCTGTGGGAGATGTATCTGGTTGAGGGTCTGCAGGGCGACCGGTTCGCGATCATCGCCAAGTCGCACCAAGCGCTTGTCGACGGCAACAGCACGGTCGACATCGGCCAGGTCGTGCTCGACGCGACCGCCCAGCCGAAGGAGACCCCGATCGACACCTGGCAGCCGGAGCACCCCCCATCCGCGCTCGAGCTGCTGGTCGGCGTGTTCACGGATGCGACGAAGACCCCGACTGCCGCACTGGAGCTTGCGCGGGCCGAGATGGCCAGCCTGACCGGGTCGACCTCGGTCCGCGAGGTCCTCGGCAACGTGGTCGGCTCGCTGGCCGCGCGGCAGCACGCGCAGGAGAGCTCGCTGCACGTCAAGACCTCCGGGCAGCGCCGGTTCACCACGGTCGAGACCAACCTCGAGGACTACCGGACCGTCCGCGCGATGCACGGAGGCACGGTCAACGACGTCATCCTCGCGGTGGTCGCAGGCGCCGTACGGGCCTGGATGATGACGCGTGGTGAAGGCGTCGGCCCGACCCGGCACGTGCGTGCGGTGGTCCCGGTCAGCATCCGGGACGACGATGACGAGGAGCCGACCTCGCTCGGTTCCCGGGTGATCGCCTCGGCGGTCTCCCTCCCGGTGGGGGAGAACTCCCCGGTCATGCGGCTGCACCAGATCTCGTACCAGACCAAGGTGCACAAGGACACCGGTCGCGCGGTCAGTGCCCGCTCGCTGGTCGGGATCGCCGGGTTCGCGCCGACCACGCTGCACGCGCTCGCCGCCCGGGTGGCCACGACGACGGTCCGCCCGATCGACGACGTGGTGATCACGAACGTGCCCGGACCGCAGTTCCCGCTCTACGCACAGGGCGCCCCGATGCTCGCGTCGTACCCGGTCGTGCCGTTGATGCCGGGTCAGGGCCTGTCGGTAGGCGTCACGTCGTACGACGGGAAGGTGTTCTACGGGCTGAACGCGGACCGCACCGCGATGCCCGACCTGGCCGTTTTCGCCCAATGCGTGACCGATGCCCTCGACGAACTGGTCGACACCACCAAGGGCAGCCGGAACCGGGCGTCGCGGGGGCGGAAGAAGCCGCGCGGCACGACCAAGAAGGCAGGTTCATGAGGGTCTACATCCCATCCACGCTGCGGCTGCTCGACGACGCCTGCCACGCCGGCGAGTTCGGCCCGCAACCGCTCACCGTGTACGCCGTCACTCCCGCCCTGCGCGAGTGGTATGCCGAGGGCGACGACGAGGAGCTCGAGTACGCCGCGATGGCGCAGGCGGCCCGCGCCTCGGTCGGCCTGCTCGCCGACGACCCCGGTACGGCGCGCCGCCGGGTGGTCGTCTCCGCCGAAGTCAGCGCGATCCCGCCGGCCGACGGTGCCGCCGAGCTGGGGGACGCCCGGCTGGAGCTGCACGTAGTCATCCCGTGGCGCGCTGTCGCCGCAGCTCATCTTGATGCCGCCGACGCTGCCGCAACGGTCGGAAAAGCCGCAGAATTGTGGGCGGCGGCGCAGAACGGCGACGACGACGCGATCTTTGCCCTCGACTCGTGCGAGGGTGAGGATCTGATGTGGTACGCGACCCAGGAGATCCCCGATCTGCTGGCCGCGGAAGGTCCGCGCGGCAAACTCTAGGGAGCTGGTGTTCATGCAGGCCATCTGGAAGGGTGCCATCTCCTTCGGCATGGTGACGATCCCGATCAAGGTGTTCTCGGCGACCGAGGAGAAGGACATCTCGTTCCGCCAGGTGCACGTGGCCGACGGCGGCCGGATCCGGTACAAGCGGATCTGCTCGATCGACGGTGAAGAGGTGCCGTACTCCGACATCGGCAAGGGCTACGAGATGCCCGACGGCCGGATGATCGTGCTCGAGCCGGACGACTTCGCCGACCTGCCGCTGACCAGCAAGAAGGTCATCGACGTCCTTGAGTTCGTCCCCGCCGACCAGGTCGACCCGCTCTACCTGGGCAAGTCCTACTACCTGCAGGCCGACGGCGGCCCCGGCGCCAAGCCCTACGTGCTGCTCCGCGACGCCCTCGAGGGCTCCGAGCTCTACGCCCTGGTCAAGGTCGCCCTCCGCTCCCGCGAGAGCCTCGGCCTGCTCCGCACCGTCGACAACATCCTGATCCTGCAGGTCATGCTCTGGCCCGACGAGATCCGCGACGCCGCCTTCGCCGCCCCACCCGAGGACGTCGAGATCCGCTCCCAGGAGAAGGCGATGGCGTCGTCGTACATCGACACGCTGCGCGGCGAGTTCGACCCCGAGCAGTACCACGACGAATACCGCACCGCCCTGGAACAGGTCGTCGAAGCCAAGGCCGCCGGCGTCCCCCTCCCCGCCGACTCCGAAGACGAAGAGACCGAAGGCGCCGAGGTCGTCGACCTGGTCGCCGCCCTCCGAGCCTCCGTAGAAGCCGCCAAAGCCCGCCGCGCCGGCGGCGGCGACGCCCCCGCCAAGAAGACCGCGGCGAAGTCCCCGGCCAAGAAGGCGGCCGCCGAGCCCAAGAAGACCGCCGCCAAGAAAACAGCAGCGAAGAAGACCGCGGCCAAGAAGGCCACCAAGAAGTCCGCGTAAGCGGGGGGAGGTCCCGTAGCTCAACCGGCTCCTGTTTTGGGGTCTGAGGCCCTCCTGTTTTGGGATTCAGACCCCTCGTGTTTTGGGATTCCAAGGCTGGACCATGATATTTTCGACCCATGGTTGAACCGCTGCACGGGATCGCCGAACGTCGACTCTCCGGCCTGCTGAAAGCATTGGCGGCTGAGGAACCGGTGATTGCGCTCCATGGTCCGCGGTCGGTTGGGAAGTCGACTCTGCTGCGAGAGTTCGCGGGGGTACACGGCGTCCCGGTGATCGATCTCGACGACGCGGCGGTGCGCGACGCCGTTCTTGCCAATCCCACGTTGGCCGTCAGCCAGCACACTCCGGTATGTCTGGACGAATACCAGCGGGCCCCAGATCTACTGGACGCGATCAAGGCCCGCCTCAATCGGGAAGGCACGCTGCCGGGAACTGCAGTGCTGACTGGCTCCACGCGCCAAGACGCGCTGCCCAGAACGGCACAGGCCTTGACCGGGCGACTGCACATCATGACGATCTGGCCGTTGTCCCAAGGTGAGTTGAACGGGACTTTCGAGACACTGGTCACCGATCTCAGGAATGATCCGGTCGCCACCGTGGCCAGTCGTCCGTCGTCGAGGAGTACGCGCGAGGAGTACGTCGCTCGCGTGTGTGCGGGCGGTTTTCCGCTCGCACTCCGCAGAACCGGAGCCGCGCGCAATCGCTGGTTCGACGGCTATGTCAGACAGTCGATCGAGCGAGATGCGCTGGAGCTGGCCCGGGTGCGGCAACGCCAAGTGCTTCGTGAGCTGCTCGGCCGGCTGGCCGGAAGGACGGGACAGATACTGAATCTGACCCAAGCCTCACAGGGGTTGGCCGTTGACCGGACGACGATCGAGGAGTACACCCGGTTGCTGGAGGATCTGTTTCTCGTCCAGCGCCTACCGGCGTGGGGGAAGACACTGCGGTCACGGGTGACCGCACAGCCAAAGGTTCACGTGATCGACTCCGGACTGGCGGCGCGGCTGATGGGTGTCAGTGAAGCCAAATTTGCGACGCTCGACCCGACGACTCAGACAGAGTTCGGGAATCTGCTCGAAACCTTCGTCGCGGGCGAGCTCCGAAAACAGGTCTCGTGGCTCGACGAACAGGTCACGACCGGCCACTGGCGCACGAGCGACGGTGCCGAGGTCGACTTCGTGATCGAGTTCGACGACGGACGTGTGTTGGCTTTCGAGGTCAAGGCGAACGAGCGGGTCTCAGGAAGCGACCTCAAGGGCCTCCGGGCGTTGCGCGATGCGTTGGGCGACCGCATGATCGCTGGAGTCGTGCTCTGTGCGGGTCCGCGGTCCTACACCCCGGAAGAGCGTCTGCATGTGATGCCGATCGACGTCCTCTGGACACCTGGGCTCAACTGAAAGGCATGGCCATGACTGAACGTACAGAGATTCCGAAGGACATCCCGGAGATTCCGGTGGACCCGGCGCACCCGCTCGTCGCGCCGGGTGCGTTTCTGCTGGAGCTCCTCCCGATGCCTGTGTCCGACGTCGACCGAGCCAAGGCGTTCTACGGTGACCAGCTCGGTTGGGTCTGCGACGTGGACATCACCCCAGCCGACGGCGTCCGCATAGTCCAGTTCACCCCGCCGGGCTCCTACTGCTCGATCCTCCTCTCCACCGGCCTACCCCAGGTGGACATGCCGGTCGGCTCCCAGCGCGGCCTGCACCTGGTCGTCAAAGACCTCGAGGCAGCCCGCCAGCAACTAGTCGACCGCGGCGTCGAGGTCAGCGCCATCGAAGATCTGGGCGGCGTCTTCTACGCCTGGTTCGCCGACCCCGACGGCAACACCTGGGCCCTCCAACACATGCCCTGGCGCCCCTAAGCGTGCAACCATCCCCACCCTTCGTCCTCATCGACGACGACGGCTGGCTAGACGTCCACGAGACCTTCGACGACCTCGTCCAGGCCCTGGAGTGGCCCCACCTGGACGAGATCGCCTGGCTCGTCGACGGCAAAGGCCGCTCGCTCATCCTGACGGCCAACGGCGACAACATCGCGCTCGCGGACCTTTGGAGGGATCTCGACCCCAGCGATTTCCCGTTCTGAGAGTTGGGAGTGATGAATTACCGCGAATTAGTGAGAGATGTCCGTGCTAGGCCAGCATTGTATGGGTTGGATGAGTCGTACAGCTCGCTTGTCTCGTTCTTCCAGGGATGCGATGTCGGCAGTTGCGGCGAGTTTCTTCTAGGGTTCCGTGAATGGCTGGTTGTCAAGGTTGGTGGAGGGAATAATCTGACTTGGTCAGGCTTGGTTCAACGCGCGCGCTCCAGTGGCGTCGGATCGATTGGTCCTCACGATCTGCGGGATACTGAGTTCCTCCTCGCTCTGCTTGACGAATTCCTGGAGGCTCGGCGGCGAGATGATGGCCATCTGAGGATATTTGCGCGATACGCGGACTGGTTGCGAGAGCGGGAGTGGTTCCGAGCTGAAATGCTTGATCTATAATGAATGGTTGAAGGCGGCTTGGGGGCAGCGTCCGGCTGTTCCAAGTTGGAGGTGTGATGCACTTCGAATTGGATCCTCCGAGGGGTGCGGGGCCTCTCATGATGGGGATGGGGCTCGCGGAAGCGCGGCAGGCTATGGCGATCTGGGGGTCGCCAGAAGATGTCACGGGTGGGCTGACGCCGGGACTTAGAGTGAGAGACGCGCAGCTTTCGTTTGATGTCTTTGCGCATTTCGAGAGCGATTCAGTGCTGACGGCCGTCGAGATATGGAGGCCGCTCGGCAAATCGCCTGCCTCGGTCACCTGGAACGGGATAGACATCTTTCAGACGCCTCCGGATGTCCTGCTGCAGAGGCTTCGAGAAAGCGGGCTCGAAGTCGATGAGTCCGATCCGCGGAATCCGTTTTGTCCGGATGTCACCATCGGCTTCAACCGATCGGGAGGGACGGAGTTTTTTGGTCCGGGCCTTCCATCCTGGCTGGAGTCGGTGCTTGTGGCCAAGCCCGGCTACTATTCGGTTGAAGTCGACTTCGGAGACTTCAAACTGAGTTGATGCTCACGCCAAGTTCGAGCGTTTTCTCGCGGGATTCGCTAAGAAGCCTGGTCGGCGAACTTCAGTAGGCGGGCGTTTAGTTGGGCTGGGTACTCGCCTGACAAGGCGTGGGTGGCTTCGGGCCAGAGTTCGGTTTCGTTGTGCGGGATCAAACTCTGCGCTCGGCGGGCGGCTTCGAGGGGGTTGTGGACGACGCTGCGGCCGCCTAGGAGGGCCAGCACTGGGACCTGGAGGGCGCGGAGCAACTCATCGCGGCCGTATTCGGGCAGCGGGAGGGCCATCCGGTAGGTGCGCATGCCGGTGGTGAGCAACTGCGCGATGGGTTGGGTCATGTCGGGGTTGCCGGAGACCCAGCCGAGGAACCGGTTGCCGAAACTGTCCGGGAGGCCGGGGAGTAGGGAGAAGCCGCCGAGGAGGAACTTCTTGGAGAAGCGGGCCAATACATGCGCCGGTTCGATGAGGGCGGCGGTGGCTACGCGGGAGGGGGTGTGGAGGGCTTGGTTGAAGGTGAGCCAGCCGCCTCCGGAGACACCGGCGAGGTGGGCGCGCTCGATGCCCAGTACGTCGAAGGCCTCGGTCAGCCAAGCGGCCTGGTCGGCGGAGGACCGGATGGGCAGGGTCTGGATGCTGCGGCCGGGCTCGCCGAGGGAGTCGATGGCGTAGACGGTGTGGTGGGCCGCGAGAGCTGGAATGTTCGGCTCCCACATGGCGGAGGTGGCGCCGCGGCCGTGGAGCAGCACGAAGGGGACGCCGGACGCAGAGCCGAAGCGGTAGACGCGGACCTGCCCGTACGTCGTTGCCACGTCGCGCGTCTCGCGTTCACCCGGGATCGCGGCCATCGCCGCGTCGTACAAGGAGAGGTACGACGACTGGGCTTGCGCGCTTGTGAAATGTCCTACGCCGGTCACGCAGACGAACGTACTCCACGTCATACCTGTCAGGTTCGTGGTCCTCCGTTGGGCATGGCACCATGAAGTGGCCAGCTGTGATCCAGTAGAGCCGACCGAGGAGCGCCGTACCCGATGGATGCCGTCACCGCAGTCCCGACCCCTGTGAACGAGCCGGTGAAGGGCTATGCGCCCGGTTCGGCGGAGCGGGTGAGTCTGGAGGCGAAGCTCAAGGAGTTCAACGCCGCGGGCGCGATCGATCTGACCTGCACGATCGGTGGCGAGCAGCGGCTCGGCGGTGGCGCCTCGATCGAGGTCGTGCAGCCGCACAAGCATGCCCACGTTCTTGGCAATCTGGGCAACGCGACCGAGGCCGACGGCAAGGCTGCGGTGGACGCGGCGCTGGCGGCGGCGCCGAGCTGGCGGGCGCTGAGCTTCGACGACCGGGCGGCGATCTTCCTGAAGGCGGCCGACCTGCTGGCCGGGCCGTGGCGGGACACGCTGAACGCGGCGACCATGCTGGGGCAGTCGAAGACGGTGCAGCAGGCCGAGATCGACGCCGCCTGTGAGTTCATCGACTTCCTGCGCTTCAACGTCGCGTTCGCGCGCAACATCATCAACGATCAGCCGATCTCGAGCCCGGGGATCTGGAACCGGGTCGACTACCGGCCGCTCGAGGGCTTCGTCTACGCGATCACGCCGTTCAACTTCACCGCGATCGCCGGCAACCTGCCGACCGCCCCGGCGCTGATGGGCAACACGGTCGTGTGGAAGCCGTCGCCGACGCAGCAGTTCGCGGCGCACTGGACGATGCGGCTGTTCGAGGCCGCGGGCCTGCCGGCCGGCGTGATCAACCTGGTCACCGGTGACGGCATCGAGGTCAGCAAGGCTGCGCTGACCCACCCGGATCTGGCCGGGATCCACTTCACCGGTTCGACCAAGACCTTCCAGTCGCTGTGGGGGACGGTCGGCACGAACATCGCGTCGTACAAGACCTATCCCCGGCTCGTCGGTGAGACCGGCGGCAAGGACTTCATCCTCGCGCACCCGTCGGCCGACCCCGCCGTACTGAAGACCGCGATGGTGCGTGGTGCGTTCGAGTACCAGGGCCAGAAGTGCTCGGCCGCCAGCCGGTCCTACGTGCCGCGCTCGGTCTGGAACCTGATCAAGGACGACATCGTCGCCGAGACCGAGTCCCTGACCATGGGCGACGTCAGCGACCTGTCGAACTTCATCGGCGCCGTGATCGACGACCGCGCCTTCACCAAGCACAAGGCCGCGCTGGACCGGGCCGCGGCGACCGACGCGCTGCAGGTCGTTGCCGGTGGCACCTATGACGACTCCGAGGGCTACTTCGTCCGGCCGACGCTGATCGTCTCCGACGACCCGACCGACGAGATCTTCACCACCGAGTACTTCGGTCCGATCCTCGGCGTGCACGTGTACGACGACGCCGACTACGCGGCCGTGATGAAGGGCATGGAGCACTCCGCGCCGTACGGGCTGACCGGTGCGATCATCGCGCAGGACCGGCACGCGGTCGCCGAGGCGGCGGACTACCTGCGGTTCGCGGCGGGCAACTTCTACGTCAACGACAAGCCGACCGGTGCGGTCGTCGGCCAGCAGCCGTTCGGTGGCGCCCGCGCCTCCGGTACGAACGACAAGGCCGGCTCGATGTGGAACCTGATCCGCTGGGCCTCCCCGCGGTCGATGAAGGAGACCTTCGCCCCGCCGACCGACTACCGCTACCCGCACCAGGGCTGATCCCAGAAGACCCGGGACACCCTGGAGTTGCTCAGGGATGTCCCGGGGATTGCTGTCCGCGGGGATCAACACAGGCTGACGGAGCGTCTACCGGATATGCATGAGACCGATCTGCACCTCGACCCCAACGAAGCCTCCGACCTGTGCCGCGTCTTCGGCCCCGACGAGCTGGTACGGCGGGGTTGGGAGCGAGCCTTCGTGACCGTCCTGGACGAGGCGACCGCGGAGAACGCGATCGCCCTGCTCGCGCACGCCGCGGGTGCGCCGCTCGACGAGGGGTGGACGGCGGTCCGGATACCGGCCGACGCCGGGGTGCACAACGGCCGCACTGAGGACGCGGAGGCCTGCGCGTCCCGCGACGGGTACGTGTACCTGGTCGGCTCCCAGTTCGGGAAGAAGCGCGGACCGCTCTCCGCCAAGCGATCCTGGATCGCGCGCGTCAGTGAGGCGTCCATCGCGAAAGCGCTCGACGACGGTACGCCGGCCGAGCTCGAGGTGGTCCGGATGCGCTTCGGCCTGCACCGCGCGATCAACGACGCGCTCGAGGGCCTCGACCTGATTCCGCTCGGCCCGCTCGGACAGGCGTCGTACGTCGATGCGACGATCGCGGCAGGAGAGCTGAAGGGGAAGACCTGGAGCGGGACCATCGCCCCGACGGATCACCCGGTCAACATCGAGGCGGCCGAGTTCGCCGCCGACGGCCGGCTGCTGCTCGGCCTGCGCTACCCGGTCACCGCGGACGGCCACCCGATCGTGGTCGAGCTCGAGAACGTCGACGAGCTGTTCGCCGACCCGAACGCCGTACCGCGATGCCAACGAGTCTGGGTCCTCAACGACGTCGGTACGGCGGATGCCCCGGCCGGTCTGCGCGCACTCGACACCCGTGACGGGGTGGAGTTCGACGCGATCATCGGCGACCTGGATGCGATCGGCAAGTCCGCCACCGTGCTCGCCGACCACCCCGAAGGCGCGGTCGCCGACTCCGAGCACATCCGCTTCACCCTGTACGACGAAGGCCCGGTCGATACGAAGGTCCTGCACCACTTCGGCGATATCCGCCGCGTCGAAGGCGTCGCGGTCGACCACGAGGGCCACGCCCACTACGTCATCGACGAGGAAGGCCACGTCGCCCTCCGCACACTCGTCTTCGAGTAACGTCCGAAAACACGCCGACCACGTACGGCGGTTCTTCGGACGCTATTTGGTGAGGCCGCGGCGGACGGTGATGTAGAAGGTCGTCAGGTCGTCGATGAGGGACTCGATCTGCTGCTGGTTGTCGAGGTCGGCGTCCAGCAGCCAGTCGGAGATCAGGTCGAACATGCCGCCGACCAGGCCGATCGCCACCCCATGCCGGACGACGCGGAGCTCCTCGGCCGGCGGTCCGTCGTACGCGTCCCAGAGCTTCTCGAGGAAGCCGGCCGCCCAGCGGCGGTTGGCGCGGCGTTCGCGCTCGACGCTCTCCGAGATCCCGGACGCCATCCCGAAGGTGACGCGGGTGACCCGCGGATCGTCGACCAGGGCGTGCACGAAGGTCGCGAGGAGCCGCGGCGCCTCCTGCCGCTCGTTGCCCGTGGCCTGCCGGGCGGCCTCCACCATCTGCTCCTCGAGGCGGTCGGAGGTCCGTCGCAGTACGGCGACGTAACACTCCTCGCGGCTCGTGAACAGCTCGTAGAAGCTCTTGGTGCCGATGTACGCCGTCGTACAGATCTGCTCGATCGACGTCGCGAGATATCCGTTGGCCGCGAACAGCTTGAGCGCGGCGTCGAGCAGCTGCTCGCGCCGCTCGGCCCGCCGCTGTTCGGCGTCCAGTCCCCGAATGGTCCGACTCATGCGCTGGACGTTACCCCCGCTCCAGGTTCGGTAACCAAGTGAACCGGTTTTGAACACGAACTCTTGTTAATAACCCGAAGTCATGCTCAACTCTGGGTTACCCGCCGGTTACCGAACGATACGTCACGGGGAGCCTCCAATGTCCAATCGCCTTCGAAGAGCTCTGACGGCTCTTCTGGCGGGCGCTGTGGTGACAACCGCCCTGGTTACCACGACGCCCGCCAACGCTGCACCGACCGCAGGGTTCGACAACTGGTCCTGCAAGCCGTCGGCCGCGCATCCCGACCCGCTGATCCTGCTGCACGGTCTGGGCGGCAACGGTCCTGGGAACTACTCCTACCTCGGTCCGTACCTGGCTGGGAAGGGCTACTGCGCGTTCACCTTGACCTATGGCCAGGCCAGCCCGGTCATCCCGGTCGGCGGCACCATCCCGATCGACGAGTCGGCCGCCCAGATCAAGGCCTTCGTGCAACGCGTCCGGACGGCCACCGGCTCCGCCAAGGTCGACATCGTCGGCCACTCCGAGGGCGCTCTGCAGAGCATCTACGGGCCCAAGATCCTCGGGTACGCCGGTCAGGTGGGCAAGGTGGTCGCGTTGGCACCGCCGACCCACGGCACGACCTTCGGCGGTCTGGTGAGCGTCGGAGACTACCTGGGCCTGCGTACGGCGGTTGATCAGGTACTGCGGGAGTTCGGCTGCCCGGCGTGTGACGAGCTGATCGTCGGCGGCTCCGCCATCGCGAAGCTGACGGCCGGCCCGATCGCTCAGCCCGGCGTCAAGTACACGGTGATCGCCAGTCGTTTCGACGCCCTGGTCACACCGCACGAGACATCGTTCATCCGTGAGCCCGGTGTCACCAACAAGTTCGTCCAGGACACCTGCGCACTCGACCCGGTCGGGCACGTCGGACTGGCCTTCGATCCGACGGTTGCCCAACTGGTGGCGAACGCACTGGACCCGGCACACGCCAAGAGCGTGGTGTGCGCGTTCGGTCCGCCGCTGTAAGCGCTAAGCGGAGCGGCTGAGCTCCTGCAGTGGTGGGTCGACGAGCAGTGCGTACCCGCAGGCCACGCAGATCAGCTCGGCCGTTTCGTCGTGGTCGTGATCAACGGCGTCGACACGCTCGAACGGCATCGTGCCCGCGCAGATCACGCAGTACTGGGCGGTGTCGGCGTACAGCTGTAACTTCCGCATCCAGGCTCACCTCCAGGGAGCACTCACTTCACAGCGTGCCACCGCCGGATCGGTTGACCCGGCAGCGACACGGCTGGATGGCGTGGGATCAGTTGGTCCAGTCCTGGCCGAGCTCGTGCTCCTTCACCAGGCCCTTGCGGACGGCGTCGACCACGAACGGCTCGATCCTCTTGCCGATCAGCGGTACGGCGACCTTCACGTCGAGCGTGATGCCCTGGGTGGTCTGAGCTCCACCCGGGGTGATGTCGGCGGTGCCCTTCAGCGTGACCGGGGTGTTGGTGATCTCCCCGGCCACGTCGGCCTTCCGCGAGCCGTCGGCGGCCGCGGCATGCCAGGTCTCGGTCTGTACGACGGTCAGTGTCTGGCCGACGAACTTGCGCGCGATATCCGGTACGTCGTCCGACGCCATCTCGCGGGTCACCTTGACGATCGTGTCGGCACCGGACTGGGTCACCTGGACGTCGTACGACAACGCGTTGGTCTTCTCGCAGGCTTGCTCACGAAACGTCTTGTCCGTGACGACTGCGAACACTTCCTCGGGCGTGGCGTCGTACGACGCGGACAGCTTCAGTTCCATCGGGCCATCATGGCATTACCCATCGGTCACCAACTAGCTGCGGGCATGACCGGATCACCCGCCCGCGATCTCGGTGCTGTGCCACGGGCCCACGCCCGGGGCGTCCTGCCACCAGTGCCCCAGGCCGCCTGAGGTCAGACGGGCGAAGTAGTGCAGCCGTCCGTCGGCGGACTGCGTCACCGTGCCGTCAGCAGCGAGGCCGTCGATCACTGTGCTGTCCCATGGGCCGTTGCCGGGGGTCCGCTGCCAGCCATGGAGGATGCGGTTGTCAGTGGTGCGTGCGAAGTACACCAGCTTGCCGGAGGCATCCAGTGCGCTGACGGGATCACCCGCAACGGTGACAGTCGTCGGCAGCGTGTCGTAGCGCCACGGCCCGTTGCCGGGAGTGTCCTGCCAGCCGGTGATGACGCCACCGGCCGCCGTACGGGCGTGGAAGGTGAGGCGCCCGGAGATGTCTTGCGACACTGCCGGACGTCCGTCGACGACGGCGACTGCCCCGTTTCCGTTGTACCGGATGAGGTCGATGCTCCACTGGTCGTTGCCAGGCGCGGTTTCCCAGCCATGGACGAGTTCTCCGGTCGCACTGCGCACGAAGTAGGTCAGCTTGCCGGAGGGGTCTTGCACACTGGCCGGATCGCCGCCGACGCGCAGCTTCGCGCCGCCACCGTCGAGCACGTACGCCGTCGTCCAGGTGGTTGCCCCGGGCGCGGTCTGCCGGCCACGGACCAGGTTCCCGTCAGTGGTGCGGACGAAATAGGTCAGACGACCAAGAGCATCCAGTACGGCGGTCGGCGTACCGGTCAGCGTTGTTTGGGTGTCGACGACAGTGTGCGTCCACGTGCCGTCGAGGCGGCTCCACTTGAGCTGGCCGCTCGTGGTGAGGCCGATCAGGTTCATCCGGGCGGCTGGGTCGACCGCACCGGCCACTGTGCCGGTCACACCGGCCGAGACGCTCGTGACGTTCCAGGCAGCGCCGTTCTCTCGGACGTAGCCGATCGTCCCGTCCTGGCGAACGGTCTGAACTGTCACTCGCCGCTCGGCGTCCTGTCGCGACCACGTGCCAGGCGTCGGCAGTCCGGTCTTGCTGCGCAGGAACCGCACGTTGTCGAGGTAGACGGTCAGCGGGTTGGACCGCTTGTCGACGCGCAGGTGGATGGACGTGATCCGTGGCAGGTCGCTGATCAGATTCGTCAGCGGTACGACGACGCGCTGCTGCTTGCGCGGAGCGAGATAGAACGGGTTGCCGGCGTCCAGGTTGACCGGGTCGTGGAAGTCGCAGTACATCGCGATCAGGTCGTCGGAGTCGTTGTAGAGATCGAAGGCGACCGCATCGAGCTGGGACCAGTCGTTGCGTCCGATCGACTGCTCGGGGTGGTTCTCCTTGAGCGTGTACAGGTAGACCCCGGCCCACTTCGGGTCGGCGACGTTCGCGTTGAAGACGAGCTTCGCGGTGTGGCCGCCGGTTGTCGGGTGCTGGTCGCTCCAGGTGGCACTGGCCTCTTGGGTGGTCAGCCGCGCGACATCCGCCTCGGTCTCGAAGGAGTTGATCACGATCTCGTGCGGGGTGGCGACGGCCGCGACCTTGACGGTGCGCTCGAAGTTGCTGTTGGCAACGTTCAACAGGACTGTCTGCTCACCGGCCGGGAGGTTGAGCACCACGCGATGCGTCGCCGACGGGCCTTGCACGGAGACCGCCGTACTGGTGGTGCCGTTGATTCGCACGGCCGCATCCTTCAGGGTGATCAGCTCGACCACGACGTGTCCGGCGGTCGGCTGGTCGATCCGCACGAGGGCGGGCGTTGTACCGAAGAGCTGTGCGACCTCGGCGCCGACCTGGGCGCGAACCTTGTGGAACAAGGCCGGATCATCCCGGTACGGCGCCAGCCAGTCGTGCAGGATGTCGTGGTAGGAACCCAGCCCCCGCTCGGGTTTTGGTACGCCCCAGCTCGCCGCGAGGGCAGTCGCCTTCCGGTCGTAGAGAGCGAGGTACTCGAGATCCTCGAACCCTTCGCGCATCCACTCCAGGCGCACGGTCCCGACCGGGCCGTCGATGCCGACCGCGTTGCCGGGATACATCAGGAAGCCGTCGCCGGCCTCGGTCCCCAGGGCCCACGGGTCGGCCCAGCGGTTCGCGGGCTCATAGCCGTCGCCGGTCCAGTGGCCGAAGACTGAGCTCGACCAGAACAGGTAGCCCTCGACGCCGAGGTCGTACTGGATCCAGGGGAGCAAGCGGTGCCCGACGCCGCTGTCGGCGATGAAGACGCCAGGCAATGGGTAATGGTGGCCGACGGCCGTGTACCACCAGACCAGGTCGCCGCGTTCCTTGAGCTGGGCAACGATTCCTGGCAGCTCGGGCTTGGGCACGGTGATCACGAAACACCAGGCGTGGACGAAGTCGAGCAGCTTCTGCTCGGGCAGGTGCTCCAGTGTGAGGACGTGCGGTACTTCGGGGGCGATCGCCTTCACGGTCTCGAAGAGCTTGCGCACATTCGCGTAGGCCACATCTCCTTGCGGCTCGTCCGCGTAATAGAAGTAGCCGCGGTCGATCACGCCCTTGGCGCGCAGGCCCTCGACGATCTGGCGGAGCTTGACGGTGTCGGTGGTGAAGCCGGTGGCGTTGTCGCCGCTGGTGTAGAGCGGGATCCGGAACTTGATCACCCGCGGATCGTTCAGGTACTGGTCCGCCCGGGCCAGGAACTCGGCCGGCTCGGGGTCCTGACCGGGACCGGGGGTGAGGAGGCCGTCAGAGGTGTTGGGGTGCTGGAGTTTCGGCTTCATCGGGACCGGGATGTCGGCCCCGAACATCTTGTTCTTCAGCTGGAACTCGTAGTACTTGCGCATCAACGGCTCGTGCCGCGGATCGCCGTACGGGACGTTGTGCGCGCGGGCGACCTGCTGGTACCAGATCGACACGGCGGTCGCGGTGCTCCAGGCGTCGGGAAGCTCGAAGTTCCAGACCTCGAGATCTATCGGTACGACGACGGGCGCCGTACCGCCGGTGATGGTGAGCGAGCCGGTGTAGTGGCCGGCGGGGGCGGCCTTGGGGATGTTGACGGTGAACCAGACGCCGAGGTTGGCGTCGCTGCTCGCGGTGAGCGTGCGGGTGGGCGAGAGCGGGACGAGTGCGTCCGGGTAGGTGCCTGGGCCCCAGGGGCCGGTGTCCGACTGGTTGACGGAGATGTAGGACTGCTCGAAGACCTCGATCCCGGTGAGCTTGGCGCCGCCGGGGCCGGTGAGTTCGCCCGCGGTGACGTTGATGCCGGTGCTGCCGCTCGTGGTCCGGATGATCACCTGGCCGGATTCGTACTCGTTCCGGGCGGCCTGGAGGCGGATGGTGTCCGTCGACGGCCCGACGCGGCGGTCGCGCTTGATCTTGTCGGCGGGGGACGGCAGCCAGACGGTCAGCGGTGCTGCTGCGGTGCCGAGCCCGGTCGCGGCCGCGGTCTGGGATGCCAGGGGGACTCCGGCGACGACCGCGCCCGCTCCCATCCAGCCGAGGAGTTGGCGCCTGCCGACCAGGCTGGGGTGAGCGGAGGTGGAACGACGCGGGGCGGTGTCGGACATCAAGGCTCCTTATTTATGACGGACTCCTTAGATATAAAGGGTCCGTCGAAGCCTGGCAACCACTCTTCGATTCAGGTGGAAATGATCGGTCGTGCATGCACCGGCAGTGGACCCGGGCCGGAGCCGATCAGAGCGTCGTCGACCAGCTCAGCGGCCGCGCACAGAGCACCCAGTACGGCGCCCTCCGCGCCGAGCGTGGATGCCTCCAGTCGCGGGGTCCGCAGGCAGAGCAGTTCGAGCTCGGAGGCGAGCAGCGGCAGGAGCAGATCGCCGTACGCCGCGAGTGAACCGCCGAGCACGAGTACCTCCGGATCGAGGATCGAGACGACCGCGCCCGCGGTGGTGGCGAGCATCCGGATGTAGCGCCGGACGGCGGCCAGCGCCGCGGGGGAGCCCTCGATCGCGGCGTTCAGCGTGTCGGCCACCGGATCGGAGGTCGGGCCGGAGGTGGGCGCGACCCCGCTCTGCTGCAGGTACTCCATCGCGCCTTCCCACTTCAGCGCGGGGAAACGGCTGAGGTCCCCGGCGACCCCTCCGAACCCGGCGTGCGGCCGCCCATTGACGATCAACCCAAGCCCCGTCCGCCGCCCAGCCTGCAACAACACCAGGCTCTGCGGTCGCCCCGCAGCCAGCGCCGACGGCCAAACCGAGCCGTCGACAGCCTGCGGCTCTTGACTGGCGAGTGTGGCCGGGAGCTTGGTGCCGCCGAGTTTCTGCTCGGCGACTGCGGCCAGCCGGCTGTCGTTCTCGACGCCGATCAGGCAGGCGGGCAGGCGTTTGCTCAGGTGACCGGACAGGTCCACACCTGTCCAGTCCGGGATCGCGGCGGAGAGCAGCACTCGACCGCCACCCACCCGGCCGGTCGTGCCGAGAACGGCACCCCAGACCTCGCCTTCGTCACGGCCGGCATCGCGCAGGCACTCGTCGATCGCCGCGTCCAGGATCCGCAGCCGTCCGCGGGCATCGAGCTCGGGCGTGGTGAAGCGTCGGTTCTGTGCCAATGGCCGACCAGTCAGATCGGAGAGCGCGACCCGCAGATTGAAGGCGCCGATGTCCGCGCCGATCAGCACGCCGGCCCCAGCCCGGTACACGTACCGCACGGCCGGTCGCCCGCGCCCGCGGACCACCGGCGCCGCCTCGCTCAGCCAGCCGCTGGCGACCAGATCACGCGTCACCTCGCCGACCGAGGCGCGCGCCAGCCCGGTCTCCCGGACGACCTCGGCCAGCGTGTCCGCACCGGCGCGGACCGCGGTCAGGATCGCCAGCTCGTTGATCCGCCGCAGCCCGCCCAAATCTGTCCCGGCACTCATGCAGCCGAATTATGCCGGAGACCGGCTCAAATCAGTCGGAGTTCATCCAGAACCAGACATCCGTTGTCGCCGGCACCCCAGCAGCCAGGAACCCGGCCAGGACCTTCTCCTGGTTCCCCTTCAGTGCCAGCCCATCACCCAGCACGCCATCATCGACGAGTGTCGCCAAGCCACCGGCCAGTCGCTCCCGCGCCGGCCCGGCGATTCCTGGTGAGTAGGCGTCGGCCAGCCCGTCGAGGACGGCGTACGGGGCTTGCACGCTGTAGCCGTACTCACGGCCTGGGTCGTCACCGAGCGGACCGTAGTCGTAGAACTCGGTGAAGATGATCCCCTTCGCTCCACGCTCCGGGTCGATCACCAGCGTCAACTTGAAGATGCAGTCCGACTCCCGGTGCACTCGCAGCAGCGTCGCGCGCCACTGCGAGCCGTACTCCTCGATCTTCACCGGGCGAATGCTGTCAGACCGGAGCATTGAGCAGGTCCAGGGCCGACTGCTGGCGCGCTCCATCCAGCTTGTCGACCGGCCCGTACCAACGCAGTCCGTAGTGATCCATTGGTGTCCGGTCGGCGGCGTACGCGCGATCCGCCTGCCGCTTCAGGTACGCCGAGTAGGGGTGATCGGACAGTGCCGTGTTCAGCTTGGTCAGCGCCCGTGCGTAGATGCCCTTGAACGACGGGCCGTCCCCACCGCAATCGCCGCTCTCGCAGGGTTCGCGCAGGATGCCGTCCGCGGTGTGCAACCCGGCCGCGGTCGTCGAGGCGTTCGCGAGTTGACGTGCGGTCGTCAGGTACGTCGAGTTGTTCGTTGCCTTCGACAACTCGACCAGCGCCGCGATCGGCACGCCCTGGTTGTAGGTCCAGGTGGTGTCGCCGTTGTTCTTGCAGGTGGACAGGCTGATGCCGTCGTTGACCAGGTTCGAGCTGTTGATCATCCCGGTCTGCTGGAACCAGGTCCAGCCGCTCTGCGCCCGCTGCAGGTACGTCGTGTCACCCGCGATCCGGTTGTGCAGAGCCGCACTGAGCTGGATGTAGAGCGCGTTGGTGATCGCGTTCTTGTAGGTCTTCGCCTGGCTCCACCACACGCCACCACCGCAGACGTTGTCCCAGTACGCCGCCATGTGGTCGGCGTCGGCCCGAGCCGTCTGCAGGTAACGCGCTTCACCCGTCAGGTCGTACGCCGCGATCCAGGTCAGACCCCACCAGCCGGTGTCGTCGATGTAGTCGTTGCGGAACTGGCCCTGCTGCGCGTTGAGGTTGAGGTCATAGGTCTTGCCGATCGCGTACCGGTAGCTGTTCATCCCGCTGACGCGGATGTTGTCGATCAGCGCGTTCAGGGCGTTGGCGTTGTTCCACCAGCCGGTCGTGCTGAACAGCCCGGTGGACAGGCTGTAGTCCTGCATCAACGCGGTCGCGGCCGCCGTACGGCGATCCCACGCGTTCCACGTCGTCCGGGCCCAGGGGGAGCAGGTGATGTCGGCGCGGTCGCCGGCCTTGCCGCAGACGCGGAGCGCGCCGACGCCGAGGGCGCCCCAGTCGTCGACGTTGTACATCTGCGTCCGCCAACTGGTCTGACCGCTCGGGATCGAGGTGGCGCCGAGCTTGCTGCCGCCGCTCCAGCTGCGGCCGCCGTCCATCGAGCGGTCCAGCCAGACCTCGTCACCGGGGCTGCCGTTCTCGATCGACCCCCAGCCCATCGCATCGTCGTCGTCGAAGTGCAGCCGGAAGGTGCGGCCGAACAGGGTCGACGTCACGGGGGAGCGGTCGCCGGGGGACAGCGCCGGGTCGCGAGCATCGCAGTACTTGTTGCAGATCGTCGCTTGCGGCGCCAAGGGGACCTCCGGGGTCGCGGGCGCGGGCAGTGGTGCACCGAGTGGGGTGATGAGCAGACTGATACTGGAAACGATTCCAACCAACATCACGAAACTCCCTGGGGCGGTAGGGGGTGTGCGGTGAACCGAAAGTAAGTGGCTGCTCTCGCGGCGTCAAGATCATGACGCCATGACTGTGGTCAGGACAGCAGCAGCAAGGCCGTCAGCACGCACAGGGTGAGCACCCCGGTACCGGCCAGGGCGACCCGGCGACCACGCCGGCAGCGCCGGACGATCGCCGTACGGTCGAGGTCGATCGCGCACGGATCGAAGTCCGCGGGGTCAGCGGGAGCGAACACACTGCCCAGTCGCTCGAGAACCGACCGGTCGGCCGCCTGCAGGCTGGCCTCCTGAACGACGCGCCGCCGCAGGAACCCGCGCGGGTCACGCTCCGGCAGCGGCAGGCCGGGCGGCAAAGCACTCTGTACGACGCGGTGCGCGGCCGCGATCCGCCGCGCCCGGCTGATCGACGGCGGCAGGATCATATAGGCCAGGCGGGCCAGCGACCGGTAGTCGTCCAGCAGCAGCGCCTCGACCATCGGCTCTTCCCGCGTCGGGCCCTGGACGGGTCCGGGGACCAGCGGTGTCTCAACCGTCGCGGTCAATGCAACTCCTCGTTTCGGCGTACCCCAGGTCCAACGAGCCAATCCCTGACCGGTCACGAACCGCCTGAGTTATCGTCTGGGCCATGGCTGATGAGGTTGTTGCGGGGCGTTGGGGTGGGGTCGAGGTCAACTTCGGCGAGGAGGGTGGCCGGCTGACCTACGGCAGTTACCTACGGTTGCCGCAACTGCTCGACCAGCAACGGCTGGAGTCGAATCCGCCGGCTCACGACGAGTTGCTGTTCATCACGATCCACCAGGTCTACGAGCTCTGGTTCAAGCAGGTGCTGCACGAGCTGACCGCTTCCCGGAACGCGATGCTGAACGACGAACTGTGGCTCGCCCAGCACCTGCTCCGCCGCGTGCACACGATCGAGCGCACCCTCACCCAGCAGGTCGACATCCTCGAGACGATGACCCCGCAGGACTTCGGCGAGTTCCGGCACCGCTTGTCACCGGCCAGCGGGTTCCAGTCGGTGCAGTTCCGCGAGATCGAGTTCCTGTCCGCGGCCAAGGACCCGTCCTTCGTACGGCGATTCCGCGGGCTGACCGATGCTGAAACCGCCCGCCTGGAACTCCGGCTCGACGAACCCAGCCTGTGGGACGCGTTCCTCGTCGTACTGGAGAAAGCCGGCTTTGCTACCGACTCCGATGAGTCGATCAGCGACGCGCTGCGGAAGGTGGCCGGTGATCGCGCCCACTACGGCGCTGTCTGGGAGCTCGCCGAGGCCCTCGTCCAGCATGACGAGCTCGCGGCCGCTTGGCGCGCGCGGCACGTCGTCATGGTCGAACGGATGATCGGTACCAAGCCCGGCACCGGTGGATCGTCCGGAGCGACGTACCTGCGCAGCCGTCTCGATCTTCGTTACTACCCGTTGCTGTGGGATCTCCGCTCCAGCCTCTAACGTCGGGCCCCATGAGGCTCTACTCGCAAGTCGGCGGACAGCGGTTCTGGCAGCTCTTCGGCGACCTGCTGCTGGTCGGCTGGATCTACGTGTGTGTGAAGGTCGGCCTGCTGGTCTTCCGCATCACCAACGCCCTCGGTACCCCCGGCCGCAAAACCGCCGAAGCCGGCGACGGCCTCGCTGAAGACCTCCGCCGCCTCTCCGACCCGATCGGCAAAGTCCCCGTCGTCGGCGACGACCTCCGCTCACCAGTCGACGGCGCCGCCGCAGCCGCCGCCCGCCTGGCCCAAGCCGGCCGCGACCAGGCCCACGCCGTCGAACAACTCGCCTACGTCCTCGCCGCCGTCACCATCACCCTCCCGATCTTGTTCGCCCTCCTGATCTGGCTCCCGCGCCGCCTCCGCTTCATCCGCCGCGCCAACGCCGCCCAACGCTTCATCGACAACGCCGCCGACCTGGACCTCTTCGCCCTCCGCGCCATGGCCAACCAGCCCATGCACAAACTCGCCCGAATCTCCGACGACCCAGTCACCGCCTGGCGCTCCGGCGACTCCGCCGTCATCCGCCAACTAGCCACCCTCGAACTCCGCACCACCGGCCTAAAACCACCCCCACCCACCTAACCCACCCACCCCGCCGCCAAGCGCCACCCCCACCCGAGTGGATAGCCCCCGACCCAGGGGGTTGCCCCACCACCTCCCAGTGGGCAACCCCCCCACCCCGGTGGGCAACCCCCCAACTTCACTGGGCAACCCCCGACCCAAGGGGTTATCCCTCCACCTGGTGGGTTGCCCGGCCAAAATCCCAATGGGCAACCCCCCACCCCAGTGGGCAACCCCGCACGTCGAGGGGCAACCCTCGATCCGAAGGGTTATCCCTTCAGTTGGTGGGTTGCCCGCACGAAATCTCAGTGGGCAACCCATCAGGTGAACGGGTATCCCCTGAGCTGGAGGGTTGTGCCGGGCTCGGGGACCTTCGCGTGCGGATGACGAGGGCGCTCCGCTCGAGCCGGTACGACGTTGAGCACGGCTCAGCCATTTCGCCGCCCCGAAAGTGGTTGGCGGGTGCTCAAGGTGGGCGGGGCGTTCGACCTTGAGCACGGTTCAACCACTTCGGCGGGTATCGCGTGGTTGAGGGGTGCTCAAGGTGAGCCGGTACGACGTTGTGCGCGGCTCAGCCATGTGACCGGCGCGAAAGTGGTTGGTGCGTGCTCAAGGTGACTCGTCTGGGGTTGTTGGCTGCGTTATGGGTGAGTTTTTCGTCGTCTGGACCCGAAAAACTCACCGATAGCGCGAACTTCGGGCGTCTCGTACATCAGCCACAGCCCGGAAGCCCTGGCAACGTGCAGTTCGGTCGCTGACCTCGCCATCCCCCTCAGCCATGTGCTTGGTGCGCCCGAAGGCTTCAGTCGACCGCCGGAGGCGGTCGGGCTGCGCGGCGGGCCAGGTACGCGACTCGGCCGGCCACGTCGCGCTGTGATTGAGGTTGGCTTCGGCCGATTGAAAGACGGGGTGGCTGGGCGATGCGGTGGCTGAGGGGGATGGTTCGGTCGGCGACCGAGGTACACGTTTGCCTTGGGCTGACGGGCTTTGGTTGCGGTCCGGGAAAGACGCCCCGCGGGTTAAGCGTTGCCTGGGGCGACGGGCTCGGATGCGGTTCGGGATAGGCGCTCCGCGGGTTGCGCGTTGCTCGGGGCGACGGGCTTTGGTTGCGGTTCGGGAAAGACGCTCCGCGGCGTAAGCGTTGGCTGCGGCTGACGGGTTTTGGTTGCTGCGCTAAATCAGGGGATATCTGTTCAATGTGCTGGTTCTCCCCTCAAAATTTGAGGGGAGAAGGGGCGGTTTCAACGGATATCCCGCCAAATGGCGAGGGACCTGAGCCGCGGCCGGCAACTACCGCGGCGGCCGCGGCGGCGACCGCGTCCGATACGGCGGGCCGCGGCGACCGCGTCCGGTACGGCGGCGGCGTCGGCGGCCCCGTCGAACCCCGCAACGTCCGAAGACACGCCGACTGTGTACTCGGATGCTTCGGACGTTAGGGGGAGGCGAGCTCCACCCGTCACCCTGCGGGCTGGGCCGTGTGGTTGGGGGGAACCGCCGATTTGGGTGCTCAGGCAGGGAATTGGGGGCGGACTGGATACGCTCGGGGTATGGCTCGGGTGTTGTTGGTTGAGGACGACGATGCGATTCGTACGTCGTTGACGAAGTCTCTGACCGCGGTGGGCCATGTGGTGACGGCGGTGGCGGGTGGGGCTGAGGGTGTGGCGGGGGTGGCGCGGGAGCGGCCTGAGGTGGTTTTGCTGGATCTGGGGTTGCCGGATCTGGACGGGCGCGACGTGCTGGCGATGGTTCGGTCGGTGAGTGATGTGCCGGTGATTGTGGCGACCGCGCGGGATGATGACGCGAGCGTGGTGAAGCTCCTGGACGCCGGTGCTGACGACTATGTGATCAAGCCCTACAGCTCGGCCCAGATCGACGCTCGCATCAGAGCGGTCCTGAGACGACTAGGCACCGACCAACAGGACGTGACGGTCGATGTCGGTCCGCTGAAGATCGACCCGCGGAGCCGCGAGGTCACCCTTGACGGGCAACCGGTAGACCTGACTCGCAAGGAGTTCGACCTCCTGCTGGCGCTCTCGAGACGACCAGGGGCGGTCGTGAGCAAGCGCGAGTTGCTGGCCGAGGTGTGGGGCCTCCCGTGGGGCGGCGGAGACCGGACCGTCGACGTTCACCTCTCCTGGTTGCGACGCAAGCTTGGCGAGACTGCCGCAGCGCCGCGACTCCTGCATAGCGTCCGCGGCGTGGGCGTGAAGCTCGCCGTACTGGAGACCTGAAGTGCGCCGCCGGATTCTGCTGCTCTCGGTTGGACTGACCACGCTCGTCGTGATCGGGTTCGCCGTACCGCTGATTCTGCTCCTGCGCAGTACGACGGCGACCGAGTCCAAGGAGAAGGCCCGCTACCGCGCCGAGGCGGTCGCGTACTACGTCGGCGACAAGGACCACACCAAGGACGACATCGCGGCCTACATCCAGGGCGTCGCCAACGACGGTCCCGGCCGGATCTCGGTACGGCTCAACGACGGTACGACGCTCGGCCAGGCCCCGCCCGGCGGCGTCTCGCCGCCAAAGGACGCACCGGTCGGCGACGGCGATGATGACGACCACAAGGGCCCGCCGAAGATCGGGGACGCCGACTATCGCAACATCAACGGCGGCCTGGCCGTCGAGATCGACGTCGGCACCCAGCAAGGTCCCGCCTCGGTCTGCCTGTACCTCACCGGCGATCAACTCCACGCCGGCCTGATGCCGCGCGTGCTCGTCGTAGCCGGAGCTGGCCTACTCGTCCTGCTCCTCAGCATCGTCGGCGCCGAATTCGTCTCCCGCCGCCTCGCCCGCCCGCTGGAAGAAACAGCCGGTACGGCGGAACGCCTGGCCGGCGGTGATCTCGAGGCGCGAGCCCCGGTCACCGGGCCGGCGGAAGTGGCCAAGGTAGGTGCTGCCCTCAATCGCCTTGCGGATCGCATCGACGAGGTCATCGCCGTCGAACGCGAATCCGTGGCCGATCTCTCTCACCGGCTCCGCACACCCCTGACCGCGCTCAGACTTCAGGTCGAGGCACTCCCGGATCGCGAAAGAGCCGAGGAGCTCAACACCCAAGTCACCAGCCTCGAACGCACCCTGACCGCAGTCATCAGCGCCGCACGACGACCGCAGCGCGAAGGACGCGTACCGCATTGCGACGCAGTCCAGGTGACCCGCGACCGCGCCGCGTTCTGGGAACCGCTCTTCGAGGACCAAGGCCGCGACCTCACCCTCAACCTCCCGGATCCACCCGCGATGGTCCGGTCTGCACCTGAGGATCTGGCCGCAGCTCTGGACGCCCTCGTCGAGAACGTCGTCGCACACACCCCCGACGGCACACCGGCCCGGATCACCTTGCTGCGCATAGAAAACGCCGTACGGATCACTATCGCGGACGAGGGCCCGGGGATCCCGCTGGGTGCGGGGGAGCGTGGTCGCAGCGACCGCGGTTCGTCCGGCCTCGGCCTCGACATAGCCCGCCGCTATGCCGAGGCCACCGGGGGCCACCTCACCATCCGCCGCAATGAGGTGGTCCTGACGTTGGCAGTTCCCTAACGGCTATAGACCCGAGCCCAGTCCACGTCGGAGGATCAGGTCATCTCGACCGCGGCCACCGGAGTCGTCGTCGGTGCAGCGGAACCACCCGAAGGCTCCTCGGTCAGACCGAATGTGGTCTGTCCGACGACACCACCCTGGATCACGGTCGCGACATCACCCGACGTGAGCCCGATCGAACGAGCGTTCTGCGCGGCGTCCATCAGCCACATCTGCCAGACCTTGCCACTGGGCGGCTTGTGCAGTTCATGCAGTACGACGACCACCGCGTCGGCGCGGGCGGACATCACCACGGTCGCTTCCCCACCGCCCTTGACGGAGCCATGCGAGGTCTTCGCATCCGGCTGGGCGAGAACCGCAGCCATCTGCTTGTTGGCCTGCACCGCCGCGTTCTTGTCCCGGTACTGGTCGACAGCAACTCCGCCGGCCCCCGCGATCACCAGCGCTGCTGCGGCCAGGGCGAACACCGACCGGCGGCTATAGCGCTTGGCTGCGACGACATCCGTCGTACCGGCGACCACTGGGGGCAGTTGGCGGACGTTCTCGATCGCCTGCATCACGTTGACCTTCAGGTGCGGCGGCGGGACCGTCTCGACCTGAGTCGCGAGCTTGATCGCGGTCTCGCGCAGCTCGGACACCTCGGCGGTGCAGAACTGGCACTCGGCCAGGTGGGCCTCGAAGCGGGTCCGCTCGTCCTCGGGCAGTGCGTCCAGGACGTAGGGACCGGTGAGAGTGTGCACGTCTGGTTCGGTCATGGCGTACCCCCCTTGGTGGTTCCGAGGCAGTCACGGAGCCGGATCAGACCGTCGCGCATTCGGGCTTTGACGGTTGGCAGTTTGGCGTCGAGTTGCTGGGCTACTTCGAGATAGGTGTAGCCGTTGTAGTAGGCGAGCGCGATCGATTCCCGTTGCAACTCGGTCAGGGTGCCGAGACAGCGCCGGACCTGCTCGGCCTCGAGCCGGGTGGTGACGGTGTCGGAGACCTGGTCGAAGTCGACCTCCATACTGCGGGCCCCGACCAGGTCGGTGCGATCGCTCGCGGCCTGTTCGGAGCGGACCCGGTCGACCGCCCGGCGATGGGCGATGGTGAGGATCCAGGAATGCGCCGAACCGCGGGCGGCGTCGAACCGGCTGGCGGTCCGCCAGATGTCGATCATCACTTCCTGCGTCACCTCCTCCGACTGGGCCGGGTTGCGCAGGACCCGCCGGACGAGTCCGTAGACCCAAGGGCTGATCCGGTCGTAGAGCGTGCTGAACGCCGCGGTGTCACCACCGGCGGTGCGGGCCAGCAGATCGGCGTCGGTGACGCCTGGCCGGGACCCGTTGCCCGGCCAGGGGAGTGCGGTCGGTTCGCTCACGCTGTTGTTTCCTCTGTTCGACCCTCATGGTGGTCCCGGACCGGTGCCCACGGCAACTGCACGGGACACCGGTCCGGCGTACTACGGGGGTTGCTGGTCAGGCGGCCGGGGGCATCAGGACCGAGTCGATCAGGTACACGGTCGCGTTGGCGGTCTTCACGCCGCCGCAGATCACGTTCGCGTTGTTGACCTTCAGGCTCTGACCCGAACCGGTAACGGTGAGCTCCTGCTTCTCAGCGGTCATGTGCTTGCCGACGACCGCGGTGGGGTCGAGCTGGCCGGCCACGACGTGGTAGGTCAGGATCTTGGTGAGCAGGGCGTCGTTGGTCTTGAGGGTGTTGATGGTCTTGGCGTCGATCTTCTTGAAGGCGTCGTCGACCGGCGCGAAGACGGTGAAGTCGCCGCCGTTCAGCGTCGAGACCAGGTTGACCTTCGGGTTGAGCTTGCCGGAGACGGCGGCCACGAGCGTGGTCAGCAGCGGGTTACCGGCGGCAGCGTTGGCGACCGGTACGGCGGCCATGCCGTCGACCGAGCCGGCGCCGGTCGGGTTGGCCTTGGCGTAGGCCTCGCAGCCCGGGCCGACGAGGCCGGCGGCGTTGTCCATCGAGGCTTCGCTGGACGGTGCGCTGGTCGGCGCGGAGGTCGGCTGCGACGCAGCGGGGGTGTCGGTGGCCTTGTTGTCGTCACTGCCACACGCAGCGGTCGCCAGAACAAGGGCCAGAGCAGACGCGGCGAGGCCGGCGCGGACGATCTTACGAGACATGACGATCTCTTTCCTGAGCTGAGGGAGTGTGAACGGTGCCGCTCACATCTGCTCTTCGAGACTGCTCAGGCTCCGGATGGGTGTCAGTGCGCAGCGTCTTTTGCGACTTCTTCCCGAACCGCTTGTACGGCGTGCTCCAGCTGGTCGAGCGGGACCGACCCGATCGCCAACCGGAGTGCCTGCGGTACGACGGGCGTGGTGGCGAACGGTGCTGCCGTGGAGACCGCGACGCGGCGCCCGGCCAGTGCGGCCACGATGCGGTCCGGCCGGGTATTAGGTGGCAAGGGCAACCATCGGACGTACGACGACGGGTGCCCGATCGACGGCAGGTCACCCAGCGCCGCCAGCGTGATCGCCTGCCGCTCCTGAGCGTCCGCCCGCTTCTGAACCTCAAGCCGATCGACCGTGCCGTCCTCCAACCACCGGCACGCGATGGCCGCGGTCACACCCGGCGTCTGCCAGGTCGTCGCCATGATCACGCGTTCGATCGCCGACACGAGTCCGCTGGGCGCAACGACGTACCCGATCCGCAGTCCGGTCGCGACGCTCTTCGACAAGCCCGACACATAGACCGTCAGTTCGGGCGCGAGCATCGCCAGCGGTGGCGGCGCGTCCTCGGCCAGAAACGCGTACGACGCGTCCTCGATCACGGCCAACTCATAGCGCCGAGCGATTGCAACCAGCCGTTCACGCGCTTCACCGGGGAGCACCCAACCGAGCGGATTGTGCAGTGTGGGCATCGCATACAGCCCGCGCACGCGTCGCCGACGGCACAACTCATCGAGCGCATCGAGATCGATCCCGCTCGTCGAAGCGGGCAGCGGCGCAAGCTCCAGCCCGAGCGTCCGGGCCAGCACGATGAACCCTGGATAGGAGATCGCATCTACCGCGATCACATCACCCGGCTGGAACATGGCCATCGCCGAGACCGCCAACCCGTGCTGGGCGCCGTTCACGATCAGGACCCGCTCCCGACCAACGGTCAGCCCACGCCGCCGTACATGCTGTGCCACCGCCTCCCGATCCTGCGTGCGCCCTCGATGCGGCTGGTACCGCAGCAGCGCATCGAGATCCCCGGCCGCGGCGAGCTCTCGCAATGCCTGCCGCAGCAGATCCGCCTGCCCCGGTACCGAGGGCGAGTTGAAGCTCAGATCGATCGCATCGACAGCCACCGACCGCTGATCGAATTCGTCAACGGTCGCCAGATCACGCACGAACGTGCCCCGGCCCTGCTCGTTGCTCACCAGCCCCATCGCGGCCAACTCGGCGTACACGCGGGACGCGGTCACTAGTGCGATCCCCTCAGCCGCGGCCAGCTCCCGATGCGTGGGCAGGCGCGATCCGGCGGGCCGGTGTCCGCTGCGGATCTCGGCCGCCAGCGCGTCGACCAGCCCCTTGTACTTCGGTGTCCGCATCCTCGCATTGTATGCAGGACAATTTGTGGATCGTCATGGATCGATCGGCGTACCGTCCGAGCCATGCACACCGCGATCCTGACCTTCGACGGCTACAACGAACTCGACTCCCTGATCGCTCTGGGCGTCCTGAATCGGGTCCCCGGCGCGCGCGTCTCCATCGCGAGCCCGACCCCGCGGGTGACCTCGATGAACGGCGTCACCATCGACGCGGCGATCGGTCTCGAAGAAGCCTGTACGGCGGACGCCGTGATCATCGGCAGTGGTCGCAAGACCCGTGAGGTGGTCGAGGATCCGGAGATCATGGCCATTCTGAAGGGGCTCGACCCTGAGCGTCACCTGCTGGCGGCGCAATGCTCCGGCGCACTCGTCCTGGCCAAGCTCGGCCTGCTGGACGACGTACCGGCGTGTACCGACGTGACCACCAAGCCCTGGGCCGTCGCGGCCGGTGTTGAGGTTCTCAATCAGCCGTTCTTCGCGCGCGGCAACCTGGCGACTGCAGGCGGTTGTCTGGCATCGACCTATCTGGCCACGTGGACGATCGCCCGGCTCTACGGTCTGGATGCGGCCACGGAAGCGATGGACTATGTGGCTCCGGTGAGCGAAAAGGACGACTACGTGACCAGAGCACTGCGGAACGTCACGCCGTACCTGCTCTGAGAAACTGAGGTCATCGGATTTCCTATCGGATCTTGACGGACTTACTTAACCCGATCAAGATTCCCATATCCTATCCGATCCGCCAGGCAGAAGGTCGCCGCTGATGACCAGATCCATACGCGCCAAGGCATTACGAGGCGTGGTCGCCACGCTCGTCATCGCCGCACTCATTCCAGCCGGTTCGGCAGTGACGTCGTCCGCGGCTCCGCTGCCAGGCCCCGGAGCCGTGCCCAAGGCCGCTTCGCAGCAGGGCGCCGTACCGCAGGCTCCTCTTCCGTCCAACGTCACGGTGGTTCCTGGTGGGCCAGCGGGCGCGCAGGCGGACAAGCCGTACATGGGCTGGAGCAGCTACAGCATGCAGGTGTACGCCGGGAACGGCGGTACCTGGATCAACGAGAAGCAGATCAAGGCGCAGTCCGACGCGATGCACGCCAAGCTGCAGCCGTACGGCTACAACCGGATCAACATCGACGCCGCCTGGAACGACGGGATCGACGCCTACGGCCGGCCGACCCCGAGCGCGAAGAACTTCCCGAGCGGCTTCCAGACCCTGATCGACTACATCCACAAGCAGGGCCAGAAGATCGGGATCTACGCGATCCCCGGCATCGGCCAGCAGGTGATCGACGCGAACCTGCCCGTGTACGGCGCGCCTGAGTGCAAGACCGGTGACCTTCCGGTCCGGCCGTTGCAGCAGGCCGACTACTGGGGGATCGGCTACAAGATCGACTTCTCCAAGCCCTGTGGACAGAAGTACATCGACTCGATCGCGGACCTGCTCGCCTCCTGGGGCGTCGACTTCGTCAAGTTCGACAGCGTGACCCCGGGCTCGGGCGTCAGCAACCTCACGCTGGACGCGCGCGACGACGTCAAGGCCTGGTCGACCGCGCTCGCCAAGCACAAGATCTGGCTCGAGCTGTCCTGGGCGCTCGACATCAACTACGCCGACTACTGGAAGCAGTACGCGAACGGCTGGCGGATCGACTGGGACGTCGAGTGCTACTGCGAAGGCGTCGCGCTGACGGCCTGGCCGAACATCAGCCGGCTCTTCCCGAAGCTCGCCGACTGGTGGCGGCACGCCGGCCCCGGCGGCTGGAACGACCTCGATTCGCTCGACGTCGGCAACGGCCAGATGGACGGCATGACGAAGGATGAGCGCCGTACGGCGGCAACGTTGTGGGCCGTGTCGGCCGCCCCGATGTACACGGGCAATGACATGACGCGGCTCGACCAGTACGGACTCGACTTGCTGACGAACCGCGAGGTCATCGCGGTCAACCAGGCCGGCCGTCCGGCACACCCGGTCGCCACCACGTCGAACCGGCAGGTCTGGTACGCGCTGAACGCCGACAACAGCTACACCGTGGCCCTGTTCAACCTCGGCCAGACCGACGCGAACATGACCGCGGCCTTCGCCGACCTCGGGCTGACCGGCTCCGCGAAGGTCCGGGACCTGTGGGCCAAGAAGGACCTCGGCACGTTCAACGGCAGCTTCACGGCGAACGACGTACCGATCCATGGCACGCGGCTGTTCAAGGTGACGCCGCAGAAGAACTCCACGATCAAGGTCAACGACGACGACCTGCGCGTCTCGTACGACGGCGCCTGGCAGCGCAACGGCAACTACGAGGTGCCTGCCACCACCGAGCCGCTGAACGTCACCATCTCCGACACCGCCGGCACCAGCGCCGCGGGTGCGGCCAACGCGGGCACTCGGACGCTCGAGGTCAACAACGACAACTCGCAGATCGTCTACACGGGTTCATGGAGCCGCAGTTCGGGTCGCGGGCTCGGCGACTACCAGGACGACGTCCAGTACTCCGAGACCAACGGTGACTCGTTCTCGTACAGCTTCGTCGGGAACGGCGTCGACTACGTGACCGAGACGCACAACTCGCAAGGCGAGGTGGACATCTACATCGACGGCCAGCTCAAGCAGACCGTCAACACCTACCAGGCCGATGGCCGTGGTGCGCAGCAGGTCGTCTACAGCATCTCCGACCTGCCGAACGGCGCCCACACCATCCGCGGTGTGAAGAAGTCCGGCCAGTTCATGCTGGTCGACAAGCTGAACATCCGCCAGGAAAGCCTGCTCAACCCCGACAAGGCCACCTTCAACAAGGCAGCACCGGCCGACGTCAGCATCGAGATCAGCCGCGACCCCAGTGAACTGGCCGGCATCGGCGCTCTCGTGAAGGGCACCGACTACACCGTCACCGGCCGCACCGTCACCATCAAGAAGGAGTACCTCGCGAAGCAGGCCGTCGGCGCACTGGCCCTCGACTTCCGCTTCCGCGGCGACTACCTGAACGACGTCCACGCCACCACGGCGAACGGCGCCTCAGCCTCCTTCACCTTCACCGGTACGTCGGTCGACTGGTCCACCGCCCTGGCCCCCGACCAGGGTGAAGCCGACGTGTACCTCGACGGCAAGGTCGTCCGCCGCGTCAACCTGCACGGCGACGCCCGAGTCACCAACCGCCAGGTCTTCACCGCCACCAACCTGGCGAACACCCAGCACACCCTCAAGATCGTGAAGGTCTCCGGCGAAGCCCTCCGCCACGACACCTTCACCTACACCATCAAGTAACCCACCCCCTCGAACGCCGGGACCAGCCCACGCTGCTCCCGGCGTTCGCCTGCCTAGCGTCCGAAGGTATGCAGCGCATGGTCAGCGTGTCTTCGGACGTTCGGTGGATCCCAGCCATGGCCGGAATACCGTGCGCCGCCCAGGTGCACGCGCCCGCGCCACCAGTGGTGGCGTGAGACACCTTGTCGTTGCTGGAGACCTGTTGCTTGAAGTCTCGAGCCCCAACTTCCTGTCTCCGGCCACCAGTGGTGGCCGGAGCCCTGACCGCGGTCAGAGCGGCTAACGTCCGCGAACACGCCGACCACGTGCTGCGGTTGTTCGGACGCCCGCGCGCCGGCGCCAGGCGTGCAGGAAGACCGCCGAGGTCAGGTCCTCGGCATCACTCCGCGAGGCGGTGCGCCGGTACAGAAAGTTGTAGATCGCGCGCGCATGCCGGTCGTACAGCTGCCCGAAGGCCTCCGAACTCCCGGCCGCGGCCCGTTCCCACAACTCCCGGTCGCCCGCCGTCATGATCAGTCCATCCTGCCTGCCCATGGCCCCCTCTGTGTCGGGATTCGCGACGAGGTTCCCGATCCGGGTGCGAAACTTTGAAAGAATCGACGACGTGCCGGACAGGGGGAGACGTGACTTCCCTGCGTGAGGCCCGCTTCGAGGCGCTGGTGCGTGCGGTCGGCGAGCCGTTGCACCGCTATCTGGTACGACGGGCCGACCCTGCCGCGGTCGACGACGTACTGGCCGAGACCATGCTCGTCCTCTGGCGACGGATCGACGACGTACCGCAGCTGGAGGAAGTGCTGCCGTGGTGCTACGGCGTCGCCCGCGGCTGTCTCGCGAACGCTCGCCGGGCCGAGAAGCGCCGGCTGCGGCTGGTCGACAAACTCGCGCGGACAACGCCAGCCTCCGCGCCCGCCGAACATGACCAGCTGTACGACGCGTTGCGCACCCTCGGTGAGCTCGATCGCGAGGTCGTGCAGTTGTGGGCGTGGGAGGGGCTGGCGCCGCAGGGGATCGCCGAGGTGACCGGCCTGACGGCGAACGCGGTGAGCATTCGGTTGCATCGGGCAAAGAAAAAGCTCGCCGCCGAGCTAGAACGAAAGAACGGCGGCACGGCCGGACAGGAACAGGTCAAGAGAGGGAGTGAGCTGTGAACGACGACGAACTGCTGGCCCGGCTGCAGGCCGCCGACCCGGCATCGCGTGCTCCCCGACCCGACCTCGATCGCCTCCTGGAGACCACGATGACCACCGATACCGAAACCCGGCCCAGCACGACCACCCGCCGCCGCTGGATCCCGGCCGCCGCCGCGGTCGCTCTGATCGCTGCCGCTGCCCTCGTCTGGGGCCTGGCGCCGAACGACCACCCGCCGACCGCCGCGACCCCCGTCCCTGCGGTGAAACTGACGCTGGCCGGCGGCGCCGCCGGCAAGTGCCGCGCCCCGGAGGTAGCCGACTTCAAGGACCTACCGGTCGCCTTCGAAGGCCAGGTCACCGCCATCAAGGGCGACCTGGTCACGCTGAAGGTGGCCCACTGGTACCGCGGCGGCCCAGCCGAAACCGTCGAGGTCCAATCGATGCCCGAAGACGTCGCCACCCTGCTCGGCGTCGACTTCACCGTCGGCGACAGCTATCTCGTTGCCGCCAGCAACGGCCAGGTCAGCACCTGCGGCCACAGCGGTCCCAGCGACCCCGACCTCCGTCACCTCTACGAACAGGCCTACTGAGTCCTTTCCTTCTGGACGAGCGTTTGCCGCACTGGCACCAACTGTCACCGATAGAGCGGTAGGGCGCCGACCAGGGAGTCGATCGCCTTCTTGGGCCCGTGCAGCCCGAGGCCGAGGTACTCGATGTCGTCCGGCTTGGTGCCGGCCAGGGTGTCGGCCATCTGTGCGTACGTGCGGGCCTGCTGGGCGACCTGGTGCATCTCGTGTACGACGACCTCCGGGCGAGCGGCGGCCTGATCGCGCAGTTCGTGCAACCGCTCGCCGGAGGCCCGCAGTACCGGAATCGGACGGGTACACATGCCGGTGTGCTGGTTGCCTGCGGCATCGACCGTGTCCGGGCCGACGATCTCGTCGTGTCCGTGGCCGAGGGCCACCCCGAGCAGCGCGGCGGTGTTGAGGGCGACCCCGACCGGGGTGTCGGTCGAGATCACCACGACCAGCTTCTCTGTCATGCCGGGCAAGGTATCCGTTCGTCCGGCCGATTTCGCAGAGGACCGAACATCGTTCGGCAGATCTGCGAAACTGGTGTCCATGGACGAACTTGATACGGCGCTCCTCCGGCTCCTGCAGCAGGACGCGCGCCGGACGAACCGCGATCTCGCCGCCGCCCTCGGCATCGCGCCGTCGACCTGCCTCGAGCGCGTCCGATCACTCCGCGACCGCGGCGTGATCAGCGGCTACCACGCCGCTGTCGACCTGAAGGCCATCGATCGCGCCACCCAGGCGATCATCTCGATCAAATTGCGTCCCCAGGCGATGGCCGTCGCCACCGCCTTCCAGGACTACGTGATGCAACTCCCGCAGACCCTGGCCATGTTCATGGTCTCCGGCGCCTCCGACTTCCTGGCCCACGTGGCGGTCAAGGACACCGAGGCCCTTCGTGACCTGGTCCTCGACCTGGCCAAACGCCAAGAGATCGCCGACATCCGCAGCTCGATCGTCTTCGACCACCACCACCGCACCACGGTCCTACCCCTCTAGGCGGTTCAGAACCAGGCGGTGCAGGGCTTCCAGGAGCTTTCGGTCGTCTTCGACGTGTGCTGTCACGGTGATGGCGGCACGCGCCGAGGGGCTGATCAACGCGTACTGGCCGTAGCGGCCGTCCATCCGGTAGGTGTCGCCTTCGTCGATCCAGACACCGAGTCCGTAGCCGTGTGTCCAGCGCCCGCCGTAGTCGAGGTCGCTGGTGTCGACTGCTTCGGCGGTCATCCGGCGTACATAGTCTGCGGGGACGAGTTGGCGGCCTTCCCATTCGCCGTTCTGCAACAGGAGTTGGGCGAAGCGCGCGAGCTCGTGAGTGCGCAGGAAGAGGTCGCTCTCGGCGAACGGGTATCCGTTCGGGCAGGTGTGCCAGGCCGGGTTGTGCAGGTCGAGGGGTGCGAACAGCCGCGGCATCAGGTAGGCGCGCACGTCGGCGCCAGTGACGCGGGCGATGACACGACCCACGGCGTACGGACCCGATCCCGTGTAGGAGAACGCCGTACCGGGAGGTGCGCTGAGCGGGGCGGCAACGATCTCGTGCAGCAGGTCGGCCGCGTCGATCCGCACGTCGGCGAACCACTCGTGACTCGTCCCGCTCGTCATCGTGGTCAGCTGGCGCAGGGTCACGCCCTCGACCCCGTCTGCCGCGATCGCCCGCAACTCGGGGAAGTGATCCAGCAGCCGATCGTCCAGGCTCAACCGCCCCTCGGCCGCCGCCATCCCCAACGCGACCGACGTGAACGTCTTCGAGACCGAGTACAGATTCACCCGGTCATCGGACCGCGTCCGCGCCTCGATCAGCGGCGATCCGTCCTGGTGAACACAGATCCCGTACAGACCGAGCTCGTCGTCACGGTTCGCCTGCAGAAAGTCGTCCAGAAGTTCGGCGGTCACGCCCGGAGGGTATCGCGCGCAGCGGCGGACGACGGGGCGTGACGACGCGTGTGGGTTGGGTGAGCGCGCTGCTCGCCTGGTGAGGCTGAGCGCCGTGACCCTCGCGCAGCGGGGGTTGGAGGTGGTAGTACGTGCAGATGAAGTTGTCCTCAGCCCCCATCCTCTCGGCCGCCGCGGAGCCGCTCTACCGGGCCGCGGTCGTGAGTGGGAGAACGACTCTCGAGGACCTGGCCGAACGCGCCGGAGTCGACCGCGCCACGGCTGCGCACGAGGTGGAACAGTTGGCTGCCATCGGTCTGCTCGACGTGCGGGACGGGGCGATCGAAGCAGTGGCTCCCCGGATGCCGTTGGAGCAGGTCGCGGCCGAGCATGCGAAAGCTGCTGATGCCGCTCGCGGGCTCGCCTCGGTCTTCGCCGAGATCTGGAGTGAGGCCGGCGACCGGCTGAACTTCGTCGAGGTGATCGCCGACGAGGCGCGGATCAACGCCGTCGAGGCCAAGCTGATGGATGACACGGCCTCGACCGTCGACGGTCTGTGTATCGGCCCGGTGTCGCCGCGGAAACTGCAACCCGGGATGACGATCCCGCGGCCCAGGGTGGCGGTCGGATTCCTCGAGGCCATGGAGCGCGGCGTCCGGGGGCGCGGGCTGTACGGCGTGTCGGTTCTCGAGGACTTCGAAGGCCTTGCCGCCGTCCACCAGTGCATCGCGGCCGGCGAGCAGGCGCGCGTCTTCGCGCAGGTGCCGCTGAACCTGATGCTGTTCGACGACAAGCGTGCCTTCATCACGGTTCCGGGCCAGAAAGGCGCGCGGCGGTCAGCAATCGTCGTTCATGAGTCCGGCCTCCTCGACTCGTTGGTCAGCCTCTTCGACGTCTTCTGGCAGATGGGCGTGCCGTTGTCGGCGGAGTCCCAGGTGGTCGACGCGCTGGATGGTCCGGGGCCTGAGGAGCAGCAGTTGCTGTCCTACCTCGCCGCCGGCCTCACCGACGAGGCGATCGCCCGCGATCTGGGTGTGAGCGCCCGCACCGTCGGCCGGCGGATCGCCCGGCTTGAAGAGGTGCTCGGCGCCCACAGCCGCTTCCAGTTGGCCGTCCAGGCGAGCCGTCGGGACTGGATCTGAGCAGCCGCAGTGGCACCTCGTCGAGCCCCGTGGGATCGAGGAGGTGCCACTGCCGCGATCACTCAGACACGGAAGCGGTGAATGCGCCGGATCCGGAGTCGGCCTTCACCACGAGGCGGTAGTTGCCCGCCGTGTTGTTGTAGGTGAACGACTCGTCCGGGTTCGGGGTGATGCCCTGGGCAACGGTCACCCAGGAGAATCCGGACTGCTTCTGCAGGTAGACGTCGAAGTCGGCGCCGGTCGGCCCGTCGAGGCAGACCTTGAGCTGACCCGCATCGCTGTCGCTGAAGGCGGCGAACGTCTTGCTGCCGCCCGCGGTGAGGGTGCCGCTGTACTTGAGGTCGCCGACGCACGACCCGCCACCGCCGACGGCGGAGACGACCCACGAGAACGACACGCTGGCCGTCTTGCCCGCGGAGTCCGTGACCTTCGCCGTCACCGAAGAGGTGGCCGCGGTGGTCGGGGTACCGGAGATGAGACCGGTCGAGGCGTTGACCGTGAGACCGGCCGGGAGACCCGTCGCCGACCACGAGTACGGCGTGCTGCCGCCGGTCGCTGCGAGCTGCAGCGTGTCAGCGGTCCCTGCCGTGCTCGTCTGCGAGCCCGGGTTGGTGACCGTCGGGGAGCCCGGGTCGGGGTTTCCCGCGCCACAGGTCTCGCTCGTCGCCGCGACCGCGATGGCCGTGAACGCCTTCTCGACCGCTTGGCATTCTGCCGAGCCCTGGCCGTACAGGTCCTTGGCGGACTTGATCGCACCGGTGCGGGCGTCGGCGTACTTGGCCGACGACGTGAGGTACGTCGCCAGTGTGCGGTACCAGATCTTCTCGGCCTTCGCGTGGGTGATGCCGGTCACGGCTGCGGCGCCGGAACAGGTGGGGGAGTCGTAGCTCTTCCCGTTGATCGTCTTGGCGCCCGAGCCCTCGGACAGCAGGTAGTACCAGTGGTTGAGCGGGCCCGAGGAGTAGTGCGGGTCGAGGCTGCCCAGCGTCGAGGACCAGCAGTCCTTCGACGAACCGTCCTTGCTCGGCTTGTCCATGTAGCGCAGCGGTGTGCCGTTGCCGTGGATGTTGATCAGTTCACCGATGAAGTAGTCCGGTACGTCGTTGGGGTTGTTCACGTAGAACTCGACAGCGGTACCGAAGATGTCGGAGTTCGCCTCGTTGAGGCCGCCGGCCTCGCCGGTGTACACGAGTCCCGCGGTGTTCTCGGTGACACCGTGGCTCATCTCGTGCGCGGCGACATCCAGTTCGGTGAGCGGAGCGTTGTTGCCCGCACCGTCGCCGTACGACATCTGCGTGCCGTCCCAGAACGCGTTGACCATCGCGTTGGCGAAGTGGACGCGCGAACGCGCACCGCGGCCGTCGTTCCAGATGCCGTTCCGGCCGAGCTGGGTCTTGTAGTAGTCGAACGTCTTCTGCGCGCCGTAGAGCGCGTCGACAGCAGCGGACGCGCGGTCGGAGTTCGCCCCGGTGCCCCAGTTGTCGTCGGCGTCGGTGAAGAGGTCGCCGTCGGGGCCCTCACCGGTGTTGGGATCGCCTTGGTTGTGCACGTCGGTGGCCGTGTTGCCCGTCGTGTCCCGCATCTCGTAACCACCACCGGACTTGGCGGAAGTAGCGATGGTGACGTTGCCGGAGAAGAGCCCGTCGCCGGTACCGGTCTTGATCTCGTCGTCGCTCGACAGTACGGCGCCGGTAGCGGCGTCGACGTACGTGTGCAGCCGGGTCGGAACCTGGTTGGCGCGAATACCGGTGGTCAGTACGTCGTACGCGAGCTTCGGCCCCTGGTCGGTGACGAAGACGACCAGTTCGTTGCCCGCGGTCTTCTCGTCCTTGGTGGCCTGAGCCGCAGCGACTCCCTTGGCCTGGGCCGCCGCCTTGGAGATCTTCGCGGTCCGCGACGCCGGAGCGATGCTCTTCCGGCCGAGGTTGTAGGTAACCTCCTCGACCCCGCCCTTCGCGTCCTTGTGGGCAACGAGGTCACCACCGATGACACGCAGCCCGTCCAGCTTCCGCTCGTACCGCACGTGCGTCCCACCGTCGGCATCCTCGATGACCGACTTGACCGTCAACGTCTCACCCGCGGCCAGCCCGAGCTCCGACGCGCTCGCCGGGGCGTGCGCCTGCTCAGTGGCAACCAACGATTCCGAGGCCTGGCTGACGCCGCCGCCGACGAGCGCCGACGACACCACCGCTCCAACCACCAGGAGACCGCCTGCGGCGGTCAACCTGCTCTTCTTTCGATCCACAACTGCTCCTTAGGCGGGGTCGACGATCTGCCGACCTGATGCGCGCCCGCCGCCTCTGGGGGAGGCCTCGACAACGACAGGCGCTTGGGGTGCTCCGAGTTTGTGGATCCCCGTCGATCAGCGGAAGGCGTCGTCGTGGCCGAGATCGGCACCGCCGATTTACGACACCGTTGCCAAAGGCACCGAGGCGAGTGTGGGCGCCGGCGTACCGAGTAACGGGTAGTAGTCCCCGGATTTCCGTCAAGGACTGCCCGGCACGCGGGGCGACTCACCGCTGATCGAACCACTACCCGTCCGTCGGTACGCCCCGGCGCTGCGCGGCTCAGCTCACAGCCGCTTTGAGCTCTTCCTTGTGCAGGTTGAGCCAGGTTTCGAACGACTGCAGGTGCGGGTTCAACTCCCGCACGGCGTCCAGCTCGCGGTTGCCGGTGAAGGCTTCGTGGTTCTCGGCGTAGTACTGGAACTCGCTGATCAAACCGGCGCTCGGCAAGCTGCGCGTTGCATGTCGCCCCTCGTTGCGCCGAGCAGGAGTGCGAGTTGCTGGCGGCGACGAAGGGATTGGTCCTCGGGGAGCCTGCGATAACGAGAAGGCCCCGGGGCCGACAGTTGCCTGCCCGAGGCTTCCTACGTGTCAGGGCTGTCGACTGCCCCTGCCAACCAGATCTTTGATGATCTGGCCGAACAGCCGGATCAACTTACGTGCATGATCTTGGTCAGACGGGGGGGAGGGTGAGCGACCGCCACGCGATCGCACAACCGACAACGACGATGATCGTGATGGGCATCGCCAGCACAAGCATCATCATTACCGCCGCGTCCACTGGACGCTCCCAAAACAACACCTGCATACAGTTCATGAATGTCCTTCCGCGGAAGGCTTGATTCATGACTGCTTCTACAACGGCGCGGCTAGTCTGCCACGGGCGGGCGGCTGCGCCAATGGTTCAATCATCTCGCGACGTGCCGGGCGGGCGGTCATCCATCACCGCGTCCAGTTCGGTCCACCATCGCCGTCACAGGCGTGGCGTCGACTTGTGTCGGAGTGGAGCATTGCCGACTTCATCGACTAGCTGGAGAGAGCCTGCTGAGGCGGGCTCTCGAATTAGACTAGGCCACATTCTTGAGGCTGCTTTGGCGCCGTCATCACGCGCGGGACGTCGGCAAGTCTTCATCCGCGATATGGATAGGATGGCCGGCCCGCTGCCGGGCTTGTCGGGCCTGTTCTTCCGTGAGTTGGACGCGGGTCACGTTGGTGTCGTCGAGGTCGGTGACCTTCCGGTCGCTGTCGGTCATTCGTATAGAGGTCGTGGGGTGGCTGGCCCCCTGGCTAACAACGATCATGGCCTCCTGGTCCAGGACTGTGGCCTTTGCGACTGCATAGTCGACTTCCTGCAGTTTGTGCCACGACAGAGGCATCGGGATCACCCGTAGCTGGGCGGCGTAGGCAATCTGAACCGTGGCGATCCGCGGTAGCTCGGCTGCGGCGGGCGGTCCGTTCGGCATCAGATGCACTGTCGTCTGGTGTCCTGTACGGGGATGTCTTGCGAGCACAGGTTCAAGCTGGACACGCAGCCAGTTCGAGTCCTCTCCTGCAAGTACCGTCGCCGATCCGAGCGTTGCGGGGTCGAGGAATTGGTGGAGTTCGCGCGCAAGCGTCTCGACTGTGCACAGCTGTGCCCCATCGCTGGCAAACAAGAGTGTCTCGTGACCAAGTTCGATCTCGAAGAGCTCACCATTCTCAACGCGGCATTGCGCGCGCACGTCAACCTCGCCGGTCCAGGTGACTTCTCGTGCCTCCGCCTGAAGTCCGAGATCTGCAAGCGGCCCTGTCGCGGAGATCTCCTGCCCAGGAGTCACTAGTTCGACTCCGAGCTTGGCTGCGAGCCTCTCTGCGCTCTCTGTGAAGCCGCTGGCCGAGACCAACACCGTCTGGTGAATCGGCAGTCGGCTGTGCTTGTTTGCCGCCTGCTCCACCCATTCGACGCCCTGCCGGCGTTTGTGTTCCCGAGCCTCGATGCCGATCGTCAGTTCCTGTCCTGCGACGGTGCCGGTGATCAGTACGTCGACTTCACGCGGCTCCCCGGTGATGCGGTCGGCCAGGATCGCCGACTCTCTCACAACGGCGTCGGCGGCGATGTGCTTCTTCACGAAATAGACAATGGCCTGAAAGTCGTTGGTGCGGGCTGGCATACCGCGATTGTAAGTCCGCCATTCCTGGACTTTGTCCCGTCGGCGCTGTGGAATCTCGGTACTCGGCAGGTTGAGCGCTATGAACGTGGGCAGTCGCTACCGAGCCGATCCGAAGGAGCTGAGTGACGCGCAGGTCCTCCGCGGCCCAAATCGATCTGCGTCAGCCGGGGTAGTTCTGCCGCCTTGTGGGGTTTCGCACACGCCGCAGGTGTGGCAAGCCGAGCTTTGTCAGGGAATAGGGGCCCAGACAAAGTTCTGGGGGCGCTCTCCGGCGCGGAGCATGTCCTGGAGGGCGGACAGGATCTCGGGGAGGTCTACCTCGGAGTCTTGTGGGAAGTACTCGTCGTAGCCCTGGCAGAAGTAGACGACCTGGTCACGGGCGCTGGCTCGGCCGACTGCGTAGAACTGTCCGTCGCGGTCGGTGTAGGCGAGGCTGCCGGTTTTGGTCTTGGGGTCTACGCCGATGCAGAGTTCGTGGTCGGCGAGGCCGTCGGCGTCCTTGGGGCGCTCGTTGATGTAGAGCATCGCGGCGGTCGAGTCGGCGGAGCGGGTTGCTTCCTGGAGGAGGTCGTCGAGGAAGGCGGAGGCGGTCTGGTCGTCGGTGATCTGGACGGGCTCGCCGGGCTTGTAGTTCGCCGTGATGGTGTATTCGTAGGTCATGACTCTGGCTCCCTAGCCTTGAACAGTTTCTCGTAGCCGTCCGGACCGAAGACCCTCAACGTCGACCCCGGTGGCAGGAACCGGGGGAGCAGTTTATCGCAGCTCCAGTTGACCTCGTCGCACGGTTTCTTGTTGATATACAGGGTTGCGTGGCTCAGTCTGCGGCTACGCATTTTCATGGCGAACTTGATTTCGACGTGGTGACTTCGCTTGAAGTCTGGCCAGCCTTTCTCGCGGCACAACTCGCGGGCGCGGTCGCGCATGTCGTCGTACCCACTGACGATCGTGACCTCGCTGCCGTCGTCGTCGACGCCGATACCTGTCGTCGGATCACCATCGTTTCGGATCGGGACACGCTTCCAGAGCACTGGATCGCGCTGGGACGGTGGGTTGCCGCCGATCGGCACGGTAGGTCTCGGTGTTGCGGTGCGCTCGCCGGTCACCATCTGCTCGACCCAACTGCGAGCGCGTGGCGGGACGCGTCCGGCGTACTCGGCTGCCTCCTCGCATGCCCGGGCTGCCGCATCGAGCTGTAGTGCTGCCGTCCGGGCAGCAGGGTTGCTCGACCCGAAGGCAGCCAGATATGCGGCCTGCTCTCTGCATTGCCCAGCTGTGCGCAAGAGGTAGTTCGTCATGTCCGGGATGCGATCGACGCACGCGAGTAGCTCCGAAGCAACCCGCTGCAACTCCGAGGGCATGACGACGTCGGCTAGATCTGATCCGCGTAACTCTTGCAGCCATGTGCGGCGATCTGCAGAGCCTCAGTGGCTTGCTCGACGGCCATGCCGGCGGCGTCGAGCAGCTGGCTGATGTCGGCGTCCGCCTTCGTGGCTGAGCCTTGAATCAAGGCCAGTACGTGCGCGCTGCTCTGGGAGAACCGTTGCTTGTAGGTGCCCAGGCTCGCTGCTCCTTGAGTCGCCTCGGTGGCAACCTGGTGAAGCTGGGCTTTCAGCTGTTGGATCTGTGACATCGGAGTCTCTTTCGGTCGGGCGGAACCTTCTGACGGCTCGAACTGGCCCTCTGCTGTGCCCGGTCGGCTGCGCTCGGAGATCTCCGCCAGAGAGCTCCGGGCGGTACGACGTTGCCGAGCGGGCACAGCATCGGACGGAACCACCCGACGTAGGCAGCCTCGGGGCTACTCGCACCTAGATCGGGTGGTCCGTGGAACGGCGGAACGGGCGTGGAGAGATGCCACCGTCCGTGAGGAGACGGCTGAGGAGAGAATTGGCCAGCGCGCCCGCTCCGCCTGCTTGGTTGGGCCACCTGCATTGCAGAGTCGGCCCGAATGTCACCCGGACGTTGTGTCCTGGGCGATTAGCACCTCGATTCCTCGGCTCAGGAGATCGCGGCGAACTTCGAGCGGATTGTTGAATCCGGCGAAATGGAGGAGGCTGGGCACGATGAGGTACGGCTCGTCGGCCTCTAACAGGGCGTCGATGCAGGCCACGAGCTGGGCTGAGGCGCGGTCGAGTTCTTCCTCGTAGATCGCGTCGACCTCGATCCCTCTGGCCGCCGCGCATCTCGCGATCTGCTGGCGTAGAGAGTCGACCTCGGTGGCTGACATCAGGAATCCTTTCCTGAGATAGCCGCAGGCAAGGTGTGTACCCATCGTTTCCCCGTTCAGAGTTGCTGGCGGTGCAGGTTGTGAGCGCTAGTTCAGGGGCGGTGTGTCCGAGGTCTTCGGGAGATCGGGGAACGGCTCGTTGGTGATCCGCAGACCGCCGAACCGGCGGGCCATCGCGTCCTGGTACTGCTCGGCCTGCTCCTGCGGTGCGATGTAGTCGGCGATCGCGGTAACGCCGAACCACACCTGCACTCTTCGTGTCCCCAGCGGCATTTCGATTTCCCCTCCTGGCTGATGACGATCGGCCCGTCCCGCGCCTATCGACTGGCTTGGCCTGGGCTGATGTCGAAGCTATGGCCGGTGGAGACGCACGGGTTGTACAAAATGTGTGACTGAGAGCTAGCTAGACTTGTGGCCTCAGCAACCGGATGGGATCCGCCCATGGACGAGCAGGCTCGCGCTGTTGGCCAGCGTGTGCGGTACTGGCGTCAGCGTCGTGGCATCGATCGGCAGCGATTCGCCGACATGGTCGGCCGTTCGACCTCGTGGGTGGACAAGGTCGAGAAGGGCGAGCGGAGCCTCTTACGGCTCCCGATGCTTGAGCAAGTCGCCGAGGTGCTCAGCGTCGCGCCAGAGGTGCTGACCGACGGTCCCAAGGCTCGGCAAGCGGCGGGGTGCGTCGACGCGGCCGAGGTCCAGGCGATCCGCTCCGCGCTGGGCCAGTACCCCTCGCTGTCGCGTTCAGTTGGCGCGAAGCCGCCCGCGATCGGCGACGTCGGGAGGCAGTTGAACTACCTCGGACAGGCCTGGATCTCCTCGAACTTCACGGCAGTTGCCCAACACCTTCCAGCGCTCATCCACGATGCGCAGGTGCTCGCAGCAACAGTCACCGGCGATGAGGACGTTCGCAGTGCGCGGCGGGCGCTCATCATGTCGTATCGGCTGGCGTCATCGATGCTGTTGAAGTTCGAGGCCAATCAGGTCGCGTGGCTTGCCGCAGACCGCGCGATGCAGATTGCGCTGCCGTCGGACGACAATGTGGCGCTCGCGCGGGCGACCAGAAGCGTCGCGCGAGCAATGACAAGCTCAGGGCAAGAGCCGGACGCGATCGTGGCACTCACGAGCATGGCTGACCGGATGAGATCGGATATGACAGCTGGCGATCAGGATCAACTGCCGCTGTTCGGGATGCTCTTCTTGGCGGCTTCGATTGCTGCTGCCAAGATCGACGATCACTCGACGGCGTTGATGATGCACGAGGAGGCCGAAGCGGTCGCCGTGCGTCTCGGTCCTGAGCACCGCTCCCACTACACGGTATTCGGATCGGCTAACGTAGCCGCTCATCGGCTGGCTGCCCTTGTCCGCCTACGAGAATTCGGGCGGGCGCTTGAGCATGCGGCAACAATCGATCCGGCCGTGATGGCCGCGCTGCCTCCGGAGCGGCGTGCGAACTACCTCCTCGACCTGACCTCGGCGCACACACGAGCCGGCAACTACCAGGCGGCGACGTTCTCTCTGACCGAGGCGGAACGTCTCGCTCCACAGGAAGTGCAGTGCCGACCACTGGCTCATGGCCTGCTACGGGCGCTGCTGAGCAACACCAGCGGGGCGCTGGCCAGCTCCGTTCGAACCATGGCACTGCGGGCAGGAGTCGAGGCGTGAGTCGTGTTCTGCATCTGATTGTTTGCGGCGCTGGTCCTGCGGAGCGTGTCGCGGACCTGGTCGATCTGGCGCGACAGGACGGCTGGGACACGTACTGCATCGTGACCCAGGCCGCGGCTGAACACTTCGTCGATCTCGGGGAGCTCCGAAAGGTCTCCGGGCATCAGGTCCGAACTACCTATCGTGTCGAGGGCGACGAGCCGGTGCCGCCTGCCGATGCAGTGATCGTCGCGCCAGCGACCTACAACACGATCAACAAGTGGGCGGCAGGAGCAGCCGACAACTATGCGCTGAGCCAGCTCGCCGAGTTGACGGGAGCCGGCGTGCGCATCGTCGCAGTTCCTTTTGTGAACCAGGCGCTGGCTGCGAATGCGGTGTTCCTCCGGAGCGTCGAGAGCCTGCGAGCCGCTGGGGTTCGGGTCCTGTTCGGGCCGGGAGAGTTTGAGCCGCATCCGCCTCGGACGGGTGGGTCGGCGTTGGCTTCCTTCCCCTGGAGCCTCGCGCTGCGCGCTGCCTCCTAGTGCGGGTGTTGTTGATTGTGCGATGGAGCCGACGCCGTCCTTAGTCACTGTCGTTAGGCGGTTCGGGCAGGTCAGGTGCCTGGTTGGACATCGTGCATCGACAGTGCGTGAATGCCTCGGACAGCGCTACGTGAATCTGGCGGAGTTCGGCGACTTGGGCTTCGAGGCGGTCGAGCTTGGCGATCGGCAAGGCCTTCGCGAAGGCCTTGCCGGCCTGCGCCACGTATCACTTCACGACGGCCTTGAGGTCGTCTTTGTGCAGGTTGAGCCAGGTTTCGAAGGACTGCAGGTGCGGGTTCAACTCCCGTACGGCGTCCAGCTCGCGGTCGCCGGTGAACTCCTCGTGGTTCTCGGCGTAGTACTGAAACATGTTGGCCATTTCGACGGCCATGGGGAAGCCGTAGGCGCGGAACTCGTCCCAGGTGGGCGGTTGGTAGGTGACGGGTTCGCCCAGTACGGCGGCCAGGTGGTCGGCGTACTGGTGGCCGGTGAGGTGGTCGCCGGCGATGCTGATGGTTTCGCCGATGAGGTCGGGGCGCTTGAGGATCTCGAGGGCGGTGCGGCCGATGTCGTCGGAGGCGACGCCGGACAGGGGCTTGTCGGACATCGGGAAGGCGATGGTGATGGCGCCGTCGGCGTTGCGCTTCGGCTCCATGCCGTGCAGGAAGGCATCGAAGTAGAAGGTGGTGCGGAGGTAGGTGGTGGGGACGCCGGCGGTGCGGAAGACCTCATCGGCCTCGCCCTTGGCGTCGAAGTGCGGGACCTTGTAGCGGCCGTCGTCCAGGCTCGGGACGTCGTCGCGGTCGCCGAAGAAGGTGCGGGTGTCCTCGAGGGTGGACCAGACGAGGTGGGTGACGCCGGCGGCCTTGGCGGCACGGGCGGCGTTGCCGGCTTGCTCCAGTTCCATCTCGGCGCGGGTGCGGGCGGCCTCTTCGGCCGGTGTGCGGTCGACCCAGTAGTTCGTCACGACGAAGGCGCCGTACACGCCGTCGAAGGCGGCGCGCAGGCTCGCCTCGTCGTCGAGGTCGGCCTCGACCACCTCGGCGCCCTGGGCGGCGAGCTCCTTCGCCGACTGCGACTGTGCACTGCGGGTCAGCGCACGGACGGCGTAGGCGCCGGCGGCGTCGTCGAGGATGGCGCGGACCAGTCCGCCGCCCTGTGAGCCGGTGGCTCCGACGACGGCGATCAGCTTGCGCTCGGTCATATTCGTTCACTCCCTGGTGAGGTTGATGTGTCAACTCGGAACCATCGTAGCTCGCTGGGTTGATGTGTCAACCAGGTCGGGTAGGATGGTGATCGTGGGTACCGGACCGTGGCTCGACGATGACGAGCAGAAGGCATGGCGGAGCTATCTGCTGATGCACAAAACGCTGGAGACGCACATGGAGCGGCACCTCCAGCGCGAGTTCGGCCTGTCCAAGTCCGACTTCGAGATCCTGGTGAATCTGTCCGAGGCGGAGACCGGCCGGATGCGCGCGTTCGAGCTCGGGCAGGCGACGCAGTGGGAGAAGAGCCGGATGTCGCACCATCTGACGCGGATGGAGAAGCGCGGGCTGGTACGGCGTGAGTCGTGCGACTCGCGGTATCCCGAGGTCGCGATCACCGACGAGGGGCGGGCCGCGATCGAGGCCTGTGCTCCGGAGCATGCCGCCCGGATCCGGAAGTTCTTCGTCGACGTGTTCGGCCCGGAGCGGCTGGCCGCGCTGGGTGAGGCCTCGGAGGAGGTCGTCGACACCATCCGCAAGCACGAGGCTTCGGACTGCCCGCCGGAGGTCCGCGGTACCTGCTGACCTGAAAGCTTTACTCAGGTAGTTCTCAGCAGAACTTGACGCTCGCTTGAGGGTCTCTTGGAGTGGGCCTGAGGGGCGCGCGACCAGGCTGTCGGTCATGGTCACCACAGCAGCGTTCGACGATTCCTCCGACCGGCGGCGGCGCTGGTTGCGCCGGGCCTCCGTGGCCGCGGCAGCCACCGCCGTACTGGGCATCGGCACGGCGGGCCTCTCCGTCGCCGTCGTCTCCGCCCGGCATGCCACCCCAGCAACCGGCTCGACCGGCACTACGGGCTCTACGGGTTCCACAGGCTCCGGACCGGCAGCCTCCACTGACGACTCGGGCGGCAGCTCCTCAGGTAGCTCGTCCGACGACAGCGGGTCGAGCGGTCTCGGCACGGCTCCCTCCGAGTCTGTTCCGCAGGGCGGGAGCAACGGATCATGAGCGCGTCCCGTACCTGGACCGCCTGGAGCTGCACGGTCCGCGTGACCGTCGACGACCCCGCCGTCCTCGGCGCGGCCTGCGGTGAGCTGAAGGCGCTGATGGATCGCGTCGACAAGGCCGCCAGCCGCTTCCGCTCGGACTCGGAGCTGTCGATCGTCAACCAGCGCAGCGGTGCGATGGTCCCGGTCTCCCGGCTGCTCGTCGACCTCGTCGATGTCAGTCTGATGGCCGCCTCGATCAGTGGCGGCGCAGTCGACCCCACGGTCGGTACGGCGGTGATCGCCGCCGGCTACGACGACGACATCGAGACGGTACGGCGTCGCCTCGCCCAGCCGGTCGCCCAGCCGGTCGCACTGACGGCGACGGTTCCTGGCTGGCAGCAGGTGCAGCTCAACCGCAAGCTCGCGCTGCTCGGCGTACCGGAGGGTGCTGTTCTCGACCTCGGTGCGACCGCCAAGGCGTGGACCGCCGATCGGGCAGCCCTCATCCTGAGCAAGCGCTACGGCTGCGCCGTACTGGTCGAGATCGGTGGGGACCTGTGTGCAGCCGGTCAGCCAGACGAGCCCTGGGTCATCACGGTGGCTGAGCGAGCCGGTGACCCCGGAGTGCTTGTCACACTCGCGCATGGCGGTCTGACGACCTCAACGCGGACTTCGCGCTGCTGGGAGAACGGGCATCACATCATCGACCCGCGGACCGGCCGACCGGCCGACGGTCCGTGGCGAACCGCATCCGTCTGGGCGCCGACCGCCGTACGGGCCAACACCTTCAGTACGGCGCTCATCGCCACCGGCGAGGCGGCTGTCGGCCGACTGACTCTGGCCGGTCACCCGGCCCGGATCGTCGCCAACGACGGTGAGGTCACCGAACTGGCCGGCTGGCCCGCATCGACCCAGGCGGCCTGATGACTCTCTGGTACGTCGCCCGTGCGGCTGGCGTGGTCGCCATGATCATGTTCACCCTCGCAGCCGCCCTCGGCATCGTCAGTTCGGGCAGTCGCCGACCGGACCGCCGTTTCTGGTTCCAGTACGTGCACCGCTCAGCGGCCGTCACCGGACTGGTCCTTCTGGTGGCTCACGTGATCGCAGTGATCGCCGACAGCAACGTGGCGATCAGTGCGACCGTCCTGGTCTGGCCGTTCGGCTCCGGCTACCGGCCGTTCGCCGTGACGCTCGGAGTGCTCGCCCTGTACGGCCTTGTCCTCGCGACGATCGCCGGGGCAGCCCGTGGTCGGCTGGCACGGTACGCCACCTTCAGCAGGTACTGGCGGACGATCCACATCTCCGCCGCGGTCGGCTGGGCGCTGTCCGTCGGGCATGGCCTCTTGGCCGGAACTGACCGCAGTACGCCGTGGATGCTCGCCATCACCCTCAGCTGTCTGCTCGCTGTGGTCGGCGCCGGCTTCTACCGCGCGCACACCTATGCGCCACCCAACCTCGTCCGTGCCGGGAGAGCCCGATGAAGACTTTGCAAGCGACCAGTGTGATCGGAGACGCCCGTCTCCTCGCGGGACTCGACCATGGCCGGCTGGATCGGCAGGGTCATCTCTGGGCGCACGGTGCGCAGCCCGAGCTGACCCGAGCGGCGTACACGGAGCTCTGTGAAGCGGTCGGCCTCAAGGGACGCGGTGGTGCCGCCTTCCCGGTTGCCCGCAAGCTGGCCAGCCTCCCGGCGCGCGGAATCGAGGCGGTGGTCGTCAACGGTTCGGAGAGCGAGCCTGTCAGTCGCAAGGACCGCCTGCTGCTCACCCGTTCACCTCATCTGGTTCTGGACGGCGCTACCGGCCTGGCTCATGCACTGGGCGCTCCGCATGTACTGATCGCCGTCCACGATGCTGAGGCCGCGCTGTCGATCCGGGAGGCGATCCTTGAGCGCGACGACCGACTGGCGATCGAGGTGACCGAGACCCCTGGTCGCTTCGTCGCCGGTGAGGCTCGTGCAGTCCTGAGCGTTCTGGAGGGCGGTCCGGCCGTTCCGCCCGGGCGGAAGGTGCTGCCCACCCGGCAGGGTTACCACCGGCGCCCGACGTTCCTGTCGAATGTCGAGACGTTCGCCCAACTCGCCGTACTGGCTCGACTCGGTGCTCGGCGCTTCAGCAGCACCGGCATCATCACCGAGCCGGGCACTCAGTTGCTGACGATCGCTGGTGCAGTACGGCGACCTGGCGTGATCGAGACGCCGACCGGCGTACCGCTGGAGACAGTGCTCCAGTACGCCGGTGCTGACGCCGGACCGGTACTGCTTGGTGGGTATCACGGCCGCTGGGTCCCGCAGCCGACCGGAGTGACGCTGGAAGGCGTGGGCATCGTGGTCGCACTCGGCACCGAGACCTGCCCGCTCGGAGAGGTGCACCGGGTCGCCCAGTGGCTCGCGAGCCAGTCCGCCGGCCAGTGCGGACCCTGCGTCTTCGGTCTCGCCGGACTGGTCGACGACTTCGACCGGATCGTCCGTGGCGACGTCTCCGGCTGGTACGACGCCCAGCGGCACCTGGGCCTGGTCCCGGGCCGAGGTGCGTGTGCGCATCCGGATGGAGCCGCCCGGTTCCTGGCCTCGGCACTCGAGGCGTTCGGCGACGACCTGCAACGTCATCTCGGCGAAGCGCGTGGATGCGGTCGCCCGGTTCTCGGCGTACTGGAGGTCAACCATGGCTAGGCTGGAAATCGACTGGACCCGCTGCGACGGACACGGCCTCTGCGCCACCCTGCTCGGGGGTGACGTAACTCTCGACGAGTGGGGTTTTCCGGTCCTGAAGGGCCGTGAGATCACGGCCGGTGAGCTGCCGGACACGCGCCGCGCCGTACTGGCCTGTCCGGCCCTCGCGTTGCGTCTCGAGAAGTCTGTTAAGCGTTACTGACCAGTCGTCGGACAGGGCCGTCCCAACATCACACCAGTGACAAAGGTGGACTAATCTCTGAGAGACCGCACAACGGCGTGCGGCCGGTGCTGGCAGCACCGAAAGTCACGTGTGGAGACGGTGGGGAATGCAGAGCAAGCTGGACGTCCAGAAGGCGGATGTGCTCGCCAAGGCGGTGGCAGCTGGAACACATGGTCACGACAAGTCGGCCGACCCCGGCAAGCTGAAGACCTTCCTGGAGCGCTACTACCGGTATGTCGCCGCCGAGGACGTGGCCGAGCGCCAGCCGGCCGACTGCCTGGGCGCGGCTCGGCACCACTACAAGAGCGCGGTCTCCCGCCCGCAGGGCACGGCGAAGGTGCACGTCTTCACGCCGACCCTGGAGGAGCACGGCTGGACCGCGAACGGGCGGACCGTCGTGGAGATCGTCATCGACGACATGCCGTTCCTGGTCGACAGCGCCTCGATGGTCATCACCCAGCGCGACCTCGAGATCCAGCTGCTGATCCACCCGCAGTTCGTCGTCCGCCGCGACGTCGCCGGCACCCTCGAGGAGGTGCTGGACGACACCGCCGCCTCGGACGCGCACGACCTGGTCCGCGAGAGCTGGATGCACCTCGAGGTCGAGCGGATCGCCGACGTGGCGCAGCACCGGGACCTGGAGGCGGCCCTGCAGCAGGCGCTGCACGACGTCCGCGAGGCGGTCGAGGACTGGCCGAAGATGCACGAGAAGGCCGTCAGTATCGCCAACTCGCTGAGCGCCGCCGACCTGCCCGTCGGGGAGAACGAGGTCGAAGAGGCCAAGGAGTTGCTGGAGTGGCTCGCCGACGAGCACTTCACCTTCCTCGGCTACCGCGAGTACGACTTCACCATGGAGGGCGAGCAGGGAATCCTGCGCGGCGTCCCCGGCACCGGCCTGGGCATCCTGCGGCCGGACCCGAAGCCCGGCGTCGGCAAGCTCCCGCCCGAGGTGAGCGCCAAGGCCCGTGAGCGCAAGCTGATGATCCTGACCAAGGCGAACTCGCGGTCCACCGTGCACCGCTCGTCGTACCTGGACTATGTCGGCATCAAGCGGTTCGACGAGAACGGCGACCCGGTCCGCGAGTGCCGCTTCATCGGGCTGCTCTCGTCGACGGCGTACACCGAGAGCGTCATGCAGGTCCCGGTACTGCGGCGCAAGGCGCTGGAGCTGTTCCGGCTGACCGGCTTCGACCCCAACAGCCACAGTGGCAAGGGACTGCTCGACGTACTCGAGACCTACCCGCGTGACGAGCTGCTGCAGGCCCCGGTCGAGGACCTGCTGCCGATCGTGCAGTCGGTGCTGCACCTGCAGGAGCGTCGCGCGGTCAAGCTCTTCGTACGGCGGGATGTGTACAACCGGTACCTGTCGTGCCTGGTGTACCTGCCTCGGGACCGCTACACGACTGCGGTCCGGCTGAAGATGCAGGACATCCTCAAGGAGGCCATCGGGGCCGAGTCGGTCACCTACGCGGCGTATGTGACCGAGTCCGTGCTCGCCCGCGTCCACTTCGTCGTACGGATGAAGCACGGTACGACGGTCGGCGACTTCGACCAGGATCTGCTCGAGCAGCGCATCATCGAGGCCACTCGGGCCTGGGAAGACGACTTCACCGCAGCCCTGCATGCCAAGGGTGGCGACGGGGCTGTTGCTCAGCTGGCCCGCCGGTACGGCGATGCGTTCCCGGAGGCCTACAAGGAGGACTTCGACGCCCGCGTCGCAGTGAACGACGTCGCGGTGCTGGAGGGGCTGCCTACCGACAACGGCCTGGCCATGTCCCTCTACAGCCCGATCGACGAGGAGTGGGCGGGGGAGCGCCGGTTCAAGGTGTTCCGGACCGGCTCGGCGCTGTCGCTGTCCCAGGTGCTGCCGTTGCTGACCCACATGGGCGTCGAGGTGATCGACGAGCGGCCGTACGAGATCCGTCGTGACAACGGCACCGTCTACGTCTACGACTTCGGGCTCAAGGCGCCGCCGAAGTCCGAGGAGCGCGAGGAGCTCCGACAGCTGTTCTCCGACACCTTCCAGGCGGTCTGGCAGGGCAAGGCCGAGTCCGACGACCTCAACGCACTGGTACTGCGTGGTGGGCTGAGCTGGCGGCAGGTGTCGATCCTGCGCGCGTACCAGCGCTACATCCGCCAGGGCGGTACGCCGTTCAGTCAGTCCTACATCGAGAACACCTTCCTGAACCACGTGGACGTGGCCGGGCTGCTGGTGCAACTGTTCGAGACCAGCTTCGACCCCTCGCGTGGGGACGCCGACGACCCGGACCGGGTCGCGCAGTGCGACCTGCTGGAGAAGGAGATTCTCGCGGCGCTGGACACCGTGCAGTCGCTGGACGAGGACCGGATCCTGCGGTCGTACCTGACGGTCATGAAGGCGACGCTGCGGACGAACTACTTCCAGCCGGACGCCGACGGGCAGCCGCGGACGTACATCTCGCTGAAGCTCGAGCCGAAGGCGATTCCAGACCTCCCGCAGCCGCGGCCGGCGTACGAGATCTTTGTGTACTCTCCGCAGGTCGAGGGTGTGCACCTGCGGTTCGGTGCGGTCGCGCGTGGTGGTCTGCGCTGGTCGGACCGGCGTGAGGACTTCCGGACCGAGGTGCTGGGTCTGGTCAAGGCGCAGATGGTGAAGAACTCGGTGATCGTGCCGGTCGGCGCGAAGGGCGGGTTCTACGCCAAGCAGCTGCCGGATCCGTCGGTCGATCGTGATGCCTGGCTGGCGGAGGGGATCGCGTCGTACAAGACGTTCATCTCCGGACTGCTGGACATCACCGACAACATCGTTGCCGGTGACATCGTTCCGCCGCGCGAGGTGGTCCGGTACGACGGCGATGACGCTTATCTGGTCGTTGCCGCGGACAAGGGCACGGCGACGTTCTCCGACATCGCGAACGGAGTCGCCAAGCAGTACGGCTTCTGGCTCGGTGACGCGTTCGCGTCCGGTGGTTCGGTGGGCTACGACCACAAGGCGATGGGCATCACTGCGCGTGGTGCGTGGGAGTCGGTCAAGCGGCACTTCCGCGAGATGGGTCACGACTGCCAGAACGAGCCGTTCACTGTGGTCGGTGTGGGCGACATGTCCGGTGATGTGTTCGGCAACGGGATGTTGCTGTCGGAGCACATTCAGCTGGTCGCCGCTTTCGACCATCGGCACATCTTCCTCGACCCGACGCCGGATGCGGCGACGTCGTTCGCTGAGCGGCGCCGGTTGTTCGAGCTGCCGCGCTCGTCGTGGGCGGACTACGACGCGGCGCTGATCTCGGCTGGTGGCGGTGTCTTCCCGCGGACCGACAAGGCGATCCCGGTCTCGGCCGAGATTCGCGAGGCGCTGGGGATCGAGGGCTCGCGGCCGACGCTGACGCCGGCCGAGCTGATGAACGCGATCCTGAAGGCGCCGGTCGACCTGTTCTGGAACGGCGGCATCGGCACGTATGTGAAGGCGACCGCCGAGTCGCACGGCGATGTCGGTGACAAGGCGAACGACACGATCCGGATCAACGGCGCCGACCTGCGCGCCAAGGCCGTCGGTGAAGGCGGCAACCTGGGCTTCACCCAGCTGGGCCGGATCGAGTACGCCGCGGCCGGCGGGCGGATCAACACCGACTTCATCGACAACGTGGCCGGCGTGGACACCTCCGACCACGAGGTCAACATCAAGATCCTGCTCGACAAGGTGGTCGCCGACGGCGATCTGACCGAGAAGCAGCGCAACGACATCATCGCGTCGATGACCGACGAGGTCGGCAGCCTGGTTCTGAAGAGCAACTACCGGCAGAACATCGCGCTGGCCAACGCGGCAGCGCAGGCCGCGGCGTTGCTGCACGTCCACCAGGACTGGGTACGGCGGCTGGAGAAGCAGAAGCTGCTGAACCGCGAGCTGGAGTTCCTGCCGAGTGTCGCGGAGTTCAAGCGCCGCAAGGCCGACGGGCGTGGGCTGACCTCGCCCGAGCTGTCGGTGCTGATCGCCTACACGAAGATCGTGATGGAGGCGGAGTTGCTGAAGACTTCGCTGCCTGACGACGCGTTCCTTCAGCACAAGCTGGCGTCGTACTTCCCGAAGGCGATGCAGGACCGGTTCGGCGACCAGATCCAGGCTCACCAGCTGCGGCGCGAGATCATCACCACCCAGGTGGTGAACGAGTTCGTGAACACGTCCGGCATCACGGCGTACCACCGGCTCTCGCTGGAGACCGGCGGTTCGGTGGAGGACGTCGTACGGGCGAACCTGGCAGCATCGCGGATCTTTGCACAGCCGGATCTGCTGTCGGCCAATGCCGCACTGGACAACGTGGTCGACGCGGCGACCCAGACGCACATGCGGCTGGAGACCCGCACGCTCGTCGAGCGCGCGACGCGATGGCTGGTGAGCAACCACCGGCCGCCGGTCGACATCCAGGACCTGATCGACAACTTCGCACCGGGTATCGCGAAGCTGACGACAGCCCTGCCGGATCTGCTGCGTGGTCGCGAGCTGGCGTTGTTCGAGCAGCGTCGCGAGGCGTTGGTCGAGAAGGGCGTCTCCGCCGACTTCGCGACCAGCATCGCGGTCCTGCCCCCGGCGTACGGAGGTCTGGGGATCGTGGAGACGGCCACGGCCGACGACCTCGACATCCTCGAGGTCGCCAAGGTCCACTTCGCGCTGGCCGAACGCCTCCAGCTCGGACTGTTCCTCGAACGCATCATCGGCCTCCCGCGGACCGACCGCTGGCAGACGATGGCCCGGGCCGCCCTGCGCGACGACCTGCACGCCGTCCACGCCCGCCTCACCCGCCAGGTCCTCGCCACCACGGACGCCGGCGAAGACCCCGAGACCCGGGTCATCGCCTGGCAGGACCAGAACGCCACGGCCCTGTCCCGAGCCGCCACCATGCTCGAGGAGATCGTCGACACCGAAGGCCCCGAGCTGGCCCACCTCTCAGTAGGCCTCCGCCTGGTCCGCACCCTCCTAGCCAACCAGGCCTAACCCCCGAACCACCCTCACCTCCCCGACCGGCTCGGCTCGCCCGCCATTTCAACGGATCTCCCTCCACGTCGACGGTTCTCCCCTCATATTTTGAGGGGAGAACCGTCAACCTGAGGGGATAGCCGTTCAAATTCCGCGTGGGCCGGACAGGGTGGCCATCGCTTCGCGGGCGCCGATGTGGTGGGTTGCCCCCTGAGTTGGAGGGTCGCCCCAACGCAGGTGGGCCGGGGGTCGCTGCGTGCGCCGGTACGACGTTGAGCACGGCTCAGCCATTTCTCCGGCTCAAAAGTGGTTGAACCGTGCTCAAGGTGGGTCGGGCCGTCTGACCTTGAGCACGGTTCGACCGCTTCGGCGGGCGTCGGGTGGTCGAGGGGTGCTCAAGGTGCTTGGCAATTAGTAATCGGTACCGTACCGTTTATTAAATGACGGAGACTGTGCTGGTGGTGGGAGCGGGGCCGACGGGGTTGGCGCTGGCGGTTTGTCTGGCGCTGCGGGGTGTGGGGGTGCGGGTGATCGATGGTGCGGAGGGGCCGGCGTCGACGTCTCGCGCGCTCGGGCTGCAGCCGCGCGGGGCCGAGGTGCTGGAGCGGATCGGGGCGCTGGGGGAGCTGCCGCAGCGCTCGAAGGCGATGCTGACCATCAACTATCTCGACGGTCAGCGACTCCTGCTGCAGTTGCCGGTCGGCCGGGCTGCGGTCGGCCTGGAGAAGCAAGCGCTGCTGGTGTCGCAGGCCGAGGTGGAGGGTGAGCTGCGCCGGCGGTTCGCCGAGCTCGGCGGCAAGGTCGAGTGGTCGACGCGCCTCATCGGTTGCGACCAGACAGCCGAGCGCGTGGCCGCGACCGTTGAGTTGGCCGACGGTACGGCGGAACGATTGGACGCGGACTGGTTGGTGGGCTGCGACGGCGCGCACAGCGTGGTGCGCAAGCTGGCGGGTATCGGCTTCCCGGGGCGCAAGCTGATCGAGCGGCTGCTGATGGTCGACGTCGAGGCTGACTGGCCGTACGACGCGAACGGCAGTACGACGTGGATGTCGGCCGGCAGCATGCTCTCGGTGACTGCGATGCCGGACAACGTCTGGCGCGTCTTCAGCGAACCGCCGCCAGGTCTGCCGGAGGTGTTGTCGGAGGCCGAGATCACCTCACGGGTGCTCGAGGAGTTCTCTCGCCGGAGCGGGACGAGTCTCGACACAGTGGGTTCAGTGCGGTGGGCCTCGGAGTTCCGGTTGCATCGTCGGCTCGCCGACACCTACCGGCGCGGGCGCGTCTTCCTGGCCGGCGACGCCGCCCACATCCAAAGCCCGTCCGGCGGTCAGGGCCAGAACACCGGCCTCGGTGACGCGGAGAACCTGGGCTGGAAGCTGGCTCTGGTCGCAACCGGCCGCGCCGACGCCCGCCTGCTCGACACCTACGAAGGCGAACGCCGCCCACTGGCCAAAAAGGTGCTGGCGGCAACCAGTTCCGCCACCGACGTCATGCTCCCGAGCACGCGCTGGGGCCGGTTCCTCCGCGATCAGGTCGTGATGCCGATCCTGCGCCTCCGAGTTGTCCAACGCCGCCTGTGGCTGGCGGCCTCCCAGCTCACCGTCTCCTACCGAGGTGGTCCGCTCGCTGCCTCATCCGCACCGTGGAGCCGCCGTCCGCGTCCGGGTGACCGTGTCCCCGACCTGCCCTGCCGGCGGATCGACGGGACCGAATCCACCCTCCACGCGGCGAGCGGTGGCCGCTGGGTCGTGCTCGCCAAAGACCCCACCCCGTACGTCGCCGCGCTCGGCCCCGACCTGGTTCGTGGGCTCACCCCAGTCGGTACGGCGCAGTCCGACGTACTGCTGATCCGTCCGGACGGGCACCTGGCTTGGCGTGGTCGGGGCGGACCGGAGATGCTGTCGGCATGGCTGAACCAGGTTCTGTGGCCCGCGTAGACCGCGGCCGCCCGCGCAACCCCGGGAACGACGCCGCGATCCTGGACGCCGCGCTCGACCTGTTCATCAAGCGCGGCGCCGCCGGCGCCAGCATCGAGGCGATCGCGCGCCAGGCCGGCGTCGCGAAACTGACTGTCTACCGCCGCTGGCAGTCCAAAGAAGAACTCCTGATCGCGGCCCTCGAACACTCCCGTGAGTCAGTCGACGAAGCACCGCCCTCGACGATCGACGACCTCGTCGACCGAACCGCCGAACTACTGAGCCAACCCCGATTCCGTGCATTGATGGCTCGAGTGATCGGTGCTTCGGTCGACCATCCCGAACTCGTCCAGGCCTACCGCAAACGCCACCTCGAGCCTCGCACCACAGCGGTTGCCCAGATCGCACAGCAGGCAATCGCCGCCGGCCAGTTCACTCGCGACACCGACCCGACCGCCGTACAGGACGCTATCTCCAGCGCGATGGCCTTCGTCCTCCTCCACCCCGACGAAATGACAGCGGCCGAGATCAAGCAACGCGTGCGGATTCTCTTGCAGCACATGGGTTATCAGCCTGATCAAACATCTTGACAGCAGACGGAACCTTCGGAGAGGTTTGACTGCGTCGTGCTACGCCCTGCACGACGAGACGCCAAAACTCTGGGGGAGTGAGGCATGGTTTCGTCCCGCCCGAAAGCCATCACTGCAGGTGTCGTAGCACTCGCCGTAGCGGTCACCGGTCTGCAAGGACCACCGGCCGCGGCGGCCGATCCGAAGCAGCCCGAGGCGGTGTCGGCCGACAATTCGGTCATCGCCGTATCGGCCCGGACGGTGCCGACGCAACTCGATCCGTCCACCGCCGGTACGGCGAGGCCGCAGGCAACGCCGTCGAAGGTCGTCTGGCCCACCACCGGCACCACCACCGTCAAACTCTCCGGCTCCAGCCGCTCCCGCAGCGCTGGGGCCGTTTCGTTGCGACCGGTCACCGGCGGTCCGGACCAGGTCACCGTCGCGACCTACGACCACACGGTCGCCGAGAAGCTCGGCGGCCACGGCCTTGCGCTGAAGCTCACCCGCGCCGACGGCAGCCGCCGCGCCGCGCCGGTCGGCGTCAGTGTTGATGTCGGCGGCTTCGCCGGCGCGTACGGCGGGAACTTCGAGTCCCGGCTCCGGCTGATCGCCAAGCCTGCTTGCGCTCTCACGACTCCGACCGCGGCCGCGTGCGCGACCAGCCGGCCGGTGCCGAGCAAGATCGACCTCGTCAACCACACACTCACCGCCACCTTGCCCGCAGCTCAGCAGGGCATGGTGTACGTCGTCGCGGCGGCCCCGAACGGTGAAGCCGGTTCCTATACGGCGACCAAACTCTTGTCCTCGAGCAAGTGGTCCGTCGGCCTGCAGTCGGGTGACTTCAACTGGAGCTACCCGATCCCGAAGGTCGCCGCGATCTCCGGCCAGGCACCCGACCTGGACCTGTCCTACTCGTCGCAGTCCGTCGACGGGATGACCGCGTCCGAGAACGCGCAGCCCTCCTGGGCGGGACTCGGCTGGAACCTTGACACGCCGTACCTGGAGCGTCGCTACAACGGTTGCTCCGACGACGGTGGCGATACCGGCGACCTGTGCTGGGCCGGCGACCAGCTGATGCTGTCCCTCGAAGGCACCTCCTCCGAGCTCGTCAAGGACAAGGCGGCCGGCGGCGACGTCTGGCGGGCCAAGCAGGATCCGGGCTGGCGGGTGGAACGCAAGAAGGACGCCGACAACGGCGACAACGACGGTGAGTACTGGACCGTCCAGACCCCGCAGGGGATGACGTTCACCTTCGGTCGCGGCAAGCAGGCGACCACCGGCACGGCGACCAACTCGGTCTTCACGGTTCCCGTCTTCGGCGATGACGACGGCGAGCCCTGTCACAAGAGCAGCGTCGAGGACTCCTGGTGTACCCAGGCCTGGCGCTGGAACCTCGACGGCGCGGTCGATGCCCACGGCAACAGTACGACGTACTTCTACGACGTCGAGAAGAACAAGTACGCCCGCAACGGCGAGTCCGGGAAGTCGACCGAGTACGTCCGCGGCGGTCACGTCCGCGACATCGTCTACGCACAGCGTTCTGGCGACGAGGGTACGACGGCACCCGCGCGACTGCACTTCAGCACCGACCTGCGGTGTATCGAGGCGGCCGGCGGATCCGGCAGCTGTCCCGCGTTCGACAAGGACCACGCGTCGTCGTACCCCGACGTACCGCTGGACCAGGTGTGCACCGGCAGTTGCACCGGCGACGAGCAGAAGTCGCCGAGCTTCTTCACGAACCAGTTGCTGCGCTCGGTCACGGCGCAGCGCAACGAGGGCACCGACTTCGTCGACGTCGACCGGGTGGACTTCACATATTCGTTCCCGAAGCCGTCCGACGGGACCAGCGCGTCGTTGTGGCTGGAGAAGTTCCAGCAGGTCGGCCTCGGCGGCTCCGGCACGGAGAAGCTGCCGCCGGTCGTGATCGCGGGACGCGAGTCGCCCAACCGGGTCGACGCCGCGCCCGGCAGCGGCGTACCGAAGCTGGAGAAGCTGCGCGTCACCACGGTCACTGACGAACTCGGCCGCCGGGTCGAGGTCGGCTACGGTCAGCCGGACGGATGCACGATCGACAACCTCCCCGAGGGCAAGGCCGACACCAACGCACAGACCTGCTTCCCGGGCTGGCGATCGAACGGGGACAGTTCCGGCTTCGGCTGGTGGCACCGGTACCTGGTCAGCAAGGTCACCGTGGTCGACCAGGCCGGTGGTGCGCCGCCGCAGGTGAACGAGTACCGCTACCGCGGCAAGCCCTCCTGGCACTACGACGATGACGACGTCACGCCGGTCAAGCGGAAGACGTGGAGCGACTGGCGCGGGTACGGCTCGGTCGACGTGGTCAAGCTGTCCCAGGCCGCGAAGCCGCTGGAGGTCACCAGGAACCTGTTCTTCCAGGGGATGGACGGCGACCGGCTCGCGAACGGCGGCACGAAATCCGTCGACGTGACCGACTCGACCGGCGGTTCGGTCAAGGACTCGCCCTGGCTGCGCGGTAAGGAACGCGAGACCCAGCAATTCGAGCTGGACGCCGCCGGCAACGCGTCGTACGAGCTCGGTGGATCGCTGCACAGCTACGTCTCGGCGCACACGACCCCGGTCGATGCAGGCAAGACCGATCCGGACGACGACGCCCACCTGGTGGTCGAGAGCGACTCGGTCAAGCGGGAGACCGTCGTCGCCGAGCCCGGCGGCACGAACAGCATCCGGACCACGAAGCTGACCACGACGTACGACGACTACGGTCAGGCGACCGAGGTCGTCGACACGGCCGGCGCCGACGTCCGTTGCACGCGGACCAGTTACGCGCGCGACGACGCCACGATCCGGGACTGGATGCTGGCGTTCCCCTACCGGATCCGCACGTACGAGGGCGCCTGCGCCGCACCGAAGAGCCTGCTCTCGGCCAAGGACCAGTACTACGACGGGTCGGGTACCGTCGGCGGTCCGGTGAGCAAGGGCGACGTCACCAAGACGATCTCCGCGGTGACCGCGGGCGGTCCGAACGACATCACCAAGACCACCACCACGGCGGCCACCTTCGATGCCTATGGTCGTGCGCTCACCGAGACCGACGCGAACGGGCACACGAATACCACCGCCTACACACCGGCGACCGGTCGACCCGTCACAATCACCGAGACCAACGCCCTCGGCCAGGTCGAGAGCACGACGATGGACCCCGATCGCCAGCAGCCCTCGACGGTCAAGGACGCCAACAACCAGGTCACCTCCGAGACCTATGACCCGCTCGGGCGGCTGGCCACGGTCCGCCTGCCTGGTCAGGCCGCGGACGCGCCGGCGGCCAAGGTGTTCAGCTACCAGCTCGACCAGGACCACAAGCAGCCTCCGTTGGTGACCACCAAGGAGCTGCAGTCCGGGACGAAGTACGTGACCTCATGGTCCTTCCTGGACTCGATCGGTCGCGAACGCCAGACGCAGGAGGTCTCGCCGGCGTCGACCGCGGAGAAGCCGAAGAGCATCATCACCGACACCCGGTACGACGACGCCGGTCACGTCGCGGCCGAGGCGCTGCCGGTGGTCGTGGACGGTGCCGCCGGCGGTTCGCTCCAGGCGGTGCCGGGCGACCAGGTGGTCGAGACGCGCTACACCTATGACGCCCTCGGGCGGAACGTCAAGGCCGCGCACTTTGCCCAGGGCAAGGAGTTGTGGAGCTCGGCCACTGCGTTCTTCGGCGATCACACCCGGACCACGCCGCCCCCAGGTGGGGTGGTGAAGACGTCGTGGGTCGACGTCCGCGGTCGCCAGGTCAGGACCGAGGACGGGACGGGATCGTCGATCGCGGCCACGACGTACACCTACTACCCGTCCGGCCAGCTCGCCGGGACGACGGATCCGGGCGGCCACAAGTCGTCGTACAGCTATGACCTGCTCGACCGCAGGACCGAGACCGTCGACGCCGACTCCGGCCGGAGCCGCACCGAGTACGACGGCGAGGGGAACGTCGTCGCGACCTGGGACGCGAAGACGCTGGCGTCCGGACGGCCGGGCCCGACGCTGTCCACGCAGTACGACGCACTCGACCGGCCGACCGCCCGGTACGCCGGTCCGGCCGGAACCGGCGAGAAGGTCGCCGGCTGGACGTACGACTCGACCGAGATCCCCAACGGCATCGGGGCCGGGGCGGCACAGACGACGTACTGGAAGGGCAAGGAGTTCACCCGGGCCGCGAACGGGTACGACGCCCGCGGCCGGATCACCGGTCGTACGTGGACCTTCCCGCAGGGTGTGGGCGGTCTGCTGCACGGCTCGTCGTACACGGTGAACTACGGGTACGACGAGGCCGACCACGAGATCTCCACGACGTACCAGGACCCGGCGCTCGGCAACCCGAAGGAGACGGTCACCACCGGGTACGACGACCTGGGGAACCCGACGACGCTGTCGGGTGAGCTCACGGATCCGCTGACCGGCAACACCCACACGGAGTCGTACGTCACGTCGACCGGCTACGCGGCGGACGGCAAGCTGGCCGGGCGCGAGTACGCGAACGCACACCACTCGCTGCAGCGCGCGTACGCCTATGAGCCGACGACCCAGCGGATGTCCCGGGTCCAGACGCTGATCGGCGACCCGCTGACCGGTGACAAGACGGCCGCCCAGGACGACAGCTACAGCTGGGACGCGGCCGGGAACATCCAGCAGATCACCGACGTCGCGGGTCCGAAGCCGGTCGCGACCTGTTTCGACTACGACGGACTCAACCGGCTCGGTCACAGCTGGACGACGTACCAGACCGGTTGTTCGGACGGCTCGTCGCAGACCGTTCACGACGGACCGGCCGGCTACAACCAGTCGTGGAGCTACTCGCCGGACGGCAACCTGCTGTCGGAGAAGACGCTCGGCCTGGCGAAGAACTACACGTACGGCGACAAGGCGCATCCGCACGCAGTGACGAAGGCGGGATCGGCCGGATTCGGCTACGACGAGAACGGCGCGATGACCGAGCGGCCCGGCCTGCTCGGCGGGCTCGTCCCGACCAAGCTCGACTGGGACGCCCAGCAGCGGCTCGAGTCCGAGACCAGCACGCTGGTCAGCCAGACCCAGTTCGTCTACCTGCCGGACGGGACGCGGACGGCCCGGGTCGATCCGCTGGGTGTGGCCGCGACCCTGTACATCGACGGCCAGGAGCTCACGATCGTCGCCGGTGTGCTCAAGGCATCCAGCCGGTTCTACGACCAGTCGGGCGTCTCGATCGCTGTCCGCCAGACCCTCGGCAACGTGGTCTGGCAGCTCAACGACCAGCAGGGCTCGGCGCAGATTTCGGTTGCCGACGGCACCGGTATCGCGGCCCGCACCTATTACGCGCCGTACGGCGAGATCCGCAACCTGCTGCCGGCGCTGCCGTCGGAGCACGGCTGGCTGGGGAAGATCAAGGATCCGACCACCGGGCTGAGTGCGCTCGGTGCGCGGTACTACGACGCGACCCTGGGCCGGTTCCTGTCGGCCGACCCGGCGACCGACGGATCGTCCGCCCAGGCGGCGAACCCGTACTCGTACGCCGAGAACAACCCGATCACGTACGTCGACCCGACCGGTCTGTGGAGTCTGTCGGGTGCCTGGAACGCGGTGAAGAGCGGTGTCAGCAAGGCGGTCGACTGGGTCGACGAGCACAAGGGCCTGATCACCAACATCGCCGTCGGTATCGGCGTCGGAATCGCCATCGGTGCTGTCTGCGCGACTGGCGTCGGATGCGTGATCGCCGCGGGAATCGCGGCTGGCGCAGCCGGTGCGGCAGCCGGGTACGGCGTCGATGTCGCCGAGGGGAAGAAGGACTTCTCCTGGGGTGGCCTGGCCACCGAAGTCGGTGTCGGGGCGGCGGTCGGTGGTCTGACCGCCGGGATCGGCGCGGGCCTTGGTGCCGGAGCCAGAGCGCTGGCCAACACAACCGCGGGCAAGGCGGTGACCGCAGCCGCCAGCAAGGTCGGGAGCTCGGTCGCCAATTCCGCGGCCGGACAGGCTGTGTCGGGTGTCGCGAAAGCCGCCACCGGTGCGATCAAGACCGCCGGTGGAAAGACTGCGGGCAAGGTCGCCGCGGTCGCCCGGCAGGCGACCGGCAGGGTCGCGCCACGCACCGCGCGAGATATCGCGGCCAAACCGCTGGCGCCGGCCGCCAGGTCACTGCGGCGCCCGATCGGGAACAGTCCGACCCAGAATGCCCAGCTACAGAACGACATCCAGGGCCTCCGGGCCCGTGGTGCCACCGACATGCGCGTCAATCAGCAGCAGGTGAACATCAACGGCGACCGGGTCGGCGTCAACCGTCCTGACCTCCAATACACTCTGAACGGCCGGCGGCACTACACGGAGTACGACGTACCGCCCTCGAGCCGTGCGCTGGGGCACAAGATCCGGATCATCGCCAACGACCCGACGGCCAAGGTGCACCTGCTGGAAGTTCCGTAAGGACAGTAAGGAGAATGCAGGAGTGATCACGCTGCTGTCCGACCGGTTCGCGCCGACCACGTCGCGCTTCGGGTTTCTCGAAGTGCCGCTCGACGTGGCGGCCGAGGGGCTGCGGGCGTGGCGGCAGAAGCTGCACGGACGGGCGAAGGCGGTAGCGGTCGGCGGGACCTTGGCGGAGATGCTCGAGCGGCTGCCACCACTGACAGGTGGTGTGCGGCCGCGCGAGCTGCTCGTCGGTACGGCGGGGGACCGCTGGACGGCGTACTTCGACTGCGGATTCCAGGGCACGGATGCGGTCAGCACGGTCGGGTATCTGGCTGAGCAGTTGAAGTGCCAGGGGCTGGCCATCGACTCGACGCCGCACACCCTCGGCACCGGACTGGAGACACCGGGGCGGTACGGCGCGGTGCAGTTCGAGCTGTTCGGTCCGCTGCAGACCGATTTCCTCAACTACGTCCGGACGATCTCGGCGTCCCACGACGGAAGCCGGTGGCGGTTCGAGGCGGACGGCACGGTGCAGGCGTTCGAGCAGCCTGATCGCTACCAGGCCCGGACCGTGCGGGAGAAGTTCACGTCGGAGATGCTCGCCGAGTATGCCGCCGCGCTCGGGGTGCGACCGTTCGACGAGACCTTCTACGCCGGCCGGGGCGTCCTGGTCGAGAGCCGGCAGAAGGTGCCGCGCAAGGGGCAGTCGATGTCCCTCGCCGACACCCAGCACTACTGGGGCATCGTCCCGGGGGTCGCTGACCAGATCCGCGGTTAGCGTCCGGTTAGCGATCGGAGACGAGGACGTCGACGGAGTACTGGTCGGCGCGGTAGCAGTGGCTGCCGTACTCGACGGGGGCGCCGTCGGCGTCGTAGGCGGAGCGGGTCATGGTGACCAGGGGCTCGGCTTTGGACATGTGCAGGGTACGGCGTTCTTCGGCGCTGGCGTTGCGGGCGCCGATGCGTTGACGGGCGACGGTGGGGCGGATACCGCGGGCGCGGAGGACGGCGTACAGGCCGTCGCGTTCGAGGTCGGCGACGGTCAGGTCGTTGAGGGCCGGAGGCAACCAGTTGCGCAGGATCGCGAGGGGTTGGTCGCCGGCGTAGCGGAGGCGGACGATCGAGACCAGGGGAGTGCCGGCCGGGAGGCCGAGCATCTCGGCGGCGCGGTCGTCGTGCGCGTCGGTGGTGAGTGACAGGACGTCGGTGCGCGGGGTCCGGCCCTCGCGGACGAGGTCGTCGTACAGGCTGGTCAGCTCGGCTTTGCGGTGCACCATCCGGTTCGCGACCGTGGTGCCGATGCCGCGGCGGCGGACCAGCAGGCCCTTGTTGACCAGCTCGGAGATCGCCCGGCGCACGGTCGGCCGGGACAGGCCGAGCCGGTCCGACATGGCGATCTCGTTCTCGAACGGGTCACCGGGGCGCAGCGTGCCGCCGCTGATGGCAGCGGTGAGCTGCTCGGCGAGCTGGTGGTAGAGCGGCACCGGGCTCGTCCGATCGATGCTGATCGGGAGGGTCGCCATGAGGCGGGATATTACCTGTGTGGGGCATGTCATGTCTGCACGTTCGAATGTGTTGACAAACTATTGACACCTCCGGCGCGGCCAGGAAAGCTGGCGGCGGTGGTTCCGGTGCCGGCCGGCTGCCGTGCGACGACGGAAGAGGGCAGCGGATGCGGATCGGGTTGGTCGGGGTCGGGCGGATCGGTGGGTTCCACGCCGCGACGCTCAAGGGGTTACCGGCGGTGGACCAGGTGGTCGTCGCCGATGCCGATCCCAGCCGGGCCGAGACGGTCGCCAAGGAGCTCGGTCTCTCGTTCGCCCCGGATGTTCCGAGTCTGCTCGCTGCGGGACTCGACGGGTTTGTCATTGCCGCTGCCACGGGCGCGCACGCGGAGCTGATCGCCGCGGGCGTGGCGGCCGGCGTACCGACGTTCTGTGAGAAGCCGGTGGCGCTCGACCTGGCGGAGACGCAGCGGGTGGTCGAGTTGGTCGAGGCTGGTGGGGTGCCGGTGCACATCGGCTTCCAGCGTCGCTTTGATGCCGGGTATCAGGCTGCACGGGCTGCGGTCGAGTCTGGTGAGCTGGGGTTCGTTCACCACATCCGGGCGAACACGAACGACGCGTCCCCGCCGCACCGCGAGTACATCCCGCAGAGCGGCGGTTTCTTCCGGGACTGCACGGTGCACGACTTCGACATCATCCGGTACGTGACTGGCCGCGAGATCGTCAGCGTGTACGCGACGGGTGCCAACCGCGGCGAGGCCTTCTTCGGTGAGTACGGCGACGTGGACTCCGCGGCAGCGCTGCTCACACTGGACGACGGCACCTTCGCCATGGTGAGCGGCACCCGGTACAACGGCGCTGGTCACGACGTGCGGATGGAACTGCAGGGCAGCCTGGGATCGATCGCCGTCGGGCTCGATGAGCACACTGCGCTGCGGTCGGCCGAACCCGGAGTGAACTTTCCGGCCGGTCCGCCGCATCTGACCTTCATGGATCGATTCCAGTCGGCCTACGTGGCTGAGCTGACCGCCTTCACCGAGGTGGCCGCCGGTACGCGTGACGTGCCGTGCACTGTCCGCGACGCGCTGGCCGCGTTCCGGATCGCCGATGCCTGCGAGCTGTCCCGGCACGAGAACCGTGTCGTCACTGTCTGATTCACCTTCCATTGTTGCGATAGAGGAGACTGTGCTCGATGACTGACCTGGCTGCCCGGATCGCGGGTGCTCCGATCTCGTGGGGTGTCTGCGAAGTTCCCGGCTGGGGCTATCAGTACGACGCCGAGACCGTGCTGGCCGAGATGCGGGCCGTCGGGCTCGCCGCGACCGAGTTCGGGCCGGACGGGTTCCTGCCCGAGGATCCGGCCGAGAAGGCGAAGCGACTGGCCGACGTCGGACTACGTGCGGTCGGTGGGTTCGTTCCCGTCGTACTGCATGATCCGGCGCACGACCCGGCGCCTGAGGTTGCTGCGGCGCTGGAGGGTTTCGTTGCTGCTGGCGCGACCACGCTGGTGCTGGCGGCAGCGACTGGTAGCGAGGGGTACGACGATCGGCCGGTTCTCGATGACGCCGGGTGGAGCACGCTCGTCGGCAACCTGGACAAGCTCGCGGCGCTCGCCGCAGACAGCGGCGTACTGGCGACGATCCACCCGCATGTCGGGACCATGGTCGAGAACGCTGCTGATGTTGAGCGGGTGCTGTCTGGTTCGTCGATCGGGCTGACGTTGGACACCGGTCACCTGCTGATTGGTGGGGTGGACCCGGTTGCGTTGACACTGGCTCACACCGATCGGATCAAGCACGCGCATCTGAAGGACGTCGACGCTGCGTGGGCCGCGAAGGTGCAGTCGGGTCAGGTGACGTACACGGATGCGGTCCGGGACGGGATGTACCGGCCGCTCGGTCACGGCGACATCGACCTGGGTGCGATCGTGAGCACGCTCGAGCAGTCCGGGTACGACGGCTGGTACGTGCTGGAGCAGGACACGATCCTCACCGACCGCCCGGATGACGAGGGCCCGGTGGTCGACGTCCGGGTCAGCATCGCGCACCTACAGGCGATCGCCGAGGCTGTGCGATGAGTTGTGGTTTCGCTGCTGTGAGACGGGGAGATTGATGGCGGACGACGTACTGACGATCGGGCGGATCGGTGTCGACCTGTATCCGTTGCAGATCGGGACGCATCTGGAGGACGTGACCTCGTTCGGGAAGTTCCTCGGTGGGAGCGCCACGAACGTTGCTGTCGCCGCGGCTCGGCATGGGCGGAAGTCCGCGGTGATCAGCCGGACGGGGAACGATCCGTTCGGGACGTTCATCCACTCGTCGTTGCGTGAACTCGGGGTCGACGACCGGTTTGTCACGCCGGTGGACGGGTTGCCGACGCCGATCACGTTCTGCGAGATCTTCCCGCCGGACAACTTCCCGTTGTACTTCTACCGGTTCCCGAAGGCGCCGGACCTTGTCATCAACCCGTCCGAACTCGACCTCGACGCGATCCGGGACGCCTCCATCTACTGGTCGACCGTGACCGGCCTGTCGGCCGAGCCGTCGCGGTCGGCGCACTTCGCCGCGTGGGAAGCGCGCGGGCGTCGGCCGATCACCGTGCTCGACCTGGACTACCGGCCGATGTTCTGGGCCGATCCGAGCGAAGCGCACTCGCAGGTGAGCCGGGCGCTCGAGTACTGCACAGTTGCCGTTGGCAACCGCGAGGAGTGTGAGGTCGCGGTCGGCGAGACCGATCCTGACAAGGCGGCTCAGGCATTGCTGGATCGCGGACTCGAACTGGCCGTCGTCAAACAAGGCCCGAAGGGCACCCTTGCGCGCACCCGCGACGAACGCGTCGAGGTCCCACCGCACCCGGTCGAGGTCGTCAACGGCCTCGGAGCCGGCGACGGCTTCGGCGGCGCCCTCTGCCACGGCCTGCTGGCCGGCTGGCCCCTCGAGAAGGTCATCCGCTTCGCCAACACCGCCGGCGCGATCGTCGCCTCCCGCCTCGAATGCTCCACCGCCATGCCCACCACCGCCGAGGTCCTGACCACGATGGGGGAGCCCGCATGACCGACTCCCGTCGCCCCATCCCGCTGCGTCAACCCACCCCCGAGGACCCCACCATCCCCGTCTCCAACGACGAAGTAAGCCCCACCGACCCCACCGTCGTACAACGCCGCCCCGACGCTGCTGCCCCAGCGCACTCGCGAGGTGTGAGCCCGACGGACCCGACTGTTGTCCAGGGCCGACCCTCTGAGTCGGCTCCTGCGCAGTCGCGCGGAGCGCAGCAAGGTGAGGTAAGTCCGACGGACCCAACCGTCGTCCAGCGTCGCCCCGCCCCATCCCACTCGCAAGGCGTGAGCTCCACGGACCCGACCGTCGTGCAGTCCGTGCAGGCGGCACGGGCGCGACGGCAGGCCGGTCTGCCGAACGATCCGACGATCGTGGCGCGAGTCGAACTGCCCGGCGCCGACGACCCAACAACGGTCGTCCCGACGAACCCCGCTGGCGAGCCCACCATGGTGGTAGCCGCAAACGACCCGACGATGGTCGTCCCAACAACCTCTCCGGCCCCGACGCCCCCGGCCCCGACGCCCCCGACCACCGACGCCCCGGGGAACGGCGCCGCTTACCAGGGTGCCGACGACCCCACCGTGATCGCCCCGGCGAATGCTCATGGCACCGCTTACACCGGGGCGGACGACCCCACCGTCGTCGCGCAGGCGAATGCTCACGGTGCGGCTTACGCGGGCGCGGACGACCCGACGGTCGTGGTGCCAACGAGTGCACCGCAGCCCGCCGCTCCCGCGGCACCTCCGCTGCCGAGTGTGGTGGCGGCTGCGCCGGGGGTTTCCTACCCGGCTGGTGATCCGGCTGCTGGCGTTGAGGAAGCAGCGCTTGAGGGTGCGGGGGACGCGAGTGCTGACGGGCCGGCTCGGGCGGTGCCGGTGGTGGATTCTTGGCATCCGGCGACGGAAGGTGGACGACCGCGTCCGGCTGTGGAGCCGGTGGGGCGGTCCGAGGGAGTGCCGGAGCGAGGTGGCCGCGACGATCTCTTGTTGCGGTTGAACGAGTTGACGGAGATCCGGGTACGCCACCCGGAGCGAATTGCTGAGGCCTGGCAGCGCCGGCGGACTCGCGAGTTGGTGGGTACAGACGGTCGACTGCTGATCGTCGCGGCTGACCACCCGGCGCGCGGTGCACTCGGCGTACGTGATGACCATTTCGCGATGGGAAGCCGGCCCGGCCTGATCGAGCGACTGGTGACGGCGCTTGAGCGACCCGGAGTTGACGGCGTACTGGCCACTCCGGACGTGCTGGAAGACCTCCTGCTGCTCGGCGCGCTCGAGGGCAAGGTTGTCATCGGCTCGATGAACCGTGGTGGTCTGCAAGGCTCCTCCTTCGAACTCGATGACCGCTTCACTGCCTACGGTTCGGCGGCGGACATTGCGTCCCGCCGGCTTGACGGCGGCAAGATGCTGACTCGGATCGACCTCGCCGACCCCGGCACGGTCGCGACGCTGGAGGCGAGTGCGAAGGCCGTCACCGAGCTCGCCGAACACAAGCTGATGGCGATGGTCGAACCGTTCTGGTCGACCCGCAAGGACGGTCGCGTCACGAACGTCCTCGACGCCGACTCGGTGATCAAGTCCGTCCACATCGCCGCCGGCCTTGGTGCCACCAGCGCCTACACCTGGCTCAAGCTCCCGGTCGTCGACAACCTCGAACGCGTCATGGACGCCACCACCCTGCCGACTCTCCTGCTCGGCGGCGACCCGACAGTCGCTCCCGAAGAAACCTATGCACGCTGGGGCAAAGCACTGGCCCTCCCTTCAGTTCGCGGTCTGGTCGTTGGACGAGCGCTTCTCTTCCCACCGGACGGCAACGTCGCCTACGCCGTAGACCAAGCAGCCGCCCTCGTCCATGGAGGTGTTGCATGACGGAGTGGTTCAAGCCGGCAGGCAGTACGGCGTGGGGCGCCTTCGACGTCGCGGTGACTCCCGGGGACAAGGACTGGGAGTACAGCGGCCTGTACGTCGCCACGCTCCGTCCCGGGCAGTCGATCGAATTCGACACCAACGACTGTGAATACCTCGTGCTACCGCTCAGCGGATCGGCTGAGGTGATCGTCGACGGTGAGACCGTCCCGCTCGGTGGGCGGGCCGACGTCTTCGCCGGACCGACCGACCTCGCCTACGTCCCGCGGGGAACCACTGTCGCTGTCACCAGCGCAGGCGGCGCCCGCATCGCCTTCCCGCATGCGAAGGCCGCGAACGACTACCCGTTCCGCCGCATCGGTGTCGAGAACGTGGAGACCGAACTGCGGGGTGCGGGAGTCTCCTCCCGGCAGGTCCGCAACTTCGGTACGCCGGGTGTGCTCGAGGCGGACTCGATCATCGCCTGCGAGGTTCTCACCCCGGCAGGGAACTGGTCGTCGTACCCGCCGCACAAGCACGACGAGCACAAGCCTGGTAAGGAAAGCGTGCTCGAAGAGATCTACTACTTCGAGCTGCAGCTCTCCGACGCCGCCCCGGAAGGTGTCAAGGGCAACGACCCGATCGGCTACCAGCGGGTCTACGGCACGGCGGACCGGCCGATCGACGTGCTCGCGGAGGTCCGCAACGGCGATCTGGTCCTGGTGCCTCACGGATGGCATGGTCCGGCGATGGCGCCTCCTGGCTACGACATGTACTACCTGAATGTGATGGCCGGCCCGGGCACGGAACGCGAGTGGCTGATCACCGACGATCCGCAGCACGGCTGGGTGCGTGAGCTCTGGGCCACCCAGCAGATCGACCCACGCCTGCCGTTCGAGCAGGAAGAATCTCTCGGAGGAGAAGAGTCATGACGGTGCGTCTCACGGTCGCGCAGGCGTTGGTGCGATTCCTGAGCGTCCAGTACTCGGAGCGTGACGGGGTCCGGCAGCGGCTCATCGCCGGCACCCTGGGCATCTTCGGCCACGGGAACGTCGCCGGCGTCGGCCAGGCACTGCTGCAGGCCGAGCTCCAGGACCCGACCGCCCTGCCGTACATCCTGTCCCGCAACGAGCAGGCCATGGTGCACACAGCGGCGGCCTTCGCCCGGACCCGAGACCGGCTCCAGACCTATGCCTGCACAGCAAGCGTCGGCCCGGGTTCGACCAACATGGTGACCGGCGCAGCTCTGGCCACGATCAACCGCCTCCCGGTCTTGATCCTCCCTTCGGATGTGTTCGCAACCCGGGTGGCGACCCCCGTGCTGCAGGAGTTGGAGAACTTCGGCGCCGGCGACGTGTCGGTCAACGATGCCTTCCGCCCCGTCTCGAAGTACTTCGACCGCGTCTGGCGCCCCGAGCAACTGCCGTCGGCGCTGCTGAACGCCATGCGCGTGCTGACCGATCCGGTCGAGACCGGCGCGGTGACACTGGCGCTGCCGCAGGACGTGCAGGCCGAGGCCTACGACTGGCCCGAGGAGCTCTTCGCCGAGCGCACCTGGTACGTGGCGCGCCCGTTGCCGGAGGCATCAATTGTCGACAAAGCGGTAGATCTCCTACGGTCCGCGCAGCGACCGCTGATCGTCGCCGGCGGCGGCGTGCACTACTCCGGTGCCGAGGATGCACTGCGGGCCTTCGCGGAGACGACCGGAATCCCGGTGGCGGAAACCCAAGCAGGTAAGGGATCTCTGGTCTACGATCACCCGCAGTCGATGGGTGCGGTCGGCTCGACCGGTACGACGGCAGCGAACGCGCTGGCCCGCGAGGCCGACCTGGTGATCGGCATCGGCACTCGCTACAGCGACTTCACGACAGCCTCCCGGACCGCCTTCGCCAACCCGGCGGTGCGGTTCGTGAACATCAACGTGGCGCGCTTCGACAGTGGTAAACATGCCGGTCTTCCTCTCGTCGCGGATGCGCGGGAAGCCCTTGTTTCGTTGGGATCCGCGCTCGGTGACTGGTCCGTTGACACCAAGTACACCGCGACGGCCACGGAACTCTCAAGGAACTGGGACGGCATTGTCTCGGCACATTACAGTCCCTCGGACGAGGTGACCGGAAAGCTCGCGGAAGGACTGCTCACCCAGGGCCAGGTTCTCGGTGCCGTCAACGAATTGTCGGCGCCGTCTGATGTAGTCGTCTGCGCGGCCGGTTCGATGCCGGGCGACCTGCACAAACTCTGGCGGACCCGCGACCCGAAGGGATACCACGTCGAATATGGCTTCTCCTGCATGGGTTACGAGATCGCCGGCGGTCTGGGTGTCCGGCTCGGCGCGCCCGAGCGCGACGTCTTCGTCATGGTCGGCGACGGGTCGTACCTGATGATGTCGAGTGAGCTGGCCACCGCGGTCCAGGAGAACCTGAAGATCATCGTGGTCCTCGTGCAGAACCACGGTTTCGCGTCGATCGGCGCCCTCTCGGAGTCACTCGGTTCGCAGCGCTTCGGCACGGCGTACCGCAAGCGCACCGGCGACGGCCGGCTGGACGGCGACTACCTGCCGGTCGACCTCGCGGCGAATGTCCGCAGCTTCGGCATCGAGGTGCTCGACGTGCACAGCCGCGACGAGCTGGAGAAGGCGATTCACACCGCGAAGGCGGCGACCGGACCGATCGCGATCCACGTCACCACCGACCCGCTGATCGGTGCGCCGGACAGCGAGGCCTGGTGGGACGTGCCGGTGAGTGAGGTCTCCGAGTTGCAGTCCACGCAGGCCGCCGCGGCGTCGTACGAAGAAAGCAAGAAGGCGCAGCACTCCTACCTGGCACCGGTAGAAGGCGACTGACCCATGGCACCGATCAACGTCGGTACGGCGCCGGACTCGTGGGGAGTCTGGTTCGCCAACGACCCGCAGCAGACTCCGTGGACGCGGTTCCTCGACGAGGTCGTCGAAGCCGGGTATACGCGGATCGAGCTCGGGCCGTACGGCTACCTGCCGACCGACCCCGCGCAGCTGAAGGCCGAGCTCGACCAGCGTGGCCTCACCATGACAGCCGGTACGACGTTCGAGCAGTTGCACCGGCCCGATGGCTGGCAGACGACCTGGCGTGATGTCGCGCCGACGGCCGAGCTGGCCGCGGCGATGGGCGCAAAGCATCTCGTCGTGATGCCGTCGATGTGGCGGGACGCGGACGGCAGCATCGTCGAGGAGCGTCTCGACCATGCAGGCCAAGCCGCGCACGGCAAGGAGGTGACCGAGCTCGGCCGCCGGGTCGCGGAGGAGTTCGGTGTGCGGTTGCAGTACCACCCGCACGCCGATGGTCACGTCGACAACCAAGCCACCGTCGAGCGTTTCCTCGAGGAGACCGACCCGGAGCAGGTGGGGCTGTGTCTCGACACCGGTCACATCAGCTACTGCGGCGGAGACAACCTCGAGCTCGTCCGGAAGTATCCCGACCGCATCGGTTACCTGCACCTCAAGCAGGTGAATCCCGAGGTCCTGGCCGCGATCGACGGCCAGGGGCTCAGTTTCGACCAGGCGATCGAGCGTGGTGTGATGGCCGAGCCGCCCACCGGCGTACCGGAGTTTCCGCCGTTGCTGGCGGAGTTGGCCGGGCGGGACGTGGAGCTGTTCGCGATCGTGGAGCAGGACATGTATCCCTGCCCGCCGGACGTGCCGCTGCCGATCGCGGCCCGGACGTTGGCCTATCTGAGATCCCACGGGGGTGGCGGATCGGTGTGATGGCCAGCAGAGTGTGAAACTCGCTGGTCCCAACGCAATTTCTCCGCGGCTGGTTCGCGGAACATCTGAAAGGCTGGTTGGAGTCATGGTTCGGTGGCACAAGAAGGCAGTGGCCGCGGGCGCGGCGTTCGTGCTCGCCGCGGCACTAGCCGCGTGCAGTTCCTCCGGGGGCAAGCAGGAGGAGCAGGGCTCGAGCGGCGGTAGCGGCAACGTCGCGAACACGCCGCGGATGAAGGTTGCGCTGATCACCCACTCGGGGGCCGGTGACACCTTCTGGGACATCGTCCGGCGGGGTGCCCAGGCCGCCGCGGACAAGGACAACATCGAGCTGCAGTACTCCAGCGACCCGGACGGTGCGGCCCAGGCCAACCTGGTCCAGACGGCGATCGACGCCAAGGTCGACGGCATCGCGGTGACGCTGAACAAGCCCGACGCGGTGATCCCGAACGTGAAGAAGGCGATCGCGGCCGGGATCCCGGTGACCGTGCTGAACGGTGGCCTGGACACCTGGAAGAGCAGCGGCGCGATCGGGTACTTCGGCCAGGACGAGCGGATCGCCGGTCAGGCGACGGGGGAGAAGCTCAAGGAGCTCGGCGCGAAGAAGGTCATCTGCGTCATCCACGAGCAGGGCAACGTCAGCCTGGAGGCGCGCTGCCAGGGCATCAAGGACAAGTTCGGCGCCGTCGAGAACGTGAACGTGACGGGCTCCGACCAGCCGGGCACGCAGGCGACGCTGACCGCGAAGCTCCAGCAGGACAAGACGGCCGACTACGTGGTCGCGCTGAACGCCGGAGTCGCCCTGACCGCGGCGACGGCGGCCAAGACCGCGGGCTCCGCGGCCAAGATCGCCAGCTTCGACATGAGCAAGGAGATGGCCAAGGCGGTCCAGGACGGCACCGTGCAGTTCGCGGTCGACCAGCAGCCGTACCTGCAGGGCTACCTCGCGGTGGACGCGATCTGGCTGAACAAGACCAACGGCGACACCATCGGCGGTGGCGAGGCGACCCTGACCGGTCCGGCCTTCATCGACAAGACGAACATCGAGGCCGTCGCCAAGTACGCCACGGCCGGAACTCGCTGAGGTAGCGCCATGGCATCAACCATCACCGCACCGGCCTCGGCCGACGACCGGGTCTCGGCCCGGTCGGTCGGGGCGCGGCTGCTCAGCCGGCCCGAGATCGGATCGCTGGTCGGCGCAGCGGTCATCCTGGTGTTCTTCCTGGTCGCCGCACCGCCGTTCCGCGACATCAACAACACCGGCACGATCCTCTACCAAGCTGCGCTGATCGGCGTGATGGCGGTGCCGGTGGCGCTGCTGATGATCGGCGGCGAGTTCGACCTGTCGGCCGGGGTCGCCGTCACGACCTCCGGCCTGACCGCCGGCCTGTTCGCCTACCAGCTCAGCCTCAACATCTGGGTCGGCATCCTGCTCGCGCTGGTCGTCTCGCTGGCGGTCGGAGCCTTCAACGGCTGGCTGCTGATGCGGACCGGGCTGCCCAGCTTCCTGGTGACACTGGGCACCTTCTTCATCCTGCAGGGCCTGAACATCGCCGTCACCCGGCTGACATCGGGTGCGGTCGCCTCGAACTCGATCAGCGACATGGACGGCTTCAAGTCCGCCCAGCAGGTGTTCGCCTCCGAGTTCAAGCTGGGCGGCGTCACGATCAAGATCATCGTCGTCTGGTGGATCGTGTTCGTCGCGATCGCCGCCTGGGTGCTGCTCAAGACCCAGATCGGCAACTGGATCTTCGCGGTCGGCGGCGACGCCGCGGCCGCCCGCGCGGTCGGCGTCCCGGTGAAGAAGGTGAAGATCGGGTTGTTCATGGCGGTCGGGTTCTTCGCCTGGTTCGCCGGGATGCAGTTGCTGTTCGTGCAGAACGGCGTGGTGCAGTCCGGTGAGGGCGTCGGCAAGGAGTTTCTCTACATCATCGCCGCGGTGGTCGGTGGCTGCCTGCTCACCGGTGGCTACGGGTCGGTGGTCGGTGGTGCGGTCGGTGCGCTGATCTTCGGCATGGTGCAGCTCGGCGTCGTGTACGCCGGCTGGAACCCGGACTGGTTCAAGGCCTTCCTCGGGACGATGTTGCTGCTGGCCACGATCGTCAACCTGATCGTCAAGAACCGGGCGGAGGCACGATGACCACGACCGAGAGCTTCGCGTCGGAGGCTGCCAGCAGCCCGACGACACCGATCGTCCTGCTGGAGGACGTCGGCAAGAGCTACGGGAACATCCACGCGCTGCGCGGGGTTTCGCTGGCGGTGCGCCAGGGCGAGATCACCTGTGTGCTCGGTGACAACGGCGCCGGCAAGTCGACGCTGATCAAGATCATCGCCGGTCTGCACGACTACACCTCCGGCAAGATGTCGGTGAACGGTGAGGAGCGGCACTTCTCCTCACCGCGGGAGTCGCTGGACAGCGGGATCGCGACCGTCTACCAGGACCTCGCCCTCGCGCCGCTGATGTCGGTCTGGCGGAACTTCTTCCTCGGCAACGAGCTCACCCACGGCCCGTTCCGGCAGCTCGACGAGCGGGCGATGAAGCGGATCGCGCAGGAGGAGCTGACGAAGATGGGGATCTCGGTCCCCGATCTGGAACAGCCGGTCGGCAAGCTGTCGGGTGGTCAGCGGCAGTGCGTGGCGATCGCGCGCGCCATCCACTTCGGTGCCAAGGTGCTGATCCTGGACGAGCCGACCGCGGCGCTGGGTGTGAACCAGTCCGGCGTCGTGCTCAAGTACGTCGTGAAGGCGCGTGACGCCGGGATCGGCGTCATCTTCATCACCCACAACCCGCACCACGCGTACCTGGTCGGCAACCACTTCGTGGTGCTCAAGCTCGGCCGGGTCGCGCTGGACACTCACCGGGCCGACATCACGCTGGAGCAGCTGACCACGGAGATGGCCGGCGGGTCCGAGCTCGAGGCGCTCAGCCACGAGCTGCGCGACCTGACGCCGGATCCGAGGCCGGACGACGTCGTACAGGACAAGGAGAAGTAATGAGCGACCTGCGGATCGGCATCGTCGGGGTGGGCGCGATGGGCGCCGACCACGCCGAGCGGATCGTGCGGCACACCTCGGGTGCGCGGTTGGTCGCGGTGTCGGATCCCGACACCGCGCGGGCCGAGGAGCTGGCCACTCGGCTTTCCGGCCAGGACGCCGTGCGGGTGATCGAGGACCCGCTGGCGTTGATCGGTGCCCGGGAGGTCGACGCGGTCATCCTGGCGTCACCGGGGTTCGCGCACGCGGAGCAGTTGTTCGCCTGCCTCGAGCACGGCAAGCCGGTGCTCTGCGAGAAGCCGCTGACCATGGATGCGGCGTCCTCGTTGCAGGTCGTCGAGGCCGAGCACAAACTCGGCCGGCAGCTCATCCAGGTCGGCTTCATGCGGCGCTTCGACCCCGAGTACGCCGCTCTGAAGCAGCTGCTCGACTCGGGGGAGCTCGGTCGCCCGCTGCTGCTGCACAACGTGCACCGCAACAAGGCCAACGGTCCCGGGTTCCGCAGCGAGATGATCGTGCGCGACTCGATGGTGCACGAGGCCGACGTCGCGCGCTGGCTGTTCGACTCCGAGATCAGCAAGATCACGGTGCACGCACCGAAGCCGACCAGCGCCGTACCGGAGGGTGTGCTGGATCCGCAGTTCGCTGTCTTCGAGATGGCGAACGGGGCGATGGCCGACGTCGAGGTCTTCGTGAACTTCCAGGTCGGCTACGAAGTGCGCTGTGAAGCTGTTGCCGAGCGTGGGAGCGCGACGATCGGGCTCGGTCAAGGTGTCATCACCCGAGCCGCCGGACAGTGGGGCGGCGCGATGCCGGCCGATTTCCGGATCCGGTTCGACCGCGCGTACGACATCGAGGTCCAGCGCTGGGTCGAGGCCGTGGGCCGCGGCGAGATCGATGGCCCGAGCGCGTGGGACGGCTACGCCGCGGCCGCCGTCTGTGAGGCCGGAGTCGCCTCGCTGAGCACCGGTCAGCCCGTCACCGTCGACCTTGCCGACCGTCAAGCAGTCCTCGGCTGAGGCCGAAGCTCGAAGCTGAGAGGAATCGTTGTGAGTACTGAGATCAAGCGCATCACCCACCTGGTCGGCGGCAGCCCGTGGACCGGGGTCGCCGAGCGGACCAGCAAGGTCTACAACCCGGCCACCGGCGACGTCACCGGAGAGCTCGACCTGGCCTCGGCCGCGACCGTCGACGAGGTGGTGAAGGTCGCCCACGACGCGTCGAAGGCGTGGGGGCAGACCTCGCTGACCAAGCGCACGCAGGTCCTGTTCGCGTACCGCGAGCTGGTGAACGAGCGCAAGGAGCAGATCGCCGCGCTGATCACGGCCGAGCACGGCAAGGTGCTGTCCGACGCCCTCGGCGAGGTCACCCGGGGTCTCGAGGTGATCGAGTTCGCCTGCGGTATCCCGCATCTGCTCAAGGGCGGCTTCAGCGAGGGCGTCTCGACCAAGGTCGACGTGTACTCGATCCGCCAGCCGCTCGGCGTCAGCGCGGTCATCTCGCCGTTCAACTTCCCGGCCATGGTGCCGATGTGGTTCGTCCCGCTGGCGGTTGCCTGTGGCAACAGTGTGGTCATCAAGCCGTCCGAGAAGGACCCGTCGGCGGCGAACGCGATGGCCGAGCTCTGGAAGGAGGCCGGCCTGCCGGACGGTGTGGTCAACGTGCTGCACGGCGACAAGGAGGCCGTCGACCGGCTGCTCGAGCACCCGGACATCAAGTCGGTCTCGTTCGTCGGCTCGACGCCGATCGCGAAGTACGTCTACGAGAACGGCACCAAGAACGGCAAGCGGGTGCAGGCGCTCGGCGGCGCGAAGAACCACATGATCGTGCTGCCCGACGCCGATCTCGACCTGGCCGCGGACGCCGCGGTGAACGCCGGCTTCGGATCGGCCGGTGAGCGTTGTATGGCGATCTCGGCGCTCGTCGCGGTCGAGCCGATCGCGGACGAGCTGATCGCGAAGATCACCGAGCGGATGGGCAAGCTCAAGACCGGCGACGGTACCCGCTCGGCCGACATGGGCCCGCTCGTCACCGGCCCGCACCGCGACAAGGTCTCCGGCTATGTGTCGGCCGGTGTCGACGAGGGCGCGGAGCTGGTCGTCGACGGTCGCGAGGGTGACTTCGACGGTGGTTCCGACGGGTTCTGGCTCGGCCCGACCCTGTTCGACAAGGTCACCCCGGAGATGTCGATCTACACCGACGAGATCTTCGGCCCGGTGCTGTCGGTGCTCCGGCTCCCGTCGTACGACGCGGCGCTCGACCTGGTGAACTCCAACCCGTACGGCAACGGCACCGCGATCTTCACCAACGACGGCGGCGCCGCCCGTCGCTTCCAGAACGAGGTCGAGGTCGGCATGGTCGGGATCAACGTCCCGATCCCGGTCCCGATGGCGTACTACTCGTTCGGCGGCTGGAAGAACTCCCTGTTCGGCGACACCCACGCCCACGGCATGGACGGCGTGCACTTCTTCACCCGCACCAAGGTCGTCACCTCCCGCTGGCTCGACCCCAGCCACGGCGGCATCAACCTCGGCTTCCCGACGGGCGATTGACAGGCAGCAGGGCAGCGTCCCTGGCCGATGCAGGCCAGGGACTCAACCCGCCAGGGCAGTGGCGAGTGCGTCTGCGGCGGTGCCGGGGAGGTGGCCGTGGAGCAGGTCGGTGCGGTGCTGGAGGCGGGGTGTGGCGAGAGGGACGGTGGCGACGGTCACGGCGAGGTTCGCCGGGAGGACGGCGAGGCCGTGGCCTGCGCCGACCAGGTCGAGCAGCGTCGTGAGGTCGGTGCCGGTGTAGGTAAGGGCCGGGCGGAAGCCGTCGGAGTCCGTGGCGGCTCGAAGGGCGGCCAGGGGTGCGGCGACGTCCGGTGCGTCGATCCAACGGGCATCGATCAAGTCGAGCAGGGCGATTCGGCGACGGTTGACCAGCGGATGATTGTTGGCCAGGGCAACGACCAGGGTGTCGTGCGCTACCGCGCTGGTGCGTAGGTTCCCGGCATCGACGAGCAGGAGTGGGTCGGTCGGCGCAGCGACGCCGTCGATCAGGCCGAGGTGATACTCGCCGGCCGCGACACCATGCGCGACCTCGGCGCGACCACAGACCGTCAGCGTGACCACGGTTCCCGGGTGCGAACGTCGTACGGCGGTGAGTGCCGTGGCGAGTCGACCACCGGCGGCGGCCAGCGCTGAAGCGGCAATGGTCAGGGCGCCCGGCGGATCGCCGACCGCGCGATTGACGTCCGCGCGAGCAGCGGCGAGACGGAGCAGGATCGCGCCCGCGTGTTCGAGCAGGCGCTCACCAGCGGGCGTCGGGCTCACCGGCCGCCGGTGCAGCAGCGGCGTACCGAGGTCCGATTCCAGTACGGCGATGTGCTGAGACACCGCCGACTGGGTGTAGCCGAGCTGGGACGCCGCGGCGGAGAACGAGCCGAGCTCGGCCACCGTGACGAAGGTTCGCAGCAGGTGCGGATCCACGACATAAGTATCGCTGATACTGGATGCAGGGATCATCGTTGGCGCTGATGCGGTCGGGCGCCGCAGGATGAAGTCATGAACGCTTACTCCGCACGGATCGCCCTGGTCGGCGATCGCTCGCCGCACGTGAGGTCGCACGCGCGGGTGCCTGGTCTGCTGGACCGGCTCCGCGAACGCGACAACCTCGATCTCGATGTGTACTGGGTTCCGACCGACGAGGTCGACACGTCGCTCAAGGGGTTCGACGGGATCTGGCTGCTGCCCGGCAGCCCGTATCGCGACGAGGCCGGGGCGATCACAGCGGTCCGGATCGCGCGGGAGAACGGGATCGCGTTCTTCGGGACCTGTGGTGGTTTCCAGCACGCGATGCTGGAGTTCGCCCGCAACGTTTGCGGTCAGACCTCCGTACAGCATGGTGAGAACCATCCGGAGGCCGAGGACCAGCTGATCGTCGAGCTGGCCTGTTCACTCGTCGGCCACGAGGGCGTGATCCATGTGACGCCGGGAACCCGGGCGGCCGACGTACTGGGTGTCGAGCGATCGACCGAGCGTTACCACTGTGCCTATGGGCTCGATAGCAGCCGGCTGGACGCCCTGCGCGAGCAAGGCATGGTCTTCAGCGCGTACGACGACGCGGGCGACCCGCGGATCGCGGAGCTGCCCGAGCACCCGTTCTTCTTGGCCACGCTGTTCCAGCCGGAGCTGGCGGGCGACGGCACTCGACCACATGCACTGATCGAGGCCTTCGCCCGCGCAGCTTGCAAGAGCTAGAGCGAGGGCCGCGGTGTCAGCCCAGCGGCGAGGTAGGCCTCGTCGATGAGTTGCATGGTGGCGACCGCGTCGTCGGCGTCGGTCGGGAGTGCGGTGCCGTTGCGCAGGTGGGCGGCGAAGGCTTCGAGCTGATAGGCGTACGACGACTTGCGGCCGAGGTGCTCGACCCAGTGGTCTTCCTTCGTGGTGACGATGACGCGGTCGTCGTTGTGGGGGAGCACGAAGCTTGGTGCGAAGGCCTCGCCGCGGGTACCGACGAGCTTGATGCTGAAGTCGAGAGTCTCCGCACCCATGCTGGTCCGCACTGCGCCGGTGGCGCCGCTCGGGAACTCCAGGTCGGCGTTCAGCCACTCGTCGACCCCGGGCACCCGCTTGCGCTCGCCGGCGCGAGCGCTGACCAGGCGAGGTGCACCGCCGGCCCAGGGGGCGATGGAGCGCTGTGCGTGCAAGGCGTAGCAGCCGACGTCCATTAACGCGCCGCCTGCCAGCGCCAGGGACCAGCGCGGGTCGTCCTCCGCAGGAGGAGGCATCACCATGGTGGTCTCCACGTGCTGCAGTTCGCCCAGCTCACCCTTGGCGAGCAGTTCGTGCAGTCGACGCGTCACCGGGTGGAAGAGGTAGTGGAAGCCTTCCATGACGGCGACACCGCGCTCCGCGGCAGCGTCGCGCACCAACGCTGCCTCGGTTGCGTTGCTGGCCGAGGGTTTCTCCGTCAGCACGTGCTTGCCGGCGGCAATCGCCTTGAGGTTCCAGGGGCCGTGCAACGCGTTCGCCAGCGGGTTGTAGATCGCCTCGACCTCCGGGTCGGCGATCACGTCGTCGTACGTCGCATGAACGCGTTCGACTCCGTGTTCGGCCGCGAAGGCCTCGGCCCGGTCCCGGTCCCGGGCAGCGACGGCGACCAGCCGGGCGCCGGTCAGCCGGGCCGGTTCGGCGATCGCCCGGCCGGCGATCCGGGCGGCTCCAAGGATCCCGATACGCAGGGGTTCCATGCTTCTCCTCATCTCATCCGTACATCTCAGCCGTACAGCAGCCAGCGCAGCCCCCGAGTGGGCCGGCGGATGATCCAGAAGGCGACATCCTCCCCCACGAACGCTCCGGCAGACATCCCCAGCCCGCCATCCGGACCCGGATCCGGGCACGTTCATCTCCCGTTCACGCCGCTGTGCACACGCTGGGTAATCGGAAGGGATCTGATCAAATCACCGTGGTGGGTCGACTGATCAGGGTGGAGGCTTCAGGATGTGCCCATGAGTACCGTGCAGGTCCAGGTTGATCGGAGCAGTCGAACGCCTTTGCATGTGCAATTGGCCCAGCAGCTCGAGGCGGCGATCCAGGGTGGCGAGCTCCCGGTCGGGTCCCGGCTGAGCAACGAGGTGGACCTCGCGGAGGCATACGGGCTGAGTCGGCCCACCGTGCGGCAGGCGATCGCCCGGCTGGTCGACCAGGGACTGCTGGTCCGCAAGCGCGGTGTCGGGACGCAGGTGGTCGGCAACTCCGGCCAGGTACGGCGTTCCCTCGAGCTCACCAGCCTGTACGACGACCTGGCCGCAGCGCACCGTAAGCCGGAGACCGAGGTACTGCGGCTCGGAATCGCGCCCGCCACGCCAGAGGTCGCGACCGCTCTCCAATGTGAGGTCGGGGACCGTGTCCTGCGACTGGAGCGCCTACGCCGGGCAGATGGCGAACCGCTCGCCCTGATGCGTAACTGGCTGCCGCCGGACCTGCTGGAGACCGACCCGACCACGCTGGCCGAGCGTGGGCTCTACCAGCTGCTGCGCGCTGAGGGCGTTCGGCTGAAGGTGGCGCACCAGACCATCTCCGCCGTACCGGCGACTCCGGAGCAGGCTCGACTGCTCGCCGAGGAGCCCGGGTACCCGCTGCTGGCCACCACCCGGATCACGTACGACGACCACGGTCAGCCGGTCGAATTCGGTTCACACCTCTACCGCGCCAGCCGCTACTCCTTCGAGCACACCCTGATCCACCGCTGAACAATCGCGAGGCCCTTGCAACAAGGTGCAACTTTGTGGACGCCTAGCTGCGGCGTGGATACGCTCAGTGAACCTTTGGCGTGGCACGGTTATCCACAGGCCGCAGTGATCGAGTGGCGCCGGGTGCCCCCGGGTTGAAAGGATGGTCGCGGATGGTGACCGTGGGGTCGCCAGACGGGACGCAACGGGGAGAGCGATGACAGTCGACAGACTTGCCGCGCGCCGGCCGGGCTGGGACGGCGCTGTGGAGCTCATCGACGCTCAGGTCCGTGATGTCGTCCGCCGCGAGGGCATCGACCCGCTCCGCGACCCGGGCGCCGTGAACGCGATCGTCGCCACGGTCGTCCGGGAGTACGACGAGCGCAGCCTGACCGGCGTGGTCCCGCCGATCGGCGACATCGAGGCGGTCAGCCGCGAGGTCCACGACCGCGTCGCCGGGTTCGGCCCGCTGCAGCGCTATCTGGACGACCCGTCGGTCGAGGAGATCTGGATCAACGAACCGAGCCGGGTGTTCATCGCCCGCGAGGGCCGGCACGAGCTGACCACCACGGTGCTGACCGAGGAAGAGGTCAGTGACCTGGTCGAGCGGATGCTGAAGACGACCGGCCGCCGGGTCGACGTCTCGCAGCCGTTCACCGATGCCCGCCTGCCCGACGGCAGCCGCGTGCACATCGTTCTCGGTGGAATCACCCAACGCTACGCAGCCATCAACATCCGGAAGTTCACCGTCCGCGCGACCCGGCTGAACGATCTCGTTCAGCTCGGTTCGATGACCCCGCACGCTGCGGCGGTGCTGGACGCGTCGGTGGCATGTGGGCTGAACATCCTGGTCTCGGGTGGAACGCAGGCCGGCAAGACCACGATGCTGAACGCACTGGCCGGGTCGATCCCCGCCAGCGAACGCGTGATCAGCTGTGAAGAGGTCTTCGAGATCAAGCTGCCGATCCCCGACTGGGTGTCGATGCAGACCCGCCAGTCCGGTCTGGAGGGCACCGGCGAGGTCCGGCTGCGCGACCTGGTCAAGGAGTCGCTGCGGATGCGGCCGTCCCGCGTCATCGTCGGCGAGGTGCGCGGCGAGGAGTGCCTGGATCTCTTGCTGGCTTTGAACTCTGGACTACCAGGCATGTGCACGATCCACGCGAACTCGGCGCGCGAGGCCCTGACCAAGATGTGCACACTGCCGCTGCTGGCCGGCGAGAACATCGGCTCCCGGTTCGTGCTGCCGACCGTGGCGGGTTGTGTCGACCTCGTCGTACACCTGGGGATCGCTGCCGATGGACGCCGCCGGGTGCGGGAGATTCTGGCGGTGAGCGGCCGGATCGAGGACCAGGCGATCGAGACCGAGACGCTGTTCGGCACCGTGGACGGGCGGTTGCGGCGGGCCGAAGGGCATCTGCCGCACCCTGAGCGGTTCCAGCAGGCGGGGTACAACGTGTCCGGTCTGCTCACCGAGTTGCCGCAGGGTGCCGGCTGATGGGGCTTCTGCTCGGATTGTTCTTCGGGGTCGGCGTGCTGCTGATCATCGCGACGTTCGTGGCGCCGGCCGAGGTCCGCGAAGCGAAGGACGGCCGCCTGATCACGCGGAGCCGGGACCTGCTGGCCAGCGCCGGCGTCGAGGGCGTGACCCCGGCAGCCTTCATCGGTGCCTGTCTGATCACCGGCCTGATCGGGCTCGTGGTGATGTTCGCGGTCTCCGGTGCCTGGCCGGTCGGCGTCGTGTTCGGCCTGATGGCGGGTGGTGCGCCGATCGCCTTGGTGCGGAGTCGCGCCCGGCGGCGGCTGGCCGAGTTCCGTGAGCTCTGGCCGGATGTCGTCGACAACATCGCGTCCGCCGTTCGGGCCGGACTGTCGTTGTCGGAGGCACTGGCCCAGGTGGGCGAGCGTGGTCCGCTGCCGTTGCGCGAGCCGTTCCGGCGGTTCGGCGCCGACTACGCGTCGACCGGGCGGTTCGCGGAATCGCTGGACCGCTTGAAGGCTCGGCTCGCCGACCCGGTCGGTGACCGCGTCGTGGAGGCGTTGCGAATCGCGCGCGAGGTCGGTGGTGGTGACCTCGGTCGGCTGCTGCGTTCCCTGTCGACATTCCTGCGCGACGATGCGCGGACCAGGTCCGAGCTTGAATCGCGCCAGTCGTGGTCGGTCAACGGCGCCCGGGTCGCGGTCGCGGCACCGTGGCTGGTGCTGGCGATGCTGTCCTTCCAAGGCGATGTGATCCAGCGCTACAACTCACCGGTCGGTGCGATCGTCATCGGCGTCGGCGCGGTGATCTGTGTCTTCGCGTACCGGCTGATGTTGCGGATCGGCCGGCTGCCCGAGCCTGAGCGGGTGCTGCGATGAGTCCCTGGGTGCTTGGCGGCCTGCTCGGTGCGATGTTCGGCGCCGGCCTGATCATCGTCGTACGGCGGATGCCGTTCCTGCGCAAACCCGCGCCGGACGACCGGATCGCGCCGTACCTGCGGGATATCGACGGCTCCGAGGTGTTCCTCGGGGCGACCGCGTCGAACTCGCCGTTCTACGCGATCCTCAGACTGTTCGGGCCGTCGCTTCGCGCGGGTGCCCGGCGGTTGGAGCGGATCCTCGGCGGTGCGAACTCGATCCGTCGCCGGCTGGCTCGCGCCGGGCTGGAGCGGACGGTCGAGGAGTTCCGGATCGAGCAGTTGCTGTGGGGGACCGCGGCCTTCGGCATCGGGCTGGTCGGCGCGCTGATCGCAGTGGCGGCCGGGATCGGCAACCCGATCGGATTGCTCGTCCTCTGCGCAGTGCTCGGCGTGATCGGAGTGCTTGCCCGCGACACCTATCTCAGCACTCAGGTCCGCAACCGTGAACGCCGGTTGCTCACCGAACTGCCCACGGTCGCGGAGTTGCTGGCGTTGTCGGTCGCAGCCGGCGAAGGTCCGGCCGCCGCGCTCGACCGAGTCGCACGCTCGTGCCGGGGCGATCTCGCCGACGAGCTGAAGCGAGTGCTCGCCGAGACTCGCGCCGGCGACACCCTGGTCAAGGCACTGGACGCGTTGGCGGAGCGAACAGGCCTGCTGGCCTTGTCCCGTTTCGCCGACGGACTGGCAGTCGCGCTCGAACGCGGTACGCCGCTGGCCGACGTACTGCGGGCGCAGGCCGGTGACATTCGTGAGGCCGGTCGGCGTGAGCTGATCGAGTCGGGTGCGCGCCGTGAGGTCGCCATGATGGTCCCGGTGATCTTCCTGATCCTGCCGGTCACTATCGCTTTCGCCTTCTACCCGGGCGCTGTCGGAATCCGGCTGATCGCCGGATGAATCGAGGAGAGGTCATGTCCCCACTGATGACGAGACTGTACGTGGCGTTGCTGACGCCGCGGCCCGCGCGGAAGGAGCGCGGCGATGTCCCGGGCTGGGTGCTCATCACTGTGATGACGGCCGGTCTGGTCGTCGCGATCTGGGCGGTCGCGGGTCCGCAGCTGGCCCAGATGCTGAAGAACGCACTGGACTCCGTCTCCAACAAGTGAAGCTGGTACGCCGGCCAAGGGGCGACCGTGGATCCGCGGTCGTGGACTTCGTGCTGGTCTCGATGCTCGTGGTGCCGTTGTTCCTGGGCATCCTCCAGGTCGGCCTCTACCTTTATGTCCGCAACACCGTGACCGCCGCGGCCTCCGAGGGCGCCCACTACGCCGCCGTACTGAACAGGTCGCCCGGCGACGGGCAGGCGCGGACGCGTGAGCTGATCAGCGGAGTGGTGAACGAGCGCCTGGTCGACTCGGTCGAGGCGAGTGCGACCGATATCGACGGCCAGCCCGGAGTAGAGGTCGTCGTACAGGCGCACATGCCGTCGCTGGGACTCTGGGGACCGTCGGTCGACTTCAGCGTCGCCGGTCACGCAGTCAAGGAGACCGGCGAATGACGAAGGACGAACGCGGTAGCGCGGTCGTCGAGTTCTCCTGGCTCGCGCTGCTGCTGATGGTTCCGTTGATCTACGTGATGCTCGGTGTCTTCGACGTGCAGAGAGCCTCGTACGGCGCGACCGCGGCGACCCGGGCGGCCGGGCGAGCGTTCATCATCGTGCCGGCCGGCCTGTCCGAGGACGAGGCCCGCGAGCGAGCCTTCGAGGCGGCTCGCCTGGCGATGCAGGACCAAGGGATGGAGCTGTCTCCGGGCCAGCTCACGATCAGTTGCAACCCCGCTTGCCTGCAGCCCGGTTCGACGGTGACCGTCACGCTGAACACGAGTGTCCCGCTGCCGCTGATCCCCGACGCGCTCGGGGGAGAGCCACCCGCCGTACAGATCAGTTCTTCGCACACCGAGCCGTACGGCGACTACCGCGAGGCGAAGGGTGACGGATGAGCCGCCCGCGCCGACAGCGTGATGAACAGGGCCAGATGACCGTGCTCATCATCGGCTTCACCTTCGTGATCCTGCTGATGATCGTGGTGGTGACCGACATCTCCAAGGTGTTCCTGGTCCGGCGCGACCTGGACGCCACTGCCGACGGCGCCGTCCTGGCCGCCGCCAACGGGCTGGCCGCGATCTACACCCAGCCCGCCGCCGACGGTAATGCCGAGCTCGATCCCGACGAGGCCCGCCGGCTGACCGCCGAGTACCTCGATCAAGTTGCCGCGAGCAACCGTTTCGACGGTCTCGACTGGTCCGCCGACGTCACCGGTACGACGGTCACCGTGCAGCTCACGTCGTCCGTCGACCTGCCGTTCCAGCCGCCCGGCTTCCCGGGTTCGGCCGATATCGCCACCGAGGCGTCGGCCGTCGTACCGATTCGTTGATGCTTCACTTCGTACGACGGGACGGGAGCACATACAAGACCAGGACGACCAGCATGAGCACGACGGCGAAGAGTCCAACCGAGTGATAGCCGTTGACGAAGGCGGTCTTGACCTGCCCGAGGAGGACGCCGTCGGACCGGCTGGCCGCCTGCTCGAAGCCGTCGACCCAGGAACCTTCCGCATGCCCAGCGCGGCTGGACAACTGGGCGCGGTAGACGACGGTCGCGAGGCTGCCGAGGATCACCAGGCCGGTCGCGATCCCGATCTCGTTGGCCGTCTGCGCCAGCGAGGCCGCCGAACCGGCGCGCTCCTGCGGTGCGTGCGAGATGATGTCGTTCATCAGGAACGGGAACGCGCCGCCGATCCCGGCTGTCGTGAGAACGGCGCCGACGATGGCCACCGCGATACCGGCCGGGCCCTCTGGGAGCAGCGCGAACGGCACGAATCCCGCGGCCATCATCACCAGTCCGCCGATGACGATGTGCTTCGGCGGGAACCGGTGCCCCAGCCACGGACCGAGGTTCGAAGCGACGATCATCGCGATCGTCGAGGGGATCAGGCAGAGCGCAGCCGTCAGGGGCTCCAGCCCACGCACCGACTGCAGGTAGAAGCCGACGAAGATCGATGTACCGCCCATGAGCAGTGCGGTCAGGAACAGCACCCACATCGCGCGGGCGACTCCGGGACGACGCAGCAGCGACAGATCGACCAACGGGTGCTCGAGAGTGTGCTGCCGCCGTACGAAGATGACGCCGAGGACGAGGCCGATCACGCCGAGACCGATGACCTTCCAGAGCTCGGTGCCGTTGACGGCCCACTTGAGCGTGGCAACGAGGCTGAGGATCGAGACCAGGCAGAGCGCGGCGCTGCGCAGATCCAGCGGGGTATCGGGCTGGGGCTGCGATTCCGGCAGCAGCCGGGGTGCGGCGATCAGCGTCAGCACCATCACCGGTACGCCGAGCAGGAACACCGAGCCCCACCACCAGTACTGCAGCATCACGCCGCCGATGATCGGCGCGACCGCCATCCCGCCGAGGAAGCAGGTCATGTAGGCGCCCATGGCGGACACGCGGGCCTTCGGGTCCGGGAAGATCTGGCCGATCAGCGCCATCGACGCCGGCATGATCGCCGCACCGGCGAGCCCCATCACCGCACGGGTCGCGATGATCATCCAGGGCGCGGTCGAGAACGCGGCCACGGCCGAGGCCAGGGCGAACACGGCAGCGCAGATCACGATCAGCCGGCGGCGCCCGATCCGGTCGCCGATCGCGCCCATCGTGATCATCGTGCCGCCGACCATGAACCCGTAGATATCGTTCATCCACAGCAGTTCGCTCGGCGACGGCTGCAGGTCGGCGGACATCCGGGGCAGCGCCACTCCGAGCACACTGATGTCGATAGCGATCAGCAGCGAGGGCAGGGCCAGCAACGCCAGCGCGAGCCGCGGGCTGCGAGTCCGCCCCCGCCGCCCGGTGGGCTCCGTGATGGAGGTCGTCATGGTGGTTCCTCTCGGGTGGACCGTTTCTCTGTTCACCCATGCGTCGGATCAGCATCCCGGTTTTTGACATGCCCTGGGGGCATTTCTTTTGAGGGGGTCAGGCCGGTCGGTACTGCGAGACCACGACCTGGCCGTCGACGGCCGCGGTGTCCACGAGACGGAGACCGCGGCGCTGGTCCGGGTGCGCGAACAGCGGACGGCCGCCGCCGAGTACCACCGGATGGACGGCGATGTGGAACTCGTCGATAAGCCCGAGCTCGGCCAGCCTCCCGGCGAGCGCTGAGCCACCGGTGAGCAGGAGGTCGCCGCCCGGTGCGGCCTTGAGCTTGCCGACCTCAGCCGCCAGATCACCGTTGACGACCTGGCTCGTCCAGTCGTCACCCGCGTAGCTGCGCGAGAACACGATCTTCGGCGTCGCCCGCCAGAACGGTGCGAACGCAGCGACGTGCGGATCGTCGGTCATGGATTCGGCGTTCGGCCAGAAGCCGACCATCATCTCCCAGACCGGGCGGCCGAACAGCAGCGTGTCCACAGTCTTGTCCAGGCCTTCGGAGTACGCCGACAGCTCCGGCCCCATCACCGGCCAGTCGAACTCGCCGTTCGGGCCGTCGATGAATCCGTCGATCGAGCTGTGGACCCAGTAGATGATCTTGCGCATGATCTGCTCCCTCGGTGTGGTGTCACCGGCTGGTCGGAGCCGATCGGAGGCCTTTGACATCCGCACGTGGCGGGTTTCCGACATGTCGTGGCGATCGGGGGAGTAGCGCCTTACGGTAAACGAAAGGTCGCTGCATATCTGCGGTGTTGACTGGAATCAGGGGAGTCGCCATGAAACGACGAGTCGGCGTTGTTCTTGCGAGTGCTTTCGCGGCTGGGCTCCTCTTCGCAACGGCCGGGCTGGTCGCCCAGGCCGGCGGAACGTCCGTGCAAGCAGCCTGTACGGCGCCCGCTTGGGCTGAGGGAGTTGCCTACGCCGCGGGTGCGAAGGTGAGCTACCAGAGCCGGACGTACCAAGCCCGCTCGGCGCACACTGCGCCGCCCGGATCCGGCTGGAACCCGATCGCAGCCCCGTCGCTCTGGCTCGACCTCGGCGCATGTGACAGCGCGCCGCCCACCGATCCGCCGACTACGCCTCCCACCACGCCGCCGCCCGGCAGTGCGACCTGCGCGGTGAAATCCCGTCCGGCCGGCAAGGTGCTGCACGGCTACTGGGAGAACTGGGACGGCTCCTCGAACGGCGTCCATCCGCCGTTCGGCTGGACTCCGATCACCGACTCGCGGATCAGTCAGCACGGCTACAACGTGATGAACGCAGCCTTCCCGGTGATCCTGTCCGACGGCACCGTGAAGTGGGAGGACGGCATGGACGCGACCGTGAAGGTCGCCACCCCGGCCGAGATGTGCGCGGCGAAGGCGGCCGGCCAGACCATCCTGCTGTCGATCGGTGGTGCGGCCGCCGGGATCGACCTCAGCTCGTCCACTGTCGCTGACCGGTTCGTAGCGACCGTCGTACCGATCCTGAAGCAGTACAACTTCGACGGCATCGACATCGACATCGAGACCGGCCTCACTGGTAGCGGGAACATCAGCCAGCTCTCGACGTCACAGGCCAACCTGATCCGGATCATCGACGGCGTCCTGGCGCAGATGCCGTCGAACTTCGGGCTGACGATGGCTCCCGAGACGGCGTACGTGACCGGTGGCAGCGTCACCTACGGTTCGATCTGGGGCTCGTACCTACCGATCATCAAGAAGTACGCCGACAACGGCCGGCTGTGGTGGCTCAACATGCAGTACTACAACGGCAGCATGTACGGCTGCTCCGGCGACTCGTACTCCGCGGGCACCGTCCAGGGCTTCGTTGCCCAGACGACTTGCCTGAACAACGGCCTGACCATCCAGGGCGTGACGATCCGAGTCCCCTACGACAAGCAGGTCCCCGGCCTCCCCGCCCAGAACGGCGCCGGCGGCGGCTACATGTCACCGTCCCTGGTGTCCCAGTCCTGGAACAGCTTCAACGGCCAACTCAAGGGCCTGATGACCTGGTCCATCAACTGGGACGGTTCAAAGAACTGGACCTTCGCCGACAACGTCAAGTCGCTCCAAGGCCGCTGACCGTACGGGCGATCAGTGGAAAGAAAAAGCCCGCCAGCGCACAGAAGTTTCCACAAAGGCGATCATTGCGGCCGCCGCCGCTCGGCTCAGCTGATCTCAGCTGATCTCAGCTGAAGAGGCCTGGGTGGTCTGTTAGCCAGGTTTGCCAGGTGCGGGCGGTGTGGTTGGTCAGGAGTTCTACGCCGGGCTCGATCGGGTGGGGTGAGCCGACGCGCGAGGCCCAGTAGGCGAGGAGGGTTTCGCGCTGACCTTCGTCGGGCATGCGCATTTCGGCGCGTGCCTCGTCGGGGGTTAGGTCGACGGCTTCGATCGGTACGCCGGTGCTCTCGGTGATCCGCGCGATTTGATCGCGCCGGGTCATCGACTCGGGGCCGGTGAGTGGGTAGCCGCGGCCGTCGTGGCCGTTGCCCGGGCCGTCGAGCAGGATGCGAAGGGCGGCGTCCGCGATGTCCTGCTCGTGGATCGGCGCCTCCTCGGCGTCGAGGTAGGGAAGGCGGATCTGGCCGGTCGCGCGGACTTGGTACGACCAGAACTTCGCGTTGCTCATGAAGGCGCCTGGCTGCAGGCGGGTGGTTGCGTATGAGCCGACGGTGACGGCCTGCTCGGCTTTGGCGTGTGGGTCCTGCGGGCCGTCGAGCGCGGACAGCGAAGAGAGCAGCACGACCTGCTTCACGCCGGCCGCTTCGGCGGCGGCGACGAACGCGCCGGGGGCGGAGCGGTCGGAGTACAGGAATACCTGGGTGACGCCTTCGAGGGCGGGAGCTGGGTTGGTGGCGTCGTAGGCGACGGCGCCGGGGAGGTCGGACGGGTCCTTGCTGCCGACGCGGACGTCCTGGCCGGCGGCGATCAGGCCGGTGGTGATGGCGCGGGCGATCGCTCCGCGACCGCCGGTGACGAGAATAGTCATTGGAAGAACTCCAAATATGTAGTGACTACAAGATTGGTCTCAGTAAAGCAGTGTGCTCTACGGTTGTCCAATGGAGCTCGGTCGGCGGGAACGCAAGAAGCAGCAGACGAAGGCTGCGATCTCGGAGGTCGCGACGTGGATGTTCCTCGAGCGCGGCTTCGACGCGGTGACCGTGGCCGAGGTCGCGCGGGCCGCGGATGTCGCCGTACAGACGGTCTTCAATCACTTCCCGACGAAGGAGGATCTGTTCTTCGACGAGGAGGGGTGGTGGCGCGGCCCGGCGCGTGCGGTGCGGGAGTCGGCCGGTGATCCGCTGGAGGCGCTCGAGGCGCACTACCTGGCGTCGATCCGGGAGCGGCTCGAGGTTGGGCACCTGGCGACCTGGAAGCAGTTCGTCCGGACGATCGAGGGCAGTCCGGCGTTGCTGGCCCGGCGGCGGATTCAGATCGACGAACTGGTGCAGACGATCGTAGCGGCGCTCGACGAGCGATCGGACGACCGGCTGCGTCACCGCCTGCTCGCGGCGCAGTACGCCGCTGCCCAGCAGGTGTGCGAGGAGGAGCTGATGCGGATCCTGCCGGATGACGCGTCGGCCGCCGAGCTCGTGCAGGCGCAGGAACAGCTGGAGCAGGTGGTCGCCGAGGTGTTCAGCATCCTCAGAAACGGTTTAACGGCCGCTAGGGGTTAGCGGGTACGCTGCATTGTTGTGGCTGGACTGGATTTTGACGCTGAGCTCAAGCAGCTCGACGCGACGCTGACCTCGATCGAGAAGGTGCTCGATCTCCCTGCCCTGCGCGCGGAGATCGCCGAGCTGGGCGAGAAGGTCGCCGCGCCGGACCTGTGGGACGACCAGGCGAACGCGCAGAAGGTGACGTCGCGACTGTCCAGGCTGGAAGCCGATGTCGAGCGGGTGACCAGCCTGCGGGCACGGGTCGAGGACGTCGGCGTGCTGATCGAGCTGGCCCGCGAGGAGAACGACCCCGACAGCGTCGCCGAGGCGGAGAAGGAGCTCGCCTCGGTCGCGAAGGCGATCCAGTCCCTCGAGGTCCGCACACTGCTCTCCGGTGAGTACGACGAGCGCGAGGCGCTGGTCACGATCCGTTCCGGCGCCGGTGGTGTCGACGCGGCGGACTTCGCCGAGATGCTGCAGCGGATGTACCTGCGCTGGGCCGAGCGGCACGGATACCCGACCGAGGTCTACGACACGTCGTACGCCGAAGAGGCCGGGATCAAGTCGACCACCTTCGCCGTCAAAGCGCCGTACGTGTACGGCACGCTGAGCGTGGAGTCCGGGACGCACCGGCTGGTCCGGATCTCGCCGTTCGACAACCAGGGCCGCCGGCAGACGTCGTTCGCCGCGGTCGAGGTCGTCCCGGTGCTCGAGCAGACCGACGAGATCGACGTACCGGACGAAGAGATCCGGATCGACGTGTACCGGTCGTCCGGTCCGGGTGGTCAGAGCGTCAACACGACCGACTCCGCGGTGCGGCTCACGCACATCCCGACCGGCACCGTCGTGACGTGTCAGAACGAGAAGTCCCAGCTGCAGAACAAGGCTTCGGCGATGGTCATCCTGAAGGCCAAGCTGCTCGCCCTGAAGAAGGCCGAGGAGCGGGCCCAGATCGACTCGCTGCGCGGCGACGTCCAGGGCTCATGGGGCGACCAGATGCGCTCCTACGTCCTGCACCCGTACCAGATGGTGAAGGACCTCCGCACGCAGTACGAGTCCGGCAACACCTCGGGTGTCTTCGACGGCGAGATCGACGAGTTCGTCGAGGCCGGCATCCGCTGGCGCCGTACCGGCCAGACGGTTGCCGACCAAAACTGATCTCCGCGCTGACTGCAGCAGCTGCTTCGGCCTCTGCTGCGTCGCGCTGACGTTCAGCAAGTCCGCCGACTTCGCGATCGACAAGCCGGCAGGCGAAGCGTGCCGGAATCTCGATGACGCGTTCCGGTGCCGGATCCATACCGAACTGCGCCCTCAGGGGTTCCAGGGCTGCACGGTGTACGACTGCTTCGGTGCCGGCCAGGAGATCTCCCGCCGCGCAGGCAAGAGCTGGCGCGAGCAGCCGGGGGCCGACATGTTCGCGGCCCTCCCGATCCTCCGCCAGCTGCACGAGCTGCTCTGGTATCTCACCGAAGCCCTTACCTACAAGGCGATCGCGCCCCTCCACGCCGACCTCCGTACGGCGTTCGCCCGCGTCGAGGAGGTCAGCCGTACGACGGACCTGGCCGCGGTCGACGTGATGGCCGAGCGATCCGTCGTCAACGAACTGCTCCTCAAGACCAGCAAGCTCGTCCGCGGCAAACAACCCAAGTCCAAGGAACGCCGCGGCGCCGACCTGATGGGCAAGCGCCTCCGCGGCGCCGACCTGTCGAACGCCAACCTCCGCGGCGCCTACCTGATCGCCGCCGACCTGACGAACGCGAACCTCCGCCAGGCCGACCTGATCGGCGCCGACCTCCGCGACGCCAACCTCCAGGGCGCCGACCTCACCGGCGCCCTCTTCCTCACCCAGTCCCAAATCACCGCCGCCCACGGCGACAGCGCAACAAAGCTCCCCCCAGCAGTCACTCGCCCGTCGCACTGGTAGACCGCCGCCTTCGCTACGCGCGGCTGGCCCGAGGTCGCCGCACACCTTGAGCACCCACCAACCATTTTCGAGGCCGCGCGGTGGTTGAGCCGTGCACAAGGTCGCGGTGGGGGTTGACCTTGAGCACCGGTCGACCGAAATTTGGGCGGGCGGATGACTGAACGGTGCTCAAAGTGGGGTCAGGCACCAGCGCGGCGGAGTTGGTTGGTGATGGGGGCCATGAGGATGGCGATGGCGGCTAGGCCTAGGGCTACTGCGGCTAGGGCGCCGCGGAAGCCCCAGGAGGTGGTGGTGAGGGACAGGAAGACGGTGCCTACGGTGGCGGCGCCTAGGGCTAGGCAGGTTTGCTGGCTGGTGAGGAGGATGCCGCTGCCCAGGCCTGCTTGGGCTGGTGGGACCTGGCTGACGACGACGCCGATCATGGGGATCATGACGAGTCCGCTGCCGATGCCGGCGACCAGCATGGGCAGTGCGAGCTTCAGAACCGTCACGTCCGGCCAGAGTACGAGTGCGGCGATCGCCAGCAGTACATAGCCAACCGCGTTGATGATCCAGCCCGCGATGATCATGGCGACGCCGTACCGGCGTTGGAGGGCGGGGCCCCAGATGCAGGTGATCAAGAAGCCGATGGCGAGGGGGAGCAGACTCAGACCGCCTTCCAGGGCTGACATGTGAGCGCCTGCCTGGGTGGCGATGGCGAAGACGAACATGAAGCCGCCGAAGCTGGTGAAGAACCCGACCGCCATCAGCAGGCCGATTCGCATCGCCCGATGCCGCAGTACCGATGGTGGGATTAGTGGCGCGTGCCCGGACCGCTCAGCCCGGTGCTGGTGCAGTGCGAGTAGACCTACAGCCGGTACGACGGCCGCCAGGCTGAGCCACGTCCAGAGCGGCCAGTGCAGTGCACGGCCCTCGGTGAGGGGCAGCAGGAGGAGTACCAGGGTGAGAGCGAGCAGTCCGGCGCCCACGAGGTCCACGCGGTGTGCCTGGACCGCCTTGGTGTCTGGGACCGTGGCGGCGATCGCGATCAGCGCCACGAGTGCACCGAGTGCGAGGACGACGAACACCGAACGCCAGCCGAGGCCGAAGGGGTTCGCGTCGGTCAGGACGCCGCCGAGGATCTGGCCCAGTGCGGCCGAGATGCCGTTGGCCACGCCGAACAGCGCCATCCCGCGAGTACGGTGCTCGCCGGTCATCAGGCTGGTGATCGATGCCAGCACCTGCGGCGTGACCGCAGCAGCCGACGCACCCTGGACGATCCGGGCGAGCAGTAGCACCGCCACGGACGGCGCGATCGCGCAGACCAGTGAGGCGATGGCGAACCCGGTGAGACCGAGCAGCAACAGACGGCGGCGGCCAAAGCCGTCACCGAGCCGGCCGCCGACGACGAGCAGTGTCGCGGCCGCGATGCCGTAGGCGCCGACGACGAGCTGCAGCGACCCGGCGCTGGCGTGCAGGTTGGCACCGATCGCGGGGAGCGAGACGTTGACCATGAAGAACGAGAGCATCGGCAACAGGGAACCGAAGAGAAGTGCAGTGAGCGCCGCCGGTGCCAGCGAGGTCGCCGGCGGTCGGGTGGCGGTGAGTTGGGCAGTCATGAGTACCAGGCTGCGCGCGACTGGATCCTGGTGGTGAGTGCCTGGCTATCCTATTACTGACACCACCTGGCACCAGGTTGCGCGGCGAGGCACCATAAGAACATGACAGCCAGCCAGGACGCACGCCGACGGGAGCTGGGCCTCTTCCTGCGTACCCGGCGGGAACGGATCCAGCCCGAGGAAGTCGGGTTCGCTCCGGGACTCAGACGCCGTACGCCGGGTCTGCGGCGCGAGGAGGTCGCACTGCTGGCCGGGGTCGGGGTGACCTGGTACACCTGGCTGGAGCAGGGCCGGGACATCAACGTCTCCGCGCAGGTGCTCGAGGCGATCGCCAGGGCGCTCCAGCTGGAGCGGCTCGAAAACAACCACCTCTTCACCCTCGCCGGTCTACGGGTGGGCCCGGCCTCGGGGGAGTGCAGCGTGCTGCCACCAGCCGTCCAGAGGACGCTGGACGCGGTCTCGCCGTACCCGGCGATCGTGATGAACGAGCGGTGGGACATCCTCGCGTTCAACGACGCGTACTGCCAGGTGGTGCTGGACCTGCGGCAGATCCCGGTCGAGGAGCGGAACATGCTCTGGCTGAACTTCGTCTGCGACCAGTGGCACTGTTACTTCGTCGACGGAGAGTCGATCCGGCTACATATGGTCGCCGCCTACCGCGCGGCCATGGCCAACCACCTCACCGAGCCCGTGTGGCAGGAGCTGACCCAAGTGCTGCTCGCCCGGTCGCCGGAGTTCGCGACCTACTGGGAGCGGTACGACGTCGCCGCGCCCAGCACCAGGATCAAGCTTGTCGATCATCCGGAGGTCGGTCTGCTGCGGGTGGAGCCGGCGCTGCTGTGGATCACGCAGGGCGGTCAGTTCCGGGTGAACGTCTACACCGCGGCGGACGACGACACGGAGGCGAAGTTCGAGATCCTGACGGGCGAGACGGTCCCCGCCGGCCGCGGGGCGGTGCGGCCGGCGGGTGCTCGCGTGAGCCCGGGACAAGGACCACGCGAGCAGGTGTTCAGCTGATCGGGATGCCCGGGTTGGTCAGGCCGCGGCCGCCGGTGACGGTGTTGCTCCGGTCGATCGTGACCTTGCAGCTGGACGCGTTGTAGTTGGTGATGTTGAAGGCGTACCGGCCGTCACCAGTGGCGCCGGTCAGGTCGGACTTGTTGCCGCGGAACACCGTCCCGCAACCCCAGCCGGACTGCTGCGTGTGTGTCTCGAAGCCGTTGTTCGTGGTGTTCTTGCCGGTGTTGTTCTCGATGACGTAGTTGTTGCCCTTGACATCGATCCAGCTGTCGTCGTAGTTCGCGCCGGTCAGGCCCTTGCCGTCGAAGGAGTTCCCGGCGACCCGGCCGCCGGTGGTGCCTTCCTTCAGGTCGACCGCCTCGCCGCCGACATCCGGCCCGATGACGTTGTCCAGGATCTGCACGTTGTCCGACTTGTCCGACGTGCCGCCCGCGCTGCCGACGTACACGCCCTCGCCCATGCCCCGGCCGTCGTTGCCGGTGTCGTAGATGCGCGAGTTCTTGATCACGCCGTACGTGCTGCTGTTGCGGAAGTGCACACCTTCCATGTCGAGCCCGTAGACCGTGACACCGTCGATCGTCACGTGAGTGGCGGTGTCGATCATGATGCCCTTCTGACCGCCGGTGATGCTGATGCCGTTGACGTTCCAGTAGCTGGCGCCGTTCAGGTGCAGGCCGTACCCGCCGCTTGCCTTCAGTACGGCGTTCTTCGACCCGGTCAGCGTGATCGGCGCGGACGACGTGCCCTTGACCGTTGTCTTGAAGTTGCCGGTGTAGATGCCGTCGGCAAGTTTGATGGTGTCACCGGGCTTGGCATCGGTCAGCGCGGTCTTGAGCTGGGCGGCGGTGCTGACGTTGATGCTCGCCTGCGGCTCGGCCTCGGGAGCGACTCCGCGGTTGCGGATCTTGTCCCGGATCCACACGCCGGCTTCCTTCAGGTTCGCCGTACCGGTGAACTTGTTGCCGGCGCAGGTCCCTTCCTTGAAGACGGCGCCGGAGCGCTCGTCGTCGGAGAAGTTCCAGTTGGTCCAGCCGATCTGCTTGCCGGCCAGGAAGTCCAGGTACTTCTTCGACCAGGTGAAGTCGTTCGCGCCTTCGCCCTCGTAGTTCTGGGTGCCGAACTCGGTGATGAAGAGCGGAATCTTCGACGATGCCCGGGAGAGTGCGTCGAAGTACTCCTGGTGGTGCGACGCGGCGTAGAAGTGGAACGTGTACATGATGTTGGTGGCGTTGATCGGGTTGTTCACCACATCCTTCTCGTCGCTCTCCTCGGACACCCCGAGTGACGACCAGCCCTTGGTACCGACGAAGACGACGCCGTCCGGGTCGTTGGCGCGGATGGTCGGGATGACCTTCTCGGCGTACGACTTGATCTGCGCCCAGCTGACGCCGTTCGGCTCGTTGGCGATGTCGTAGATGATGTTGTTCTTGTTCTTGTGCCGGCTCGCGATCTCCGCGAAGAAGGTCTTGGCCTTCTCCGTATAGAGGTTCGGGTCGCCGGGATCGAGTTGGTGCCAGTCGACCAGGACGTACATGCCGCGCTTGGTGGCTTCCTCGATGTAGCCGTGCACGAGGTCGGTGAACTTGCGCGGGTTGGTCTCGTAGCCGTCCTCTTTCTTGGCCACGTACATCGAGACCCGGAGGATGTCGGCCTTCCAGTCGGTGGCCAGCGCGTCCAGGGACGCGGTCTTGATGCAGTTGGCGTACCACTGGATGCCGTGCGTGCTCATGCCACGCAGCTGCACGGGCTGGTTGTTCTGGTTGCAGAGCTTCAGGCCACAGACATGAAGCTGACCGTTGCGGGAGACCGGGGTGTCGGCTGCCGGTGCTGCCGGTGCGGCGCTGGCTGGGAGGGTGGGAAACAAGGCGGCCGCGGTGAGGAGAACTCCGGCCGTCAGGGAACGCATCATTGACTGCCTCCTAATACATGGGGGCGGGGGAGGTAGTTACCTAACTAATAGGAAAGTTTCCTGATAGTTCAACGGAACCTAATATCGGCGCGGAGCGTTGTCAACGGATCGCGCGATGTGATCACTTTCGATCAGGCGGTGGCGCGTTCCGGCCAAGCCCGCTTGAGAGCTGAGAGCGTGACCACGATCGCCGGCCGCCGCGAAGTGACGTTCCGCCAGACGGCATAGACCCGTCGGCTCAGCTCCGGCTGGAGCGGTACGACGACCACGCCGTCAGGCAGCGGACCCCGGCCCAGCCGCGGGACCAGGCCGATGCCGATGCCCTGGGCAAGCATCGCGAGCTGGGTCTGGTACTCAGCCACTGAATAGGCGAAGTCCGGCTCGGCGCCCGCCCGGCGCATCGTGCGGACCAGCCATTCGTGGCAGATCGATCCCGGCGGCTGGCAGATCCATCGCTCACCGATCAGATCCTCGGCGCGGACGGACTCCTTGCCTGCCAGGCGATGCGCCGCAGGTACCAGTACGTCGGCCGGGTCCGAACCGAGCTTCACCCGGGACAACCCCTCGGGCAGCGTGAGCGGTGTGTTGTGCCAGTCGTGCACGACTGCCACGTGCACTTCGCCACGGTTGACCGCGGCAACAGCTTCATACGGATCGGTCTCACTGACCCGTACGTCGAGCGCCGGGTGCTCGTCGATCAACCGGCTCAATGCCGTTGGCAACAACCCGCGCGCCGCGGTCGGGAACGCGGCGATCCGCAGGGTCCCGATCGCCTGCCCACGCTGCTCTTCGAGCGTCAGCTCGGCATCCTCGACCAGCTCAAGGATGCGCTCCGCCGTGGCCGCGAGCTGGAGCGCGGCATCCGTGAGCACGATGCCACGACCTTGCCGCTCGATCAGCGTGGTCCTGGTCTCGCGCTCGAGCTTGGCCAGCTGCTGCGACACCGCGCTCGGTGTGTAGCCAAGGGTCTCGGCGGCCCGATTGACCGATCCGTACTGGGCGACGGCGTACAGAGCGCGCAGGCGGCCGAGATCGATCATGTAGCACTCCTACATCGAGGACGGTAGCAATCGGTGCTGGTCCTTAAGTCTAGTCCGGCCCCAGACTGGCTGCATGAAACCTCGTGACCTCCTGCTTGCCCTCGCCGTCGTGGTCGCCTGGGGCGTCAACTTCGTCGTGATCGAGGTCGGGCTCGAGGATTTCCCGCCGCTGTTGTTCTCCGCCTTGCGCTTTCTTCTGGCCGCCGTACCGGCCATCTTCTTTCTCGGCCGGCCACGGGTCGCGTGGCGTTATGTGATCGGGGTCGGGTTGGCGCTCGGCGTCGCGAAGTTCGGGCTGCTCTTCATTGCCATGGATCGCGGAGTTCCGGCCGGTCTGGCGTCCTTGGTGCTGCAATGCCAGGTGATCTTCACCGTGGTCTTCGCCATCACCGTGCTGCGGGAGCGGCCCCGCCCGGCGCAGGTGGCCGGGATCGCGATCGCCTGTGGCGGGATGCTGCTGATCGTGTTCGACCACGGCCTGTCGGCGCCGCTCGGTGCGCTCGCGCTGGTGATCCTGGCCGGGGCTTGCTGGGGTGTCTCGAACACGATCACCCGGTACGCGAAGCCGCCGGACACGCTGCGGTTCATGGTCTGGGTGAGCGCGGTCGCCGTCGTACCGCTGACGCTGTTGTCGCTGCTGACCGAAGGGCCGCGCGCCGACCTCGATGCACTGCGGGGGATCGACGTCACCGGGGTCGGCGCGCTGGCGTACCTGGCCTTCGTGGCCACGCTGTTCGGCTTCGGTGTCTGGGGCTACCTGCTCCGCCAGTACGACGCGAGCACCGTGGCGCCGTTCTCGCTGCTGGTACCGATCGTCGGGATGGCCGCGGCGTGGTTGCTGCGCGGTGAGACGGTCGGTCTCCAGCAGGCGATCGCGGCCGCGCTGGTGATCGGCGGGATGGCCTGCACTGTTATCCGGCGACGTTCATCTTCGGCATCTCCCAGCCCCGAGCCAGTGAAGACTCGTACGCCGGAGCTCCACCAGCGAAGTACTCGGTGAACTTCATGATCAGCGGGTCCCAGGCGAGCGGGTCGATGTAGCGGTCGTTGCTCATCATCAACTCCTCCTCGACCTGCACCTGCTCGACCTTCATCGCCAGTGCACACAGGTGATTGTCGGCATCGCCGATCTGATGGATGGCCTCGACCCGGCCCTCCATCGTGATCGGGCTCTCCGCGACCAGGTCCAGCCCGGTCAGAGCACCCGTCGTACGGGAGAGTCCTGCCGCTGCGAACTTGTCCGGTTCGTAGCGGTAGCCGCGGGCGCGCTTGGCGTCCGACATCTCCTCCGAACCGGTCAGCAGGGCGATCCGGTCCAGGGCGGCGACCATGGCCGGGTCGACCAGGTTGAGGGCGATCTCGGGCCGGTCGACCAGGTTCTTGACGGTCTGCGCGCTCGTGCCCATCCCGAGCATGGCGTGGTATCCGAGCCACCAGGCGGAGGACATCGGGGCGAGGTTGGTGGAGCCGTCCGGATTACGCGTGCTGATCAGGACAACCGGCGTACCGAAGTAGAGGACCTTGGGCTCGACTGTGCGCTTCATGCCCATGGAACGTTGGAGGCCTCGAAAGTGTGAGGGCCTACTCGTAGGGGTTGGCGGGCGCGGTGACCGACTTGATGCTGTCGACCGTGAGAGCGGCGACATCGCCGTCGACGCGTTTGCCCGGCTCGGCCCACTCGCCGGTGACCGTGACCCACTGGTTCTTGGGCGGGGCGACCTGGTCACCGCGGGCCTCGACCATGAAGGCGGTGGCGTCGGCGACGCAGCACGTGAGGCCCATCCGGGTCACGTACCACTTGCCGTCCTTGGTCGGGGTGACGAAGCCGGTGAGTGAGAAGGCGCGACCCTTCATGCTCTCCTTCTCCCACACCGCCCAGACGGCATAGTCCCGTACGGCGAGGTTGACCGGCCCGCCTTGTGGGTTGTCGGCCAGCCAGGAGTTGCTCTTCGGCTGGATCGGCTTCGAGGCCACCGGTGATTGGCGTGCGGCCGCGGCCGCACCGAGCGCCGGCGGGTCGACGACCAGCAGCGCGAAGATCGGGATCAGGAGTAACCAGGCCGCGCGCGGCAGCCCGTGGTGGCCGTGGCCGTCATCCGCATGATCGTGTTCCTTGTCCTTGCGGGTGTCGGCGAGGACGTCGGCGACGGCGAGCACGATCAGGATCACGCCGGCCGCGAGCAGCATCCAGCGCATGCCGGGCTTCACGTACCGCAGGTAGGTGTTCGAGACCGCGAGCTGAACCACCGCGGCTCCGACGAAGACGATCACGAGTCCGGCCACATTGCGCTTCACAGCAACCACCACCCCACTCCGAGACTGGCCAGTACGGCGACCACGAACGTGGCCGGCGCGAACCGGACGGCGAACTTCGGACCGAACGTTCCGGCCTGCAGCGCGATCAGCTTCACGTCCACGATCGGCCCGACCACCATGAACGCGAGCCGCGCGGTCAGCGAGAACTGCGTCAGGCTCGCGGCGACGAACGCGTCCGCCTCCGAGCAGATCGCCAGTACGACGGCCAGCACGCCGAGGATGAGGACGGACAGCAGCAGGTTGCCGGCCACATGGTCGAGCCAGGCGCGCGGTACGACGACGTTCAGCGTGGCGGCCGCGGCGGCACCGACCACCAGGAACCCGCCGGCGTGCAGGAAGTCGTGCAGCATCGAGGAGCGGAACACCTCGAACTTGGGGGTGCCCTCGGCGTGCCGGTTCGTCGGCATCTTCAGCCAGGAGGCGCCCTTGCCCGTCAGCAAGAACAGCCAGCCGAGGATCATCGAGACCGCGAGCGAGGTGACCGCGCGGGCCACCACCACCTTCGGCTGTCCGGGGAACGCGACCGCGGTGGACGCGAGCACGACCGGGTTGATCGCGGGCGCGGACAGCAGGAACGCGATCGCCGCGGCCGGCGTGACGCCGCGAGCCATCAACGCGGCCGACACCGGCACCGAGGCGCACTCACAGCCGGGCAGGATGACGCCGGACGCACTCGCGACCGGTACGGCGAACGCCGGGTGCTTGGGGAGCGCCTTCGCGAAGAACGAGGCCGGCACGAACGCTGTCAGCGCAGCCGAGAGCAGCACGCCGAGGACCAGGAACGGCAGCGCCTGCACGGTTACGCCGACGAACATGGTCGCCCAGGTGCGGACGCCCTCGTCGGTGAAGGCTCCGGCGAAGATCCGCCGCCCGAACAACGCCAGACCGACCAGCAGGACCAGCGTCGCGGTGAACGCGATCGACGATCCAGCCGGTTCTTTCGGCGGCTTCTCGGCCTTTTCGGCGACGTCCGCGGGCGCACTCATGGGCGGAATCCTGACACAACGCAGCGCGTTCGAACGAGGACTCGCTGCACCTGCATAATGAAAATCAGCGTCGTTACGGCAAATACTGGTCCTGCCCCGGATTGGGCTTGACATGGCAGGGTGGAGGTATGGATGCCGATGTCGTGCGTGCAGTGAACGATCTCACCGGCCGCTGGGTCCGCAGCCTGGCGCCCGGCAACTCCGTCGTGTCCGGGCTCGGCCTGTGGCCGCTGCTGGCGATCCTCGCCACGGCCGCCGACGAACCGGGCCGCGCCGAGCTCGCGGCCGCCGCCGACGTGTCCGCGGCCGACGGTTCGCGGCTTGCTGCGGAGCTGATCTCGGCTCTGGACTCGTCGGCGGATCTGCATGCGGCGCTTGGTGTCTGGGTGAGCGAGCAGCTGAAACTGGCCGAGTCTTTCAGCGACGTCGTACCGGCTCCGGTGGTCGGGATGCTGACCGGGCAGTCCGCAGTCGACAAGCCTCGGTTGGACGCGTGGGCCGCTGAGCACACCGACGGTTTGATCCGGCAGATGCCTGTCGAGATCAGCCCGGACGTGATGCTCGTGCTCGCGTCCGCGCTCTGCCTCCGCACTACTTGGGCCCGGCCGTTCACCGAGCAGGTCAAGCATGTGGGGTCTGGTGCGTGGGCCGGTTCATGGCACTGGCTCGAGCGGACTGACACCGACCTCGATTCGGTACGCCGGTATGACGATCTGACCGTGATCACGGTGCGCGGGGACGCGGATGTCGACGTACTGCTGGGGATTGGTGCTGGAGTCGAGGGATTGCTGGACGCGGCGGCCCGCCCGCGCGACGGCGTACCGGGTAGTGCGTTGATCGACGGGTCGGATGTCGTCGCGCCGGGTGTGAGGCTGGGGAAGACGACGGCTTCGCGGCCGGATGTGCGGTTGTCGCTGCCGTCGTTCGAGGTCTCGGCATCGCATGATCTGTTGGAGTCTGCGGAGTTGTTCGGGTTGTCGGCGGTGAGCTCTGGTTCGCAGGGTCATTTCAGTGCGATCAGCCCGGCGCCGCTGGCGATCGGGCAGGCCAAGCAGGAGGTGCTCGCGCGGTTCTTCGCGACCGGGTTCGAGGCGGCGGCGGTGACGTCGATGGCGATGACGCGGGCCGCGATGGTGACGCGCCAGGAACGGCGGCTGGACGTCGTACTGGATCAGCCTTTTGCCTTTGCCGCTGTACTGCGGGAGTCGCGGCTGCCGATCGTCGCCGGCTGGATCGAATCGCCTACCGAGGCAGGCTGAACAGGCGGTTGAGCAGGTTGGACGCCTCGTCGACGCCTTGAGCGTCGCCGGTGAGGAGCAGGTCGAACAGCAATCCGCGTGATGCTGCCAGGCCTAGTCGCGCGTAGCTCGGGGCCTCAGCTTCGGGGATGCCGGCTTTGATGCAGAGTGACCGCGTGATCGAATCGCATGTACCAAATGGTACATGCCCTTTCGGGAGTTGGTGAGTGCTCCAGGTCCGCCGTACAGGTATGGTCAGGAGCCATGGCAGACCAGAACGTCCCCGAGAACGAGTTGGACCCGGGCGCGAACACCCAGATGTTCAAGGCCTTCGTCAACGAGACCCAGCCCGCGGCCGAACCCAAGTTCAACGGCCGCATCGTCGCCGTCGCAGTGGCCGCAGTCCTGCTGGTCATCGTCGTCGTGCTCATCGCAGTGCTCTGACGAGTGCTCCCGGTTGACGTCGTCCGGGTCTTCACCGACCCCGACGGCCGCTTCGGCAACCCCTTGGGCATCGTCTCCGGTCACCTCGTGCCGCCTGCCGACCGGCAAGCCCTGGCCGCCCACCTCGGCTACAGCGAGACCGTGTACGTCGACGATCCGTCGACCGGCACCATCCGCATCTACACCGCTACCGGCGAAATGCCCTTCGCCGGCCACCCCACCGTCGGCGTCGCCTGGTGGCTCCGCTCGCAAGGCATTTCTGTCCCGGTGTTGAACTGCCCGGCCGGCGAGATCCCCGTCAGCTTCGACGGCGACCTGGTCTCCGTTCGCGCCAACACCACCTGGGGCAGCACCTGGGACTGGATCGAGCTGGGCACCCCCGCCGACGTACTGGCTGCAGACCCTGCCGCCTATCCGGCCGGTCACACCTATCTCTGGTCGTGGGTCTCCGAGCCGGACGGCGTCATCCGCTCCCGAGCCTTCGCCCCCGCCATGGGCGCCCCCGAAGACGAAGCCACCGGCTCCGCCGCCACCCAACTAACCGCCCTCTTGGCCCGCAACCTCCACATCATCCAAGGCCGCGGCTCCCACCTCCACACGACGTACCTCCCGCCCACCCACGCAACAGTCGGCGGCCGAGTAGTGGCTGAGGCCTCCCGCGCCGTCACCCTCTGAGGCGGCCCTGGGCGCGAGCTGCGCAGACCGAATGGTGGTCGGCCGAGGCCGTCACCGCCGACGGGTTGTATGGGTCAAACCGGGCTCTGACCTGCGAAAAGCCTCTTGAGGCGAGTTTGACCAGGCACATTCGCAAGGTCTGTCACTACCTGCAATTTCGTTGACCGGAGCGGTGGCTCCGGGCCACCCTGAGTCCGCCCTCGGCCGACCTCCGAGCGGCGCACCTCGGGGGAGGTTTCGCGGTTTCGGCGGTCTGAGTTCCAGGGGTGAGGCATGTCTTCCAATCGGTGGTCTCTGCGCGCGTTCGTGCGCCCGATCAGCGTCCTTTCGATCACATCGGTGCTGGCTGCGGGTCTCGCAGCGGTTCCGATGGTCGCGCAGGCGAAACCGGAGGTCGCGCCGTCGTCGGCGCGGACCGTGGCCGACGCCTCGCGACTGGCGGCCAAGTTCAACACCTCGGTGGAGGTGGAAGAGAAGACGACGCCGTACACACGGACCGTCGCCACTCCGCAGGGCACGCTGAAGGCCGAGATCTCGAACGAGCCGGTCCGGGTCCAGAAGAACGGCGCTTGGACCGCGATCGACACCAGTCTCGCGGCGCGCCCCGACGGGCTCATCGCGCCCAAGGTGTCGACGACCGACATTGCCTTCTCCGCCGGAGGAAGCGGCCCGCTCGCTCGGGTCACTCGCGCCGACGGCGTCTTCGAGCTGAAGTCACCTTGGTTGCTCCCGGCACCTACCTTGTCCGGTTCGAAGGCGACGTACGCCGCGGTGCTGCCCGGCGTGGACCTCGTCGTCGAGGCCACGGACAGCAGCTTCAGCTACAACCTCGTCGTACAGAACCGCGAAGCCGCCGCCAACCCGGCGCTCCGCAGCCTGACCTTCCCGGTCACCACCAAGAACCTCTCCCTTCGTACCACTCAGCCCGGGCGTCCGTCGTACGTCGACTCGTCCGGCCGCCAGGTGCTCACCGTCGGTGAGCCACTGATGTGGGACACCGGTGGAGCCTCGACCGCCAAGACGAAGATCGCCGCCGGCGCAGCCGTCGAGCAAGGGCCGTCCGGCAAGTCGAAGCGCGCCCTCATGGGCTTCGCCGGCAGCAAGCAGGGTCTGACGATCACGCCGGACCAGAAGTTGCTGACCGCGGCCGACACGACGTTCCCGGTCGTCATCGACCCGACCATGAACGTGACCCGCGACCGCAACGGCTGGACCGCTATCTGGCAGCTCTACCCGACCACGTCGTTCTGGAAGACCACCCACAGTCTGGGCGTCGGTTTCGAGGACTTCGAGCAGCACAAGATCGTCCGGACCTACTTCCAGTTCGACGTGGCGGCCTTCACCGGCAAGAAGATCATCGGCGCGTCGCTGCGCACCTACGAGATCCATTCCGCCAGCTGCTCCGCCCGCGGGATCACCGTGTCGCGCACCGCGGCCGTCGGATCGGCCACGACCTGGAACAACGCGCCCGGTGGCCAGGCCGACGTCGCGACCGCGAACGTTGCCCACGGCTACAACTCCTCCTGTCCGGCGGCCGCCGTCGAGTTCAATGTCACGAACTCGGTCCAGTACACCGCGACGGCGAACGGCAAGACCGCGACCTTCCGCCTCCGCGCCACCAGTGAGACCGACGGCATCGCCTGGAAGCAGTTCGACAGCACCGGCAAGCTCGACATCGAGTACGTCGCGTACCCGCTCCCGGCGTACGAGCTCGGCGCGGCCACCAACACCGACCTCCCGAGCGGCTGTGCGCCGTCGACCGCCCCGACGGTCGTGGCCTCCACCTTGCCGCAGATCTCCGGCAAGGGACGCGTCGGCGCCGGTGACACCTCGGCCCGGATCTTCGTTCAGTGGCAGATCCTGAGCCCATCGGGGTCACAGTGGACCTTCAACAGCCCGACTGTGGCGCCGGGCGTCCTGGTCAAGGGCAAGCCGTTGGCTGCGCTGGGCACCAACGTGACGTACAACTACAAGGCCCGAACGGGCTACGCGATCCCCGGCGGAACGCTGTACTCCGCCTGGACGGGGTTGTGCTACTTCAGGGTCGACACGACACCACCGCCGGCCCCGACGATCACCGCGAGCTACAACGGCCAGCCGCTCCAGGACTGCCTGACCACCTCGACCCCTGACGTCTGCCCGATCTCGGTGCCGTTCGGCGCCAAGGTGCGATACACGATCTCTTCGACCAGCACCGATGTCGCGGCGCTCAGCTACGGCTTCAACGGCAAGCTGACCCGCGTCACCGGCCGCTCCGTCACGGTCGACCTGCTCACTCCCGGACAGACCCTGATGACCCTGGGCGCCGTCAGCCACGACGCCCCCGACCACACCAGTACGACGAAGTACCACCGGATCAACGTCGGACCGGGTCTACCGCCGTCCGGCTCCTGGGACTTCGACGAAGGATCCGGTACGACGGCCGCCGACTCATCCGGTAAGGGGCACCCGCTGGCCGTGACCGGGGCACAGTTCGACGACGCCGGCCGCGTCGGCGGATCGCTGACCTTCGACGGCGACAACGCCAACGGGAACCAGGCCACTGTGTCCGGTGCCGCGAGCGTCGTCGACACTTCGCAGAACTTCACCATCTCGGCCTGGGTCCGCCCGACCGCGGTCAAGGACTCGGGTGTCGTCGCGGTCAACGGCACGCAGGCCTACGGCGGTCTGCTGCGCTACTCCGCCGCGAACAACCGCTGGGCCTTCATCCAGAACGTCTCCGACTCCAGCACGGCTGCTCAGGCCCGGGTGGATTCGCTGGCCCCGCCGGTCCTGAACGCCTGGACGCATCTGCTGGGTGTCTTCAACGTGACCGACAAGACGATCCAGCTCTATGTCAACGGCCGGATCCAGGCGACCGCGTCCTTCACCCACGTTCCCTGGAAGGCGAACGGCACGGTCGAGGTCGGCTCCTACCGCGTCGGCACCGGCATCGGTGTCTTCAGCGGTGCGATCGACGACGTGAAGATCTACCCCCGCGTCATGTCGGCGACCGAGGCGAACAAGGTTGCCGACCCGCGTACCGGGCCGTCCGGAAGCGACGAGCCGGTTGCCTCACTGGCCGCGAAGTTCCCGTTCGACAGCATCGCAGCTCGTCCGAACGGTGTGTGGGTCACCGACGACACCGTGTACGACCAGGGCCTGGCAGTCTCCGGTTTCGGCAGTACGGCGGACCAGTCCTCCGCGATCGTGGAGGACCCCGAGCGCGGCAACGTACTGACCACCACCGGAGCCGCCTCTGAGCTCCTCGCGGTCAACCGGCCGCTGGTCGACTCGACCGGAAGCTTCACGACGACGCTCTGGGTGAAGATCCAGGACCCGACCAAGAAGCAGGTCATCGTGCGGCAGATCGGTGCCAACAAGGACCCCTGGCGCATCGAGTACCGGCCGGGCGTGGACGACGAGGCTCAGTGGGTGTTCAGCCGGGCCACGAACGACACCTCCACCGGTCAGTACGTCGAGGTCACCCAACCGACCAACCAGACGACCGCGGGGGAGTGGACGGCACTCGCGGCCGAGTACAACGCGGCGACCGACCAGATGACCCTGCTGATCACGGACCGGTCCGGTGACGGCGGTGTCGACACTTTCCTGACGCCGGTCCAGGGCAGCGCGATGATCGTGGCCAGGCAGGACGACACGGACACGACGTACGCACCGCTGAACGCGTCCCTGGATGACCTTCGTGTCTACACAGGCGTCGTACCGCAGCACCAGCTGTGCGTCGAGTTCAGCGACGACCCGACGGAGTGCTCCTGATGAAGCTCAAGTTGCGGACCCGCGCCCTCCCGGTCCTGCTCGCCCTGTCGCTGACCGCGACAGTGGCGGTCGTCGGGCCGACCAGCTCGGCCGAGGCCGGTAGCCCGAACCGGCCGAAGCCGGTCAAGACCAAGAGCGTCAAGGTCAAGGACGTCCCGCCGATCGCGGCTCCGGCCGAATCGGCGGACCTGAAGAAGGCGGTCGACAAGACCGCCGAGTTCGCGAGCCGACCGGTCCGCTGGCCGGCTCCCGGGCACCAGAGCGTCGCGGTCAACGCGGCGGGCAAGCCGGCCGGGCCGGTCGCCGTACGATCCGCGAAACGTACGGCGCCGGCCACGGTCGACCTCGACTTCCTCGACCAGGCAGCAAGCGAGCGCGCCGGCATCAGCGGCGTACTGGTCAAAGCGAGTACGGCGGCGAAGTCCGACGTACAGCTGTCTTTCGACTACTCAGGCTACGAGAACGCGTATGGCGGCGACTTCGGAACGCGGCTGGAAGTCGTCGCTCTTCCGGCCTGCGTTCTTACGACGCCCAAGGCTGCTGGCTGTTCGACCAGTACGCCGCTGAAGTCTACGAATGATCCGGCTGCGAAGACCGTCACCACCACCGCACCGTTGAGTGCACAGCAGTCGGTCTTCGCCGTCACCGCCGGTTCGGACTCGAGCGCGGGCGACTACTCGGCGACGAGCCTGTCGGCGTCCTCGAGCTGGTCGGCCGGTGGATCCAGCGGTGACTTCACCTGGTCGTACCCGCTCCGCGTGCCCCCTGCGGCTGCTGGTCCGACGCCGAGCCTGGCCTTCTCGTACTCCGCGCAGTCGGTCGACGGCCGGACCTCGGCCACGAACAACCAGGTGTCCTGGGTCGGTGAAGGGTTTGACCTGACGGAATCCTTCGTCGAGCGCAAGTACACCAGCTGTGACGAGGACGGCCAGGTCGGCAAGTACGACCAGTGCTGGAAGTACGACAACGCCACGCTGACGCTGAACGGCAAGTCCAACGAGCTCGTGCGTTCCTCCGGGGCCGACATCGGTGCCAGCACCTGGAAGCTGAAGAACGACGACGGGTCGAAGGTCGAGAAGATCATCGGCACCGACGTGAACGGCGATGCCCTCAAGGAGTACTGGAAGGTCACGACCACCGACGGCACGCAGTACTACTTCGGCAAGAACAAGCTGAAGCCTGGCCTGACCGCCGTGACGAACTCGGTCTTCACCGCTCCGGTCTACGGCGACGACGTCGGAGAGCCCTGTCACACGTCGGCTGCAGGTTGCGACCTGGGCTGGCGCTGGAACCTCGACTACGTGGTCGACCTGCACGGCAACGCGATGTCGTACTGGTACACCAAGGAACTCAACAACTACGCCAAGAACGGTGTCGCTTCGCCCGGTACGTCATACGTGCGTGGCGGCTATCTGAACCGGATCGACTACGGCCTGCGTGACGACACCCTGTCGGACACCACCAAGGCGCCGCAGCAGGTCGTCTTCACAACGGCCGAGCGCTGCCTCGCGAACTGTTCGGTGCTCAACGCAACGACCAAGGGCAACTGGCCGGACGTTCCGTTCGACCAGGTCTGCGAAGGAACGACGGCCTGCACCAATAAGGTTTCGCCGACCTTCTTCACCCGCAAGCGTCTGTACCAGATCACGACGCAGGTTCTGAACGGAACGACGTACCAGCCAGTCGACTTCTGGCAGACCAACCTGACCTTCCCGACACCCGGTGACGTTGCCGACGGCAAGCCGATGTGGCTGAACGGCATCTCACACAGCGGCAAGGTCGGTACGGCGATCAGCATGCCCGACGTGACCTTCAAGCCCGTCGGTCTGGCCAACCGGGTCGACACCCGCACCGACGGTCTCCCGGGCCTGGTCCGCTACCGGGTCGGCGAGATCAACACCGAGACCGGCGCCAAGATCATGGTCAACTACGCCGGCAAGGAGTGCGTGTCCGGCGAGCGCCCGGCCAAGGACACCAACACCAAACGCTGCTACCCAGTGAAATGGAAGCCACAGCGCGAGGTCGAGCGCGAGGACTGGTTCAACAAGTACGTGGTCGACAACGTCGTGACGTCGGACCAGACCGGCAACGGCGCCACGATGGTCACCCAGTACGCGTACTCCGGCGGCGGCGCCTGGCACTACCAGGAATCGCCGATGCTGAAGGACGACGACAAGACCTGGTCGGAATGGCGCGGCTACAGCACCGTCACTACGTACAGCGGTGACCCGGGCGACAACACCCGTCCGCGCAGCCGCTCGGTCACCAAGTACTTCCGCGGCATGGACGGCGACAAGCTGGAGAACACGACCGCCGTCAAGAACGTCGATGTCACCGACACGGCAGGCGGCGTACGGGCTGACGCCGAGGCGTTGGCCGGTAGTCCGCGTGAGCAGGTCACCTATCAGGACGCGACCTCCAACGCCGAGGTCTCCGGCCAGATCACCGACTACATCATCACCCAGAAGGCGTCGTACGCAGTTCCTGGCGGCACCCTCAAGTCGACCTTCGTCGGCACCTCCGCGACGCAGAACCGCATCGCCCGCGACGGCGGCCGCCCGGACCAGGTCACGACAACGGCAACGACGTACGACCCGGACAACAACCTTCCGACCAAGGTCACCGACTTCGGCGATGCGTCGAAGACCGACGACCAGACCTGCACGATCACCAACTACCTGAAGAACACCGCAACCTGGCTGCTGGGCTTGCCGATCCGGATCGTCACGTCTTCCGGTGCCTGCGACTCGGTCTCACCGAATCCGCCGGAGAGCCGTGTCCTGACCGACGTCCGGACCTTCTACGACAGCAAGGCCTACGGCGTCGCGACCCTCGGCGACGCAACCCTGGTCCAGCGCCTGCACCACTACACAGACAATGCGCCGGTCTACCAGAACGCGGCGACCAAGACGTACGACGCCCTTGGCCGGGCGATCTCCTCCGGCGACGCGCTCGGACGGATCACCACCACCGCCTACACGCCGGCGCTGACCGGTCCGCTCACGCAGACCGTGATCAAGCAGCCGACGGTCAACAACTACAGCGGTACGCCGGTCAACTTCGCCACGACGACGACGTACAAGGCCGAATGGGGCTTGCCGTCCAAGACGACGGACGTGAACGGCAAGGTCACCGAGATGGCGTACGACGGGCTTGGCCGACTGACTGGCGTGTGGCTCCCGAGCCAGGCACCGGCAGCGACGAAGCTCGCGAACACCAAGTACACCTACACGATCTCGAACACCGCGCCCTCGACGATCCGCACCGATTCCCTCAACATCCAGGCGACCGGCTACAACACGTCGTACCAGCTGTTCGACTCCCTGCTGCGGGACCGCCAGAGTCAGTCACCTGGCGCCGATGGCGGGCGGGTCATCAGCGAGACCCGATACGACTCACGCGGCCTGGCCATCTACCAGAACAGCGACGTCTACAACTCGGCAGCACCGGCAGCCACCCTCGTCGACATCCCGAACGCCTCCGTGCCGAACCAGACCTTCATCGAGTACGACGGTTCCGGGCGCACCGTGAAGTCGACCTTCATGAGCATGCTGCAGCCCAAGTGGTCGACCACCACCATCTACGGTGGCGACACGACCACGGTCCTGCCGCCCGCAGGAAGCCCCGCCGCGGCGACGGTGACCGACGCCCAGGGCCAGGTCATCGAACGACGCGAGTTCAAGGGCAACACCGCAACCGGTACGCCGGACGTCACCAAGTACACGTTCGACGTCGCCGGCCGGATGACCCGGATGGACGGTGCGGGCGCGGCCTGGACGTACAAGTACGACCTCCGCGGCCGCAAGATCGAGAGTACCGATCCCGACGCCGGCAAGACCACCTCGGCCTATGACGAGGGCGACCGGCTGATCTCGACCACCGACTCGGCGAACAATACGGTCGTCACGACGTACGACGCTCTCGATCGCAAGACCGGCCTCTACAAGACCAGCGTCGCGCCGGAGAACCTCCTGGCTGACTGGAAGTACGACAAGACGGATCTGCTCGGCCAGGTGGCCGAGTCCGCGAGTTACACCGACGGCAAGGCGGGACCGGCGTACCGGACGCTGATCAACAGTCGCAACGTGCTCTACAAGCCGACTCAGGTGACCCGGGTGATCCCGAACGCCGAAGGCATCGAGCTCGACGGCAGCTACTGGACCAATTACGACTACAAGCCGGACGCCAAGACGCTCGAGATGACGTCACTGTCGGCGGGCGGTGGCCTTGGCGCCGAGGACATGTACTACGACTACAACGCCCTCGGCCTGCCGATCGGGCTGCACAGCGACCGGATCTACACGCACGACACCGAGTACAACCCGTTCGGGGACGTCACCAAGCTCCTGCTCGGCTCGGCCTCCGACATGGAGATCAACAACATCTACGAGGACGGCACCCGCCGTCTGGCCCGCACCACGGCCGGCAAGACCAACATCTTCGCCGATCACGCCTACACCTACGACCCGACCGGCAACGTCCTCAAGGATCAGAACCTGGTCGACAGCGCCGCCGGCGGTGACGCCCAGTGCTTCCAGTACGACGGCCAGCAGCGCGTCACTCAAGCTTGGACGCCCGCCAACGCCGACTGCACCCAAGCCCCGAGCTCACTTGGGCTCGGCGGAGTGGCGCCGTACTGGCAGTCCTGGACCTACACCCCCATCGGCTTACGCAAAACCCAGGTCGACCACTCCACTGCGGGCGACGTCACCAGCACGTTCAACTACAACACCGACCAGCCCCACACTCTGGCCAATGTCACCCAGACCGGCGCCCCGACCAAGACCTACGACTACGACACTCGCGGCAACACCACGGTCCGCCCCGGCCAAACCCTGAACTGGAATCCCCAAGGCGCGCTGGAGAAACTCACCAGCTCCGCTGGCGACACCAACTACGTCTACGACGCCGAAGGTGCCCTGCTGGTCCGCCGTAGCCAGACCGAAACGACCCTATTCCTGGGCGAGCTCGAGCTGACCCTGGACAAGGCCACCCGCAAGGTCACCGGCAAGCGCCAGTACGAGTTCGCCGGCCAGACCATTGGTGTCCGCTCCGCCAACGGCACCGCAACCTCCGACATGTCCTGGCTGGTCCCCGACTACCACGGAACCTCGCAGGTAGCAGTCGACGCCGACACCATGGTTGCCACCAAGCGCTACGCCAAACCCTTCGGCGACCCCCGAGGCCCAACCGTCGCCTGGCCTGACGATCACGGCTTCCTCGGCAAACCCGAGGACAAGGACACCGGCCTCACGACCCTTGGTGCCCGCGAATACGACCCCACCATCGGCCGCTTCATCAGCGTCGACCCCCTGCTGGACGCCAACGATCCCCAGCAGATGCTCGGCTACACCTACGCCAACGACAACCCCATCTCCGGCTCCGACCCCACCGGTCTCCTGAACCGCGAGGACAGCGCCGGCGGCGGATACACCGACGACGACGTCGACACGCAGTACTGCCCCGGCTGCGCCAACGACAACCCCAACCCCAACGGCCCCAACGCCGGCTACGGCGGCTACGGCTACGAAAACCACGACGGCGGCACCAACCACCACAAGAAGAAGCACAGCTTCGGCGGCTGGATCAAGGACCGCGTCAACGACGTCGAAGACAAGGTCGACGAAGCCCACGAATGGGCGAAGGACCACGCGTCGGAGATCGGGACGGGCATCGCCATCGGCGTGGCCGTTGTCGGCGCCGCTGCCTTCTGCGTAGGCACGGCAGGCGTCGGATGCGTGGTCATTGCGGGGGCGATCGCCGGAGCTGCGGGTGCCGGCCTCGGCTACGGTGCTGAAGTCGCTCTGGACGACAACAAGACCTTCAGTACTGCCGATCTCGCCAAACAGGTCGCCCTCGGAGGCGCATCAGGAGCCATTGGCGGTGCCGCGGGAGCCGGCGTCGGCGCGATAGGCAAGGCTCTGGTCGCCAAGGCTGCGCCGGCAGTCGGCAGGGTGATCGCAAAGACAGCGGCCACCGCATGCTCGTTCTCCGGAACCACCACCGTTCTCATGGCTGATGGCAGTCACAAGCCGATCGCGGAGGTTCGCGTCGGTGACAAGGTCGTGGCCACCGACCCCGAAACTGGCGAACAGGCCGCGAAGACGGTCGAGCACGTCTTCGTCCACGACGACACCGTCCAAGACCTTGTGGTCGACGGCGAGACCATCACCACGACTGAGGACCACCCGTTCTGGTCAGTCACCGACCAGCGCTTCGAACGCGCGGACGCCCTCGGCACGGGCGAACAGGTCCTCGGCGCCGACGGTCGCAAGCTGACAGTGTCCGGCCTGAAGGCGGGCACCCAGCGCGAGACCTTGGCCTACAATCTCAGCGTCCAGGGGATCCACACCTACCACGTCGGTGACCGTGCGATTCTGGTCCACAACGCATGCAAGGCTGGTATCTACATCGTCAACACGGCAAAGGGTGTCTATGTCGGGCAATCCAAGAACATCTCAAAACGGCTTGCTCAGCACGTAGCGAAGAATAAATTCACCCAGGCAGAAGTTGACAATGCCGTTCGTTACTGCGTTCCTGGAAGCAAGACCGATCGAGAGATTGCCGAGCAGTTGATGATCGACATGGCAGGCGGGAAGCGCAACTTGCTGAACGAAGTGAATCCCATCGGTGATGGACGAATCGGTTTGATGGGGCCGGGTTATTCACGATGACCAGGCAAGGTTTCGCGGTCGGGCCGCGGCCGATGGACGGTAAGATAGAGATGTTCGTCAAGGGTCCGTGGTCCGCTGAGGCGGGGGCTGCGTTCGGGGCGGCGTCGGCTGAGTCGCTGGTGCTGAACTATGCGCATGGGTTCGATGAGACAGATCTTGAATTCGTGCGCGGGTTGGCGGTGCGGCAGTTGACGATTCTTGATCGGCGGCTCCCGTCCTTGGAGCCGATCTATGACCTTGCGCCTACCTTGGAGTCGTTGTCACTCGAGGTCGACGGGTCGCTGATGCTCGACCTCGAGCGGCTGCCGCACTTGACGGAGCTCGCCTGCAACTGGGGGCAGATCAAGAAGTCTTTCGCGGGTGCCGTCGGCTTGCGCCGCCTGTATGCGGGGAAGTACACCGAGGCAACGCTGGAGCCGCTGACAGTTGCCACGGGGCTCCAGTTCATCGTCATGAAGGACCGACCCAGTCTGCGATCGCTGGACGGGCTCGGTGATCTTTCGGATATTCAGCAACTCGAGATATATCGGGCGAGCAAGCTGACAGACACCGGAGCGCTGAGGCTGGCGCCCGGACTGCAAGAATTGCAGCTCCAGACATGCCGGAAAATCGCCACGATGGACGACGTTGCTTTGTGTGCTGATTTGACATTTTTGAATCTCAGTGAAGGTGCAGAGTTTCCGAGTGCTGAACCCTTGCGCGGCCTGAAGAAACTGCTGGATCTCTACTTGTATGACACAACGAGATTCACTGATGGCGACCTGAGCCCCATCGCTGAGCTGCCACTCCTTCGAGATTTCCGCATGATGAACCGGAAACATTATCGCCCGAGTGCCGAGGAAATAAAGCAGAATATTGCTGCTCGGCAGGGCTGACCCAGGTCGCGATCTAAATGCCGTTACCGTGGGTCCGGATCGTCCTGCCGGCGGCTGATGGTGTGCCGGTGAAGGACATCCTGGAGCTCGCGTGGCGGCTGATGATGTGGGATCGCGAGTGGGACTTCGTGTCCGACTCGATGTCGTACGAGGAAGTGGGCGTGCTGTCGATCTCGCGTGAGGAGGCGAGTTGGGTATTCGGGCCGGTGTTCGAGCCGGGAGGTGCCAGTACGCCGGTTCCGTGGCGCGAGGTCGAGGCCTGCGTGACGTCGTACGTCGAGAAGGTGCGACTCGCCCTGCGCGCGGCCGGCCTCGATCCGGAGATGGTGTTTCGAGTCTGGGATGACTGAGCCGTCGTAGGACGACGCCGAGTCGCTGTTGGCCGTGGTAGATGAGTGGATCGGGGCCTACGCTGGGTGGCTGGTGGGGCTCGACCCTGCGGGTGGATCGGTCGGGGTGGACCGAGAAGCCGGCGGTGTCGGTTCAGCTGGACGGGGCGGGTCGGATGGCTCAGTTCACGCTGTTGGTGAGCGGCGAAGCGGAGCTTGACAAGGCGGTAGACGGGGAGATGCTGCCGCCCACGCACTTTCAGGACCTCGATGCCGACGCGGTATGGAGAGCGCTCTCGAAGATGCTGGAATTCGTGAGATCGGAGGTGCGCTGATGCGGGCCAGGTTGAGTAGGCGTACTTGGCGTCGGCTTCGCCGCAGGTACGGGTGGCGGGGTGAGGCGGTGTGGGACGGCTTCGGCCTGCCGTGGCAGGTGAAGGAGATGACGGCCGCGGAGCTCGTCGCGGTCGCTGAGCGACGCGCGAGTGACGGGCTGGGCGCGGACGGGCGGCCGCAGTGGGTTGCTGATCACTTTCGGTCGATGGAGTCGGTGTATCTCGTGGCGATCGGGCCTAACCCGGTAGCGATGCTGCGGTGCAATGCAATCGTCTTCCTGAGGGGAGAGACAGTCGGTCGGTTTCCCATCCACTTAACTGAGGACGAGTACGACGAGTTGCGGCCGCTGACCAGGGAAGAGTCGGCGCGGCTCTTGCGGGCGGCCCTCATGCGGTTCCCGATGACGGGTTTCGATACGAGGCAGGTGGCAGATTGGCTGGGCTTCCTGGACGCGGGTGAGATGACGACCGCGGAGCTTGCCGACCGGCTGCAGGCGTGGGGTGTGCCTGCCGATGTCTACAGCGTCGGTGCAGACAGAACCGAGTCGTATTGCCTGGTGCCGGAGCAGGAACGCTGGCACTTGTACTACAGCGAGCGGGGCAATCGGGTCGGTGAGACCGTCTTCCTGAGTGAGGGCGAGGCGTGTGGAGGGCTGCTCGACCTGCTGAAACATGACGGCGCCGTACATTGGTGATCTGCGGACCAAGCAGGCGCCAGGGGTGCTCCGTGGGTTCCGCCTCGTGGCGAAGAGGTGGAGGCGCTGAACCGCACGGTGGACGAGCTCCTTGCAACGGACGAGATCCGTTGACTCTGTGGGGGTGCGGATGCAGGATGAGTGCTCGGCGACTCGGGAGGTTTTGGTGGCGGAGGTTGTGCGGGCGGCGTTGGTGCAGACTTCTTGGACTGGTGACAAGGAGTCGATGATCAAGGCGCATGAGGAGTATGCGCGGCAGGCCGCGGAGGCCGGGGCCAAGGTCATCTGTTTTCAGGAGCTGTTCTACGGGCCCTACTTCTGTCAGTTGCAGGATCCCAAGTTCTACGAGTACGCCGAGAGTGTGCCGGGGCCTACGACCGAGCGGTTCCAGGCGTTGGCAGCTGAGCTGGGCATGGTGATGGTGCTGCCGATGTATGAGCAGGAGCAGCCGGGGGTGTTGTACAACACGGCTGCGGTGATCGATGCTGACGGCAAGTACTTGGGGAAGTACCGGAAGAACCATATTCCGCAGGTGAAGGGGTTCTGGGAGAAGTTCTACTTCCGGCCCGGCAACCTCGGCTACCCTGTGTTCGACACCGCGGTGGGGCGGATCGGCGTGTACATCTGTTACGACCGGCACTTCCCGGAGGGGTGGCGGGCGCTCGGGTTGGCGGGGGCGAAGATCGTGTTCAACCCGTCAGCGACGAGTCGCGGGTTGTCGGCGTACTTGTGGCAGCTGGAGCAGCCGGCGAGCGCGGTGGCCAACGAGTACTTCATCGGGGCGATCAACCGGGTGGGGATCGAGTCCGACTACGGGGACAACGACTTCTACGGTACGTCGTACTTCGTGGATCCGGAGGGGAAGTTCGTGGGGGAGGTCGGGCACGACCATGACCCCGAACTGATCATCCGGGATCTGGATCTGAATCTCCTCGACACGGTCCGGGACCGGTGGCAGTTCTACCGGGATCGCCGCCCGGACGCCTACGGGGATCTGACGAAGCCGTAGGGGGAGCCGGAATGACGTTGCTGGTCAAGGGCGGGACGGTCATCGGGCCGTCCGGGTCACAACAGGCCGATGTCCTCGTGCAGGGGGAGAAGATCGTTGCCCTGCTGGATCCGTTGTTCAGTGCAACGATCACGCCGGACGAGGTGGTCGATGCCACCGGCAAGTATGTGATTCCGGGCGGGATCGACGCGCACACGCACATGGAGCTGCCCTTCGGTGGTACGGCGGCCAGTGACACCTTCGACACCGGGACCCGGGCAGCGGCGTACGGCGGGACCACGACGATCATCGACTTCGCCGTACAGAAGACGGGCGACGTCGTACAGGATGGCCTGGCCGCCTGGCATGCCAAGGCCGAGGGGAACTGTCATATCGACTATGCGTTCCACATGATTCTCGGCGGGGTCGACGGCGACTCGTTGAAGGCGATGGATTCGCTCGTGAGGGACGAGGGGATCACGAGTTTCAAGCTGTTCATGGCCTATCCCGGGGTGTTCTACTCCGACGACGGCCAGATCCTGCGGGCGATGCAGACCGCGCGGGAGAACGGCGCGATGGTCATGATGCATGCGGAGAACGGCATCGCCATCGACGTACTGGTGCAGCAGGCGCTGGCGCGCGGCGAGACCGATCCGATCTATCACGGGATCACGCGGCCGGCGGCCCTGGAGACTGAGGCGACGAGCAGGGCGATCACACTGGCCGAGGTCGCCAAGGACTGCCCGCTCTACATCGTTCACCTGAGCGCGAGCGGGGCTCTCGAAGCAGTCGCCCACGCACGAGATGCCGGACGCAACGTTTTCGCCGAGACCTGCCCGCAGTACCTGTATCTGACCCTCGAGGATCAGCTCGGCGCACCGGGGTTCGAAGGGGCGAAGTGGGTTTGTTCCACCCCGCTGCGCAGCAAGCACGAGTCGCATGCGAAGGATCTGTGGAAAGGCCTGCGGAGCAACGACCTCGCGGTGGTGTCGACCGACCACTGCCCGTTCTGCATGAAGGATCAGAAGGAGCTCGGCGTCGGTGACTTCTCCAAGATCCCGAACGGGATCGGCGGGGTGGAGCACCGCGTCGACCTGATCTACCAAGGTGTCGTCGACGGGCAGCTGTCGCTGGAGCGCTGGGTGGAGACGATCGCGACCACGCCGGCCCGGATGTTCGGGCTGTACCCGCAGAAGGGGATCATCGCGCCGGGGTCGGATGCCGACCTGGTCATCTACGACCCGAACGGTACGACGCGGATCGGGGTCGAGACGCATCACATGAACATGGACTATTCGGCGTACGAAGGGGTCGAGATCCAGGGCCGGGTGGGCACAGTCATCTCGCGCGGCGAGGTGATCGTGGCTGACGGCAACTACCATGGCCGGAAGGGTCGCGGCCGGTACCTGAAGCGCGGCCTGTCGTCGTACTTGGTCTAAGGGGTGGGCTGTGGACTTCGGAGTGGTGTTCCAGTGTGATCCGCCGGCGTCCGCGGTCGTGGAGCTGGCGGTCAAGGCGGAGGACGCCGGGTTCGACTACGTGTGGACGTTCGACTCGCATCTGCTGTGGCAGGAGCCGTTCGTCATCTACAGCCAGATCCTGGCGGCCACGCGGCGAGTGATCGTCGGCCCGATGGTGACGAACCCGGGGACCCGCGACTGGAGCGTGATCGCGTCCCAGTTCGCCACGCTGAACGAGATGTTCGGCAACCGCACGATCTGCGGGATCGGCCGTGGGGACTCGGCGCTGCGCACGCTCGGCGCGCAGCCCGGCACGATCGCCGACATGAAGCAGTGCGTCGAGGTGGTGCGCGGGCTCGCACGCGGGGAGACGGTCAACCATCGCGGTCAGGAGCTGAAGCTCGGCTGGGTCAAGGACGGCGCGCTCGAGGTGTGGGTGGCGGCGTACGGGCCGAGGGCGCTGGCGGCGACCGGCCAGGTCGGCGACGGATACATCCTGCAACTGGCCGACCCGGACATCGCGAAGTGGATGATCACGTCGGTACGGCGTGCCGCGGAGGAGGCCGGTCGGGATCCGGACGCGATCAAGTTCTGCGTGGCCGCCCCGGCATACGTCGGCGACGACCTGCAGCACCAGCGCGATCAGACCCGCTGGTTCGGCGGCATGGTCGGCAACCATGTGGCCGACATCGTGGCCCGGTACGGCGATGGCGGCGGCGTACCGAAGGCGCTGACCGACTACATCGAGGGCCGCAAGGGCTACGACTACAGCCAGCACGGCCGCGCCGGCAACACCCACACGGACTTCGTCCCCGACGAGGTCGTAGACCGTTTCTGCATCCTCGGCCCCATCGAGAACCACCTCGCCCGCCTCGAAGAGCTCGAAGCCCTCGGCGTCGACCAGTTCGCCCTCTACCTCCAGCACGACGCCAAAGAAGAAACGTTGGCTGCCTACGGCAAGCGCATCATCCCCACCTTCTCCTGAGCGTCTCTCATGGGTATGATGAATAGGTTATAGTCTGGTGGCATGAGCTGGACGATCAGACTTCATTCCGCGGTCGAGGCGTGGTACCTGGAGCTCTGTGAAGATGACCCGGAGTCAGCCGACCTGATCGAAAGGGCGGTTGACCTGCTGGCTCATGAGGGACCGGCAATTGGTCGACCACTGGTCGACCGGGTGAAAAGCAGTCGGTTTCACAACATGAAAGAACTGCGTCCCGCATCATCGGGGCAGAGTGAGATCCGGATGCTCTTCGCCTTCGACCCGATGCGCGAGGCCATCATTCTGGTGGCCGGCGACAAGTCGGGTCGATGGGACAGTTGGTATGGCGTGGCAGTTCCGCTGGCGGACGAGCGGTTTGCCGAGCATCTGATCGAACTGAAAGTGGAGGAGTGAAATGAATACATACTCCAATTGGGATGACGTCAAGGCGAAGGCGCGGGCGGTTGATCCGCGGGCGCCTGGGGAGCGTGCGGCGGGGAAGCAGGCTGCGCACGAGCGGACCGAGGCGTACGTGCGCGGGCACCAGCTTGCGGAGATGCGCAAGGCTGCTGGGATCACCCAGGTCCGGCTGGCCGAGTTACTTCAGGTCTCGCAGGCGCGGATCTCGAAGATCGAGAGCGGTGAAGTCTCGGGGATCGACATCGTCCGCGCCTACGTGACTGCTCTGGGCGGCACCGTCGAGGTGCTGGCGACCATTGGTGAGCGCACCTGGAAGGTCGCCTGACCTCACGGCTCCCAGCGGTAGCCGGCTGGGAGTAGGTCGTTGATGGTGGCCCAGCCGGGACCGTCGGGGCCTGGGAGGATCACGCGGATGTCCGGGTGATAGTCCAGCAATACTTGGCGATCGCGGCCGCAGGGGGCGAAGATGCCGCGGTTTTCGTTGCCTACAGCCACGATTGACACCAGGTCGCGGGCGCCGGAGGCGCGGGCGTGGCCTAGGGCAACTAGTTCGGCGCAGGGGCCGCCGGTGAAGTGGTAGAGGTTGATGCCGGCGAACATACGGCCGTCGGCGCCGCGGACCGCGGCGCCCATCGTGTAGACACCGTCGGGGCCGTCGGTGTTGTCGTCGACGGTACGGCGGGCCAGCTCGATCAGCTCGTGGTCGTCGGCGGTGAGGGGCTGCAGGTCCATCAGCCGCCGATCCGCTTCAGTTCGGCCTCGACGACGGCCTTGACCGCCTTGATCTCGGTGGCCGGGTCGGAGCCGGTGCGGATGACCCGGTTCAGGGCGTCGGAGTACGCCGTACCGGATTTGGGGGACCAGAGGAGCGGGGTCTGGGCGTGGCCGTTCTCGTTGACGAACTTGGCGGCGTCGGCGGCCGGGCCCGACTTGAGCTTGTCGGCCTTGTCGGCGAGCGACTTGCGGGCCGGGATGTGGAAGCCGTATGCCTGGGCGAAGTCGAGCTGCTTGTCGGTCTGGTCGACCCACAGCCACTTGACGAACTTCTTCGCTGCGTCGACGTTCTTCGACTTCGTGCTGACGCAGGAGCCATAGGCGCCGACCGGGACGCTCGGCGCGCCGGTGGTCGCGTTGAGCTTGGGCCAGGGGAGTACGCCGAAGTCGTCCTTGAACGCCTTCTCGATGGCTGGCAGGGTCCACAGGCCGGTGAACTGCATCGCGGTCAGGCCCTGCGTGAACGCCGACGGGTCGGACCAGTCGGTGGGGGCGCCGAGCAGCAGCGTCTTCGACGTGAACAGCTCGCGGAGCTTCTTCAGGGACTCGGCGGCGAGCGGGTCGTCGAAGCCGAACTTGCCGTCCTCGGTCAGGTAGTCGAGCCCCGCCGACCACAGCGCGGGTCCGCCGAGGATGCCGACGCCGCCGTCGTTGCCGACGAACAGACCCTTCACCTTGTCGTTGGTGAGCTTCTTCGCCGCCTCGAGCAGCTCGTCGACGGTCTGCGGCGGCTGCACGCCGGCCGCGCTGAGCAGGCTCTTGCGGTAGACGAGCAGTTGCATGTCCGCGACCTGCGGGATCGCGTACAGCTTCCCCTGGTAGGACATGCGCTTGATCAGCGACGGCGTGAAATCGGCTGCGGCATCACCCGGTACGTCGCTCAGGTCGGCCACCTGACCGCCTTTGATCATGTCGATCGTCGGACCGTTGCCGTACTCGAACACGTCCGGACCCTGGTCGGTGAGCAGGGTGGTCGACACCTTCTTGTCGTACTCACCCGGCGACCACTGGACGGTCACGGTCGCATCCGGGTACTCCTTCGCGTACCGCTCGACCGCCTGCTGTGTGCCAGCTTCGCCGTACTGGTGGTACCACTGCGAGAGCGCCGGCTTGGAGCCGTCGCCGCCGGTGCTCGGCCGTCCCGAGTTAGACCCGCAGCTGGCCACGGCGACCGCCGCCAGCCCGCCGCCAAGCCCCAGCACCTGCCGCCTGCTGAACCCACCCATCACGCCGCCTCCAGAAGCCTATGGTTCCCCGACCCTACGACCATCAGGGCTCGTACGGCGGGGATTTCCACAGCTCGGTCAAGTGCCAGCTCGATCAGCGTCAGTTCGGTCAGCGTCAGTTCGGTCAGGCGTCGGAGAGGCGCGCGATCGTGGCGGAGGCGCGGCGGACGATCGGGACCGGGCCGGCGGGGAGGACGTCGCCGATGAACGTGTAGTGCCGGAGGATGTCGGGATCGACGTCGCCCGGGCGGTGCCGGCTGTGGTCGCGGACCCAGTCGATGATGTCGCCCCAGCCCGGTGCGGCCAGCGAACCGCCGAAGTGCTGAACCGACAGACCGGCGCACAGGTTGCCGAACGCGAGCCGGTGCGCGAGCGGCCACCCGCGGAGCGTGCCGAGCACGAGCGACGCGAGGAACACGTCACCGGCGCCGGTGGGGTCGTACGAACGAACCGGCAGGGCCGGGATGTGCTCCTCTTCACCGGTCGCGGAGTCGATCGCCAGTACGCCGTCAGCGCCGTTCGTGACCACGGCCAGGGGTACCCGCTCGGCCAGCTTGTGCAGCGCGTCCTGCGGGGTGTCAGTGCGGGTGTAGGCCATCGCTTCGGCCGCATTGGGGGTGAACGCGTGAAAACCCTCCAGTACGTCGAGCACCGCTGGAGACCACTCGTCGGTCGGGTCCCAACCGACATCACCGAACAGCAGCGCACCGGACTGCTTGGCCTGCTGAACCCAGTCGGGCAGATCGTCGGCGACCGGGACGATCGCGGACCGCGTCTTGAGCCCGGGACCGACCAGCTTGCTCGGATCACCGGGAGCCTCGTGGGCGTGCGTGACCATCGCGCGGTCCCGGTCGATCGACATCGACACGGTGACCGGGGAGTGCCAGTGACCGATCCGGCGCGAGTGCGAGAGATCGACGCCCTCCTGGTCGGCCAGGGTCCGCCAGCAGAAATCGGCGTACACGTCATCACCGAAGACCGCGGCTAAACCGCTGCGCAGCCCGAGCCGGCTGGCGGCGATCGCGAAGTTCGCGACCCCGCCCGGGCACGACCCCATCCCCTCGGCGAAGATCTCGGTCCCGGTGGTCGGGGCGGACTCCAATCCGGTGAGCACGATGTCCAGGAACACCGTGCCCTGGACGAAGACGTCGTACGCCTCGGGCTCGTCGATCACGGTGACCTCGTTCCTTGTCATTCTGAGTCCGACTGCGAGGGGCGCGCGTTCTGTCGGTGCGGGGTGGAATGCTCCTACGTAACATCATCGACCGGTCAACGGTGCGAAACAGGGGAGGCAACCCGATGGGTTGGGGGGTGTGTCGGTGATTCCGAACTGGATGGCGATCGTCGGGGTGGTGGTGACGGCCCTCAGCCCGCTGCTGGCGCTCGGTGGGGTCGCGCTCGGTGCCTACCTGTCGCGCAAGTCCGAGCGCGAGCTCGACACCTGGCGGCACCGCGAGGAGACGATGCGGATGGTCCGGTGGGCGGTCGAGCAGATCCTCGACGACGACGAAGCCGGCACGGACGCCGGAGTCGTCACGCTCCGCTCACTGATGCGGTCGGAGCTGTTACAACCGGAGGACTACGACCTGGTCGCCGCGCTGACCGCCGCCGTGGCGATCGACCGCGTCGGCCCGGCCGCGTACGCTGAGATTGCAGACGCCGAGATCGAGGTCGTCGAGGGAGACGGTGAGCATGGCTGAGAAGAAGACCGTAAAGGTCTCCCGCCAAGCCGTAGAGCTAGCGCGCCTACACGTCGAAGCCGCCCGTCGCGCGGGCCGCAAACCCGACGCCGCCGTGGCCCGCATAGCCGGCGCCCGCCCAGCCCCCGGCACCGGCGCGACCCCCGCCCCGGCCTGACGTTCAGTTCAGGCTGCCACGCGGAGCAATCCACAACTGCGGCTGACCAGTCACTGCGGCGATGTGCTCGAAATCGGCGTCGTAGTGGAGTACGACGGCTCCGTGCTGCTCGGCCACGGCTGCCGTCAGAAGGTCGACGATGCCGGCGGCTCGTAGTTGACCTCGGGACGACATCCGCGACTGCACATCCTGCGCTCGCTCCACAACCGCCTGAGTCATCGGCAGCGTGACGTACAGGGATCTTCGTCGTTCCGCTGTGCGGGTGTGCTCGTCATGGGTGCGCCCCGAGTAGCCGACCTCGAGGTCGACGGTGCCGCACGTTGCCGCGGCACGGTCAACGATCAGGCCCGCGATGACGGTGCGGACCGATTCATGCTTGCTGCGCGCTAGTGCTGAGGTGTCGATCAAGTACAACTTGCCGACGGTGGTGACAGTGCTCAACGGCGGGCACCGCGCATGATCTCCGGGTCGTCGATGTCCCCGCCGACGCCGATTCCGTACGGGTCGTCGAGAAGGGCTTCGATGCGTTGTCGTCGCCGGGCCACGAACTCCAGTGCGGCGTTGACGGTGTCCTTCTTCGTCACGGTCCCCAACTCCTTCGCAGCCAACTCCAGTGCATGGTCGTTCAGATCGATCACCGTCTTCATGCGCACGACAGTATGTCTGTGTATATATACGCTGCTACCCCGGGATATACAAATTGACCGAATCGTTGCAGACCACGGAGATGGGTCCAGGTGGTCGGCGGCACGCCGGGGACGGGCTAGGCTGAGCGCGGCCGCTTCGGTGGCGTACGGTGCACCACGTGGTTACCGCTACGTCGCTCCCTGTTCCCGACCACGGCCGGATGAACCCGTGATCCGCTTCGAGAATGTTTCCAAGACGTACGAGGGCCAGACCAAGGCCGCTCTGCTGAACGTCAACGTCGAGATCGAGAAAGGCGAGTTCGTCTTCCTGGTCGGTACCTCCGGGTCCGGCAAGTCGACGTTCCTGCGCCTGGTCCTGCGTGAGCACCGGACGTCCAAGGGCCACATCATGGTGGCCGGTAAGGACCTGAACCGGCTGGCGAGCTGGCGGATCCCGCAGATGCGCCGCCAGATCGGGACGGTCTTCCAGGACTTCCGGCTGCTGCCGAACAAGACGGTCGCCGAGAACGTCGCCTTCGCGCTGCAGGTGATCGGCAAGCCGCGCTCGCACATCCGCAAGACCGTTCCGGAGGTACTGGAGCTGGTCGGCCTGGAGGGCAAGCAGGACCGGCTGCCCGACGAGCTGTCCGGTGGTGAGCAGCAGCGGGTCGCGATCGCCCGGGCGTTCGTGAACCGGCCGATGATCCTGATCGCCGACGAGCCGACCGGAAACCTGGACCCGGCCACGTCGGAGGGCATCATGAAGCTGCTCGACCGGATCAACCGGACCGGGACCACCGTCGTGATGGCCACCCACGACGTGTCGATCGTCAACCAGATGCGCAAGCGCGTGATCGAGCTGGAGAACGGTCATGTCGTCCGCGACGAGTCGCGTGGCGTCTACGGCTACCAGCACTGACCGCTGCCGAGTACAGGGACTGACTGAACAATGCGTTTGAACTACATCCTCTCCGACCTCGGTATCGGCCTGAAGCGGAACCTGTCGATGACGATCGCGGTCGTCGTCACCATCTGGGTCTCGCTGGCCCTGTTCGGCAGCGCCCTGCTGGCCAACGAGCAGGTCGGGCTGATGAAGGGCAACTGGTACGGGAAGATCCAGATCTCGGTCTTCATGTGCACCAAGGACACCACCGGGCGCGGCTGCTCGGGTGCCGAGGTGACGCAGGACCAGAAGAACCGGATCCGCCAGGTGATCGAGTCGAACCCCGACACCGCCGCCGACGGCGTGTTCGGCGAGTCGAAGCAGGAAGCGTTCGCGCAGTTCAAGAAGCTGTACAAGGACTCGCCGATCATCTCGACGGTCACCGAGGACCAGATGCAGCAGTCCTTCCGGGTCAAGCTCCGTGACCCGAAGCAGTACCAGAACCTGGTCAGCGCCGTGGCCGGCCTGCCCGGCGTCGACAACGTGCAGGACCTGCGGCAGTACCTCGATCCACTCTTCAAGGCACTTGAAGGCGTGCAATGGGGCGCCTACATCTGTGCTGCGCTGCTGCTGATCGCCGCGTTGATGCAGATCTCGAACACGATCCGGCTGGCGGCGTATGCCAGACGCCGGGAGATCGGGATCATGAGGCTGGTCGGCGCCTCGAACTTCTACATCCAGCTGCCGTTCCTGCTGGAGGCGATCCTGGCCGCGCTGATCGGTGCGGTGCTTGCCTGCGGCACCTTGTGGCTCGGCCTGTACTTCGTCGTGATGCGGCGCGCCCAGGAGACTTTCAAGGTCTGGCAGTGGGTCGGGGCCAGTGAAACCTTCCGTGCCACGCTCATCATGGTTGTCGTCGGCATCATCCTGGCCGTGGTCCCGACATTCCTGACAACACGGAAATACCTCAAAGTCTGAGCTGAGTGACTTATCGTGCAAGAGAAGTCTCATTGCACGACAACTCAACCCAGAGCTAGGGGTCGACCTGTGGTCCCGCACTTCCCCGGTGCAGACCCGCGTGAGCGGGCGAGCATCCAGCGAGACGACAGCACCGGCACCTCCGCCGTACCGCGCCCGCGTTCCCGCATGAGATCGCAGGGGCGGCAGACGGTCGTTGCCGCATGCTGCCTTGTCCTGTCCCTGTCCGCCGGAGTCCTGGCGGCGGTCCCGTCTGCGCAGGCGGATCCGCCCGATCCAGCCCAGAAGAAGAAGGAACTCGACACCCAGATCGGCAAGTCCAAGGCCGAACTGGCCGAGGCCGCCGATCAGCTCGGTTCGGCCGTCGCCGCGTACACCGACGCCGATGCCAAGCTCAAGGTCGTCGAGGTCCGCTACGCCGCGGCCCAGGGTCGGCTCGCCGCGGCGAAGGCCGCCGATGCCGTTGCCGCGGGCAAGCTCGCGGCCGCCGAACGGTCGCTGCGGGACGCCGTGTCCGAGGTCGAGGCCGGGCAGCAGCAGATCGTCGAGAAACGCGCAGCGGCGGGCAGGGCGGTGCGATCGGCGTACCAGCAACAGAACTCGCTGGTCGGGCTGAGTATCGCGCTGCAGGGCGCGGCACCGTCCGATGTCGCCACCGGGCTGCAGGTGCAGCGGAACGTGTTCGGCATCCAGAGCAACGCGATCACGAACCTGAACAACGCGCAGGCGCAGCTCGCCAGCAAGCAGGCCAAGCTGACCGCCGCCGAGCAGTCCGCCGCGGCCGCACGCGCGGAGGCGGCCCGGACGGTCAAGCAGGTCACCGAGCTGACCAAGCAGGTCGCGGCCGACAAGGCCGAAGCACAAGCGGTGACGACGCAGAAGCAGATCCTCTACAAGCGCGCCGAGCGCGAGAAGATCTCCGAGCAGACCGAGTACAACTCGCTGCTTGCCGAGCGTAACCGGGTCGAGCAGATCCTGATCGCCCGCGCTCGTGCCGAGAAGGCCGCGGCTGCACGTCGCAAGGCGGCCCGGGAGAAGGCCGAGCGCGACAAGGCCCGCCGCGAGGGCAGGCCGCCGCGCCCGGTCCCGAACGACCCCGGCGACGGTGACGGCCGGCTGAGCAAGCCGATCGACACCTACATCACCTCGCCGTTCGGGATGCGGTTCCACCCGATCCTGCATGTCTGGAAACTGCACGACGGCACCGACTTCGGCGCCGGCTGCGGTACGCCGATCCGCGCGGCGGCGAGTGGTCGCGTGACCGACAAGTACTACAACGGCGGTTACGGGAACCGGCTCTTCGTTTCACACGGAGTGATCGACGGCTCGTCCATCACCACCGTCTATAACCACCTGTCCCGCTACAAGGCCCGCGTCGGCGAGCACGTCACCCGCGGCGAGATCATCGGGTACGTCGGTACGACGGGGTACTCCACGGGCTGTCACCTGCACTTCATGGTCTACCAGGACGGCCACGTGGTTAATCCCATGAAGTGGTTGTAGACAGTCTGAGATACTGGTCGGATGGTGAAACAGACCGGCCAGCAGAAGCCGATCGCGCAGAACCGGAAGGCGCGACACGACTACCACATCGAGGACGTCGTGGAGGCCGGCCTGGTACTGACGGGGACCGAGGTGAAGTCCCTGCGGCAGGGCAGGGCCTCCCTCGTCGACGCGTTCGCCGCTGTCCGGGGTAACGAGCTCTGGCTGCAGGGCATGCACATCCCGGAGTACACCCACGGCACGTGGACCAACCACGAGCCCCGCCGTACCCGCAAACTCCTGCTGCACAAGGACGAGATGGCCAAACTCGTCAAGGCCGTCGAACAGCAGGGCGTCTCCCTGATCCCGCTGTCGCTCTACTTCAAGGACGGCTACGCCAAGATCGAGCTCGCCACCGGCCGCGGCAAGAAGGACTACGACAAACGCCACGCCCTCGCCGAGCGCCAGGCCGGCCGCGAAGCCCAGCGAGCCCTCTCCGACCGAACCCGCCGCCGCGACTAGATCCCAGCTGAGCCGGCCCGCGTGGCCACACTCCGAGCGTTGCCTCCGAGTGTGGCCATTGTGCTGTTCCGCAGCGTCTGGCGGACCGCCATCACCGTCCAACTCTGCGCGGGTCACCTGGTTCACGCTCAGGGCGTGCGGCTTGCGTGGCTGATGAGCGACTTGGTGGGTGATGCAGGTCCGCTTTCGCCGGGGTCAGAGCGCGAGCAGCGGAGGCTGAGTGGTGAACATGTCCTCAGCCTGGCAAACTTCAAGCGCTTGAAGTCAAGGACATGCTTCCGGGTCGGGTCAGGGGTGGGTCCGGGGCGCACCCGATGGGGTGAGCGGGTTTCGGCGGAGACAGTGGGTACATGTCCACTTCACAGCTGCTGGTGACCCACGAACAGCGGGATCGCGCCGTCGAGATCCTGCAAGAGATGTACGCCGACGGTCGCGTCGACAAGTTCGAGTTCGACACCCGGGTCGAGCTGGCGCTCAAGGCGCGCACCCGCGCCGAGCTGAACAGCACGTTCGACGGCCTCGTGGCGCGCCCGGTCCCGACGTACGTTCCGGCCGCCTTCAGCCGTCCGGCGCCGCTCCAGCGCTACAACAGCGACGGCCGCGGCATGGGCACGGTCGCCCACTGGCTCGGGTACCCGACCTTCTTCGTCGGCCCCGCGCTGGTCGCCGCGACCGCCGGCAAGCAGAACCCCGCCGTACGACGTCATGCCGTCGAGGCGCTGAACTTCCAGCTGACCGCGGCGCTGGCCTTCGCCGCCGTCGGTATCGCGACCGGCCTGGTCGGCAGCTGGATCGGCTTCCTGTTCCCGATCCTCGGCATCATGTGGTTCGTCCTGACCGGCGTGGGCGGCATCGCGACCGCGGCCGGCTCCAACTTCCGCTACCCCTTCACGCTCCGCATGGTGAAGTAGGGGAATCCCAGGTGCGGGCAGCTTGCTGGACTTGGTAGTGTGGACCTTCCACCTGCAGTTCGGGGTGGGAGTTTGAAAACTCAACAGGGGGTGAACGGTTTCGACTTTGGACGTTAGTTTCAAGTGAAGCGAGCCGAGGATCCAGGGTTATCTCGTAAACGATCTCTGGAAAACAATAACTGCCAACGCTAACGCGCGCAGCAGCTTCGCTCTCGCCGCCTGACGGCCTGAGCACTAAAGAAGCGGTCAGCCCGGGGGTGCTTCCGACCCGGTTCCTGGCCTCAGCTAGGAAGCTTGCTTTGTTAACCCGGTCACGGGGTTAACACGGGACATTTACAGTGACTGAGCCTGTCAGTGACGTGTCTGTAAGAGCACTGGGGCTAAGAAAAGCGATTTAACAGACTGCGCTCGGAGAAGACTTGAGGCGACGCTGAAGGACGCGGGTTCGATTCCCGCCACCTCCACCCCTTGAAAAGGCCGGCCCCACCAGGGGCCGGCCTTTTACTTTCTCCCCTGCGCCCGGACTGCACCCGGTCACTGACCGTGACGCATGAGCTGCCGCTCGGCAGCTTCGCTATGGGTGAGTTTTCGGCGTCTGGACCCGAAAAAGTCACCGGTAGCGCAAGCGATCGGGGATAGACCACGAGCCGGGACGGGTGTTCGACAACACGCCGACCACGCTGACGGATTCTCCGGACGTCAACGTAGTGACTCGCTGGTTGACGCCGGCTGAGGTCCGCCAACTAACCACCTCATGGGTGGACCCATCAGATGGTGGGTTATGGACCCGCATGCGGGTGGAGAACCCACAACCTGATGGGTTAACCCATCAGATGCCGACGTCGCGCGCCAGTTCGCCGTACAGCAGTCGACTGGATTCGGCTCCGTCGAGGGTCGCCGTCGCGTCCAGTGAACGAGGCGGTGAGCTGAGACTCGTGCGGGTACGACGGATTCCGGGCCGACGGAGGGTCGGGCCGGAATCCACGCGGTGGGGATGCGTCGCTGCTACTTGGTGCAGAAGACTGCGGTGAGGAGGGGGCCCAGGGCTTTGGGGAACTCGGTGACGGGGTTGATGTCGCGCGAGCCCATGGTGACGGAGGCGGTGAGGGTTTTGGTGCCGTCGGGGGAGCTGTACATCATGGCGCCGTAGCCGGCGGGCGGGCTGCCGTTGTGCTGGTAGACGGTGCCGCCGCAGGTGGGGCCCAGGTCCTGGACGAAGAGGCCGAAGCCGTACCCCAGCTTGCCGTGCGGGTCGCGCATCTGGGCGAGGAGTGGGGCGGGCAGGAGGTTGCCGCTCATCAGGGCGGAGATGAAGGTGCGCAGGTCCTTGGTCGTGGAGATCATGTCGCCGGCGCCGGCCAGCAGGGACATGTTCTGGCGGGTGACGTCGATGAGCTGGCCGTTGTCGATGTAGTAGCCGTGGGCGTGTGGGCCGGGGAGGTTGGTGCGGTTACCCGGTACGACGGTGCCGCGGAGATCGAGTGGGCGGAGGATCCGGCGCCGTACCTCGTCGGCGTACGAATGGCCGGTGACCTTCTCGATCAGGAGCAGGGCGAGGGTGTAGTTGGTGTTGGAGTAGTTCTGGTCGGTGCCGGGCGCAAAGCGCGGCGGCTTGGAGAGGGCGAAGCGGACGAGTTCTTCCGGGGTGTAGCTGCGGAAGCGGTTCTCGACCCATTCGTGGCCGGTGGCGGGGATGCCGGGGACGATCGTGCCATCGTCGTAGTACTCGCCGGTGTAGTTGAACAGGCCGCTGGTGTGCTGCAGCAGCATCCGGGTGGTGATCCGCCGGTCCAGGCCGAGGCGCGACAGGTAGCCCGCGACCGGATCGTCCAGCTTGAGCTTGCCCTCGGCGACGAGTTGCAGGACGACGGTCGCCGTGAAGGTCTTGGTGACGCTGCCGACCCAGAACGAACCGTTCGTCGGCGGTTTGGCAGGTGATCCGACCTTCCGCACGCCGGCACTGCCGACCCAATCACCCTGCTCGTCGTGCACGCGCACCTGGATCCCACCGAACCCGGCATCGACAAAAGCCTGCATGGCGGCCTCAACTTCCGGCCGCTCCTTCGGTACGGCGGTCGCTGTGCTCGGCGCCGCCAGTAGGGCCACCGCTACTGCGACTACTCCGGTACGCCGGAGGAACTTCTTCACTCGACTGGTCATGTCAGCAACGATCGCGAGCCCGGCAGACGCCGTACTGACACGGCCCTGACATGGTCGGCGGGCTAACGAGCCAGGCGGTCGTGGATCTCGCGTAGGGCGCCGTAGGACATGCGGTAGACCTCGTACTGCAGGTCGAGGTCGGCGGTCGGGGTGAAGGTGCGGTCGACCTGGACGGTGGCAGCGGCGGCGGTCTCGACGTCCGGAAACGTTCCGTTGCCTACGGCCCCTAATAGCGCGGCGCCGAGGGCGGCGCTGTCGGGGACGAGTAGCCGGTCGATTCGTCGGCCGAGAGCATCGGCGTACAGCTGGGACCAGAGGTCGTCGCGGGCGCCGCCGCCGGAGAGAGTGACTGTCGACAAGGTGCTGCCGCAGGCTTGCTCGACGGCCTCGAGGACGTGCCGGCCGGAGAGGGCGACACCTTCGAGTACGGCGCGGGAGAGGTCGGCCTGCGTCGTACCCGAGGTGAGGCCGAGGAAGCTCGCGCGGACGTCGGGATCCCACAGGGGAGCGCGTTCGCCGGCCAGGTACGGCGTGAATACCGGGCCGGTCCTGCCATCCCCTGCCGAGGCGAAGACGTCCTCGACGGACAGCCCGGACACCCTGCTCCACCAGCGAACCGCGTCACCGGCCGCTTGGGTCGGGCCGGCGTGGACCGACAAACCGTTGCGTGGTGGGAACGTGACGATCCCTGCCGAGGGCGACGACTCGCGCGAGGCGCCGGCGACGACGAGCGACGTACCGCAGGAGATCATTCCGCGTCCGGGCTCGGTGGTACGGCTGCCGAAGACAGCGCCGTACGCGTCCATCGTGCCGACCACGACCGTCCCCAGGCCTTCCGTCGAGGTCAGCACGGCCTCCGGCGCGAGGATCGGCGGCAGCCGCTCGGCCAGCCCGTCGGCGAGCGCGACGGCCTCGGCCAGATAGCCGTCGGGGCCACTGATCCGGGTGCCGGACATCATGTCGGTCGCGATCTGACCGGTCAGCTTCGCCAGGACGAAGTCCTTCGGACTGAGCACCCATCGCGTCCGAGCCCACTTCTCCGGCTCGGCGCGCGCGAACCACACGGCCCGCGCTCCGGCGAAGGAAGCGTCCAGCACGACCGGGCCGCCCCAGATCCGTCGCTTGTCCGCCGGAGTGAGCTGACCGTCGAGCTCGCGTGCGACGGCGGCGCAGCGCTGGTCCTGCCAGATGATCGCGGGCCCCAGCGGCGCGAGCTGCTCGTCCACGAAGACATGGGTGTTCACCTGGCTGACCACCCCGGTCGAGCGCACCGCACCAGCCGGTACGCCGTCCAGTACGGCGCCGATCCCGTCCTGGCAGCCCTGCCACCAGTCGAGTGGATCCTGCTCGGCCCATCCAGGCTGCGGTCGCTGGATCCCGTACGGCGTCGCGTGTGCCCGAACGGGCTCGCCGGTCGGCCCGAAGAGGATCACCTTGACTGCCGTCGTACCGATATCGATCCCGAGCATGAACTGATCCACACCGCCGACCGTACTGTGACCGACACACTCGAAGTGCCGATGATCCCCGCGTGCTGTTAGCTGGGAGTACCGAAGAAGTGAGGTCAGCAGATGCAGACGATCATCAGATATCGAGGGGTGCGCCTCAATCAGCGCACCATCAACATGATCGAGGCCGCCGAGTTCGTCAGCGGCCTGACGTTCGTGCTGACCCAGGGTTCCTACAACCCGGGCGGCGTCGGGGCGTCAGGAGGAACCCACGACGGCGGCGGTGCCGTCGACATCTCGCTGAAGGACGCCAAGTCGGGAGAGCTGTTCCCGAAGGTCCGGCGGGAACGCATCCGCAACGCGGCCCGGCAGGTCGGATTCGCGGCGTGGATCCGCGATCCGTCCCAGGCGGACTGGCCGTGGCACACCCACGCGATCGCGGTCGGCGATCCGGACCTGTCGCCCGCTGCCCGCGACCAGGTCACCGACTACCGCAACGGCCTCAACGGCCTCGCCTCGAACGGCAGGGACGACGGACCGCGCACCTGGGTCGGCGTGACCTTCGAGCAGTGGGAGAAGGCCCACCCGCTCTGGAGAGAACCCTTCACAGCGGCCCAGTACGACGCGCTGATGAAGGAGATCAAGACCCAAGGCGCCGTGACCCGTCAGGAGGTACGCGGGCAGTCGTTCTGGATGCTGCGCTACGCCACCCAGACCGTCGACGAACGCGCCGCCGCCCACAAAGCCTTCGACGACGCCATCGCCGCCGGCCAGACCCTCGAACAAGCCACGGCCGCCCTCACCGCCGTACTCGCTCCCCTCAACGCCTTCCTCGCCGAAGCCGCCAAGAAAAACGGCTGAATCAGCCGCCGCACCTAGCGAAGGTCAGTCAGATCGAGCGTCACGGTCATCGGGCTGCTGCTGGCGAAGGTGCCGCCGACGACCTGGTCGTCGAGATAGCCGAACTTGTCGGTCAGATGGCAGGCCAGCAGGGACACGGGGTCCTGGATGTCGACGATCCAGTAGTGCGGAATCCCGGCGTCGGCGTATTCGGCCCGCTTGACGACATTGTCGGTACGGCGTGATCCGGGCGAGACGATCTCGACCACGATAAGCACCTCGGACGCCCGGATCAGACCGCCCTCGGACCGGACTCGCGGGCGGGCGGAGCGTCGTACGACGATGACGTCGGGCCTGCGGGAGAAGCCCGGCTGGTCGGCCGGGGCGAGCCCGAGATCGATGTCGACATCGGTGATGACCTCGAGATCCGGCGACAGTTGCGGCATCAGCTGCAGGGCGATCCGGAGCGCGGCCATGTTGTGATCCGGGCTTGGGCTCGGCGACCTCACGAGATTGCCTTCCATCAGCTCGGACCTGCCCGAGTCGTCCTCGCCGAGGTCGGCGTACTCACCGACGGTGAGTAGATGGGCAGGCGGCAGCGGGACTGCTGTCATCATCTCCTCCTCATCTCCGGGCGTCCATTCTTCCATGGACCTGTGGCTCGAGCGCCGATCCGGGGTGACACGCCTGATCTGGAGTGTGCCGCAGCCACTGGAGATCACCTGAGGGGGCGGAAGGTTGTTCGGAGGTCGGTGGTCCATTCGGTGGGGAGTTCCCAGGGGATGAAGTGGCCGCCGGTGGGGTGGGCGGTGAGGTTGGTGTGGTTGTACCAGGGGGCTCGGTCGCTGGTGAGGAAGTGGTTGATGCGGGCGTCCGGGGTCGTGATGCCGGGTGGGTTCTCGTAGCCGACGAAGGTGAATCCGGTGGGGGCTTCGACGGCGGGGTGGCGGTCGTGGGACGGGGTCCAGGGGTAGCGGTTGTTGTTGGCGTAGGTGCGGATCGAGGTGTCGATGGCGTTGCCGGCCCAGTAGATGGTGGCGTGGGTGAGGATGTCGTCGGGGGTGAAGGGGTTGCCGTCGGACCAGCTCTGCCAGCGTTCGAGGATCCAGGCGAGCAGGCCGGCGGGCGAGTCGGCGAGGCCGAAGCCGAGGGTGCTCGGGTGCAGAACGTGGGCGGCGAGGTGGCCGGCGAACCGTCGTTCGAACGCGATGATGCCGTCGTAGATGTCGGGCGGGAGGTTGTCCGGCAGGGGATTCCCGCCGGTGAGGTCCCAGGCGCGGTCGCCGGTGAAGAACGACAACTTCAGACCGGAACCGATGTGGATCCCGTACAGCTCGTCGGCGTACTTGTGTCCGAGTTGGCCGGTCACCAGCGCGCCGACGTCGCACCCGCCAGCGGCGTACTTCTGGTGGCCGAGGACGTCGGTCATGAGCTCGTGCCAGACGTCGGCGATCTTCCAGAAGTTCATGTCCGGGTTCGTCGGCGTGGAGAATCCGAAGCCCGGCAGGGACGGCACGATCACGTCGAAGGCGTCGGCCGGATCGCCGCCGTACGCGGCCGGGTCGGCCAGTTGGTCGATCACCTTCGACCAGTGCCAGAACGTCCACGGCCAGCCGTGGCTCAGGATCAGCGGGATCGGCGCGGGTCCGACGCCGGGCTTGTGCAGGAAATGCACCGGTACGCCGCTGACGTCGACGCGGTAGTTGTCATAGGCATTCATCGCGCGCTCGGCGGCACGCCAGTCGTAGCCGTCGGCCCAGTACTCGACGAGAGCTTGCAGGTCGGTACGACGTACGCCGTAGAAGCCGTCGTCGTTCCCCGCATCGCGTGGCCACTTGGTCGCGCGGAGACGGCGGCGCAGGTCGTCGAGCACCTCGTCGGGGACATGGATCGGAGTCGGTTCCAGGTTCATAGTTGCCTCAGGCCTCTTCTGCGGCGATGTCGGTCAGACGGGACAGAACGTCAACGGATTCAGCCAGTACGGTGCGTTCCGCGTCGGTGAGTTGGTCGACCAGCTCGGTCAGTTTGGTGACGCGGTTGGTGTGCCGGGACCGGACCACCCGGCGACCGGCCGGGGTCAGCGAGAGGAGCATCGCGCGACCGTCGGTCGGGTCCGGGCGGCGTCGTACCAGGCCGTCTTCTTCGAGCTTCGCGACCAGGCTCGTCAGGGCGGGTTGTTTGAGCTGCTCGGTGGCGAGGAGGTCGGTGAGCCGCAGCGGGCCGCTGCGGGACAGTGTGTGCAGCACCGACAGGGTGGAGAAGTTGAACCGCCGGACGGACGGCAGCCGGATGAAGATCGTGTTGAAGTCGACGATCACCCGGGTCAAGCGTTCGACATCGACCTCGGTCATGGATCGAACATATCAAGGATCGATCTAGTTCAACCAGATCGATCCTCGATGTTTCTAGAGGGCTTCCCAGGTTGACTCCGCGGCGACGCGGCCGAACTGGACGTCGGCGAAGTGGATACCGAAGCCGATGGTGCCGGGCTGGCGGAGCTCGTCGATCAGGCGCCGACGTTGGGTCATTGCCTGCTCGCGATCGTGATCGGGTGCAGCCCACCACTCCGGGTGCGTGACTTGGAGCGACGAGTGCATCGCGTCGCCGAACGCGATCAATCGCTGGGAGCCCGACTGTACGACGTACGCGGCGTGGCCGGCGGTGTGACCGGGGAAGAGGCTGACGGTGACGCCGGGAAAGATCTCGTTGCCGTCGGCGACAGTTTTGGTGCGGTCCTGGAGCGTGTCCAAGGTCTGCTGGTCGATGCCGTTGGCAACGGCGTGGTGGCGTTCGGCCCATTCTGGTTCGGCGATGAGGTAGGTCGCTGCAGGGAAGGCTGAGGCCCAGCCGACGTGGTCGACATGCAAATGGGTGAAGGCAACCGCCTCGATGTCGCGCGGGTCGCGGCCCAGATTGTCGAGGAGCGTGCCGCCTTGAACCACGCCGATCGGGGCGTCAGGGGCGGCCGGCCAGGTCTGCGGGCCGAATCCGGCGTCGATCAGGAGCGCGCGATCGCCGGACTCGATGAGGAGGCCGCCGATGCTCGCGACCAGGTGGCCCGAGGCATCGACGTACTGGCTGTGTTCGCTCCAGGTGGCGGCCGTCGTGGTCGGGAACCAGCGGTCTGGGACCAGCTGAACGGCACCGTCGGGGATGTAGGTGACGCGGAGGTCGCCGAGGTCGAGGGAGCGGCGGGTGGCCGGGCGGCGGAGGGCTGCGGTCATGTGGGGGACGATAGCTGTTTCAGCTTGAAAGGTTCAAGCTCTAAATATTCTGGCTTGATGTAAGTGCGCTAGGCTCCGGGGTATGACGTCGTCGGAGCGCGAGCTGTGCGGGCTGATCAACGGGCTGGCCGGTCAGATCGGCGAGCACGTCCGGCGGCGTGCGCTGAAGCTCGGCCTGACCGCCCCGCAGGCGACCGCGCTGCGGGAGCTGACCGGACCGATGACGATGGGCGAGCTCGCGGAGCGGATGAGCTGCGAGCCGTCCAACGCGACGTACGTGGCGGACAAGCTGGAGAACCAGGGGCTGATTGAGCGGCGGCCGCATCCGACCGATCGGCGCGCTCGTCACCTCGTGCTGACGCCCCGGGGCACCGCGTTGCGCGCGGAGTTGCTGGAGCTCTTGGCCGAGGAATCGCCGCTGGGCGCTTTGTCCGGCGATGAGCAGGCTCAGTTGCAGAAGCTGCTGGATCGAGCCGTCCGCAAGAGCTAGCTGCTCAGGGGTATGCCGCCGAGGATGATCGGGGTGTCGCCGCCGCGGAGCATGAGGGTCGCGGTCTTCTGGCCCTGGGGCAGGTGGCCCTTGAAGATGATCGTGCCCTTCTCGACCTGGCCGGCCGGGAACTGCTTGGGCCAGTCGCTGCGGGAGTCGTCGGCGCGGATCGAGTTGCCTTCGGCGCTGGTGAAGATCGCGTTGTCGTCGAGCGGGAGGCTGACCGAGTCCGTGCCTTTGTTGGTGATGGTGATCCGGATCCGGGTGAAGTGGCTGGTATTCGTGACGTTGTCGACCGTGATCGTGAGGCCGTCGGCGGTTTTGCCGACCGGTTTGATCAGCCGGTCCTCGCCGTTCTCGTTACCGCTGAGGTAGCCGGCGGTGTACTCGGCGCCGGCCGTGATCGCGAAGCCGCCGACACCGACGCCGACGAGGACCGCGCCGATGGCGACGATCACGGAGACGTCCAGGCGGCTGGGCGCGCGTTCGGTGGGGCTGACGGCGTCCAGGATGGCGAACGTCATCGCGCCGAGGAGCGCGAGCGTGGGTGCGATCAGCCAGCGGAGCATTCCGCCGGGGCCGGCCGCGAGGAACGTGGCGATCATGTTGATGACGAGACCGACCGCCAGCATCGCGCCCGCGATCGCGAGCACCCGGGCGAGGCGGACCTGGCCGACCTCGGCGATGGATGGCGATTCGCTGGTACGGCGTTCTGGGCGTTTCGCCGGCCTGGAGGCGGGGCGGGTGGGACGGGTGGGGGTCGGGTCGTCGGGCTCGGGATAGTCCGCGCGGTCGGGCCACGCAGGGTGTGGGGGTGTATCGGGCTGGACGATCTGGGCGCGCTCACCGTTCGACCAGGGCGAGCGGGCCGACTCGAGATAGTCCGCCGAGGGGTAGCCGGGCCAGGATGCACTGTTGCTCGCGTCGGCCGGATTGGGCTGGCTGACGCTCGCGCGGTCGGCCGGGTACGGCTCATTGCGCCGCGTGCCCTCAGTTGGCGCGAACGGGGAGTCGGTCGGCGCATCGGCTGGGGCCGGGCCGGCGGTGGATGGGCCGGATGGGGGCGGGCCGGACGGGCCCGCAGCGGATGGCGCTGCGCCGTAGGGAGCGCGGCCGGGTGCGGGTGAGTTGGGAGGCTGGTGGTTCGTGGGGGCCGGGCGCGGAGTGAGCGTTCTGGGTGGCGCTGGGGGCGGTGGCGTGGTGGATGCAGGAGTTAGCAGGCCCGAATCCTCAGGTGAGTCCGCACTGCCCCTCCATTCGCCCTCGCGAGCGCCCTCGGTGCTGGCCCCGTCCTCCTGGCCGGGCGCGGCCAGAGCAGCGGCAGGCGGTGTCGCGGAAGGGGCCGCCGGTGGCGTCGCGGAAGGCGCCGGGTCCGCCGGCGCGGGTGGTGTCGTGCCGGGCGGCGTCGAAGCGGGCGCGCTGGGCGTGGGCGGAAGGCCTGCGCCCGGCGCAGGTGCCGCGGCGGGAGGAGGAGCGGCAGGAGTGGACGGGACCGGCGCCGTGGGCGGTGGAGCGGCCGGCGCGGAGGGCGTCGTACCGACAGAGCTGGGCGGCGCGGCTGCAGTGGGTCCGGCGGGCGCGGCTGGGGTCGCGTGGAACGTCAGGACCGAGCGGCCGATGTGGACCTGGTCGCCGTCGGTGAGGGGAGTGGGCGCGGTGAGGCGGCGACCGTTGAGGCCGGTGCCGTTGCGGGACGCGTCGTGCAGGGTCCAGGAGGCGCCGGTGCGGGTGAGGCGCGCGTGGATGCGGGAGATCTGATCCTCGGCGGGGAGACGGACGTCGGCGTTCGCGGCGCGCCCGATGGTGATCTCCTCGGCGCCGGCGGGCAGGGGCCAGCGCTGCGTGCCGATCGACAGCGCGAATTCCGTTTCCACCAACACCCCACCCGGCAGCCGACCCCGTCGGCGCGATTCTGCCTGTCCCACCGGTATCCGGTCCAGGGCCCCCACCCTGATGAGACTCCAAACACTAGTGCACCAGGGCGAGGCCGCCGTACCGAGACTGTGCAGTCTGAAATTAACCGAGTGTCATGCGGGGTTCGCCGTTCGCGAGGCCGGTGCCCGCGATCGTGCAGGTGCCGCCGCGGTCGGCGGTGTAGGTCTGGCGCAGGCAGGAGCGGAGAGCGAGCTGGGCCCAGTAGTTGGGGTGCAGGGATTCCTGGATGAAGTAATTCGAGCCGACCGTGGTGACCGTGCGGATCTGGTTGACCCACTCGGTTTTGTCGACGGCCGTGGCTTGTGTCCAGGAGGAGAGGCCGACTTCTTCGTACAGGCCGACCGTCTTCTCGCAGAGGCGCCGGCCGTTGAACGCGGACTGGAGTTCCAGCAGGCGCGTGTTCGCGATGCCGGACTGGGTGATGGCGGCGCGGACGGTGTTGTTGATGGTGACCAGCGCGGTGCTGTTGGCCCAGTCGGCGTCGGCGTTCCAGAAGCCGCAGCCGCCGACGCTCTGTCGCGTGAAGCCGGTTTGGCCGTAGCGGAAGCCGCTCGCGTTCGGGATCGGTGAGGGATAGGTCTGTACGACGAGCGTCCACGCGGTATCGCCGTACCCGGCATTGCGCATCGCGGTCCGGACGTTCTGCAGCGCGGTCGCGATCTTGCCGCGGACGGCGGTCACGTTCGCGGCGGTGAAGTTCGCGACGACCGACGAGTCGTCCCGGCAGTAGTCCGGGTTCCATGACGGCGACAGCAGGAAGTCCTGCACGCACTGCGTGACGATCCCGGCGAAGTTGAAGTCGTTGCCGCCGATGGAGACGGCGACCTGCCGAACGTTGTGGCTGGCGGCGAACTGCTGCAGCGCCTTCGCCTGGCCGAGCTTGCCGGCGCCGTCGTCGTAGAAGTCGATACCTGGCTTGAAGTCGTCGCCGGTACCGGTCGTGGTGCGCGCGCCGGAACACGAGAGGTTGAGGCCGCCGACGCCGCCACCGATGAACGCCTCGGCCGAGCGGCTGCGGTGACACTTCGGGATCGCTTCCGCGGTACCGCTCGCGTTGTCGTGGTAGGCATGCGCGCCGAGTGCGTCGGCCGGTGTCTCGGAGTCGTTCGAGCTGCCGGCCCAGCGGCCGGCCTCGCCCGAGATGTAGGAGTCGCCGAGGGTGACGACGTACGGGGTGCCGGTGCCGGGGCCGTCGGCTTGAGCGGGGGCGGCGACCAGGCAGAGCCCGGTCATGGAGAGCGCAAGGATCAGGGCGAGCCGGAGTGAACGGGGCGGAGTCTTCACCGGGGGACCTCTCTTGCTGGAGGGACCCCTATGTACTCACAGGTAACCGGTGAAGAACAGACCCAGAGTGCTGACATCTTTGCAAACTGTCAGCATCGTGTCAGGCGAAGAGATCGAGCTCCTGCGGGTAGCGCTCCGACCACCACGTGCGCCAGTGCGCATCGACCTCGTCGCGGTCGGTGTCGCCGTACAGGGAAAGGACGGCCATCGTCGCGCCCTCGGGCTTCCGGTCGCCGGGCGGGAGGTGGCTGAGCACCAGGAGACCGTTGCCCCAGGCATCTACTACGACGCCGACCTGGTGTTCGGAGGTGTAGAGCACGGAAGCCTTGACGTGCCCGTCCGGGAGGTCGAGTTCGTCGGCCGGGATGCCGAGCTCGGTGATCGGGTTCGTGGTGCCGGTACCCGAGTAGAACAAGGTACGGCGCGGTTCGCCCGGGTGGTGTTCGATCGCGAACTGCAGTTGGTGCAGGAAGGTGATCCACCCGTCGGTGACGTCGTCGTAGTACGCGTCCCACTCGGGGTTCGTGCCGAACGGCGCCCGGGTCAACGTGATCCGGCTGCCGCCCTCGACCGGCTCGACGACGAACTCGTCACCGTTCCCCAGCGTCAGCGTCGTCCCGTCCTCGGCGACCTCGGTGAAGTAGATCTGGTCGATCTCCTCCTCGAGACCGCCCTGCGGCCCGGCGTACTCCCAGCCGTGCCAGTGCCGGATCTTCTCCTTGTCCCGCAGCGCGTTCCACACGGCTTCCACCGGTGCCGCCACGGTCACCACGATCCTGGTCACGAGGCCCCCTTTCTGGACTGAGGAACGGAGGGAGCGCCCGTGGCAATGTGCACAGTCATGACTCTCCTTCGGTACGACGGGGTGCCGGGTGGCCGCCGGCGACCAGGCGATAGGGCCGTCCGCCCTCGGCATCGAACTGCTCGACCACCTGGCGAACGGCCTCGGTCAGTGCATCGGTGAAGCGGTGCACATCGCCCGGCTCAGCGAACCGCACCTCAGCCTCGAGCGTGAACGTGAGCAGTCGCTTGCCGTCGGCCGCACTCTGCATCCGCGCCACATCCCGAACAGTGCCGGCGGCGACCTCGATCAGATGCTCGGCGGCGTACTGGTCCTGGATCCCGGTGAACGCCTGACCCATCACGGCGGGGTCGATCACCAGGGTCGCGGCGCGGAAGATCCGCTCGGTGAACCCGCGTCGCTGCCGCTCCTCGACCAGCTCCACCAGCCCGGCCTTCTCCAGTTCACGCAAGTGGTAGCCCACCCGCTGGCGCGGCAACTCGAGCGCCGCGGCCAACTGAGTCGCCGACGAGGGCTCGCGCAGCAGTTCCAGCAACTGCCGGCGGATCGGCGACAACGCCACCCGCGCCTTCTCCGGCTCCTCGACCAGCATGAGCCCAAATCTGTCACTTGACAGGAAAATCTGTCAATAGGCCGTGGTGTACCGACGAACTGGTAGAGGGAGTGGTGCGCCGTCGTTGGGAGCGGATTGTTGAGCCTGGCGGTGGTTGGTGGGGGTGACGTACTCACAGTCCTTCTGTACGGCGCCCTGCGGTGGGGGAGGATGGCGGCATGTCAGTTGAGGGGCCGCAGTTGCCGGTGGGGACTCAGGTGGTGCTGCGAGTTGCCGGGCCGGATGACCAGGGCGGTACGGCGCAGCGTGGGGCGACCGGGCGGGTTGCCGGGATCACCGGGGACGGGCGGTATGCGGTCCGGTTGGTGGATGGCCGGGAGACGGTCGCTCGGCGGGACCAGTTGAGCCTGCGGACGGCGTACCAGGATGAGGCGCTTGAGCTGACTCAGCCGGATGGCGATCTGTTGGTGCGGGAACACACGATCTATGCGGTCGTGGTGGGGTCGCGGGCGTTCGGGCTCGACACGGATGCGTCGGATACCGACACTCGCGGGGTTTACGTCGCGCCGACGGAGTCGTTCTGGTCGCTGGCGAAGCCGCCGGCGCATGTGGACGGGCCGGAGCCGGAGTGGTTCTCGTGGGAGGTCGAGCGGTTCTGTGAGCTCGCGCTGAAGGCGAACCCGAACCTGCTCGAGGTCCTGCACTCACCGCTGGTCGTCCAGCAGACTGCACTCGGCCAAGAGCTCGTCGACCTCCGAGAGGCGTTCCTGTCGCAGCTCGCCTATCAGACGTACTCCGGTTATGTGCTGAGCCAGTTCAAGAAGCTGGAGGCGGACTTCCGGCGTGATGGTGCGCCGAAGTGGAAGCACGTCATGCATCTGATCCGCTTGTTGCTGTCGGCCCGCTCTCTGTTGCTCGAGGCCCGGTTGATCGTTGACGTCGGCCCCTACCGGGAGCGCCTGCTTGCGGTGAAGCGTGGGGAGCTGCCCTGGGATGAGGTGGAGAAGTGGCGCCTCAGCCTGCATGCCGAGCTGGACGACGCACTCGGTCGGACGGTATTGCCGGCGACACCGGACGTCGCCCGGGTGGACGATTGGCTGCGGTCCGTCCGGAGGAGGAGCATCAATGACGCGTGACATGCGGGAGCTCGACTTTGCCGAGCTGCGCGATCATGCGCACCGGCGTCGTACAGGCGGATCTTCGGGAGTTGCTCGACGAGGCGCCGTCGTACCTGCCGGAGTTGATGGCGGCGAAGGCGGAGGCTGAGCACGGCGCCTTGGAGGGTCCGTCGGTCGAGATATTGACCGCTGATGTCGAGCGTCTTCAGGCGGCGCTGGACGCGGCCGAGGCGGCGAGCCGGTTGCCCGAGAGCGCTGCTGCGGAGCCGGAGCTGAACGATCTGTTGATCCGGGTCCGGCTTTCCCGGTGATTGCAGCGTTGTAGGGACCCGAGCGGAGCCGTAGGGTACTTACTTAACTTCGTGAAGCATTGACAACAGAGCTGGCGAGGTAAATAGTTCCGTCCTGAAATCAATCAGAAAGCTGAGTGAATCAACAGTGTCGAACATCGAGGTGCTGCAGCTGCGGGCTGCTGGGGTCAGTTTGGTGCTGGACTGCTCGGGACCGGCGTTGCCTTCCGTGCTGCATTGGGGTGCGGATCTCGGCGAGCTGGGTGAGCGCGCTCTGCTGGAGCTGCGGCGTGGGGCGGGGGCGGTCCAGGACGGAAACGGCCTGGACGAGAACCAGCCGGTGGCGATCGTGCCGGAGTACTCGGCCGGCTGGTTCGGGCTGCCGGGGCTCAATGGGCACCGTGACGGACAGGACTTCTCGGCGAACTTCCGGATCGTCGACGTCGCGCAGGCCGACAACTCGGTGGTTGTCGATGCAGCTGATACTGAAGCCGGGCTGACGATTCGCCTGACCATCGAGCTGACCGACTCCGGGCTGGTGCGCGCGAAGGCGGATCTGACCAACACCGGTGCGACGACGTACACGGTCGACGGCTTGACCCTGGCGCTGCCGGTGCCGACCGAGGCGACCGAGCTGCTCGACCTGACCGGTCGGCACATCGGTGAGCGGCACCCGCAGCGGCACGCGTTCACGCAGGGCGCGCACATCCGCGACAACCGCCGTGGGCGCACTGGTGCCGACGCGACCCTGCTGCTCCTCGCGGGTACGCCGGGCTTCAACTTCCAAGACGGCGAGATCTGGGGCGTGCACACCGCCTGGAGCGGCAACCACCGCTCGTACGCCGAGCGCGGCATGAGCGGGTACGCCGTCATCGGCGGCGGCGAGCTCCTCCTCCCGGGCGAAGGTCGGGTGGCCCCGCAGGGCACCTACAGCACCCCCTGGCTCTACGGCACGTACGGCGTCGGTCTCGACCAGACCTCGACTCGCTTCCACGAGTACCTGCGGTCCCGCGAGCACCACCCGCAGACCGACCGGCCGGTCGTGATGAACACCTGGGAGGCCGTCTACTTCGACCTCGACCTGGACAAGCTGAAGAGCCTCGCGAACGCGGCCGCCGAGGTCGGTGCCGAGCGGTTCGTGCTGGATGACGGCTGGTTCCGCGGCCGCCGCGACGACCACGCCGGCCTTGGTGACTGGTACGTCGACGAAGGCATCTGGCCGAAGGGTCTGCACCCGCTGGTCGACCACGTCCGCGGTCTCGGTCTGCAGTTCGGTCTGTGGGTCGAGCCGGAGATGGTCAACCCCGACTCGGATCTGGCCCGCGAGCACCCGGACTGGATCCTTGCCACCGGCCACCGTTTCCCGCCGACCGCTCGTCACCAGCAGGGCCTGAACCTCGGCGTACCGGCTGCTTACGAGTACATCCTCGAGCGGCTCGACAGCATCCTGACCGAGTACGACATCGCGTACCTGAAGTGGGACCACAACCGCGACTTCGTTGACGGCGGCAACCAACTGACCGGTACGGCGGGCATTCACGAGCAGACGCTGGCCGTCTACCGGCTGATCGACGAACTGAAGCGCCGCCACCCCGGCCTGGAGATCGAGTCGTGCTCGTCCGGTGGCGCCCGCGTCGACCTCGGCATCCTGGAGCGCACCGACCGGGTCTGGGGCAGCGACAGCAACGACGCGCTCGAGCGCCAGACCATCCAGCGGTACACGCAACTGCTGCTGCCGCCGGAGCTGATCGGATCCCACGTCGGCCCGCCGAAGGCACACACCACCGGCCGCACCCAGGCGCTCTCGTTCCGCGCGATCACCGCGCTGTTCGGTCACTTCGGCATCGAGTGGGACATCACGCTCGCCTCCGAGGAGGAGCGCACCGAACTCGCCGGATGGGTGGCGCTGCACAAGGAACTGCGGCCGCTGCTGCACACTGGCCGGGTGGTTCGCGCCGACCGTGGTCCGGACGACTTCCTGCTGCACGGGGTGGTTGCCCAGGACAGCTCCCGTGCCGTGTACGCCGCTGTCCAGTTGACGCAATCCGTCACCTCGGCCGTCGGCCGGGTCCGGCTGCCGGGCCTCGACCCGCAGCGCACCTACCGCGTCAGCCGGATCGCGACGCCCGGCCCCGCATCGCGCTGGCAGCTCACGTGGACCGAGCCCGTCGAGCTGAACGGTGCCGCGCTCGCCGCGGCCGGCGTCCTGCTCCCGGCGCAGTGGCCCGAGAACGCCCTCTTGCTGGACGTGACCGCGATCGACTGACCCCGCAGTCGATCTATCAAAGGAGATCCCCCTGTGACTGCCGTAACGAACGCACCACCGGATCAGCGAAGTCACGGGGAGCAGCCGCCGGCGCAGAGGAAGCGCCGACGGCTGGGAGACCTCAAGGTCGCGATGATCTTCCTCCTCCCGGCGACGCTCGGGTTCGTGGTCTTCTACATCTGGCCCACCCTGCGCGGCGCCTACCTGAGCTTCACCGAATACAGCTTGCTCGAGGCACCGAAGTTCAACGGCCTCGACAACTACGACCGGATGATCCACGACAGCTTCTTCTGGAACGCGCTCGGCGTCACTGTCGAGTACGTCGTGATCAACATCGGGGTCCAGACGGTCCTTGCCATCGGTATCGCGATGGTGATGTACCGGCTGACCAAGTCGATCACCGTCCGGGCCGCGATCCTGCTGCCCTACCTGGTCGCGAACGTCGTGGTCGCCCTGGTCTGGTACTGGATGCTCGACTTCCAGGTCGGCATCGTGAACCAGGGCCTGACCTGGATCGGCGTCGATCCGGTCGCCTTCTTCGGCGACTCCAACTGGGCGATCCCGACGGTGGCCGGGATCAACGTCTGGCGGCACATGGGCTACACCGCGCTCCTGGTGTTCGCGGGCCTGCAGACGATCCCGTCGTACGTCTATGAGGCGGCGGAGGTAGACGGCGCCGGCGAGATGAAGACGTTCTGGCGGATCACACTGCCGCTGCTGCGTCCCGTTCTGGTGATGGTCCTGGTGGTCACCATGATCGGCTCGTTCCAGATCTTCGACACTGTGGCGGTCACGACTCAGGGTGGCCCGATCAACTCCACGCGGGTCATCTACTACTACATCTTCGAGCGGGCCTTTACCCGGTTCGACTTCGGCTACGCGTCCGCGATGGCGATGGTGCTGTTCGCGATCCTGGCGGTCGTCTCGCTGCTGCAGTTGCGGCTGCTCCGCGCCAAGGAGAGTGATCTCGCATGAGCCTGGTGTCGAATTCGAGACGCCCTCTGAACCTCGGCCGGATCCTTGCTTGGGCGTTCCTGATCATCCTGCTGATCCTGACGTTGTTCCCCTTCTACTGGATGCTCCGTACGGCGCTCTCCAACAACACGCAGTTGGCCGCGCACCCGAATTCGCTGCTGCCGGTGGAGACCACGCTCGGTGCCTTCAAGCGCGTGCTCGGGTTGTCGACGATCGAGGAGGCCCAGGCCCAGGGCGGTTCCGGCGCCTCGGTCAACTTCTGGCTGTACCTGCGCAACTCGTTGGTGGTGGCAACGATCACCACGGTCTGCCAGGTCTTCTTCAGCGCGATGGCGGCGTACGCGTTCGCCCGGCTGCGCTGGCCCGGCCGGGACAAGGTGTTCGCGGTCTTCCTGGCCGCGCTGATGGTGCCGCCGATCTTCACCACGCTGCCGAACTTCGTGCTGATCAAGAACCTCGGCCTGCTGAACAGCTTCGCCGGCATCATCCTGCCGGGGGCGTTCATGACGCCGTTCGCGATCTTCTTCCTGCGCCAGTTCTTCCTCGGCATCAGCCGCGAACTGGAGGAGGCGGCGATGATCGACGGTGCCGGGCACCGGCGGATCTTCTTCGGAATGATCATCCCGATGAGCGCCGCGCCGATCACCACCCTGGCGATCCTGACCTACATCAACTCCTGGAACGACTACTTCTGGCCGCTGCTCGTCGGTCAGCAGGAGAACGTCCGCGTGCTCACCGTCGCCCTCGGCGTCTTCCGCTCGCAGACCCCCCAAGGCGGACCCGACTGGGCCGGTCTGATGGCAGCCACGCTGATCGCGGCGCTGCCGATGATCATCCTGTTCCTGGCCTTCGCCAAGCGGATCACCAACTCCATCGGCTTCTCGGGGATCAAATGATGAACGTATCCCGCAGGACCTTGCTCAAGGCCGGGCTCGCGGCGCTCGCCGTACCGTCGCTTGCCGCCTGCAACAACGGCGCGGCGGCCCGCGGACCGGGCGAGGTCATCTACTGGCTCTGGGACTCCGCCCAGTTGCCGATGTACACCGAGGCCGCGAAGGTCTTCCACGAACAGAACCCGCAGTACACGGTCACGATCGAGCAGTACGGCTGGAACGACTACTGGTCCAAACTCGTGACCGGCTTCATCTCCGAGACCGCACCGGACGTGTTCACCTCGCACTCCGCGAAGTACCCGCTGTTCGCGGACAAGGGGCAGGTGCTCGCGATCGACGAGTTCGTCACCAAGGACGCCGTTGATCTGAGCATCTATCAGAAGGGTCTGGCGGATCGCTGGATCGGTGCCGACGGCAAGCGTTACGGACTGCCGAAGGACTTCGACTCCGAGGTCTACTTCTACAACAGCGCGTTCACCGAGGCGGCCGGGATCACCCCCGAGCAGCTCAACTCGATGACGTGGAACCCGCAGGACGGCGGCACCTTCGAGCAGATCGTCCGGCGGCTCACCGTCGACTCCAAGGGCCGCCGCGGTGACCAGCCCGGCTTCGACAAGAACAACATCAAGGTCTTCGGACTCGGGTACGGCGATGCCGGCGGGTCCGACGGTCAGACGAGTTGGAGCTGGTACGCCGCCTCGAACGGGTGGAAGTACTCCGAGGGTGAACCGTGGGGAACCAAGTTCTTCTACGGCGACCCGAAGTTCACCGACACGATCGGGTGGTGGCGCGGCCTCATCACCAAGGGGTACATGCCGACGTACGCGCAGGCGAAGTCCGGCGTCGACGTGACGACCTCGTTCGGTGCGGGGAAGTACGGGATGACCCCGAACGGGTCGTGGATGCTCGGTACCTATCAGACGCTGAAGGGCGTGAAGACCAAGCTGGCCCGGCTTCCGATCGGCCCGATCGGCAAGCGGATGTCGATGATGAACGGGCTCGCGGACACCATCTGGGCCGGGACCACCCGGCGCGAGGCGTCCTGGGCCTGGGTGAAGTTCCTGGGGTCGCAGACCGCGCAGGACATCGTCGCCAAGGCCGGCGTGGTGTTCCCGGCGGTGTCGGCGAGCCTGCCGGCGGCCAAGGAGAAGTTCGCGGCCAACGGGTGGGACGTCACGCCGTTCCTCGAGACCGTCGAGGCAGGTGACGTCTTCCCGTACCCGGCCAACCCGAACGCGGCCGACGTCAGCGCCATCATGACCCCGGCGATGGACTCCGTGCTGTCCTTCGACTCCCCACCGTCGTCACTCGCCAAGGCGAACGACGACGTCAACAAAATCCTCGCCGCCAGCGCCTAACCCTCTCTCGCTAACGTCCGAACGTCCGGAGACGGGCCCTCCGGTCCTTCGGACGTTAGTGCAGGGGTCGTCGTAACGTCCGAAGATCCGGAGACGGGCCCTCCGGTCCTTCGGACGTTAGTGCAGGGGTCGTCGTAACGTCCGAAGATCCGGAGACGGGCCCTCCGATCCTTCGGACGTTGGGGGTTCACCCAGGGGCGCCGTACTCCACGGGGAGTACGGCGCCCTGCGTCGTACGGGGTGGGGTGCGCCTGCGGGGGTAGGTGAGGTGCCGCCGCCTGGGCGACGCGGTGCAGGGGGTGGTCGCGACACGATCGGTGCAGTCGAAGAACTGCGAGCACCGAGGAGTGTCATGGACGACATGCGGATTGGGGACGCCGAGCGCGAGGAGGCGGTCCGGCGGCTGGGTGAGCACTACGAGTCCGGCCGGCTGACGGCAGACGAGCACTCGGAGCGAGTCGAGGCGGCGCTGCGGGCCAAGACGAAGAGTGAGTTGGGTGCGGTCTTCACCGACCTGCCGTTCGAGGAGCAGGCCGAGGCGCCACGCAAGGCCCGGCCGGTAGGTTCGCCGTTCGGGAAGCTTCCGCGGCCGCTGCTGGTGGCGCTGGGGATTGTCGCGGTGCTGGCGTCGGTTGCGTGTGCCGTGGATGGTGGACATTCGCATCCGCACGCGTGGGGTGGCGGGCACCCGCATCCGCCGGTGTTGCTGATCGCGGCGATCATGGCCGGGGTAGTCATCTACCGCAAGCGGCGGACGGCATGAGGAACGTCTATCGGGTGACCGCGATCCTGATGTCGATCGCGGTCGGGCTGCAGGTGGCGTCGATCGCGCTGTCCGGGTTCACCGTGGCCAAGGATGCGAACGACGGCGCGGCGATCGGCGCCGACTACACCAACTTCGGGCAGAGCTTCCACAGCGTGGAGGGGATGGTGATCGGCCTGCTGGCCCTGATTCTGCTGGTGGTCTCGTTCCTGACCGATGTGCCGCGTGGTCGAGTGCTGGCTGGAGTCATCGTCGGTTTGGTGGCGCTGCAGTTCGTGCTGGCGACGGTGTCGTTCGGGTTGCCGGCGTTGGGTGTGCTGCACGGTCTGAACGGGCTGGCGATCGGTGCGCTGGGCGGCACTGCTGCTGGACGGGCCGCTGCGCCGCGCCAGTTCGCGACCAGTGCGTAAGAGACGCGGGCGGTTGGTCGCCCTGGGGATCCTCATGGCGGTGTTGGTGCCGTTGGGGTATCTCTGGGCGACCAGCCTCGTCCCGGGCACCTACAACGCAGCAGACATGGGGTACGCCGACTACGGCGGCGGTCCGGCCGGCGGGCACGAGCACATGCACCACGAGATGAGCATCGCGGATCTGACCGGACCGAAGACCGGTACGCCGGATGTGGCCGTCACACTCGTTGCCCGCAAGGAGAAGAAGGGTCTGGCCGGGTACACGCTGAACGGGAGCTCGCCGGGACCACTGATCCGAGCCGAGAGCGGTGATCTCGTCCAGGTGACGTTGATCAACGAGTCGGTCCCGGACGGTGCAACCCTGCACTGGCACGGGATCGACGTACCGAATGCCGAGGACGGCGTCGCGGGAGTGACCCAGGACGCCGTACCGGTGGGTGGGCAGCACGTCTATCGCTTCCGGGCGGAGGACGCCGGGACGTATTGGTACCACTCGCATCAGGTCTCGAGCGATCAGGTGAAGGGCGGGCTGTTCGGGCCGATCGTGATCGCGCCGAAGACTCCAGGTGAGGTGCTGGCCACGATCCACACGTACGACGGCAAGCGGACGATCAACGGACTTACCGGGAGTCAGCGCCACGAACTTACTGCCGGTACGACGGCGCGCCTGCGCGTGATCAACACCGACAACGCGATCCTCCGCATCGGCCTCACCGGGACGCCGTACAAGGTGCTGGCGGTCGACGGGCGCGAGGTGAACGGTCCGACGCCGACCACCAAGGCCTACGCACTCGCAGCAGGCGGACGCGTCGACCTCGAGGCGGTCGTGCCACCAGCAGGCCTCAGGTTCGTCGCCGGTACGACGGCGCTCTCGCTCGGCATCGGACCGGTTGATCCGCCGACCGCCGAGCTGCCGGCCGAGACCGTCGACCTGCTGACCTACGGCACCCCGAAGGCGATCGGGTTCGACCCGGCCAAGGCGGACCGGCGGTTCGAGTACCGGATCGGCCGGCGGATCGGCTTCCTGGACGGCATACCGGGTCTGTGGTGGACGATCAACGGGCACAAGTTTCCCGACGTCCCGATGTACATGGTTGCCGAGGGTGACATTGTCCGGATGACCATCAGCAACACCAGCGGGCAAGCACATCCGATGCACCTGCACGGCCATCACGCGGTTGTCCTGAGCCGCAACGGCGTCGCGTCGACAGGCTCACCTTGGTGGACGGACACCGTCGAGGTCGGCAACAACGAGACCTACGAGATCGCCTTCGTCGCCGACAACCCGGGTATCTGGATGGATCACTGCCACAACCTCCCGCACGCCTCCGAGGGACTGATGACCCATCTCATGTACGCCGGTTACGCAACGCCGTTCCGTATCGGCGGTACGACTCACAACACCCCGGAGTGAGCCTCGTCCACCACTGCGGGGACCGGGCGGATGACCTGGCCGCGCAGGGTGACGGCCAGGTAGAGGACCGAGCTGGTGATGACGATCGCCATGATCATGAAGATGACGTGATAGCTGATCAACGAGACGAGGGTGGCGCCCAGCGCCAGGCTGATGGCTTGGGGGCTGCCCATGACGACCTCGGAGGCGGTGGAGACCCTGCCCATCAGGCGCAGCGGCGTGCGGCGCTGGATGAGCGTCATGAAGGCGATGATGATCAAGGGGATCGAGTAGCCGAGCAAGGGGAAGTCGAAGAGCAGGACCGGCAGGCTCTCGGTGGCGGCGATGACGGCGATCGAGGCGGCCATGGCGAGGGCACCGACGGCGAAGGTGCCGACCTCGCCGAGGCGGCGGACCCACCAGGTCGCGGTCAGACCGCCGGCGATGGCGCCGACGCCTTGGATGGTGACGATCACGCTGACGAACTCGACCGGCTTGTCGAAGACGTCGACGATCGCGTAGATCGAGGCCTCGGTGAAGCCGAGGACGAGCAGGAGCAGACCGAGGCCGACCAGGGTGTGCCGCAGGATGCGGTCGGACCACAGGTGTTTGATACCGCCGCTCATCTCGGTCAGCCAGTTGCCTTCGGAGCGCTCGGGCTTGCGATCGGGGAGCGTCATCGTCCCGATGATGATCGCGGCCGCCAGGAAGGTCGCGGCGTCGACGAGAGCGACGGCCCAGCCGCCGACCAGGGCGAACAGGCCGGCACCGATGATCGGGCCGATCAGCCGGAAGCCCTCCTTAACGGTCTGCAGTGACGAGTTCGCCGTGACCAGTTGCGCGTCGCTGACGATCTCCTTGAGCAGCCCGTTCAGCGCGGCCGGCAGGATGATCATCGAGATGCCGTAGAGGAACGCGACGCCCCAGACGATCCACACGTCACCCGCGTCGCGGACCAGCGTGAGCGGGAGGACGGCGATCGCCGAGGCGAGACTGCCCCAAGCCAGAACGCGGCGCGGCGGCAGCCGATCGACGTACAGGCCGAAGAGGGGTGCGACCAGGGCCGGCACCACCATCCAGAAGAACGTCAGGCCGGCCTTGGCGTTCGAGCCGGTCAGGCTCTTCACCCACATGCTCAGCACGAGCAGCATGACCGAGTCGCCGAACATCGACGTGGTCATCCCGGCGAACAACCGCCGGAAGGCGGGCTGCGAGAACATTGCGCGCATCGGAAAACCTCACTCAGGTGACGGCGTCGGATCGGCGATGCCGTAGGTCGGGACGCCCCAGGACATGAAGGCACACAAGCGCGACCCGGGCGGGCGGAGCGCCGGATCCTGGTGCCGGTCGAAATGCTTCATCAGTGCCTCGCGGACAACGGCGTTCGCTACCTCGAGCTCGTCGGCGGTCAGCCACATCATCGATTGCGTGGACGTCGCGGCGCTGCGCCACTCGGCCGGCTCGTCGGAGATACGGAGCTGGCTCTCGAGCAGCCGGTCGACCTCCCGCGTCACCAGTACCTCGGTCAGCGCGCGCCCGGCCAGCTGGAAGTCCGTCTCCAGCGGGCCGCCCTCCTCATCGCCCCAGCTCATCCCGAGGTGGGTCGCCTGCCATGGCCGCTGCCGGCCGACACCACCCGGCGCCTCCTCCACGAACCCGTACTCCGCGAGCTTGCGTAGGTGCCACGAACAGTTCGCCGGGGACTCGTCGAGGCGGTCACCGAGCTGGGTCGCCGTCATCGCGCCGTTGATGGTCACCTGCTCCAGGATCGCGATCCGCACCGGATGCGCGACGGCCCGCAGCGTCCGGGCGTCACTGATCTTGCGTTGCCTCGTCTCGTCCACGCATCGAAAGTACTCTTTCGAAAGAGGTGTTGCAATAGCATTCAGGCGGAAGTTCTGCGGGTGCGGTTCAGGAGGCCTGGTCGTCCCGGGCGGCAGATTCGCGCCGGTGCATGGCGGCGATCCGGCTGCAGGCGGCGTCGATGGCGGCCCGCTGGCTGACGTAGGAGCCGCACCACAGCGGGTTGTCGGGCTGCGGGAACAGTCCGTCGTCGATGTCGGCGTACCACTCGTCCGCCGTCCGGAAGATCCGTGCGTGCAGGTGCAGTTGCGTATCCGACTCGTTCACCGCGTCACCCCTGGAGGAGAACTGTGTCCGAATTCCAGGATGTGACGCCGGTACGGCGGAATCCCCCAACGACACGCGGTCAGGTAACGAAGACAGTGATCCGTTGGGCGCTGTTGTTCGCGAAACCGCCGCGGTTCCAGGGCGCTTCAACTGGTTGCTCACGGCCACTGCCGTCGACCGCGCGGACGGTGATCACGTGCTCGCCGGGCGCCGCGTCCCAGTCGTAGGTGAAGGAACGCCAGGCGAGTTCATCGTTGCCAGCGGCATCGAGTTTGGCGGGGTGCCAGGTGACGCCGGCGTCGGTACTGACCTCGACGCGTTCGATCGGCGCCCAGCCCGACCAGGCCTTGCCCTCGAGCACAACGGTGCCTGCGGCAACGAATCGGTGCCGGCTCATGAAGTCCGGAAAGCCCGGCGGGATCAGCAGTGCCCGCGGTGCGATCTTGGTGATCGCGGTCCCGAGTTCGTCAGCCTCCTGGCGCATCCGGTAGGCCACCGCGTTCTGGAAGCCGTCGAACTCGTGGTCGATCAGCTCGATCGACCGCAACCACTTGACGCTGGCCATCCCGTACCAGCCCGGTACGACGAGGCGCAGCGGGTACCCGTGTTGCGGCGGCAGCGGATCGCCGTTCATCTCCCAGGCGACGATCGCACCCGACTCCATCGCTTCGCCGAGCGACAGTCCCCGCTGATAGTCCTGCTCGACCCCGCGCTCGATCCCGTGGTCCGCGCCGGTGAAGACGACATCGACCGCGTCCTTCCGGACCCCCGCGTTGTGCAGCAGGTCGGACAACAGCACGCCGGTCCATTCCGCCGTACCGACCGCCTCGTTCAGCCAAGGCTGGCTGATAGGCCGCGGGTGCAACGACGCCCGGCCGTTGCCGGCGCACTCCAACGTCACCCGGACGGTACGGCGTCCCATCGCGCGCAGTTCGGTCAGTCCGAACGACATCGGTTGCTCGACGCACCCATCGACCTCCAGCCGCCAGGTCGCCGCGCTACCGGCCGGAATGTCGTAATGGACCAGCACGTAGTGGAGGCCGGCCGGCGTCACGTCGTACCGCAGGGCCTCCAACGGAATGCCATGGTTGCGCGCCGCCAGTTGCAGCTCGTCACCGGTGATCCCCTCACCGGTATCCGCCAACCGCCCCCGCACACTGAACCGCTCGATCGACATGATTCCTCCCCGAAGGCCCACGCTAGTGCGTGCTCACACCTCGGGGAAGCTTTCCGCCGAGAGTTGGACGATGAGCGCGGCGATGTTCCACGCGTCGTCCGTCCCCGAATGATGCCGTCCCTCAAGCGGCAGACCGGCCAATTTCAGTGCTTGAGACATCCCCGGCCGCCGCTTCAGCCCGCGAATGTCGGCGAAGCGGGCCTTCGCGTTCACGTGGGTCGGCCCGAAGGGATAGGCGACACCGGTCGCCGCGCACTGACGCTCGAACTGCTTGCGGTCGTAGTCGCCCCAACTCATCCACACACGCTCGGCAGCGCCGTACTGGCTGGTCAGTAGTGCGCAGGCTTCAGCAAAGGTGACCCCAGCGCTGACTGTCGCAGTGGTCAGACCGGTGAGCTCGGTACAGAACGCGCTGATCTCGGAACGCTCGGGGCGGACCAGGATCTGGTGCTTCTCCGCGCGTTGCCAGCTGTCGATGTCGATCGTGGCCAGGCCGATCTCGATGATCTCGTTGTCCATGCCGGGCGGCGGTTCGCCTTCCCAGCAGGTCGCTTCGAGGTCGATCACATTCAGCAGTCGCATCAGAGCCAGCCGTTGTCGAGGGCGATCCGGGCGGCCTCGGCGCGGGTGCGCGCACCGGTCTTGCCGATCGCGGCGGAGAGGTGGTTGCGAACCGTCCCCTCCGACAGGTGCAGTTCCTTGGCGATGTCCGCGACGGTGCCGCCTTCGCGGGCCGCCCGCAGTACGTCGGACTCGCGGCCGGTCAACGGGCTCGTCCCGGCCACCAGGGTCTCCGCGGCGAGCGAGGGGTCGACCACGCGCAGTCCTTGGTGCACACGCCGCACGGCGTCAGCCAACTGAGCAGCCGGAGTGTCCTTCACGACGAACCCAGCGGCCCCGGCCTCCATCGCGCGCCGCAGATAACCCGGCCGGCCGAACGTGGTCACCATCAGGATCCGAACCCCCGGTACGGCGGTGCGCAACGCGGCCGCGGCCTCGATGCCATCGATCCCGGGCATCTCCACGTCCAGCAGCGCGACGTCCGGCGTACTGGCTTTGGCGGCCGCGATCACCTCGTCACCCCGGCCGACCTCGGACACCACCTCGAGGTCAGGCTCGAGATCCAGTAGCGCGGCGAGCGCACCACGGACGAGTGCCTGATCATCAGCGAGCAACAAACGAATGGTCACGCCTCCACCTCGCTGCGCTCGGCTACGTCGTGACAAGGGGCCGCTGTACTTTCGGTTCTCTCGCTGCGCTCGTTCACGTGCCAACCTTTACAGCAAGGCGGAAACCGCCGTCGGGGGACTGGCCGACCTGGAGGCCGGCGCCGGCTTGGTCTGCTCGCTCGCGCAGGCCCATCAGGCCGTGGCCGGAGGTGGAGCCGTTCGGCGTCGGGCCCTTGCCGTCGTCGAGGACCTCGATCTGCCGGGCGGCGAGTTTGATCGTGCAGCGCTTGGCGCCGGAGTGCCGGATCACGTTGGTGACGCCCTCGCGGATCACCCAGGCGAAGAGCTCGCGGTTCTCCTCAGGGACCTCGTCCATCGTGGTCGGCAGGTCGGGTTTGATCTCGGCGGCCTGGAGGGCGGTGCGGGCCGAGACGAGCTCACCAGCCAGGCTGAGCTCGCGATAGCCGGCGACCGCTGCTCGGACATCACCGAGTGCGGCGCGGGCGAGGCTCTCGACGTCGGCGACCTCGGCGGCGGCCTTCTCGGGGTTGACCTGGATCAGTCGGCCGGCCAGCTCGGCCTTGACCGTGATCACGGTCAGCGAGTGGCCCAGGATGTCGTGCAGATCGCGGGCGAACCGGTTCCGCTCCTCCTGGACGGCGAGCTCGGCCATGTCCTGCCGGGCCCGGGTCAGCTCCGAGCTGCGCTGCATCGCCCGGCGCATCGCGAGGACGGCGATGCCGGCGAGGAAGATCGCGAAGCCGTAGCTGCCGTCGTCCGACCAGCCCGGGACCACTCGCATCGCCAGCTCGACGCCGCCGAGGAGCAGCAGGACGATGAGCACCCCGGCGCGTATGTCCAGCGTGAGCAGAGCGGTCGCCGCGATGTAGACCATGCAGGTGAGTGCGGTCTGGCCGGCCGTCATGGTCAGCAGTAGCGCCAGCCCGAGCATGAAGGCCAGATATCCCAGCCGCTGCCACAACGGGGAAGCGTTCTGCCGGAACTCCTGCCAGCGCAGGACACCGAAGAAGCTGATGTAGGCGAGGCCGAAGGCGAGCAGGTTCAGCAGGCCGAGGACCCGGGTGATGCCGTGCTGGGTCTGCCAGATCTCGGTCAGCGGCTGGACGAGATAGAACAGCCAGACCCCGACCGCGAGCCAGCCCCACCGGCCCGGTGGCCGATCTTCGGCGGCCATCGTGGCCGGCAGGGTTCGCGTCATGAAGCTCACGGTAGGCGATCAGGCTCGCGCGGTGTCGGCGCGGTAGCGACGCAGGGCAATGAAGCCGAGGACGACGGTCCAGCCGAGCACGACGAGCAGGGCCTGGGTGTCCACCCCACCTGCAGTCAGTGCGCTGCGCGAAGTCAGCCCAGTCCAGTACGCCGGAGTGAGCTGGGCGATGTGTTTCATGATCGAGGGCATCTGGTCGACCGGCAGCCACAGTCCGCCGAAGGCGGCGATCAGCATCGTCGCGAGTCCGGTGATCGGCTGCACGCTGTCCGGCTTGGCGACGTACCCGATGACGAGCCCGATCGCGGCGAACGGCAGGGCACCGAGCCAGGAGACGAGTGCGACAGTGATCCACTGAGTAGCGCTCAGATGCACGTGGCCGACCGTCATACCGAAGAGGAAGACGACGATGAGCGGGGGAACCGCCACCAGCAGCGACAGGATCACCTTGTTGACCACATAGGCCTGGGGCTTCAGCGGGGTGAGCCGGAGGGTTCGGTTCCAGCCGCCGTCGCGTTCGGCCGCGATCACGCCGCCGCTGCTCATCGCGGCCGACATCGAGCCGAACATCGCCATACTGACCATCACGTAGGCGATCGCGGAGATCCCGCCCTCGGCCGCGTCCTTCGGAATCGTCAGGCCGAAGATCGCGAACAGCACCAGCGGCATCAGGATCGCGAAGATCATCACGCGCCGGTTGCGCAGCGTCCGGCGGATGTCGAACATCAGGTAGTTGCGGTTCATGCCAGGCTCTCTTCCTGGGCCGCGCTGATGGCGAGGACGGCGTCCTCGAGATCGGCGGCGGTGACTTCGATGTCGTGGGCGTTGGTGTTGTTCAGCAGGTAGCGCAGGGTGTCGTCGGAGTCCGCGCACTGCAGCAGTACGACGTCTCCGCGGGTCTCGACGTTGCGAACACCAGGCAGGGAAGCCAATGCGGCCAGGTCGGCACCAGGCACGGTGGCCCGGATGGTCCGGCCGGAGACACTCGCCTTGATCTGCGCAGCGGTGCCGTCGGCAACGATCTTCCCGTTGCGCATCAGTACGACGCGGTCGGCGTAGGCGTCGGCCTCTTCGAGGTAATGGGTCGCGAACAGGACCGTGCGGCCGCGGGCCGTCTCGGCGTGCATCGACGCCCAGAAGTCGCGGCGGGACTCGACGTCCATCCCGGTCGTCGGCTCGTCCAGCACGATCAGATCGGGCTGCGGGATGATCGCCATCGCGAACCGCACCCGCTGCTTCTGGCCGCCGGACAGCCCCTTCATCTTGCGGTCGTACAGGTCGGCGATCCCGGCCCGGTCGAGCGCTTCCTTCACCGGCATCGGCTTGCTGTGCAGGCCGGCCACGAGGTTCAGCAGTTCACCGACCTTGGCGTCCTCGATGATCCCGCCGCTCTGCAACATCACCCCGACCTGCCCCTGGGCGATCGCCTCCGACGGCGTTCCGCCGTACACCTGCACGCTGCCCTGGTCCGGCCGGACCAGCCCGAGCAGCATCTCGATCGTCGTCGACTTGCCGGCCCCGTTCGGCCCCAGCAGCGCGACGACCTCACCGGCCCGGATGCTCAGATCCACCCCAGCGACAGCCTGCACCGCCCCATACTTCTTGGTCACGCCCATCAGGCTGACCGCAGTCGTTGTCGTCATACCCAAAGCTTGCTGGCACTGGCCGTTCACCCCCTCGACCAGTCGTCACCACCCGCCCATGACATCCGTCAGCCGCCCCTCAGGGTCCCTTCTCAGGGTTCGCCCGGACGAGGTCCTGCTGGTGGCGGGTACCGATCGCCGCAACGTCCGAACGATCGGAGCACGTGGTCGGCGATTCTTCGGACGCTAGCCACCCCCGGCCGACCTTGAGCACGGTTCAACCGTTTCGACGGGTGTGACGTGGTTGGTGGGTGCACAAAGTGGCTGGCGCCGATGACCCTTGCCGGGAACTGCCCGGGGACGCACTTGACGTGGTCCCCGGGCCGAGCGGGATCAGGCGGGGAGGGTCCAGATCTGGTTGCTGCTGGGGGCGCAGTCCCAGATCTGTAGGCGGGTGCCGTCGGCTGAGCTGGGGCCGGTGGCGTCGAGGCAGCGGCCGGAGTTCGGGTTGCGGAGGTTGCCGTTGCTCTGGGCTTGCCAGGACTGGGCGCCGGTGCCGTTGCAGTCGTAGAGCTGGGTGACGGTGCCGTTGGCGGTGCCGGCCGCGGCGACGTCGAGGCACTTGCCGAGGGCACGGATCGTGCCGTCGGAGCCGACCGTCCAGATCTGGCCGGTGCCACTGCCACAGGTCCAGAGTTGTACGGCGGTGCCGTTCGCGCTGTTGTTACCGGCGACGTCGACGCACTTGCCGGCGATGCCCTTGATCTGACCGGTGCTGCCGGTCGGCGGCGGGGTGGTGCCACCGGCGGCGTCGAAGATCGCGCTGACCAGCGAGGCGCTGCCGGTGGCGTCCTGGGACAGCTCCCAGTTCATGATGCCGCCGGCGTTCGCGACCGCCCACTGCGTCTTACGCTTGATGGTCGGTACGCCGTTGTAGCACTGCTGACCGCCGTTGTTGTAGCAGTCCACGTTCGCGTTGTTGGGGTTCGCCGCGACGATGTCCTTGTAAGCCACGTAGGTCGGCCGGCTGTAGAACGGAACGCCGAGCACGGTCTTGGCCTTCGGCAGACCGCGGTTCTTCCAGAAGTTCGCCGAGGCGATCGACCAGTCGTAGTTGGCGTGCGGGCTGCCGCCGTCGTACGCCATGATGTTCAGCCAGTCGACGTACCCGAAGACGACGGGCTGGACGCCGTCCGCCGTACCGCCCTCGGAGACGACCGCGGCGGTGAGGATCTTGCCGTTGTTGTGCAGTGTGGTGCTCAGTTGCTGCATCAGCGCGGCGTAGTTGTTGCCGGAGGCACCTGGGTCCGGGTACTCCCAGTCGATGTCGATGCCGTCCAGGCCGTACTGGTTGATGACGCTCATCACCGAGTTGACGAAGGTGGTGCGGGCACCTGAGTTGCCCGCCAGCGCCTCGAACGCGGAGTCGTTGCCGTCGTTCCAGCCACCGATGGCCAGAGAGACCTTGACGCCGTTCTGGTGACCGAGGCTGACCAGCTGGGACAGCTTCGCCGTGTTGTCGATCGCCTGCAGGGTGCCGTTGGAGTTCGGCAGCGCGAAGGCGTAGTTGATGTGGGTGAGCTTGCTGTACTGGATCGCGGTCACGCTGCCCGACCAGGAGGGCATGTAACCGACGCTCTTGAAGCCGGCCGGCAAGGCCGCGGCCGCAGTGGTGGCTGCCGGAGCGGCCTCGGCCTTTGGCGTGGAGGCGGTGGTCCCGATCAATCCGGCGGTGCCGGTGACCAGGGCAAGTGCTGCGATCGCAAGGCGACTTCGGGACAACTTCATGGGGGCGGTCCTTTCGGAGGGGACCCCCGGGCAGCAGCCAGCGAACGGTCGAGTCGGCACCTTCCGGGGGCGGTTGTTGCGAAGGCGAAGATAAGAAAAGATCTGACCGAAGTGCCGTTAGTTTCCTGTGTGAACAGAGTCGCGTCAAGGTGTCGTGACCAGCGAGAATGCGCATTCTCACAACCTCCGGAAAACCCCGCTGGGAAAGCGGTACCGGGATGTCAGTACGCCCGGGACAGCGTTTGCCGCGACGATCTCTCCGCTAACGTCCGAAGAACCGCAGTACGTGGTCGGCGTGTTTTCGGACGCTAACTCTTGCTGAGGGTGTCGAGGCCTTGCCAGAGGAGGTCTTTGAGGGTCCGGGCGACCTTTTGCGCCGACGGGGGATTGGGGATCCGGGTGCGCCAGACGGCCAATCTCTCGGTGGCGCCGGAGATGGATTGGGCCAGGATTTCGACTTCGTCCGAATCGACCTCGCGGGTCTTCGGGAGATTGAGGCGGACCATCGCGGAGATGAGTTCGATGAAGGCTGCCCGGACCTCGTCGGTCGCGGCCGCCATCGGGCCGGCGGCGGGGCTGGTGGCGAGCATGCCTTCGTCGATCAGGACGGACCAGGCCTGCGGATGATCGTCGAGGAACTGGAACCACGCGACGAAGCCGGCGTACAGCGCGTCCTCGACGTCGGTGGCCGCCATCACGGCGTCCGAGACGGTTTCGAGGAGTTGCGCGCGGAGGCGGGCCAGGCAGGCGAGGAACAGGCCGTCCTTGGAGCCGTAGTACTGGTAGATGAGCGGCTTGGAGACGCCGACGGCGGCCGCGACGTCGTCCATCGAGGTGCCCTGGTAGCCGCGTTCGCCGAAGATCCGCTCGGCGGCGGCGAGGATCTCGCGCTCGCGGGCGGCCCGGTCGCGGCGGCGCTTCGGGGTCGGCTGGGCAGTGGTCGACGTCACTTGCGTAGCTTAACTGACTCCGAGTAACTTACTGGGAGTAAGTTCGCCCAGGAGGAGGTTCCGGCAATGGAGAACACGCATCGGATCGTCGTGATCGGCACCGGGTTCGCCGGGATCGGGATGGCGGTCCGCCTCAAGCAGGCCGGGTACGTCGACTTCGTCGTACTGGAGCGGGCGAACGATGTCGGTGGCACCTGGCGGGACAACACCTACCCGGGCTGCCGGTGTGACGTGCCGTCGCATCTGTACTCGTTCTCGTTCGCGCCGAATCCGGAATGGTCGTCGACGTTCTCCCCGCAGCCCGAGATCGAGCAGTACCTCCGCGACGTCACCGATCGGTACGACGTCCGTCGGCACATCCGCTTCGGTCACACCGTCGAGTCCGCGAACTGGGAAGACGGCCAGTGGCGGATCCGGACCGACCAGGGTGACTTCGTCGCCCAGTTCGTGTTCTCCGGGATGGGGCCGCTGGCCGAGCCGTCGGTCCCGAAGCTGCCTGGTATCGAGGACTTCGAGGGGGACGTCTTCCACTCCGCCCGCTGGAACCACGATCTCGATCTGGCCGGCCGCAAGGTCGCGGTGGTCGGGACCGGTGCCTCGGCGATCCAGTTCGTGCCCGCGATCCAGCCTGAGGTCGAAGAACTGCACCTCTTCCAGCGGACGCCGCCGTGGGTGATGCCGCGGCCGGACCGCAAGATCACCGCAGTCGAGAAGGCGGCGTACCGTCGTTTTCCCCTTGTGCAGAAGGCGGTTCGGACCGCGATCTACTGGGGTCGCGAGTCGATGGTCCTTGGCTTCGCCAAGCTGCCCCGCATCATGAAGCAGGCGCAGAAGGTCGCCGAGAAGCACCTCGAGCACCAGATTCGCGACCCTCAATTGCGCGCGAAACTGACGCCCGACTTCACCCTGGGCTGCAAGCGTGTGCTGCTCTCCGACGAGTACTACCCGGCCCTCGCCCGCCCGAACGTCAATGTCGTCACCGACGGGATCGCCGAGGTCACCCCGAATGCCGTGGTCACCCACGAGGGTGTGAAGCACGAGGTCGACACGATCATCTACGGCACCGGGTTCCGCGTCACCGATCTCCCCGTGATGGACATGGTGTACGGCCGCGACGGCCGATCGCTGCGCGACGCCTGGGCGGACGGCATGGAGGCCCACCTCGGTACGGCGGTCGCCGGCTTCCCGAACTTCTTCCTGCTGATCGGCCCGAACACCGGCCTCGGCCACAGTTCGATGGTCTTCATGATCGAGTCCCAGATCGCCTACATCATCGATGCGCTGCGGGAGATCGATGCGTTGGGTCTGCGCGAGGTCGAGGTGCGGCCAGAGGTGCAGCGCGCGTTCGTCGACGGTGTCCGGTCCTCGATGGAGAACACCATCTGGACCCGCGGCGGCTGCATGAGCTGGTATCTCGACTCCCAGGGCCGCAACACCACGCTCTGGCCGACGTTCACCTTCCGGTTCCGGCAGCTCACCCGTCGGTTCGATGCGGCGGAATACCAGACCCTCGCTATGTGACATCTTGCGTGTTACATTCGATCGGTCAGATAGCTGATCGGAGGGCGCCGCCGTGCTGGAGCTGCTGGTACCGCTGCACGGGATCGGCGGTCGCGGAGACCTGCCGGTACCGCTCTGGCTGGCGATCTACTCGGCCGGCGCCGCGGTGGCGGTCTCGTTCTTCGCGCTCGCGGCCTTCTGGTCCCGCCCACGCTTCGAAACCACCGGCGGTACGGCGCTCGCTCACCTCACCCGGGTGGTCGACTCGCGGGCGGTGCGCTGGTTGCTCAAGGCTGCTGGCTTGGTCGCTCTCGCACTGCTGATCGGCGCCGCCTGGTTCGGCAGTGACTCTCCTGCGGAGAACCCGGCACCGACCTGGCTGTACGTGTGGATCTGGGTCGGCATCATCCCGCTGTCCCTGATCTTCGGTCCGATCTGGCGGCTCGCGAACCCGTTGCGCACGATCGCGAGCCTGGTACGGCGTACGTCGTACCGGCGTCTTCCGGACGGGATCGCGTACTGGCCCGCGGTCGCGGGGCTGGCCGGGTTCCTCTGGCTGGAACTCGTCTATCCGGATGCCTCCGAACCGATCGTGGTCGCGGCCTTCGTCACCGTCTACGCAGTGGTGAATGTTGCTGCAGGCATCGTTTACGGGCCGGCCTGGTTCGCGATCGGCGATTCCTTCGAGGTGTACGCCGAAGTGCTGTCGAGGTTGAGTCCGCTCGGCCGCGGCGCCGACGGGCAACTGGTGATCCGCAATCCGCTTGCCGGGCTGGCCACGATGCCGCAGCGGCCCGGGATCGTTGCCCTGCTGTGTTTGTTGCTCGGGTCAACAGCTTTCGATGGGATCTCCCGGTGGTCCGCCTGGACCAGCCGGACCGCTGAGCTGAACCATGTACTCGTCTATACGGCCGGGCTGATGGTTGCCGTGGGCATCGTGACTGCGCTCTTCGTGTTCGCGGCCCGAACCACCGGTACGGCGGATGTCCGGCCTGGCGCAGTTGGGGGAGCGGGGTTGCCGGGAGCGTTCGTGCACTCGCTGGTCCCGATCGCGATCGGTTATGTGGTCGCGCATTACTTCTCGTTCGCGATGTTCCAAGGCCAGGAAGGGTTGCTGCTCGCAACCGACCCGTTCGGTCGCGGCTGGGACCTGCTGGGGACCAGCGGTACTCGGATCGACTACGCGTTCCTGGGGACCGGCGTGATCGCCGGCATACAGATCGGTGCGATCGTGCTCGGACACGTACTAGGGGTCGTGTCCGCGCACGATCGCGCGGCCGGGCTGTTCCGGCGGCGCCAGCTGCGACAGGCGCAGTACCCGATGCTGGCCGCGATGGTTGCCTTCACCGCCGGTGGGATCGCGCTGGTGACGGCCTCATGATCGCCGGATTGATTGCGCTGCATATGGGTGGCGTCCCCGAGACAGCGATGGTGCTCGGGCCGATCCTGCTGATCATCGCCTTCCTCCGGATCGCGCGTCGCAACGAGGCCGAGAACTCCGACGCCGAGGACGACTGGGATGCCGACCTCGGCGATCTCCCGCCCAGTGCTAGTGCCGACGAGACTCGATCTGCAAGCCGCCCTGGGTGACCGCGCGCGTCATCGGCAGGTTCAGGAAGTCGTGCGGGAAGCCGAGCTCGACCGCGCTGGCCGACTCCAGCTCCGCGACGTCCTGATCGCTCAGCTCGACGTCGAGGGCGGACAGGTTCTGCTCCAGCTGCTGCTGCGTCCGGGCGCCGACGATCGTCGACGTCACGCCGGGGTTGAGGAGCGTCCAGGCGAGCGCGACCTGGGCCGAGGTGTAGTTGTTGCGCTCGGCAACCTTCTTGACGACGTCGGCGATCTGCAACGTGCGCGGGGTCAGTGAGTTGTTCGAGGCCGCGACGTTCTTCCGGGTGCCCGCAGCTCCCGCCGTACCGCCGTCGTGGTCGAGGTCAGCTTCGGTGTACTTGCCGGTCAGGACCCCACTGGCCAGTGGGGACCACGGCAGTACGCCGAGACCGAGCTCGCGTGCCATCGGAATCAGGTCGCGCTCGACGGTCCGCTCGGCCAGGCTGTACTCGATCTGCAGCGCGACCAGCGGGGACCAGCCGCGCAGGTCGGCGATCGTCTGCATCCGGGCCACCTGCCACGCCGGCGCGTCGGAGATGCCGACGTACAGGACCTTGCCCTGGCGGACGAGGTCGTCCATCGCGCGCATGATCTCCTCGACCGGCGTCGTGAAGTCCCAGGCGTGCAGGTAGAGCAGGTCGATGTAGTCGGTCTGCAGGTTGCGCAGGCTCCGCTCGACCGAGCGGACCATGCTCTTGCGGTGATTGCCGCCCGAGTTCGGGTCACCCGGGCGGCTCAGCATCGTGTACTTGGTCGCGAGGACGAGCTCGTCGCGACGACCCTGGGTGAGCTCGCCGAGCAGCTGCTCGGAGGTGCCGTTGGTGTACATGTTCGCCGTATCGACGAAGTTGCCGCCGCGCTCGGTGTAGGCGTCCAGGATCCGGCGGGCCTCGTCCTTGTCCGCGCCCCAGCCCCAGTCGTCGCCGAACGTCATCGTGCCCAGCGACAGCGGCGAGACCCGCAGGCCGGAGCGTCCGAGCAGGCGGTAGGTGTCAAGTGTGGTGCTCACTGAAGTCCTTCTTTCCGTGTGGTGTCACCTACTTTCGTGCGGCTCGTCTGCGGGGTTAAGGGAAGCTTCATCCTGGGACTGGCCTTCCTACTTTCGTAGAGTGGAGTCCATGACCGTCGACGTGGCTCAGGAACTGGCCGTCTTCCTCCGCGGCTGCCGCGAGCGGCTCGCGCCTGCCGATGCTGGCGTAGAGCGGCCAGGGCGTGCCCGCCGTACGCCGGGACTCCGGCGGGAGGAGGTCGCCGAGCTCGCCGGAGTGAGCGTGGACTATGTGGTCCGGCTCGAGCAGGGACGCGGCCTGCGGCCGTCGGCCGAGGTGCTCGAGGCGCTGGCCAAGGCCCTGCGGTTGTCGCCCGACGAGCACGCGTACGTCTTCGACCTCACCCGGCAATGGACCGCCGTACGACGGCAGCCCGCGTCGAGCTCGCTCGCTGCGCTCGTGCAGGCGGTGTCGCCGTTGCCCGCGATGCTGATCAACCACCGTTTCGACATCTGCGCGTGGAATCCCGAGCTGGAGCTCCTCATGCTCGGCTTCGCCAACGTCGTACCGGAGCGCCGGAACGCGATGATCCTGTGCACGCTGGAACCGATCTTCTTCGACTACTACACCGATCGGCAGCGCGTGATCCGCGAGGGAATCGCCGATCTTCGCGCAGCGTGGGCCGCGCACTCCGATGACGAGGAGCTGGCCGAGCTGGTCCGGATGCTCTGCGCCGAGAGCGAGGAGTTCAGCGAGCTGTGGGCGCGCCGCGACGTACGGGTGAAAGGCAACGGCCGCAAGGACCTGAGGCACCCCGAGTTCGGCGCCTTCGCGATCGAGTACGACGTACTGACGCCGCTCGGCGACCCGACCCAGCGCCTGGTCGTCTACCGAGCCGCCGACGCCGCCTCCCAGCACGCGCTGGACCGCATCGCCGCCGCAGTCGCCAAGGGTGGTCGAGCACTCGCCGGCTGACTGCCCGATCGTGCCGACCCCCGGGCACCCGCCAACCGTCGTACTGGTGCAGTCGTCTGTCTCTCCGTAAGCGACCAACACCATGGGGGAGTAGACCAATGCGAAAGATGATCAGCGGTATCGCAGCAACGATCGCGGCCGGCGGGCTGCTGCTCGGCGGTTCGGCGCTGCAGAGCAACGCGGCGACGACCGGTACCCAGCACCTGACGGCGTCGGCGTCGGCGTCGTCGGCGGTCAAGTTCAAGACCCGGTACTTCGACTGTTTCTACGAGACGGGTTGTCTGTCGAGCGCCGAGGTGCCTAGCACCTGGAGAACGGTGAAGCTCGACGACTTCGCGACGAAGTTCGTTGGCACCGGCAACCAGTTCGTCCGGTTCGACAACATCGTCGACGGGTCGAAGACGACCGCGGCGCTGCTCAAGGCCAAGCAGAAGGCGCTCAAGGGCACCAAGGGCCTGCACATCGTCAGCATCGCAACGAAGAAGCTGAAGTCGAACACCGGCATGGGCCCACTGACCGCGAGCACCATCGTCTACACGTACAAGAGCGGCAAGACCACCCGCTGGGTCGCCACCCGCTACATCGGCACCTACGGCGACAGCTGGGCCACCAACGAGATCACCGTGGCCGGCTCCCCGAAGAACGCCAAGTTCCTCGGTACCGTCCTGGCCCGCGCCACCTACTCCTTCTACAACGGCGACTGATCGCCACCGCCTCCACCAAAGCCCGGGGAGCACCGCCCCGGGCTTTGACGTGTCCAAGTGCGGGACCATGGGGACGGAGGTGGATACGTTGAGTCTGATCATCGATGACGAGGACACGTGCGAGCTGGTTCACGAGCTGGCAGGGCTGACTGGCGAATCCCCTGCTGACGCGGTAGACGCCGCCGTACGGGAGCGGCTAGTCGGAGTCCGCCAGCTGCAGGGCGTTGGGCTCACCGATCGCTTGTTGGAGATTGGCGCCGACGCGGCTCGTCGGCTACCCGATCAATCGCGTGGGGTCGAGCACACTGACGGGCTGTACGACGAACGTGGGCTGCCGGGGTGATCGACAGCGCCACTCCGAGGGCGGAGATCAGCGGAGTCTTGGCGCCCTTGGGGTCAGCCGGTGGAGGGGAGGGTTTTGGGGTCGAGGCCTAGTTCTTCGTAGGCGGCGATCTCGATCTCGCGGGCCATGGCTTCGCGGAAGGCGGCGACGAGGGCCTGGCCGGCCAGGGGGATGATGTTTTCCAGGGTGCGCTGGATCTCGGGCCAGCCCTGGGCGGGCAGGCCGGCGTCGGCGAACTGGCGCCAGACGGTGGAGCGGAAGAGCTCCACGTAGATCTTGGCGACGGCGTCGGCCTGGGTGAAGAGCTTGGGGAGCATCACGAAGATGGCGTCCAGCGGGACGCCGAGTTTGATCACCTCGAACCCGATCCGGAGCAGGTCGGGGTTGGGGATGCGCAGGCGGCCGTCGTCCATCCGCTCGGCGATGCCGAGCTCGACGAGCTGGTCGATGACGGCCGGGTCGTGCGGGACGCCGGCGGCCTCGGCGAGCTGGAACTCGTCCAGCTCCTCGGGCTCGGACGGGGTCCAGGGGTGGACCAGGGTCTCGAAGACGCCGAGAGCCAGGGCGCCGTCGGGGAGCTCGCTCATCATGCGTTCGACGGCGGCCAGCGTGTAGCCCTTGCCGAGCAGCTCCTGGACGAGCGTGAGCCGCGCCACGTGGTCGGCGCCGTAGTAGCCCGTGCGGCCGACCAGCCGCGGCGGCGGGATCAGTCCGCGCCCGGCATAGGCCCGCACATTGCGCACAGTCATGCCCACCTTGGCGGCGAGCTGGTCGACGGTGAGCTCCTCGTCTGCTTCCACTCTTGACAGTCTTCCAGATACGACGTTACATAGGGCATGTAACATCTGCCATGGCGCATACTTTGTGTTCTACAAGCGGAGTCCGAAGGAGCGACGGATGGCGATCCCGATGGCCACCACCGGTACGGCGACGTTCGATCAGATCGCGATCGTGACCGGCGTGGTGGGGCTGCTGTACGTCGCGATGGCCGTCTTCCTGTGGCGGGAACGGACCGGGCGCGTCACTCTCGTCGGCAGGCTCGCGGACACCATCGGGAGGCTGGACGGAGTCCCCCGATGGGCCGCGCTGTCGCCGTACATCCATGTCGTCTCGCTGCTCGCCTGCGCCTTCGGCGTCTGGTGGGACATCGCGGTGCACATCGACAAGGGCCGCGACACCGGCCCGTTCGGTACGCCGGCGCACTATCCGATCTTCTTCGGCATCCTCGGCGTGATCGTGACCGGCGTGCTGCCGATCGCGCTCGCCGGGAAGCCGCTGCCGGCCCGGACGATCAAGCTCACCAAGAGCTGGCGGATCCCGTGCAGCGCGGCGCTGATCCTGGTCTGCGGCACGTTCGCGCTGGTCGGCTTCCCGCTGGACGACACCTGGCACCGGCTCTTCGGTGAGGACGTCACGCTCTGGGGGCCGACCCACCTGCTGATGATCGGCGGGGTGGTCTTCTCGATCTTCGCCCGGTTGCTGGCGGTCGCCGAGGTCGAGCAGTTGATGGGGATGAACAAGCGCCGCCTGTTCCAGGAGGTCGCGTCGGTCGGCGCGTTGCTGATCGCGTGGGACCTGTTCAGCACCGAGTTCAACTACGGCGTGCCGCAGTTCCCGCTGATCCTGCACCCGCTGCTGATCGCGTTCGGCGCGGCGATGGGCTTCACGATCCTGCGCGCCCGCCGCGGCCCGGGCAGCACCTTCGGTGCGCTCGCGATCTACCTGGCTGTGCGCGGCATCATCGCCTGGGCGGTCAACCAGCCGCTCGGCGAGATCCTCGGGCATTTCCCCCTGCTGATCGTCGAGGCGATCCTGGTCGAGGCCGTGGCCCTTGCCCTCGGCAACAAGAACCGCTTACGCCTCGGCCTGGTCGCCGGTGCCCTGATCGGGACCGTCGGCGTGGTCGCGGAGTACGCGTGGAGCCAGGTCTGGATGCCGATCGCATGGCCGTCGTCGATCCTGCCGTCCGCCCTCGGGTACGGCGTCGTGGTCGGCGCCGGTGCTGGTCTGGTCGGCGCCTGGCTGGCCACCCGGTACGCCGAAGTCGCGGGCGAGAAGCGGGCGACCGACGTACGGAACACCCGGCCGGCGGTCATTCGACGGACTCATCAACTGGGGGCGATCGGCTTGCTGGCGGTGGTCGCGACGGTGTTCTTCTGCGTACCGCGGTCGGCCGAGCCGGGTGTGACCGGGACGGTGTCGCTGGAGCGGGTCGCCACGGGGGCCGAGCCGACGGCGTACATCACGGTCAAGCTGGACCCGGCCACCGCGGCCGACGACGCGCGCTGGTTCGAGGCGCTGGCCTGGCAGGGTGGTGGCCGGGTCCTGCACCCGATGAAGAAGGTTGCTGACGGCACCTATCGGTCCGCGGACGCGCTGCCGATGTACGGCAGGTGGAAGTCGATGATCCGGCTGCACACCGGTCAGCGCGACCTGACCGCGATGTGGGTGTACGCACCCGAGGACGCGGCGATCGAGAAGCCTGCGATCCAGGTTTCCGACGGCCAGACCGTTGCCTTCGTCAACGAGCAGCTCACGCTGCGGCGCGAGGAGCGCACCGACGTGCCACGATGGATGTGGAACGGCGGCTACGCCCTGCTGGGCGTGGTCGGTCTACTGGAGATCGCCGGTATCGCCTGGCTGGTCGGGCGTGGCGCCCGCGGCGGGCGGCTGCGCGCGGCGCACCTGGCCGCCGGCGAACGGGAACGGGAGACTGCGTGACGAACCAGACCGTGACGACGACCGACGGGATTCACCTGAACGTCGAGACCACCGGACCGGCCGATGCGCCGGTCACGGTGCTGTTGGTCCACGGGTGGACGTGTTCGACCCGCACCTGGCACCACCAGGTCTCGGGGCTGCCGCAGATCCTCGGGTCGCAGGCGGTGCGAGTGGTGACCTATGACCACCGCGGCCACGGACGCTCCGACGCGGCGCCGGCCGGGTCGCTGCGGATCGCGCAACTCGCCGACGATCTCGTGACGGTCCTCGACACCGTCGTGGGTGACGGGCCGGTTGTGTACGCCGGGCATTCGATGGGCGGGATGACGCTGATGGAGTTGGCCGATTCGCGGCCGGAGTTGTTCGGTTCGCGGATCAAGGCCGCTGCCTTGGTGAGTACGTCGTCCGGTCAGGTCGCGCGGGGTGCGTTGGGCCTGCCGCCACGGTTCGAGCCGGCCGCGGTGCGGTTCGCGCCGCGCGTTGCGCACGTGGTCGGAACGCGGGTGGACCGCCGTGCTGCGCGACTTGCTGCTGTTGCAGATGCCGCTGTGGTCGCCGCTGAGGGGGCAGCCTCATCAGTGGCTGACGCTGCCGGCCGCGCGGCTGGTACTGCGGAAGGTGTGTTGATGGGTGCCGGTGGAGCCGTGGGGCGAGTTGTCGGCGGGCGCGACGCGGCTCGTGCTGCGCGTGCCAACGTGGCGGCGCTGTTGCAGCGGCCGGCTTTGCGGCAACTCGTGTTCGGGAAGAAGGTGGACCCGGCCGAGATCGCGATCTTCCAGCAGGGACTCGCGCTGCTGCCAGGAGCGTCGTACAGCGGATTCTTCGAGGCGATCCTGCAGCACGATCGCGCGCAGGCGCTGAAGGCGCTGGATCAGATCCCCGTCGAGATCATGCACGGCACCCGGGACCGCCTGCTGCCGCCGCGGCACGCGAACCGGATCGCCGCCGAGCTCCCGAGCGCCCGCGTCTGGATGTACCCAGGCGCCGGCCACATGCTCCCGCAAGAACGCCCCCGCGACGTAACCCACCGCCTCGCCTCCCTAGCCCGCAAAGCCACCGCCTAACGTCCGAACGATCGGAGGGCCCGCCTCCGGTTTTTCGGACGTTATTGGGGAGGCAGAGCTAACGTCCGAACGATCGGAGGGCCCGCCTCCGGTTCTTCGGACGTTGTGGCGGGGCTGAGGGGTCAGTCTCATTTGGCTGCGGGGGGAGGGCGGTGCCCCTAGGGTCGGTGGCATGGAGCTGCTCTCGGACGTCGTCGTGGTGGACCTGACCCGGGCGTTGGCCGGGCCGCATGCGGGCATGATGCTGGGGGATCTCGGTGCCCGCGTGATCAAGGTCGAGACGCCGGCCGGCGGGGACGACAGCCGTGGGTGGGGACCGCCGTTCGTCGAGGGCGAGTCGACGTACTTCCTGTCCGCGAACCGGAACAAGGAGTCGGTGACCGCGGACCTCAAGTCCGACGAGGGCAAGGAGCTGCTCACCAAGCTCGTCCGGAAGGCCGACATCCTGCTGGAGAACTTCCGGCCGGGGGTGCTGGATCGGCTCGGGTTCTCGGTCGAGCGGCTGCACGAGCTGAACCCGGGGCTGATCGTGGTGTCGATCACCGGGTTCGGGCACGACGGGCCGGAGGGTGGCCGGGCTGGGTACGACCAGATCGCGCAGGGCGAGGGCGGTCTGATGAGCGTGACCGGTGAGGCCGAGCCGACGAAGGTCGGGGTCCCGATCGCGGACCTCTTGGCCGGCATGTACGGCGCTTATGGCGCGCTGGCCGCGTTGCACGAGCGGTCGGTGACCGGGAAGGGGCGCGTCGTGCGGACGAGCCTGCTGGCCGCGATGGTCGGGGTGCATGCCTTCCACGGGACGAAATGGACCGTCGCTGGTCAGGTACCGGGGCGGATCGGTAATCACCATGCGCAGATCGCGCCGTACGGGATGTTCCGGACGGCGGACGACAGCGTGCAGGTGGCGGTCGGGAGCGAGGGGCAGTGGCGCACGTTCGCGCCGATCGTCGGACTGGATCCGGCGGACCCGCGGTTCGCGACGAACGCGGACCGGGTCGGGAACCGCGACGAGCTGATCGCGGCGATCGAGACCGCATTCGCGGCGGCACCGGCCGACAAGTGGCTGGAAACGCTGGCTGAGCAGGGGATTCCGGCCGGCAAGGTGCGTGACATCCAGCAGGTGTACGAGTGGGAGCAGACGCTGTCGCAGGGTCTGCTGATCGACGTCGAGCACCCGACGCTCGGCAACATCCAGCTCCCCGGGCCGCCCCTCCGTTTCGACGACCAGCCGTACGCGGGCGCCCGCGAGAAGAACATCGCGCCGCCGCGGCTGGGTGAGCACGACGCGTCCGTCCGGGCCTGGCTCGACGAATAGCGGACCGCCATCACCCACCAACTCACCGGGCCCGGGCGAATTCACGCTCAGGGGCGCCTCGCCGAGGGCAGGTTTTCGAGGTTGGACGGTGATGGGGGTCCGGCCGTGCGCCGACGCACCTTTCCATCCAGGTCGAAAGGGTGCCGCTCGGCGGGGGCTGCCCGCGAAGCTGGGTCACGGTTCGGGCGTGCGGCCGGTGAGGGGTTGACGGGTCGCGACGGTGCGGCATAGCGTCCGGGAAATCGATTACTGACCGGATTGGCGGAGGCCTCATGAGCCAGCACGCTGCCCTGGTCCGGATGCAACGGATCGGGAAGCGGTACGGCGGCGTGCAGGCGTGCCGGGAGGTGGATTTCACCCTCGGCGCGGGTGAGGTGCACGCTCTGCTCGGCGAGAACGGCGCGGGCAAGTCGACGCTGATGAAGATCCTGTCCGGTGACGTCACCGACTTCGACGGGACGATCGAGATCGACGGCACCGAGGTGTCGTTCGGCGGCCCGACCGACGCGCAGGCGGCCGGGATCGCGATGATCCACCAGGAGCTCGACCTCGTCCCGGGGCTCTCCGTCGCCGACAACATCTTCCTCGGCCGCGAACTGCGCACCCCGCTGCGGACCGTCGACCGCCGCCGGATGGACCGCGAGGCCCGCGCCCTGCTCGATCGCAGCGGGGTCCGGATCGATCCGCGGCGCCCGGTCGGCGAGTTGCGCGTCGGTGAGCAGCAACTCGTCACGATCGCGAAGGCGATCTCGCTCGACGCCCGCGTGCTGATCATGGACGAGCCGACCTCGGCCCTGACGACCACCGAGGTCGAGCGCCTCTTCGACGTCATCCGCGAACTCCGCCGCGCGGGCGTCGGCATCGTCTACATCTCGCACCGGATGGAGGAGATCGCGCAGGTCGCCGACCGCGCGACCGTCCTGCGCAACGGTGAGATCGTCACCAGCTTCGACCCGCGCAAACTCAGTACGGCGGAGGTCGTCGAGGCGATGGTCGGCCGTCCGGTGCAGACCATGTTCACCACCCAGGACACCGACACCGGCGGCGAACTGCTCCGCGTCGAGGACCTGAAGTTGACCGCGCGTCGCCCACGACCGGGCCGCCGCGATCCGGACGGCATCTCGCTGACCGTCCGCGCCGGCGAGATCGTCGGCCTCGCGGGTCTCCTCGGTGCCGGTCGTACCGAACTGCTCGAGACCCTGTACGGCGTCGCGCCAACCGGCACGCGATCCGGTCGAATCGTCTTGCAGGGCTCAGAAATCAGACCGCGGAGTCCGCGCCAGGCGCTTGCCCACGGCATCGGGTTGGTCCCGGAGGACCGGCGCGCTTCGGGACTCGTGCTGTTCCACTCGATTCTGGCGAACACCGTGCTGTCGAGCCTGCCGTCGTACGGGCGGCTCGGGGTGATCGCTCGGCGTCAGGAGCGGGTCGCCTCGGTGAAGATGGCGGATCGGCTGCGGCTCAAGTTCGGCCGGTTGCAGGACGAGGTCGGCACGTTGTCCGGCGGGAACCAGCAGAAGGTGGTGTTCGGCCGGATGTTGCTGACCGAGCCGAAACTGCTGCTGCTCGACGAACCCACCCGCGGTGTCGACGTCGGCGCCAAGGCCGAGATCTACCGCCTGCTCGGTGAACTCGCCGGCCAGGGCCTCGGCGTACTGCTCGCGTCCTCGGAGCTGCCCGAGTTGATCGGCGTCTGCGACCGCGTCGTCGTACTGCGTGATGGGCGGGACGTGGCGTCGTTCGGTACGGCGGACTCCAGTGAAGGCGATCTGTTGGCGGCCGCGATGGGAGAAACAGCTGTGATCGGAGAAGCCCGGTGACCGAAAAACGTTCGATCGTTGCGACGTTGTTCCGGTTCCAGAGTGTGTTCGGGCTGCTCGCGGTCTTCATCGCGGCGATCATCTTCTCGCCGCGCAAGAACGGCGCGATCCTGTTCGTCAGCGCGGACAACCTGGCCAACGTGGTTCGGGCCGTCTCCGAGATCGGGATCATCGCGGTCGGGATGACGTTCGTGATCCTGATCGGTGGCATCGACCTCTCGGTCGGCGCGGTCCTCGGGCTCGCGGCGGTCGGTTCCGCCGTACTGATGGTGGAGAACGACTGGGGCTTCCTGCCGTCCGTCCTGCTGGTGCTCGTGATCGGCCTGATCTTCGGAGCGCTTCAGGGCGTCGCGACGGCGATGATCGGCATCCAGTCCTTCATCGTCACGCTGGCCGGTCTGCAGATAGCGCGTGGTCTGGCGCGGATCTGGTCCGGCGGTCAGGGCGTCGCGATCGCGTACGGCGATGGGCCGCACGAGGCGCCGGCGTCGTTCGCTCTCCTCGGTGAGCGGACGTTCGGCGGACTGGTTCCGATTCCGGTACTGATCTTCGCCGTCGTTGCGGTCGCGGCCGTGATCTTCCTGCGGGTCAGCGCGTTCTCCCGGCACCTGTACGCCGTTGGTGGCAACGAGAAGGCTGCCCGGTTGTCCGGCGTACCGGTGGTCCGGGTCAAGATCGCGGTCTTCGCGATCTGCGGTCTGCTGGCGTCACTGGCCGGCATCGTGCACGCCGTACAGCTCAATCAGGGCAGCCCGAACGACGGCATCGGGTACGAGCTGGACGCGATCGCCGCCGTGGTGATCGGCGGCACCAGCCTGGCCGGTGGCCGGGGTTCGGTCGCCGGGACGGTCGCGGGCGCGCTGCTGCTCGGTGTCCTGAACAACATCCTTGCCCTGAACAACATCGACTCGAACATCCAGCTGTTGATCAAGGGTCTCGTGATCGTTGCCGCCGCCGCGCTGCAACGACTCCGGCCCGCCTCGTGAGGAAGGTTCCCCCATGCGTTCTGTGAAGATTTCGCTGGCCTTGAGTGCGGTCGCCGCGCTCGTGCTCGCGGGCTGCGGTACCACCAGCGACCGGACGAGCGACAGCCCGTCGGCCGGCTCGTCGAAGTCCTGCAAGGGGGCCGACGGCAAGTATGTGATCGGGATGAGCCAGGCGAACGTCGCCGAGCCGTACCGGCAGCGGATGGACGACGACATCAAGGCCGCGGCCAAGGAGGTACCGCAGTTCGACGTGAAGTTCGCCGACGCGGCGCAGGACAACGCCAAGCAGGTCGCGGACGTCGACAACTACATCACCCAGCAGATCGATCTGCTGATCATCAGCCCGAACGAGGCGACGCCGCTGACCGCGGTCGTGAAGAAGGCGTACGACAAGGGCATCCCGGTGCTGGTGCTGGACCGCAAGGTCGACGGTGACGCGTACACCGGCTTCATCGGTGGCGACAACGTGCAGATCGGTACCGAGGCCGGCAAGTATGTGGCCGAGAAGCTGCTGCCGAACGGCGGGAACGTCGTCGAGCTCAAGGGGCTGGCGGGCGCCACGCCGCAGACCGAGCGGCACGACGGGTTCGCGGCCGGGATCAAGGCCAACCCGAAGATCAAGGTGATCGCGTCCGGCAGTGGTGACTGGCTGCGCGAGAAGGGGCAGGCGCAGATGGACGCGCTGCTCAAGGCGAACCCGAAGATCGACGTCGTCTACGCGCACAACGACCCGATGGCCGAGGGCGCCTACCTGGCCGCGAAGTCGGTGGGCCGGGAGAAGGAGATGAAGTTCATCGGCATCGACGCGCTGCCGATCCCGTCCGGCGGCATCAAGGCCGTCGAGCAGGGCCGGCTCAGCGCGACCTTCACCTACCCGACCAACGGCAAGGAAGCCATCGCCGCCGCGAAGAAGATCCTCGTCGACTGCGGAACCATCGAGAAGTCCCAGGTCCTCCCGACCCGCCTGATCGACAAGGACAACGCCGCCAAGATCTACGCCGAGGAGAACCCCACCGGCTGATCCCTCCACAACGTCCGAAGGACCGGAGGCGGGCCCTCCGGTTCTTCGGACGTTACGAACAACCCCGACATAGCGTCCGAAGGGGTGTAGTACGTGGTCGGCGTGTTTTCGGACGTTACGAACAGCCGCGGCAACGTCCGAAGGGGTGTAGCGCGTGGTCGGCGTGTTTTCGGACGTTAGCGGTGGGAGCTGGCGCGGTCGATGAGGCGGGCGCCGAGGGTGGTGACGGTCGGCGGGCGGGTGTTGTCGGCGATGCGGGCGAGGAGGAGCCGGGCTGCTTCAGTGCCGATCTCGTACGCCGGTTGCGCGACGACCGTGAGTGGGGGATCGAGGAGTTCGGCCCAGGGGGCGTCGTCGAACGCGACCACGCCGACGTCGCGGCCGGGGCGTCGGCCTAACTCCTGGAGGGCTTGCAGGACGCCGACGGCCATGGCGTTGTTGGCGACCAGCAGGGCGTCCGGGGGCTCGGGTTGGGAGAGCAGGTCGATCGCGGCTCGGTGGGCCCCGGCCGACTTGTACTCCGAGCGGCGGACCAGACGGGTGGTCGTGCGGCGCCGAGCTGCTTTCAAAGCGTCGCGATAGCCGGCCAAGCGGTCGTCGGCGGTCCGGACGCCAGAAGGCCCGGTTACGCACCCGATTCGCTCATAGCCCTGGGCAATCAAGTGCGCGGTCGCCTGCGCTGCGGCGAGACGGGTGTCAACCAGTACGACGTCACTGTCGTGATCCGGCAACGGCCGGTCGACCGCGACGAACGCCGTACCGCGGGCTGCGAGCTTGGTCACGGACGTCGCCGGGCCGCTGGGGGAGAGGATGACGCCGGCGACCCGTTCCTGGATCGCGATGTCGATGTAGCGGCTCTCCTTCTCCGCGTTCTCGTCGGAGTTGCAGAGCACGACCGAGTAGCCGACCTGGTGCGCGACGTCCTCGACGCCGCGGGCGATCGCGGTGAAGAACGGGTTCTCCACGTCGGAGATGATCAGCGCGACCACAGCCGCCTCCTGACGGCGCAGGTTCCGGGCCGGGCCGTTCGGCTGGTAGCCGAGCTCGGTCGCCGCCTGCCGGACCCGCGCGGCCAGCTCTGGGTCGACCGTCGCCTTCCCGTTCAGTGCCCGGGACACAGTCGCCGTCGAGACCCCCGCTCGCGCCGCCACGTCACTGATCGTCGGCATAGGCCGCACCCTAGCGCTCGGGTAATGGATTTCCCAGCACTTGGTCATGCACTTTACTTACGGAACTCCGGGGCCTTACCAGTGACGTGAGAGGATCACCCGCGTGACTGCCTTGCCGAGTGTTTCGTACTCCATCACCGTTCGCCTCGAGGTCCCCGCGGGGGGCTCGACCGTGAGCAAGCTGACGACCGCGGTCGAGCAGGCCGGTGGTCTGGTCACCGCGCTCGACGTGACCGCGTCCGGTCACGAGCGGCTGCGGATCGACGTGACCTGTGCCGCTGCCGACACCGAGCACGCCGGCCGCCTGGTCGAGGCGATGCGCGCCGTACCGGGCGTGGAGATCGGCCGGGTCTCGGACCGGACCTTCCTGATGCACCTCGGCGGGAAGATCTCGATGGAGGCCAAGCACCCGATCCGCAACCGTGACGACCTCTCGATGATCTACACCCCGGGGGTGGCCCGGGTCTGCCTGGCGATCGCCGCGAACCCCGAGGACGCCCGCCGGCTGACCATCAAGCGGAACACGGTCGCCGTCGTCACCGACGGGTCGGCCGTGCTCGGGCTGGGCAACATCGGCCCGAAGGCCGCGCTGCCGGTGATGGAGGGCAAGGCGGCGCTGTTCAAGCGGTTCGCCGGGATCGACGCCTGGCCGCTGTGCCTGGACACCCAGGACCCGGACGCCATCGTCCAGATCGTCAAGGCGATCGCGCCGGGCTTCGCCGGGATCAACCTGGAGGACATCTCCGCGCCGCGCTGCTTCGAGATCGAGGCCCGGCTGCGCGAGGAGCTCGACATCCCGGTCTTCCACGACGACCAGCACGGTACGGCGATCGTCGTACTGGGCGCGCTCTACAACGCGCTGCGGGTGGTCGGGAAGGACATCAGCGAGGTGAAGGTGGTGCTGTCCGGCGCTGGTGCGGCCGGTACGGCGATCCTGAAGCTGCTGATCGCGGCCGGGGTCAAGGACACCTGCGTCGCCGACATCGGCGGCATCATCCACGCCGAGCGCGCGGGCCTGACGCCGGATCTGCGCTGGATCGCGGAGAACACGAACGCGGCGCAGTACAGCGGCGACCTGAAGGGCGCGCTGGCCGGTGCGGACGTGTTCATCGGGGTCTCGGCACCGAACATCCTGAACGGCGACGACATCGCCACCATGAACGAGAAGGCGATCGTGTTCGCGCTCGCGAACCCGACTCCCGAGGTCGACCCGGGCGAGGCCGGCGAGCACGCGGCCGTGGTCGCGACCGGGCGGTCCGACTACCCGAACCAGATCAACAACGTGCTGGTCTTCCCGGGGGTCTTCCGCGGTCTGCTCGACGCGCAGTCGTCCAAGGTGTCGATCGAGATGGAGCTGGCCGCCGCGAAGGCGCTGGCCGGGGTCGTCACGGACGACGAGCTGAACGCGACGTACATCGTGCCGAGCGTGTTCCATCCCGAGGTGCACACGCGCGTGGCGCACGCCGTACGGGATGCGGCCGGCGGCAAGGCGCCCGCGGCCGAGCTGTTCCCGGACGACTCTCCGCTCTGATGACGGCGACGGTGGCGGGGGCGACCGGATCGCGGTTCTCGGTGTGGGCGTGGCGGGTCGCGTTCGTCGCGGCCTGCGCGCTGCAGCTGTACGGCGTCTATGCGCCGGAGGAGGCTGGTCCGTCGGTCGGCATCCCGGGGATCGACAAGGTCGCCCACTTCTGCCTGTTCGCGGCGGTCGCGTTCACCGGGCTGAAGGTCGGCGTACCGGCGCGCTGGCTGCTCGGCGCGCTCGTGGTGAACGCGATCGGGAGCGAGTTCGTCCAGCACTATCTGCTGCCGCATCGCGACGGGGACCCGTTCGATGCGCTGGCCGATCTGCTGGGCGTCGCGGCCGGCGCGTGGGCGGGTTTCCGGGTGGTCCGTAGAGGCCGCGTTGGCGGGCACGACATGATGGGTGCATGACGGCCCAGACGCTGACCGGTTCGCTGCTGGTTGCGACCCCGTTGCTCGACGAGCCGCCCTTTCGCCGGTCGGTGATCCTGCTACTGGATCACGACGACGACGGAGCGCTCGGTGTGGTGGTCAACCGCGCGGCCGACCTCGCCGTCGACCGGGTACTCCCGGACTGGTCGGACACGGTGAACGAGCCCGGCGTCCTCTTCCTGGGCGGCCCGGTCGGCACCGACAGCGCGCTGGCGGTCGCCGAAGTGATCGAGTCGACCGACCCGCCCGGCTGGCGCGAGTGCTTCGGCCGAATCGGTCTGATCGATCTCGACGTACCACCGGAACTGCTCGTCGGCGCGATCCAGCGGATGCGGATCTTCGCCGGGTACGCCGGCTGGTCGTCAGGCCAGCTGGAAGGCGAGATCACCGAAGGCGCCTGGTACGTCGTCGAGTCCCAACCCGACGACGTGTTCAGCCTCGACCCGGACACGCTGTGGCGGCGCGTCCTGCGCCGCCAGACCGACCAGCTGGCCTACCTGGCCACCTACCCGGACGACCCCACGCACAACTGACGGACTACTCGCCGCCGCTGCCGTCGCCGTCACCGTTCATCGACTCCCAGATCTCCTTGCACTCCGGGCAGACCGGGAACTTCTGCGGGTCCCTGCTCGGCACCCACACCTTCCCGCACAACGCCACCACCGGCGTCCCCATCACCATCGCCTCGGTGAGCTTGTCCTTCGGCACATAGTGCGAGAACCGCTCATGGTCCCCGCCCTCCAGGGGCTGGGTCCGCTCATCGATGACGGTGTCGGCGCCGGGGCTCAACTGCGTACTCATGCCCCGAGTGTAAGCCGCCCCGCCAGTCACCCGAAGTTATCCACAGCCGGGGAACTCGTCGGGGCATGCCGGGGCAGATGACTGCACATTCTTGGTGTGACCAACTCAAGGAGGCACTATGAGTGCTGTGAACACCATGCCCACCCCGTTTCCGGCGGCCGGCCATCCGGCAACGCCGCTGACCAGGGCCGATCTCGACCTGATGCCCGATGACGGCCGCCGGTACGAGCTCATCGACGGGAACCTTCTGGTGAGCCCCGCGCCGGTGCCTCAGCACCAGCGAGCGGTTCAGGCCGTGTACCGGTTGTTGTATGCCGCCTGTCCGGAGGAGATGGAGCCGTTCGTGGCTCCGCTGGATGTGGTGCTCGGACTGGATACAGTCCTGCAGCCGGATCTGCTGGTCACCCGACAGGAGGACCTCAGCGAGAAGGATCTGCCGGTCGCGCCGTTGCTCGCGGTCGAGGTGCTGTCACCGAGCACCAGGCGGTTCGATCTGATGGTGAAATGGTCGAGGTACCAGGACGCGGGGTGTGCGGCGTACTGGGTGGTTGATCCCGACACGCCGAGTCTCATTGCATGGGAACTGCGGGACGGCGCATATGTGCAGGTCGCGAAGGTAACCGGGGACGAAACGGCGCGTCTGACGAGACCGTTCGAGGTGTCGATCGTGCCGGCGAATCTGTTCTGTCGGTGATGTCGGGTAACGTCTCTGTACGGCTTACTTGTCGTCGATCGGGGGAGTTCCGCCTGTGGAAATGCACGTGCCTGGTGGATCGGGCGTGCTTCCTCCCGCCTATCCGGATCGTGCTGCTTGGGGTACCGCGAGCAAGCTGCGGGCCTGGCAGGCGGAGGCGCTCACGCAGTACCTGGAGACCAATCCCCGGGACTTCCTGGCGGTCGCGACGCCGGGGGCCGGGAAGACGACCTTCGCGCTGACCGTGGCGGCCGAACTGCTGCACCGGCGGCAGATCGACCGGATCACGGTGGTGACGCCGACCGAGCACCTGAAGGTGCAGTGGGCGGACGCGGCGGACAAGGCCGGGATCGCGATCGATCCGGCGTTCGCCGGGCGGCGCGGTAAGACGAACCAGGACTTCACCGGGGTCGCGGTGACGTATGCCGGGGTCGCGGTGAACCCGCTGGCGTTCCGGGTCCGGACCGAGCGGTTCAAGACGCTGGTGATCCTCGACGAGGTGCACCACGGCGGTGACGCGCTCAGCTGGGGTGAAGGGGTGCGGGAGGCGTTCGAGCCGGCCGCGCGCCGGTTGTGCCTGACCGGTACGCCGTTCCGGAGCGACGACAACCCGATTCCGTTCGTCACGTACGAGCACGGTGCGGACGGTCATGCGCGGAGCAAGGCGGATTACACCTACGGCTACGGGCACGCGCTGCGCGACCACGTCGTACGGCCGGTGATCTTCATGTCGTACTCCGGCGAGATGCGGTGGCGGACCAAGGCCGGTGACGAGGTCGCGGCGCGGCTGGGTGAGCCGCTGACGAAGGATCTCACCGCGCAGGCGCTGCGGACCGCGCTCGACCCCACCGGCGAGTGGATGGGCGCCGTACTGGGGGCAGCGGACAAGCGGCTGACCGAGGTGCGGCGGCACATGCCGGATGCCGGCGGGCTGGTCATCTCCGGGGACCAGAACTCGGCGCGGGCCTACGCCAAGACGCTGCGGGAGATCACCGGGCAGGCGCCGACCGTCGTACTGTCCGACGAGAAGGCCGCGAGCAAGAAGATCCAGAAGTTCTCCGAGGACGAGTCCCGGTGGATGGTCGCGGTCCGGATGGTCTCCGAAGGGGTCGACGTACCGCGGCTGGCGGTCGGGGTCTACGCGACGCCGACGTCGACGCCGCTGTTCTTCGCCCAGGCGGTCGGACGGTTCGTGCGGGCCCGCAAGCGGGGTGAGACGGCGTCGGTGTTCGTGCCGTCGGTGACCCGGTTGCTGAGCTTCGCCGCCGAGATGGAGGTCGAGCGCGACCACGTCCTCGGCCGCAAGAACAACAACGAGGACGGCGACATCTTCGCCCTCGAGGACGACCTGCTGAAGAAGGCGAACGAGGCCGAGGGCGCCAGCGACGAGCTGGACGCGAAGTTCGAGGCGCTCGGGTCGGACGCGAGCTTCGACCGGGTCGTGTTCGACGGCGGCGACTACGGGACCGGCGGGGACCAGGCCTCCGACGAGGAGCTGGACTTCCTCGGGCTGCCCGGCTTGCTGGAGCCCGACCAGGTGCGCGACCTGCTGCGCAAGCGGCAGGCGAAGTCGATCGCCGCCCAGAAGAGGTCGCAACGGGGCTCCGACGAGCGCGAGGACCCGACTCCCACCGAGCTCGCCACCCACGAGCAGATCGCTCTCCTGCGCCGCGACCTGAACGGTCTGGTCGCCGCCTGGCACCACCGAACCGGCCAGCCGCACGGTGTCATTCACAATGACCTCCGGCGCAAACTAGGCGGCCCTGCCGCCGCGCAGGCGTCCTCGGAGCAGCTCAAGGAACGCATCGAGCTGATCCGTCACTGGGCCAGCCAGCGCCGCGCGTAACTCACTGAAAACACCCCACCCGACTGCTCGGGTGGGGTGTTTTTTGCGTACTCCGAGCTGTTGACCTTCGACGGAGGGTCATGCAACATGCGACTACCGTCGCGCAAGAAATTGGCAAGGTGTTGAAAATTTCGGATGCACGGTGCTGTCCGTCTAATCCGCCCTCTGACGGAGGAGCCCTTATGCAAGGGAAGAGAAGTCCTGTCCGCCGCATCCTGATCGGGGTGCTGGTGGCGGTGGTGGTCGCAGTGGGTCTGGTGCCCGCTGCGACCGCGGCCGTGACCGCGAACCTCGCGAAGACCTTGTCAGCCAGCAGTTCGAACGGGGGATACCCGAGCACCAACGCCGGTGACGGCAACCAAGGCACGTACTGGGAGAGCACCAACAACGCCTTCCCGCAGTGGATCCAGGCCGACCTGGGCACCACCCAGGACGTCAACCAGATCACCCTGAAACTGCCCACCGGCTGGGGTGCGCGCACGCAGACCCTCTCGGTCCAGGGCAGCACGAACGGTACGACGTTCGGCACGATCGTCACCGGTACGGCGTACAACTTCACCGGGAACAACGTCGTCACGATCGACCTCCCGACGACCGCCGCCCGCTACGTCCGGCTGAACTTCACCGCGAACACCGGCTGGCCGGCCGCCCAACTGTCCGAGTTCGACCTGGCCGGACCTGGTGGCGGGCCCGTCGAACCCCCGACCGGTACCGACCTCGCGGCGAACAAGCCGATCGAGGCGTCCAGCGCCGTCTTCAACTTCGTCGCGACCAACGCGAACGACGGCAACATCGCGACGTACTGGGAGTCGAACGGCTTCCCCTCGACCCTGACCGCCAAGCTCGGGTCGAACGCCGACCTGACCTCCGTGGTCGTCAAGCTCAACCCCGACTCGGCGTGGGGTGCTCGCACGCAGAGCATCGAGGTCCTCGGTCGTGAGCAGTCGGCGACCGCGTTCACCTCGATCAAGGCGCGCGCCGACTACCAGTTCAGCCCGAACAGCGGCGGCAACGCGATCACGATCCCGGTCACCGGCCGGTACGCCGACGTCCGGCTGCAGGTCTTCTCCAACACCGGCGCCCCGGGTGGTCAGGTCGCGGAGTTCCAGGTCTTCGGCGCCGCGGCCCCGAACCCGGACCTGGTCGTCACGGCGGTCGACTGGTCCCCGGCCAGCCCGTCCGAGACCACGCCGATCACGCTCTCGGCCACGGTCAAGAACTCCGGTACGGCGGCCGCTCCCGCCAGCAGCCTGAACTTCCTGATCGGCGGCTCCGTCGCTGGTACGGCGTCTGTCGGCGCCCTCGCCGCCGGAGCCTCCGCCACGGTCACGGCCAATGCCGGAACCAAGCCGCAGGGCAGCTACACCGTCGCGGCCGTCGCCGACGCCGGCAATGCGGTCACCGAGCAGAACGAAACCAACAACACGCTCCAGGCAACCAGCCAGCTCCAGGTCGCCCAGGCCCCCGGCCCGGATCTCCTGATCACCGGCATCACCCCGAACCCGTCGAACCCGGCACCGGGCGCGGCTGTCTCCTTCACCGTCGCCGTGAACAACCGCGGTACGACGGCCGCCGGGGCCAGCACGACCCGACTCGTCATCGGCTCGACGACGTTGAACGGTGCCACCGGCACGATCGCCGCCGGAGCCACCGCGAACGTCGCGATCTCGGGCACCTGGACCGCGGCCAACGGCGGCGCGAACCTGGTCGCCACGGCTGACGCCGCGAACGCGGTGACCGAGACCAACGAGAACAACAACACCTTCACGAAGGCGATCGTCGTCGGCCGCGGCGCCGCCGTACCGTACACGTCGTACGAGGCGGAGGCAGCGGCGTACACGGGTGCACTGCTGACCACCGACCCGCTGCGCACCTTCGGTCACACCAACTTCGCGACCGAATCATCCGGCCGGGCCTCGGTGCGGCTCAACACCACTGGCCAGTACGTCGAGTTCACCTCGACTGTGCAGACCAACTCGATCGTGGTCCGCAACTCGATCCCGGACTCGGCCAACGGCCAGGGCATCGACGCCACGATCAGCCTGTACGTCAACGGCACGTTCAAGCAGAAGCTCAACCTGTCCTCGCACTACAGCTGGCTCTACGGCAACAGCGACGGCCCCGAGGCGCTGACCAACACCCCGGGCGGCGACGCCCGCCGGCTCTTCGACGAATCACATGCCCTGCTCGGTACGTCGTACCCGGCCGGAACGAAGTTCAAGTTGCAGCGCGATTCCGGCGACTCGGCGTCGTACTACATCGTCGACTCGATCGACCTCGAGCAGGTGGCCCCCGCTCTCGCGCAGCCGGCCGGCTGTACGTCGATCACCCAGTACGGCGCTGTCCCTGGGGATGGCATCGACGACGCGGACGCCCTGCAGCGCGCGGTCACCGACGACCAGAACGGCGTGATCAGCTGCGTCTGGATCCCGGAAGGCCAGTGGCGGCAGGAGAAGAAGATCCTCACCGACGACCCGCTGAACCGCGGTCAGTACAACCAGGTCGGGATCAGCAACACCACGATCCGCGGTGCGGGCATGTGGTACTCGCAGCTCTACTCGACCATCGAGCCGCAGAACGCGGGCGGTATCAACCACCCGCACGAAGGCAACTTCGGCTTCGACATCGACAAGTTCGTGCAACTCTCGGACATCGCGATCTTCGGCTCCGGCCGGATCCGCGGCGGTGACGGCAACGCCGAGGGCGGGGTCGGCCTGAACGGCCGGTTCGGTACCGGCACGAAGATCACCAACGTCTGGATCGAGCACGCGAACGTCGCGGTCTGGGTCGGCCGCGACTACGACAACATCCCCGAGCTCTGGGGCCCGGCCGACGGGCTGGAGTTCTCCGGGATGCGGATCCGCGACACCTACGCCGACGGCATCAACTTCGCCAACGGCAGCCGCAACTCCAAGGTGTTCAACTCGTCGTTCCGTACCACCGGCGACGACTCGATGGCGGTCTGGGCGAGCAAGTACGTCAAGGACCAGTCGGTCGACATCGGCCACGACAACGCGTTCACCAACAACACGGTGCAGCTGCCCTGGCGCGCGAACGGCATCGCGATCTACGGCGGGTACGGCAACAAGATCGAGAACAACCTGATCTACGACACGATGAACTACCCCGGCATCATGCTGGCGACCGACCACGACCCGCTCCCGTTCTCGGGGACGACGCTGATCGCCAACAACGCGCTCTACCGCTGTGGTGGTGCCTTCTGGAACGAGGACCAGGAGTTCGGTGCGATCACGCTGTTCCCGTCGAACCTGCCGATCCCGGGTGTCACGATCCGCGACACCGAGATCTACGACTCGACGTACGACGGCATCCAGTTCAAGACCGGCGGTGGTGAGATGCCGAACGTGCAGCTCACCAATATCCGCATCGACAAGTCGAACAACGGTTCCGGCATCCTCGCGATGGGTGGCGCCCGTGGCAGCGCGACCCTGACGAATGTCGTCATCACGAACTCCCGTGACGGCGACGTACTGAAGGAGCCCGGTTCGACCTTCACCTTCACCGGGCAGTAGCCCCTCCCCGGTGATCCGAGCCCCCGCGCCTGCTGCCCACGGCGCGGGGGCTCACTTTTGCCTTTTCGGTGGTCTTTCGGTCAGCTTTTGGTGGCATCCGACAAACTTGACCCCGTGAAACGGCTCGTGCGGGTACTACGGCGCATCTTCGTCGTACTGGTGGTCATCTGGCTCGTCATCACCGGAGCGTCCCTGACCTACAACTTCGCCACCCGGGAACGCGCCGAGCCGCCACCCGGCCTGCGCTTCGTCCAGACCGCGGACCTGCAGACCCGGTACGACGAGTGGGGTACGACGGGCTCACCGATCGTGCTCGTTCACGGGGCAGCCGAGTCGGTGGAGACGTGGTCCGCGTTGGTCCCCGTTTTGGCGCGGACCCATCGCGTGTACGCGTACGACATCACCGGATACGGCTACAGCGAGCGCAAAGCGCCGTACACGATCGAGCACCTGGCCGCGCAGCTCCTGGGCTTCCTCGACGCCATGAAACTCACGGGCCCCGGGCAACCAAAGCCGGTTCTGGTCGGTCACTCACTGGGCGCCGGTGTGGTCGCCGAAGCCGCACTCGAACAGCCCGCCAAGATCGGCGGCATCATGTTCCTGGACGGCGACGCACTACCCCTCCCCAACAGCGGCGGACCACCCCGCGCCATCGTCAACACCCTGATCGTCGACCCGTACCGAACGTCCGCGCTGCGCCTCGTCCTGGGCTCCGACAGCCTCATCCGCAGCGTCTACAACGACGCCTGCGCTGACAAATGCGCACCCCTGACCCACGACGAAGTCCAAGTCTGGACCCGTCCCTTCCGCGTCCCCGGCGCCGAGAAGGCGCTGTGGCAGATGATCGGCCCCGACTTCCCCGCCGTGCAGCCGGATCGCCTGGCCCGCCTGAAGAACCTCCCCATCGCCAAAGCAGTCCTCTTCGGTGCCCTCGACAACCAAGGCGGCTCCGCCGAACAAACCGCCACCCGGGTAGGCGCACCCCCACCCACCATCCTCCCCGGCCAAGGCCACCTAACCCTCATCTCAGCCCCGGCACAGGTCGCCAAAGCCATCAACGCCCTAGCCGCCCGCACCTAGCCCCCACGCAGCCGACTACACCCGCTCCTTCGTCGCGTGCTCCGCTGTCCGCTCCGACCACCCCGCTCACGCTCGCGGCGCTCGCTAGACCTACCGCCGCCCGAGGCGCTGATCCGCGATCTCAGGTTGTCGTGGGGGAGGATGGGGAGATGGAGCTTCGGGTTGTTGAGCGGGGTCCGCAGGCGTTTCAGCTGCCGCTCAGCGCGGCGGAGATCGAGGCGGTCTGTCGGCGGGCGTTCGGCGGCGACGTGGCTCCGCTGACGGCAGTTGAGTTGGGGTACGGGTCGTACAACAGCGTCTACCGGGTGGAGTTGGCTGGTTGGACGGAGCCGGTGATCTTGCGCGTTGCGCCGGCCGAGGCCAGACAGTTCGGGTCTGAGCGGCGGCTGATGCGGAACGAGTACGCCGCTGTGCCGTGGCTGGCGGTGATTGCGCCGCTGATGCCTCGGGTTCTTGCTGTCGACTGGTCGCACGACACCATCGACCGGGACTGGATGATCCAGACGTGCCTGTCAGGGATCCCGGCCCCGGAGCGGTTGGGCGAGTATCCGCGGTCGGGGCGTACGACGTTCTTCCGGCAGCTGGGCGTGATTGCCCGCTCGGTTCACGACGTACACGGGCCGCTCTTCGGGCGAGTGGACGGTCCGGCGCATGCGTCCTGGAGTGAGGTCCTGATCGCGTCGTTCACGCGCATCGCGGACGACCTGGAACAGCTGGGGCTCGATGCTACGGACGTGCGAAGGGCTGTCGTTGTGGCTGAGCGGGACCGCGCGACACTGGACGAGGTAAGAGAGCCTCGGCTGTTGTCCGGCGACCTGTGGACAGTCAACTGCCTGCTGGATGCCGACGCGCCAGAGCCGTTGATCACTGGAGTTCTGGATTTCGACCGAACGGAGTTCGGGGATCCCGCTGCGGACTGGACGATCAGGATGGTGCAGGCGAAGGCCGATGAGCGCCAAGCCTTCTGGGAGTCGTACGGCGCGTTGGACCGCTCACCGGCGGCGGTCTGGCGGGCCAGGATTTACGAGGTTCGGCACCTTGCGGCCATCCGGCTTGAGCGCCATCGCTTGGGCAAGGTCGAGGCGGTGCGCGAGAGCTATCAAGCGATGGCGAAGATCCTTGCCGAGCTCGCTTGAGATCCTGCGCGAGTCCACCGCGCCGGGCAGCACGCGGGACGGAGCCTCGGACGGCACCGCAGCGAGCACCTGGGGTGGGAGCTGATCGTTGCCCTGGGCCCCCGCTCGCTAAGTGGTAACTTTTCGGCGCTGGGCGCCCATTTCTTACCACTTAAGGTTCTGGATCGGCGAGGAGTGCCGACATGGCGGGCACATCGACGTCGTGCGTGAACTCGTGGACGGTCGCGCAGGCCCGGACCAGGCCGACTTCGGGGATACCGAGAAGTGGCGTCGGTACGTCGTGAAGCTGCAGGCGGCGGCTGAGGTGTTCAGGTGAGGGATTGGGTGCCGATGACGTCGAGGAGGCGGAGGGCTTGGTCTGAGGGGGAGCCGGGGTCGGCGGTGTAGAGGACTACGCGTTGGTTGCGGTCGGGGACGAGGAGGATCTCGCAGATGACGTCGATGCGGCCGACCTCGGGGTGCAGGATGGTTTGGCAGAGGGTTTGCTGGCGGGCTACTTCGTGCCGCGACCAGATGTCGGCGAACTCGGGGCTTCCCGCGAGCAGGTCGGCGATCAGGGCCGGGATGGTGGGGTCGTCGGGGTAGGTGGCTGAGGCGGCGCGGAGGTCGGCGGCGGCTTCGCGGGCGAACTCGCGGGTGGTGTCGGCGCCGAAGCGTGCGGACTGGTCGCCGTACAGGAAGCGTTGGCGCAGCAGGTTGCGCTCCTTGGGCGGCAGGGCGGAGAAGTCGGCGAGGAGGGCGGTCGCCTGCCGGTTCCAGGCCAGTACGTCGTACTTCGCGTCGAGGACGATGCCGGGGACGTCGAGGCGGGCGATCATCCGGAGGATGCCGTCGCGGACGTCCGAGGGAGGTCCTGGGGGTGGGCCGGGTTGTTCGCCGGCCAGGCGGAAGAGGTGGGCGCGTTCGTCGTCGTTCAGGCGGAGGGCGCGGGCGAGGCCGGTGAGGACCGGGCGGGACGGGCGCGGGGCGCGGGCCTGTTCGAGGCGGGTGTAGTAGTCGGTGGACATTGTGGCGAGGGTGGCGACCTCCTCGCGGCGGAGGCCCGGCGTACGGCGGCGCAGGCCTGCGGGCAGGCCGACATCGGCCGGGGTGAGGCGCTCACGCCGTACCCGGAGGAACTCTGCCAGTTGTCCTCGATCCACACGACCATGGTCGCAGGCGGCGCGAACGCCAAACAGGGACTGCCGGTCCCAGGGTCGGCTCGCTCTGCCAGCCGCGAAAATCTCGCACCAGGCTGTGAGCCATGACTGAGAACAAGATTGCGCTCGTCACGGGCGCCAACAAGGGCATCGGCAAGGAGATCGCACGGCAGCTCGGCGAGGCGGGGTACCGGGTGCTGGTCGGCTCGCGGGACCTCGGTCGTGGTCAGCAGGCGGCCGAGGAGCTGGAGAATGCGGTCGCGATTCAGCTCGAGGTGACCGACCCCGAGTCCGTGCAGGCTGCGGCCGACACGATTGCGCAGGAGTACGGGCGGCTGGACGTGCTGATCAACAACGCGGCCATCATCCCGGTCGGGGATGCCGGCGTGGCGGAGATCGAGGCCGCCGTACTGCGGGATGGGTTCGACACGAATGTGGTCGGGCTGGTCGCGGTGACGCAGGCGATGCTGCCGCTGCTGCGGAAGGCCGAGCAGGCGCGCGTGGTCAACCTGTCGACCTCACTGGCGTCGTTCACGCTGGTCGGCGACCCGGAGTCGCGGTTCTCGTCCAAGCGCACGCTCGCCTACAACGCGACCAAGGCGGCGGTGAACATGGTCACCGTCATGCTCGCCAACGAACTCCGCGGTACCGGCATCCTGGTCAACGCCGCCGACCCCGGCAACTGCGCCACCGACATGGGCGGCTGGCAGACCGCGCGCACCCCAGCCCAAGGCGCTGCGGTAGCCGTCTACATGGCCACCCTCGGCGCAGACGGACCCACCGGCCAGGTCTACGACGAGGCCGGTCAACTCCCCTGGTAGTTCGCTAACGTCCGAAAACACGCCGACCAGGTACTGCGGATCTTCGGACGTTAGCTCAGTACGCCGGACCAGGCGAGGGCCTGCTTCAGGAGCTGGCCGCGGCCGCCTTCGAGGTCTGCCAGGAGCGAGGGAGACAGCGCCTCTTCCGGGGTCAGCCAGGTGAGCTCGAGGGCGTCCTGGCGCGGGTTGCACTCGCCGGTCACCGGTACGACGTACACCAGCGCGACGGCGTGCTGACGGGGGTCATGCAGGGGAGTGAGGCCCGGGAGCGGGAAGTACTCGGCGACCGTGAAGGGCACCGGGCTGACCGGGAGGCGCGGGAACGCAGCCGGGCCGAGGTCCTTCTCGATGTTGCGCTGCAGCGCGTCCCGGATCGTCTCGCCGTGGAACACCCGGCCGGAGACCAGCGTCCGGACGATCTGGTTGGTCTGGGTCGAGCCGCGGAGCAGAACACCGACATGCTCGATATGACCGGTCGCGTCGACGCGGGCCGGGACAGCCTCGACGTACAGGATCGGGACCCGGGAACGGGTCTCCTGCAGGGCCAGGTCGGACAGCCAGCCGGGGTTCGGGTCAGGCGTACGCACAGAAGTCACGAACACATCTTTACCTACGGCCGAAATGCCTCTCGGTAGCGGGTTGGACTCAGCCCGAAATGGGCGCGGAAGCGGCGGGTCGCGTGGCTGGGGTCGGGCCAGCCGACGAGCGCGCCGATGGTGGCGATCGGGAGTTCGGTCTCGATCAGGAGGCCGGCCGCGCGCTCGGCCCGGATCCGCTGCAGGTAAGCCATCGGGGACACCGAGGCGCTCCGGCCGAAGAGGCGGACCAAGTAGCCGGGGGCGAGGTTCACGGCGGCGGCGAGCCGGTCGAGGGTCCACGCGGAGGCGAGGTCGGTCTCGAGCAGCCGCATCGCATGCTGGACAGCGGGGTGCGCCGCAGCGCGCTCGGTGGCGCCGGAGAGTAATCCGAAAATGTCTGTGCCCAGATAGGCATTGCGGACAACCAACCCGGCGCACTCCGAGTACCCATGCCACTGCCCCGGCCGCAGTACCACGACCGAACCAGCAGTCAACGGCCGCGACCCATCCGCAGACAGGTGTACGCCGGTACCGGCCACCACGACTGCGATCTCGAAGAAGGCGTGGCTGTGGGGCGCGACGTCGGCCGTCAGCGAGAGCAGTTCCTCGGCGACGGGCAGCCGCTCGTCGGGGAAGACTTCGCTGCTGAGGATCTTGTGCATCCGAGGTCATTTCTGGTCAAGGAGTGGTTCGGGATCGCCTGGTGCTCTGGAGGGCTCAGCGGCGAGGCTGGATACGCCTTGCTGACAACAGCTTCCGAGGAGCCGGCAGATGACCACCACCGAGCCTACGCCCACCACAATCGTCGACGCAGAGACCATTTCCGCCTACCGCCGGAATGGTGTAACGAGGTTACGTAACATCATTACGACCGCGGAGGCGGCCCGGTTCCGGGACGCGGCGATCGCGGAGAGCGGGATCGCGAGCGACTACGCCGGAGGGTCTGCGATCTTCAACCAATACGTCAACGTCTGGCAGCAGAACGACGTACTGCGTGAGCTCACCCTCCATCCCAACCTCGCCGCCGCCGCGACCGCGCTGGCCGGGGTACCGCTGCGGATCTGGCACGACCACCTTTTGATCAAGCCGCCGCACAACGGCGCGGCAACCGAGTTCCACCAAGACGCGCCGTACTGGCCGCACGCCGGTTCGCGGCACGCGCTCTCAGCCTGGGTGGCGCTGGTCGACGTACCGGTCGAACGCGGCTGCATGACCTTCATCCCCGGTTCGCACGGTCACCAGGGTCTGCGCGCCCAGGACCTGGCCGACCGCGACGACCTGTTCCGCGTCGCGCCGGATCTGCGCTGGGAGGAGCGGCTGACCATCCCGCTGCGCGCCGGCGACTGCACCTTCCACAACGCCTACCTGGCGCACTCCGCGACCCCCAACCTCACCGACGACCCGCGGATCGCCCACGTCACGATCTTCGTCGACGCCGACACCGAGTACACCGGCGGCGGCCACGTCGTCACCGACGGTCTCGGCCTGACGCCGGGTCAATCGTTGGAGCACGCCACCTTCCCGCGGGTCTAACATGAGGATTCGTGCCACTTCTCACCGATATCCGGCCGCTCCGGGAGTCCGCCGATTTCCGCCGGTTGTGGATCGGATCGACGGTGTCGCAGCTCGGTCAGCAGATGACCGCGGTGACCGTGTCGATCCAGGTGTACGCGCTCACGCACTCGACGTTCGCGGTCGGCCTGGTGGGGTTGTGCTCGCTGGTCCCGCTGGTCGTCTTCGGCCTGTACGGCGGCGCGATGGCCGACGCGATCGACCGCCGCATGCTGGCCCTGATCTCGTCGGGCGGGCTCTGGCTGCTCTCGATGATCCTGGTCCTGCAGTCCCAGCTGAAGTGGAACCAGACCTGGGTCCTGTACGCCGTCGTCGCCTGCCAGTCGGCGTGTTTCGCCGTGAACAACCCGGCCCGGGCGGCGATCATCCCGCGACTGATCCGGCCGGAGCTGCTCCCGGCCGCGAACACGCTCAGCCAGGCCGCGTTCAACCTGGGGTTCACCGCCGGCCCACTGCTCGGGGCGGCGGTGATCGCCTGGCACGGCTTCGCAGCGGCGTACCTGGTCGATGTGATCACATTCACCGCGGCGCTCTACGCGCTCTTCCGGCTCCCGCCGGTGCCGCCGACCGGGCTGGTACGGCGGGCTGGGCTGCGGTCGGTCCTTGAGGGGTTCACGTTCTTGCGGGCCGCGCCGGCGCTGCTGGCGACGTTCCTCGCCGACATCTTCGCGATGGTGTTCGCCCAGCCGCGAGCGTTGTTCCCGGCGGTCGCGGGCGCGTTCTTCGCCGGAGGAGTGCGGACGGTCGGCCTGCTGCAGGCGGCTCCGGCGATCGGCGCGCTGATCGGGGTGCTGTTCTCCGGCTGGGTCACCCGGGTTCGGCGGCAGGGAATCGCGATCGTGGTCGCAATCACGGCGTACGCGACTGCTGTGGGGTTGTTCGGCCTGGCCCGCACGATCTGGCTCGGCGTCGCGCTGCTCGCGTTGTCGGGTGCGGCCGACATGGTCAGCTCGGCGTACCGCAACACCGTGCTGCAATCAGCGGCCCCGGACGCGATGCGCGGCCGTCTGCAAGGCGTGTTCATCGTGGTCGTCGCCGGTGGACCGAGGCTCGGAGACTTCGTCGCCGGTACGACGGCCTCCCTCACCACGCCGACCATCGCCCTGCTCGGCGGAGCCGCGGTCTGCATCGCCGGCCTGCTCATCCTGCTGGCCCGGAACCGGCCGTTCCGCGTCTACGACTCCGAGGTCCGCGCGCTGAGTTAACCGCCGGCCACCAGCTTGCCGAGGACCTTCGGCCAGGAGGCGACGTCCGGGTTGATCTGCTGCATCTCCTTGCCGCCGACCGTGACGAGTTTGCGGCTGCCGACCGGCTGCTTGAGCCGGACCGCGGTCAGCGAGACGCTGTCATCCGCCGGGCAGGGTGTATCGGTGTCGACGACCACAGTGATCCGGTCCGCCTCCTCGGTCACGCGCAGGTCCATCGCGCAGTCGAGCGAGGTACCGATCAGCAGGTTGTTGTCGTCGTACTCCGGTGGGTTCTGGATCCAGCGCAGGTAGGTCGGGTCTTTCTTGTGCACGAGCTGGTACACCGGGACCGGCTGCTGCTTCTCCTCGAACGACGGACCGGTGCCGTCGCCGATGAACGTGCCGTAGATCATCGAGATGCACGGATCGTCGGCCGACTTGCCGTCGACCGCGCCGAACGCACGGGCGGCCGTGTAGCAGGCGTTGGACTCGCGGTTCAGGGCGACGTTGAACCCGACCAGGGCGAGCGCGCCGACCACCAGCAGCCCGGCCAGCATCCGCCGCGACCTGACCTGCTGCGGCCCGAGCACTCCGGCGCGCCGGCCGGTCTCGGCGTCGGCCTGCTCGTCCTCGGGGTACTGGCGGAACAGGTTCAGGACGGTCTTGGTCCACTGCGGGTTGATCAGCGTCGGGATCGCGTAGAGCAGGATCAGCCCGACGATGACGGCGATCGCGGGGAGAAGCGCCCAGTAATTTCGCACGGCAGCAAGATACGGGCCGACCGGGCCGCGCCTGAAAATTTGGTGTCCTGAGTCGGAAGGTTCGATGGCACCGGACACTCCCGTGAGTACTGCACGAAATGCGGATACGCTGGCCGCGTGCCCGCAGAGACCTCCCAGACGCTCGACCGGGGACTGACAGTCCTCGAGTTGCTGGCGGACGCACCGGACGGTCTCTCGATCACCGAGTTGGCCGCCGCGCTGCGTGTCAGCCGGACCGTCGTCTACCGCTTGGTGAACACCCTCGAGCTGCACCGCCTGGTGCGCCGCGACAGCGAGGGCCGGGCCCGGCTCGGCCTCGCGGTCCTCCACTACAGCCGCCGCGTGCAGCCCACGCTGCGTGACGCTGCGCTCCCGGTCCTGCGCTCCCTCGCCGAAGACACCGGCGCCACCGCGCACTTGACGGTCGCAGACGGTGACGAAGCCCTGGCCATCGCCGTCATCGAACCCTCCTGGACGGACTTTCACGTCTCCTACCGGATGGGCTCCCGGCACGCCCTCGACCAAGGCGCCGCCGGCAAAGCGATCCTGGCCGGCCGCCGCAAACCCGACCCCGCCGGCCGCCCCTTCGTCGTCACCTCCGGCGAACTCCAAGCCGGCGCCCAAGGCGTCTCCTCCCCGGTCCTCGGCGTCCCCGGCGTCGAAGCCTCCATCGGCGTAGTAGTCCTCGGCAAACTGGACCGAGACTTCGTCGGCCCCCGCGTAGCCCGCGCCGCCGTAGAAGTAGCCAAACGCCTCGCCTAACCCCGTACGCCGAGCGCACCCACCCCTGCTCCGCGTCACCCCCACCCGCCTCGCCTGATCCGTACGCCGCGCGCCGCGCGCACTCACCACACCCCGCTCCACGTCAGCGCCCGCTCGCCCAGCCCGCCTGCCCGCCCGCTCGGCGCACTGACCACCCGCTCCGGAGTCAGCGCCCACTCGCCTCGCGCCCCTCCTGCCGCAGCCCCCGTCCTGCCGTGGTGCATTTGAGGGGATCTCCCTTCAAGTTGCCCGGCGGAGTCCATCGGTCGAAGCAACGCCTGAAGGAAGGTGTTGTCCGATGCCGGTTGCGCGTGGGTATGAGGTGCGGGAGAGGTTTTTGGGGTTG
>NZ_JBHVWY010000015.1:0-72238 GCF_042882005.1 Kribbella sp. NPDC058245
TTGACCTTCGACAAGCCAAGAATCCCGCGCCAGACAGGCACTTCCGTGCGTTACACGCCGAACCCAACCCCACCGACATGAAATCCCGAGGCTAGAGGCGAGGACTGATGACGATCCGATCATTGACCGAGTTCGGCGACGTCTGCCGTCGCTCGAACGCCGACCACGACCTCTCCCACCTGTACGCCGCTGTCGTGTCGGCACGGGTGGCCGAGCGGCTCGGGCGGGCGACGCGGCCGCCGGGTGGCGGCCTGCGCACCAACGGCGACCGCCTCACCACTGCACTTGTCGCGTACACCACCGCACTCGAGGGCTACGCCCTGCCGGTGCCGCCGGTGATCCGTGACGAACTCCGGCTCCGCCGCGCCCTGCCCTGACTCAGCGGACGGGCACCGGGTCCGAGAGGTATTCGGTGTGCCCGCCTTGGTTCTCGGCGAAGACCATGCAGCGGACGTCCTCACCGGACTGCGCCTTGGTCAGCGTGAAGGTCGCGGCCTTGGCACCGTCGATCTCGTAGTACCAGTCGTCGCTGCCGGTTTTGCGGTGCACCCAGTCGTACGCGATCGCCTTGCTGGGCTTGGGGTTCAGCCACCGCGGGACAGCGCAGGTCAGCGACTGGCCGACGGCCGGCGTGCCCTTGAGCGTCAACGGACCGCTCAGCCGCGGCGCCCACACCGGGTGCGGCTGCGCAGCGAAGTGCCGCAGCGCCGGGATGTTCGTGAACTCATTGATGGCGCCCTGAACGCATTCCTTGCCGACGATCTCGCCGCCGGAGCTGACCAGACCGGCGAGGACAAGTCGACCGTGCTCGCGCGCCACCACCGGACCACCGCTGTCACCCGGGCAGACGTTCATCCGCGGCGCCTGTGCACACAGGACCGATGGGTCACCGGCAGCGCCTGACTTGTCCTCCGCCGCACACACCGACGGGCTCTGCACCTTCAGGTCGCCCTTCAGCAAGGCTTCGCTGTACGTCGTTCCCGGCCCAGGCGGCGCGGTGATCCCATGCCCGAACACCGTTAACGCGGTCCCCGGCAGCAACGCCTCCCGAGCCAGCGGCAGCGGCCGAACCCCTCGTACCGGCCGTGCCAGCTCCACGATCGTCAGGTCGTTGACCGCGACCTCCGCCTGCGGATTGTTCGGGTCGACGGTCGAACTCATCATCCGGTAGCCAGGATGCGTCGAGAACGCCTTCGCCTGCACAACGCGAGTGCCGATGTGGAACTCGACATCTCCAGGCGCGGCGTAGTCCAGACAGTGCCCCGCGGTCAGCACGCGCGTCGGCGAAACCAATACGCCGCCACACCGGTACCGCTGCAGATAAGGCTCGCCCGGCTTGTCCACGACATTGGCGATCCCCACCATCCATGGTGCGTCCGCGCTGCGCGCCGGCGTACCGCCTGTCATTGCAGAGGCCGGGCCGGCAGCCAGCGATCCAGCCGCAAGGGCAAGGACGCCGACGATGGCTATCCGCTTCATCGTTCTCCCTGGTCCGCGTGATCAGAACACTTGCCAACCTAGGGATTCGGCAGGCGGTACACATCGGACGGAAGCAGTCTTTGCGCTAAGACCAAAGACTTAGGACGCGCGTGGTTTGGGGCCACTGGAGCGGAGGCTGCCGAGGCGGGAGAGGGCGTCGAACCAGAAGCGGGCTCCGGGCAACATTGCGAGTGCCATCAGCAACCAACCGACGAGAGTGAGCAGGATGTCGCTCGGACCGGAGAGGCCGTGGCGTTCGAACCAGTTGCAGGAGGCGTCCGGGAGGGTGCAGGTGGCTGTGACGCCCCAGCCGACGGGGAGGCCGGAGGCACGGACGTCGCGGATCTGCTGGCGGAGGTCGTCGAGGCACTCGGCGGGGGTTCCGGAGCAGTTCGAGTTGACGGTGGCCTGGGCGACGACAGCGCCGCGGAGGGCCTCGTCGGTGTAGAGCGAGCGGGTCAGTTCGACAACGTTCACGTTGAAGAGGACGACGACGATCGACGCGAGGGCGAGTGAGATCCAACGGACGTGGCGCTTGTACCAACCGGAGACGCGCGCCATGTGGTCGTCGTACCACTCCTCGATGCCGGCGCGAAGCTTCGTCAGGTCCTCCCCTGCCTCGGCGAGTAGACCGAGCAGCGGTTGCTTGAGCGGGTTCGCGGCTTCGAGCGCGTTGACCTTCGTCCGGACTTCATCGAGGGTCGTGGCGCCGGAGGAGTCCGGTACGAGCACCCCGATCAGCGCCCGCGCGAACGAACGGCTGGAGACGTACGACGGGAGGCTCCGCCGGTCCTTGACGCTCAGTTTGGCGTTGCCCGCGTTCGCCGGGGCCGCGCCCTTGTTGGCCGATCGGGAGACCATCGGCTGCTCGACGATCTGCGTCACCATCGGCTGCGCCGGTTCGCCTGGCTTGACGACGGGCTCCAGCGACGTACGCCGTACCAGGTCGGGCAGGCGCAACGCGAAGTCGCTCTTGCCGTCGACCAGCGACCGGATCCCCCGCAGCAGGTACTCGCCGCGCAGTCCGATGTAGCGCGCGACCGCCTCGGTCAGCACGGAGACCAGCGCGGAGAAGGCCGCGAAGGCGAAGACGAGTCCGATGACGGTCTGCAGAATCAAGCTGTCCATGAAGATCCTCACAGCAGGCGGAGGTCAATTGACGCACAGTGATCACCCCATCCACAACAGCCCAGACCCGGTACGACGCCGGCCCGGGTCTCGGCGCCGTACCGACGGACTGTGAGTAGGTTGACCGGCGGCCGGGCGCCAAGCGCAGCCACGCCTACCGACGGCCGGATCTGGCGCCCACTACCAGTCCGTCGGTACGCAGCACCCGCTCCCCGGGCGCCGGCCTCGACAGCACTGCGGCAGTTGTTGCCTTTGGCATCGAACCGGCCGCGACCGCGGGCGCCGTACGGGAGATGATCGAACCGAATCGGAACATCCGGCGTCAGACACCCTAAGCTGTGCGGGTTCGACGGGGACACCGAAGCCGGAAGGGCTGGGATGAGTTCGAGAAAACCACGTCGCTGGTTGCGGCGGCTGGTGGTCACACTGATCGTGCTCGCGGTGCTCGCGGTCGCGGCCGACCGCGCTGCCGCGTGGGCGGCGGAGAACCGGTTGGCGTCGATGGCCGAGCAGCAAGCGGCCCGCTACGACCTGACCGCCCAGGACACCTCCGTCAAGATCGGCGGGTTCGGCTTCCTGCCGCAGGTGGCGAAGGAGGAGTTCTCGACGGTCACGATGACGATGACGAAGCCGACCTTCTCCGAGGTACCGGGTGAGAACCTCGAGGTGAAGATGACCGGCGTCCACGTCCCACGGGGCGTGATCACCGGCGACGCCGGCGCGCAGGTCACCGTCGACAACACCGACATCCGGCTGAGCCTCGCACCGGCCGAGGTCGCCAAGCTGGCCGCGCGCGGCACCGGGCTGGGCGGGCTGAAGATGGAGGCCGTGGACGGCAAGCTGCGGGCCAAGCTGTCGCTGGGCGAGTTCGCCGTCGATGTCGCTGTCACCCCGACGGCGAAGAACGGGCGGGTCGCACTGGCCGTCGACCAGATCTCCGACAACATCCCGGCGGCGGCTCGCGAGCTCCTGAAGACCCGGCTGGCCCGGGGGATCTCACTGCCGAAGCTCCCGTACGACGCCACACTCAAGGAGGTCGCGGTCGAGGGCAGCTCCGTCGTGCTGATCGCGACGGCGGCGAACTTGAAGCTGACCACCTGAGTGCAAGACTTTTTACAGACCCGTCGCACCCTTAGGGGTTCGGCGGGTTTTTTCACTCCTCAGAGGGGTTGGGTACCGATCGTTCGCGATATATCGTCGAACTATCGCAAACACTGAGGAGTGGTGGTTCGGATGACGGGATCGGCATACGCGGCCGGCTGGCCCTGGGCCGGCGCGGAGCGCAACTGTGACGAATTCTTCGAGAATCTCAAGCGTGAACTACAGACCGCACTGAACGGCCGCCGCGGTCACCGTGGGCACCAGGGCCATCAGGGGTTCGGTGGCGGCGGACCGTGGGGCGGCATGTTCGGCGGCCCGCCGTTCGGGCCGCCGTGGGCCGGCCAGGGACCGCGGTTCCGCGGGCCGAAGGCGCGGCGTGGTGACGTCCGGGCCGCGATCCTCGCCGTACTGGCTGAGCAGCCGATGAACGGCTACCAGATCATCCAGGAGATCGCCGAGCGCAGCGGCGGCGCGTGGAAGCCGAGCCCCGGCTCGATCTACCCGACCCTGCAGCAGCTCGAGGACGAGGGCCTGGTGACGGCCGACGCCGAGACCGGCCGCCGGACGTTCACGCTCACCGACGAGGGCCGCACGTACGTCGCCGAGCACGCCGAGGAGGTCGCAGCGCCTTGGGAGGCGATGACCGCGCCGACGGAGTCCGACGACAACGGGTTGAAGCCGATGCTCGGTCAGGTCGCCACGGCGATGTGGCAGGTCATGTCGACCGGGACGCCGGAGCAGCAGGCCCAGGCCAAGGACGCGGTCGCCGAACTGCGGCGGAAGCTTTACGGCATCCTCGCTGACGACCAGCCTGCGGACGACGACCGCTCATGAGCACGCCCCAGTGGCAGGGCCCCGAGTGGTACGACGTGGTCGGGCGCAACCGACCGCTGCGATCGGTGCGGACCGGTCGCGAGGACCGGGACGAGCCGACCAACCGGGCCGCGCGCCGCAAGGTGCGGATCGGGGACTCGGAGCGCGACCGGGCGGTTGAGGCACTCGGCGAGCACTTCGTCGCCGGGCGCCTGACGCAGGACGAGTTCGAGGAACGCAGTGAGACGGCGACCAGAGCCCGGTACGTCGATGAGCTCGAGCCGCTGTTCGAAGACCTCCCGGTGTCCGGCGAACTGCAGGTGGCGCGCGGTCGGCATCCGCAGCAGTTCGTCCGGCCGTCGCCGTTGCTCCTGCTGATGCCGTTCCTGATGATCGGCCTGGTCGCTACCTCGGTCGCCCTGACCGCGCCCTGGCTGTTGTGGGGCGTGTTCTGGGTAGCGATCTTCAGCGGCATGCACCGCCGCCGGCACCACCACCGACGTCCGGGCGGAACTTTTCCCGCGTGATGTCAAAGTGCTCGTGACTGCTCCGACCGAGGGGTGAAAACACCCTCGGAAGGAGCAGGTCATGAGCAAGGTGCGCGTTGCGAACTTCACGGTCAGCCTCGACGGATTCGGGTCCGGCGTGAACCAGCGGCTGGACGCGCCGTTCGGGGACCGCGCGGGCAATCTCCATGAGTGGATGGAGATCGCGATGGCGGACCGCGAGAACGGCGTGGCCAACCCGGCGGTCGACCAGCTCGATCGCTACAAGGACGGCGTCGGCGCCACGATCATGGGCCGGAACATGTTCAGCCCGCTGCGCGGCGAGTGGGCCGACGAGTCCTGGCGCGGTTACTGGGGTGACAACCCGCCGTACCACCACGCCACCTTCGTCCTCACCCACCACAAGCGCCCCGACCTGGTCATGGACGGCGGTACGACGTTCCACTTCACCGGCGAGCCGATTGAGGTGGTGCTCGAGCGGGCGCGTGAGGCGGCCGACGGCCAGGACATCGTGATCGCGGGTGGCGCGTCGACGATCCGGCAGTATCTGCGGGCCGGGCTGATCGACGAGATCGACCTGTTCATCGCGCCCGTCATCACCGGCGCTGGTGAGCGGTTCGTCGATCCAGCCCTGCAGGAGTTCACCGTCGAGTCGGTGACCGCCGTACCGAAGGGCACATTGTTCAAGCTGCGCCGCTGATTACGGGACTCGCTTGAGCCATTCGTCGGTGCCGAACTTCGTTGCCACCAACTCCTCGGCACGCGCTACGGTCTCGGCATCGATGGTGCCGCCGGCCAGACCGTAGCGATTGTTGAAGGACGCGGCCATCCGGTCGATCACGTCGCGGCGGTCGAGGCCGGTCTGACTGCGGAGCGGGTCGACGCGCTTGTTGGCACTCGTCGTGCCCTTGTCGGACAGCTTCTCGCGGCCGATCCGCAGTACCTGCAGCATCTTCGTCGCATCCATGTCGTACGCCATCGTCACGTGATGCAGTACGGCGCCGCCCGCGAATCGCTTCTGGGCGGCGCCCGCGATCTTGCCCGCGGGCGAGGTGATGTCGTTGATCGGCTGGTACGTCGCGGCGATGCCGAGGTCGTTGAGCGCGCCGATCACCCAGTCGTCGAGGAAGGCATAGGACTCGACGAACGAGAGCCCGGACACCAGGGATTCGGGGACGTAGAGCGAGTAGGTGATGGTGTTCCCCGGTTCGACGAACATCGCGCCGCCGCCGGAGATCCGCCGTACCACTGTCACGTCGTTCTTGGCCGCGCCCTCGAGATCGACCTCGTTGGCGAGCGACTGGAAGCTGCCGATGATCACCGCGTTGCGGTCCCACTCCCACACGCGCAGCGTCGGCGGCCGCTCCCCCGAGCCCACCTGCTCGGTCAGCACCTCGTCCAGCGCCATCTGCAGTGCGGGCTCCCGCGGTACGTCGTGCACGAACTGCCACGCGTGGTCGTGCCACCCGGTCGCGCCGGTCAGCGCACGCCGTACGGCGACTGCTACCGCCTCTGGCGAGAATCCGACCATCTCCACGCCGTCGCCCAGCACGCCTCGCACGCGAGCCGCGACCTGAGCCGCGGGCGTCACCACTGGCAGCCCGGCCAGAGCTCCGTTGATCCGCTCCAGCGCGTCATCGGGCTCCAGGAAGAAGTCCCCACTCACCTGCGCGCTCCGGACGTGGTCCCCCACCACCTCCAGGTCGGCGACAACCAACTTCCCACCCGGCACCTTGTACTCACCATGCATATCCGTCACAACTCACCCGCGGCGGAAGTTGTTCCAGCAGGGGCAGGTCAGCTGGCAGGGGTGAACGTGTAGGTGATCTCCAGGATCCGCTCCCGGACCTGCTCGATGTCGCCGTTGCCGTCGATCTCGTGCACGAGCCCGCGCCCGCCGTACAGGGTGACGAGCGGGATGGTCTGCTCGGCGTACACCTCGAGTCGGGTCCGGATGACGTCCTCGGAGTCGTCGGACCGGCCCTGGATCTGCGCCCGGCGCAGCAGCCGCTGCACGAGCGACTCCCGGTCGACGCGGAGCACGATGACCGCAGTCAGGTCGCGACCCTGCGCAGCAAGCAGATCGTCGAGTACGGCGGCCTGGTCGAGAGTCCGCGGATACCCGTCGAGCAGGAAGCCGGAGCGGGCGTCCTCCTCGGCCAACCGCTCGCGGATCATCGCATTGGTCACCTCGTCCGGGACGTAGGCCCCGGAGTCGACGTACTGCTGCACGGTCCGGCCGAGCTCGCTCCCGGCCGCCAGATGCGCGCGGAAGATATCGCCGGTGGAGATCGCCGGAACGGCGACCTGCTCGGCCAGCATCCCGGCGTGGGTGCCCTTGCCGGCACCGGGCGGGCCCATCAAGACGACAGTCGTCACTGTGCCGCCTCCTGACTCTCGGTAAGTTGGACCACTTTAGGGGAGTCAGGCGCGTTGCGGTACGGCGTACGTCACGTCCGCCCGGGTGCCGGAACGGGAATAAGCGGCACGCCCTCGGTTCACTGGCTCACATTGTTGACCTGAGCTCGATCGTGTCCCCCGGGCTCGCGAACAGCTCGGCGATGGCCTCGGCGCGCTCCTGGGAAGCGACATCGAGCAGGAAGAACCCGGCCAGGTGCTCCTTCGCCTCGGCGTACGGGCCGTCGGTGGTGACCCGGCGACCGCCCTCCAGCCGGTAGATCCTGGCGTCCGCCGCCGGGCCGAGCGCCTGCCCGGAGATCAGTTCGCCCGATGCGGACAGCTCGGTCAGCCGCTCCTCGAACTCCTTGTTCATCGCCTCCCGCTCGGCGACCGGGGTCGCCCGGCCCTCCTCGGTGAAGTCGAAGGTCGGGTGGCCCCACGGTTGCGGGTTGGAGTGGATCAGGATCAGGTACTTCACGGCATCCTCCTAGGTTGCTTTGCCCGCGACGTCGGAGTCGCCGATCAGCCCTCGACATTCTGGGCGAAGTATTTTCGCGAGCCCGGGTACCTCGGCCGCGCGGCGCGCCACCCCGGCCAGCAGATCGGCCACCTGAACCCGTGGATCCTGCCGCGAATCGACCTGCCGGAGCCCGGCCAACGGCGGCGGAGCCGGTACGACGGCCGCCGCGAGGTACCGGGCCAGCCGGGCGACGCGGTGACGGGTCAAAGCACTCTGCTCGTCGTGGACGATCGCGACCGATCGCTCCCCCGCACTCCAGTACAACGCCGTCTCGGCGAGCGCCGGGACCAACGGCTCCAGCGGCGGCGGGATCGCCGGATCGTCCTCGATCAGCCGGAGCAGCGTCTCCTCGACCCGGCTCCGCGGCAACTCGATCGGCAACTCGCTCGGTAACAAGGCGAAGAACCGGTCGATGGCGTCGTGATCGAGCATCCGCAACCGCTTCGTCCGGGCCAGCACCAGGAACGAGTCGAGGAGCTCGGTCCGCGACCGCAGTACCTCGACACTCGCTCCGCCCTCCAGCCTCTTTAGTTGGGCCCGACCGAGCCGGGTCCCATCGCCGTACGAGGGCTCGCCGGTGAACAGCTCGAGCACCCGGGTCGCGACGTACAGCCTCTTGTCGATCACATGCACGTGCGCCCGCCCGTCGAGCGCGGCCAGGAACCGCCCGAGCGCCGGCCGCTGCTCGGGTCGCAACAAACGGTTCGACTTGTACTCGCTGGTGGTCCGCGAGCCGACGCTCGTCATCACCTCCGCCGCCTCCGCGACGCTGAGGTCAACGGACGCATGCGTGATGACCGGCGCGGCCGGGTCGAGCAGATTACTCCCGGAGAACCCGGATTCGTCACAAGCGATCTCAAGCTCAGGCATCCGACAGGCTCCAAGGCTGAATGGCTGCACACCGACAGGGCCCGTCGCACCCGACAGGCGTGATCACGCGGAAACCGCAGATCAGGAGGCGGCAGCACCCTCAGCAGACATGTCCCCCATCATCAACCGCCACGCCCCACCAACACCACCCAATTCCAACGTCCGAACGATCGGAGGGCCCGTCTCCGGTTCTTCGGACGTTACGAGGGGCACAGCGCTAACGTCCGAACGATCGGAGGGCCCGTCTCCGGTTCTTCGGACGTTAGGTGGGTCAGGGTTTGCGGGCCAGGGCGCCGATGATGAGGCGGGCGGCGCCGGTGGGGCTGAGGGTGGTCTGTTCGCCGGCGGGCCACCAGTGGGCCAGGTCGGTGATGCCGGGGTCGAGGATCTCGAGGCCGGTCAGGGCCTCGGTGATCTCCTCGGTGGTGCGGAAGCGCAGGCGCGGGAAGTACTCGCGGAACTTGCCCTCGATCGAAGTGGCGAAGCTGGCCAGCCGGCTGCCGTCGTTGGGGTTCATCGGGTGCGTGATCGCCACGAAGGAACCGGACGGCAGCGGGGCGAGGTAGGCGTTGAGGAGCTGCTGCAGCTGGTCGTTGTCGGCGAGCGTGTGCAGGACCAGCCCGAAGATCAGCCCGACCGGTTTCTCGAAGTCGAGGGCGTCGACCACGGTCGGGTGCTCGAGCACCATCGCCGGGTCGAGGATGTCGACGGCGGCGAAGAACGCGCTGCGGTCGTCGGCCAGCAGGGCCTGACCGTGCGAGATCGCGGTCACGTCGTTGTCGGTGTAGACCGTCCGGGCCTGCGGATTCGCGGCCAGTACGACGTCGTGCAGGTTGCGCTCCGACGGCAGTCCCGAGCCCAGATCGAGGAACTGGCCGACCTTGGCCTCGGTCATCCGGCCGATCGCGGTCGCGATCCAGCGCCGGTTCTCCGTGGCCAGCTGCGGAATCTCCGGCGCCACCTTGAGCAGCTCGGCGAAGACGTGCCGGTCGATCTCGAAGTTGTTCTTGCCGCCGAGCATCAGGTCGTAGATGCGCGCGTCGGACGGGCGGTGCAGATCGAGCTCAGGCCCGATCCGGCGCGCGACGTTACCCTCCGGCATCGCCCCGACCACCTCACTCCACATCCGAAAAGCAAGCTTTCGCAGAGGCTACCGCGCACCCGGTCCGCACTCCCCAACGGGGCGCGTTGCGGAACTCCGCCCCCGAATCTTCCGCCCGGCGGGAGATTCGGGCAACCCCGACGGTAAGCGCTTGCCAGCACCCGGAGAGCGACCGCAGACTGAGCGCCACCTTCCGGTCCACCGCCCCGATTCCCCGGAGAACCTCATGCCACCACTCGGCCGCCGCACCTTCCTGACCGCCGCCCTCGCGACCTCAGCCACGCTCGCCGGCACCAGCTCGGCCCGCGCCAGTACCCGGGCCATCCAGGTCCGGACCGTCGACGAACTCCGCCGTGCCGTCGCGGCCGCCCAGCCCGGCGACGAGATCGTGCTCGCCAACGGCACCTACAACGTCACCGGCAGCCAAGGCATCCCCATCTCGGGCCGCCACGGTACGGCGTCCGCCCCGATCACCGTGCGGGCCGCGACGACCGGCGGCGCGACGCTGACCGGGGATCGCGGGTTCGTGCTGGCCGACTCGACGTACGTCGTACTGAGCGGCTTCAAGCTGCGGCAGCGGACCACCTTCGACATCCCGACGACCTGCAAGAACATCCGGATCAGCCGCAACGACATCCAGGTCGCCGACCTCGAAGGCGTGAGCTACGTGCTCGCCCGCGGCGACAACACGGTGATCGAGCGCAACCACTTCCACCACAAGTCGACGCTCGGCGTCTTCCTCGCCGTCGAGGGCCCCGGCTCGGCCGGGATGGCCCGTGGCGTCCAGATCGTCCGGAACTACTTCTCCGACCACACCTTCGGCGGCGACAACGGCGGCGAACCGATCCGGCTCGGGCTCAGCGGCCGCTCGCTGAGCGACGCCGGCGCGATCGTCGAGGAGAACCTGTTCGAGCGCGCGAACGGCGACCCGGAGGCGATCTCGGTCAAGTCGACGGGGAACTTCATCCGGTACAACACCGTGCGCTCCAGCCTCGGCGGCATCGTCCTGCGGCACGGCAACAAGTCCCGGGTCGAAGGCAACTTCCTCCTTGCCGGGAGCAACGGAATCCGGATCTACGGCAACGATCATCTGATCGTGAACAACTATGCCGAGCGGATCAGCGGCTCCGGCATCGTGCTCGGCAGTGGCAGCGTCCGCGACCACAAACCAGAGGACTCGGCGGAGAGCCGCAAGGGCAACGACGCACCGGACCGCGTGACGATCGCGCTCAACACCGTGCTCTCCTCCGGTACGGCGATCAGCGGCGAATCGCAGCGCACCCTGCCCCCGCTGGGCTGCACGATCGCCGACAACCTGCTCGTCGGCGACTCCGGCCAACTGGTCTCGATGCCCTTCCAGCAAGGCATCACCTGGTCGGGGAACCTGCTCTGGGGCGCGGCCGGCAACGGCAACATCCCCTCCTCCGGCTTCACCCGCAAGGACCCCAAGCTCGATGCCGGGTCCGACGGCGTACGGCGTCTTGGTGCTGGAAGCCCGGCCATCGACGCCGCGAGCCGTACCTACCCGACGGTGCCCCAGGACCTCGACGGTCACGCCCGCTCCGGTCGCGCTGATGTCGGCGCGGACGAATACAGCACCGCCACTCCGGTACGTCGTCCGCTGCTGCCGGCCGACGTCGGCCCCGCCTCGCGATGAGTTTCCTCCCGCTCACTCGTCTTAACTGATCCAAGCAACGAGTGAGCGGGAGATCGCGATGGCAAAACTGCTGTATTCGGTGACGATGTCGGCCGACGGCTTCATCACCGGACCGAACGGCGACATGCAATGGATGCGGCCCTACCTCTCAGCGATCCCAGAGGTCGATGAGCTGATCCCTCAGATCGGGTCGATCCTGGTCGGCCGCCGTTCGCACGACGGCGACGATCCGCACAAGGGCGACGAGGGCGAGGGCAAGGCGTTCGGCGGCGGCTGGGACGGACCGCACTTCGTGGTCACCCACCGCCCGCCGCAGCTGCCCGAGCCAGGCGTGACGTACGTCGATCAGTTGCCTAAGGCAATCGCCGCAGCGAAGGAGGCGGCCGGGGACAGGTACGTGAACATCATCGGCGCCGACATCGCCCGGCAATGCCTCGCGGCCGGTGAGGTCGACGAGGTGCTGCTGATCGTCGCGCCGGTCTTCCTCGGCGACGGCACCCGAGTGTTCGAGGAGCCCGGCGGCCGGACGATCCGGCTCCGACCACACCCGGGCAGCAACCTACGGTTCGACGTACTGCGATAAGGCTCCGCGCATCACCGCGCGGATCTCGACGTACCGGCCGTCGGTGCACGCGTCCGGTAGCAGCCGAGCCAACTCGACGGCACGATCCTGGTTCTCGACGTCGATCAGGTAGTACGCGTCGATGCGCCCGGGACCGGCCCGATCGGGCACAGTCACGGTGAGCTGTTGGTGCGCCAGCAGCTCACCGCCGATCAGTTCGCCGGCCTCGCGGGCGGTCTGCTCGAAGGTGGATCTGCGCAGGTCGGCGCAGGTTTCACCGTGCAGGATCAACAGGAATCTCATCAGCACGCTCCTCTCATTAATTCAGACGGAGCCGCCGGTCGTGGTTTGACATGATGACGGAATGTTCGTGCAGACCGAGCGGCTGACCCTGCGCCGCTTCACTCCCGCCGACGCGACCGCGTTCACGGCGTACCGATCGGATCCGGACGTGGCCCGCTATCAGGGATGGGAGGTGCCGATCCCCGACCCGCTCGCCACGGTGACCAGATATGGCGAGGGAGACCCGGATGCGCCCGGCTGGTTCCAGTACGCCGCCGACCTGGACGGCGTGCTGATCGGGGACCTCGGGGTCAACCTGCACGAGAACCTGATGCAGGTCGACCTCGGCTTCACCCTCGCTCCGGCGTACCAGGGCAAGGGCTACGCGACCGAGGCGGTGCGGGGTCTGCTCGATCACCTGTTCACCGTGAAGAACCTGCACAAAGTGTCGGCCGAGTGCGATGCCCGCAACACGCCCTCCGCGCGACTACTCGAACGCGTCGGCTTCCAGCGCGAGGGCCTGCGCCGATCGCACAGCTGGATCAAGGGCGAGTGGACCGACGACCTCCTGTACGGCGTCCTGCGCAGCGACTACGTACGCGCTTAAGCCACCACTGACGCGAGGGCCACACCGGTGAGGTCCTCAGCGGCGGACCACAAGCGCGCGGCATCGGACTCGTTGCGGGCTCGCTTGGGCTGGCTGGTGAGTTTGGTGGGGCCGACCAGGCCGAAGATGCCGGAGGGACCGTAGTAGGCGCCGTGCTGGGCCTCGGAACTGGTGGCGGCGTAGAGGAGAGGTTCGGTGCCTTCGGCAACCTCCTGGGAGGGGAGGATGCGGCTGAGGAGGCGGTTGACCAGGGGCTGCGAGACGGGGCCCTCCAAGGAGGCGCCGGCCGTCAGCAGGTTGGTGTTGGTGAAGCCGGGATGGGCGGCGACGCTACGGAGGTTCCAGCCGCGGTCGGTGGCCAGTTTCGCGAGGTGGTTGCTGAGCATCAGGTCGGCCAGCTTGGACTGGGCGTATGCCCGCTCGGCGCTGTAGCTCCGCTCCCAGTTGAGGTCGTCGAAGTTGATCCGGCCGAAGTTCGCCGTACCGCTGCTCATCGTGACGACGCGCGATGCGGGAGCGGCCAGCAGAAGCGGCAGCAACCGCACGGTCAGCGCGAACGGGCCGAGGAAGTTGGAGCCGAACTGCAGCTCGAAACCGTCGGCAGTCGCGATGCGGGTCGGTGGGTGCATCACGCCGGCGTTGTTGATCAGGAGATCCAGGTGCGGTTCGTCGGCGGCCAGGCCCTCGGCGAACTCCTGGACCGAGGCCAGGTCGGCCAGGTCGAGGCGGCGGATCTCGAGCTGCGCGCCGGGCACCTCGGCCAGGATCTCGGCGCGGGCGGCTTCGCCCTTGGCGACGGTGCGGACCGCCATCACGACGCGGGCACCGGCCGCGGCCAGGCGCTTGGTGGCTTCCTTGCCGGTACCGCTGTTGGCACCGGTGACGACGGCGAGCTTGCCGGTCTGGTCGGGAACGACGTACATGAGGGGCCTCCGCGATAAAAGACTGCCGGTCTGTTACGTTCCCGACATTATCAGACCGCTGGTTCGATAACAACAGACCGACGGTCTGTAGACTGTGAGCGTGACCACCTTCCTGCGCGCCCGCAACGAGGAGCAGCGCGCGGTCCGGCGTCAGGCGATCCTGGCCACGGCCGCGGAGATGCTGACCGAGATGCCGGTCAACGACGTCAGCCTGAACGAGCTGAGCCGCCGCGTCGGCCTGGCCAAGTCGAACGTGCTCAAGTACTTCGAGTCCCGCGAGGCTGTCCTGCTGGAGCTGTCCGGGAGCGAACTGGCGGCCTGGGTGGACGATCTGGCCGCCGGGGTCGCGAAGATGCCGGCGGACGCGCCGCTGGCCGAGCGCGCCGGGCTACTGGTGGACGTGATGGTCAGCAGCTTCAGTGCCCGGCCGGTGCTCTGCGACCTGATCAGTACGCAGGCGTCGGTGCTGGAGCGCAACATCTCGGCCGAGACGGCGCTCGCCTTCAAGCGCGGGGCGGGGGTCGGTTACGAGCGGATGATCGAGGCCGTCATGATCGCGCTGCCGGAGATCGGCCGCGAGGGCGCGATGCGCTTCATTCCCCCGGCCAGCCTGCTGGCCGGAGCGATCTGGACCCACGCCCATCCCACCCCGGCCCTGCTCGCCGCGTTCGACGCGGACCCCGCCCTCGCGCCGCTACGGATGGAGTTCGAACCGGCCCTGCGCGACCAGCTCACCACCCTCCTCACCGGCGTCCTCCCCCGCTAACGTCCGAAAGCCCGGAGACGGGCCCTCCGGTCTTTCGGACGTTGTGAATCCGCCGTGGCTAACGTCCGAAAACCCGGAGACGGGCCCTCCGGACCTTCGGACGTTGTGAATCCGCCGTGGCTAACGTCCGAAGAACCGGAGACGGGCCCTCCGATCCTTCGGACGTTGGAGATTTCAGGTTTCTCCTGCTCGATGTGTGGGTGACGCCGGCACTGCCGGGGGTGCGGCCGCTCCGGCGTCTGAGTTGGATCCGCCGGTTGCGTACACACCGACTGTTACTACGCCTGCCAGCCGCCCCTTTTCAGCGCCTCCGTCACGCTGCAGCACGCCCGCTCCGTCCGCGTACCAACAGTCGGTCTGTACAGCCCGACCGCCGAAGCGCCCTATTTTCGCCGCACCCCAAGCCCGTCCACCCCAAGCAACTGCGAACCCGCCGGCGTCGTCCCCGGACCGCAACCACGACCCGCCAGCCAGCCACACGCGAGGCAGCAACGGTTACCCGCGGGGCTTCTTTTCCGACCGCAACCACAGCCCGTCAGCCCTAGGCAACGAAGAGCGCGGTCACCGACCGCACCATCCCCCTCAGCCACCGCATCGCCCAGCCACCCCGTCTTTTGATCGGCCGCAACCAGCCTCACCCACAACGCGACGTACCCGGCCGAGTCGCCCACCTGGCCCGCCGCGCCACCTCGACCGCCTCCGGCGGTCGACTGAAAGCTTCGCGCGCGCCCAGCAGACGGCTGAGAGGGATGGCGCGGTCGGCGATCGAGGTGCACGTTGCCTGGGACTGACGGGCTGTGGCTGAGGTACGTGACGCCCGGAGCTTAGGCTATCGGCGAGTTTTTCGGGTCCAGGCGACGAAAAACTCACCCATAACGCGGCCGACCGCCCTAGGCGAGGCACCTTGTGCACCCCTCAACCCACGCAACGCCCGCCGAAATGGCTGAACCGTGCTCAAGGTCCGACGGCGGGATCACCTTGTGCACCCCTCAACCACGCAACGCCCGCCGAAGTGGCTGGGCCGTGCTCAAGGTCGGATGTCGGGATCACTCAATGAGGGGAGAACCAGCAACTTGCGCGGAGATCCCCTCAATTTCACGGGGCGAAGACCGGAGTGAGGTCGACGAAGATCCGGTAGTCGGTGATCAGGCCGGCGTCGTCGATGTCCCAGATGCTGATGGCGGGCACCGTGACGTCCTTGCCATCGAGGCCGGTGTACGTCACATCGGTCTCGGCGATCGTGGTCGCCTCGATGGTCCCGATCCTGCAAGGCAACGACACCCGCTCCATCCGTGCAGAGTCATCTGAAGTCGATCTTCGCCAAGGTCGGTGTTCGCAGCCGCCGCGAACTGGTCGGGCGGATCAGTACTCAGGGCAGGTAGTAGTTCGGGTTCGGCAGCTTGAAGGTGCGATCGGCGTACCCGCCCTTGAGGTCGGAGTACTGGTCGCCGAAGTTCGCGACGATGTCGTAGCCGAGCGACTCGATGTGCGCGCGAGTGGCCGACTTGTAGTGGATCGTCGTACAGGCACCGTTCGGGTCGGCGGCACACGCCGTCTTCAGGTACGCCGGGTAGTCCGCGAGCGCGGGCTTGGTGAACAGGCCGTCCTCGCCGTTCGGCAGGCTGGTCGGCTTCGGGTAGCCGGCGTCGACGCCGATCCCGTCAGCCGTCAGGTTGCCGAGCGTCGCCTGCTCCTGCGCGGCGCCCCGACCGGTCAGGAAGAAGATCGCGTAGCCCTCGCGCTCAGCCGTCTTCGCCAGATCCACCATGCCCGGTACGGCGGGGAATTTCTGCCCCAGCACGAAGTCCGCGTTGGTGGTCGGGTTGTACGCCCAGTTGCTCGCGATCTCGTAGTTCCACGTGGCCAGCGAGGTGTCGTCGACGTCGAGCAGGATCGCCTTGGTCTGGCGCGAGTGGTGCGGCGCCGCGAGCGCGCGCTTCCCGGCCTGGGCAACCGAGGTCGCCTCGCGCGCATAGTTGCTGTTGGCATCGAATGTGCCGGTGCCGAGCGGATCACCGTAGTAGTTCCGCAGTTGCTGCCGCAGGACGTCGATGTTGGTGACATCGCGTTCCTTGTGCGGCGTCGATGTCTGAATGGCCGGCTGCTTCGTCGCCACCCCTGCCGAGTAGGCGACCCCACCGACCACCGACGTCAGCGCGAGCGCCGCGATACCGGTGACAACCGACCGCCGCGAGATGCGGATACCCATGATGACCTCTCCCAGAACGAGTGTTGCTTGCTCCAGCAACCTAAACCCGTCGGAGCCGAGAAGTCAGCTGACAGATGTCACTGCTTTGACGTATCGGTGACACGGCACCGGCAGAGTGCCACGCTCGACTGACGCTGGGTAGTCGAAGCGCCCTGTGTCGGCCCAGCCGCAGCGTTCGTAGAAGCGGCGGGCCCGGGCGTTGCCAGTGACGACAGCCAGCCAGGCTTCGTCGTGACCGTTGGCTGCCACCTGCCGCTCAGCCTCGGACAGCAGTACGCCGGCCACTCCAGACCCGCGGTGGTCTCGTGACACGTAGACCTGCTCGACCTCGTCGTCGACGACCATCACGAACCCCGCGATGTCGTCGTCCACGACCGCGACGGTGGCATCGTCGATGCGGTCCGCGGCGCGGGTCCAGAAGGACTCCTTGGTGCGGATGGCGACGAGGTCCTCGGGAACATGGCCGTGGTGACCGTCGGCCCAGCCGAGGTGCCAGATCGACGCGATGGCATCGGAGTCGGCAACAACGGCTGGGCGCACGATCACAGTCATGCCGGTCAGACTAAGCCGGTTCGTAGGCCAAGTTCGGGCGGAGCCAGCGCTCGATCTCCTCCACCGTTTCCCCGCGGCGGGCGGCGTAGTCGGTGATCTGGTCCTTGCCCAGGCGGCCGACGCTGAAGTAGCGCGCAGCCGGGTTCTGGAAGATCAGACCGGAGACGGCGGCCGCCGGCGTCATCGCGAACGACTCGGTCAGGGCCAGGCCGAGCTTGTCCGCCTCGAGCAGGTCGAACAGCTCCTGCTTCTCGCTGTGGTCCGGGCTGGCCGGGTAGCCGAGGGCCGGCCGGATCCCGCGGAACCGCTCCGCGTGCAGATCTTCCAGCAACGGCTCGGCATCCGGCTCGAACCAGGCCTTCCGCGCGTCCAGGTGGATCCACTCGGCGAACGCCTCGGCGAGCCGGTCGGCCAGTGCCTTCACCATGATCGCGCGGTAGTCGTCGTTCTTCGCCTCGTACACCGCGGCGAGCTTCTCGGCACCGTGGATCGCCACCCCGAAGCCACCGAGGTAGTCGTCCGCAGGCGCCACATAGTCAGCCAGGCACCGGTTGTGCCGTCCGGCCGGCTTCTCGGTCTGCTGCCGCAGCATCGGGAACGAGATGTCCGTCCCGTCCAGCAGGATGTCGTCGCCCTCGCTGTGCGCCGGCCAGAAACCGTAGGCGCCTTCGGCCTGGAAGGAGCCGTCGGCAATGATCTCGTCGAGCAGCGTCTGCGCGTCGTCGAAGAGCTCGCGCGCCACCGGCTGCTCCAGGATCGCCGGGTACTTCCCCTTCAATTCCCAAGCCAGGAAGAGGAACTGCCAGTCGACCATCGCGCGCAGCGTCTCGATGCTCGGCGACACCCGGCGCAATCCGGTGAACGTCGGTACCGGCGGCGTACCGTGCTCAACCGGCTCGAAGTTCGCCCGCGCCTGCTCGACCGTCAGCAGTGGTGCGCGCTGCTTGTTGGCGTGCTGCTCGCGCAGCCGCTCCTGGTCGGCAGCGTTGCTGATGGCAAGCGCTTCGGCCCGGTCGTCGTCCAGCAGATCCGACACCACGCCGACGACGCGGGACGCATCCAACACATGCACGGTGGTTTTCTCGTACGCCGGTGCGATGCGAACCGCAGTGTGTTGCTTCGACGTGGTCGCGCCACCGATCAACAGCGGCAGCTTGAGCCCGCGGCGCTGCATCTCACTCGCGACCGCAACCATCTCGTCCAGCGACGGCGTGATCAGACCAGACAGCCCGACCGCATCGGCGCCCTCGGCAATAGCCGTGTCGAGGATCTTTGCCGCCGGCACCATCACGCCGAGGTCGATCACCTCGTAGTTGTTGCAGCCCAGCACCACGCCGACGATGTTCTTGCCGATGTCGTGGACGTCGCCCTTGACCGTCGCCAGCACGACCTTGCCCTGGCCGCGGACGGCCTCGGCGCGGCCCTCCTGCCGGGCGAGCTCCTTCTCGGCTTCCATGTAGGGCTCGAGGTAGGCGACCGAGCGCTTCATCACGCGCGCGCTCTTCACCACCTGCGGAAGGAACATCTTGCCGGCGCCGAACAGGTCGCCGACCACCTTCATGCCGTCCATCAGCGGGCCCTCGATCACCTCGAGCGGCCGCGGCAGCTTCTGCCGGCACTCCTCGGTGTCGGCCTCGATGAAGTCGACGATCCCGTGCACGAGCGCGTGCGACAGCCGTGACTCGACCGTGCCCTCACGCCAGGTCAGGTCGACCTCGCGCTTGGTGCCCTTGCCCTTCACGTTCTCGGCGAACGAGACCAGCCGGTCGGTGGCGTCCTCGCGGCGGTTGAAGATGACGTCCTCGACCAGCTCCAGTAGGTCCTTCGGGATGTTCTCGTAGACCGCCAGCTGACCGGCGTTCACGATGCCCATGTCCAGACCGACCTTGCCCGCGTGGTACAGGAACGACGAGTGCATCGCTTCGCGGACGATGTCGTTGCCCCGGAACGAGAACGACAGGTTCGAGATGCCGCCACTGATGTGGACGCCGGGACAGCGTTCCTTGATCAGCGGCAAGGCCTCGATGAAGTTCAGCGCATAGCCGTTGTGCTCCGACATGCCGGTCGCGACGGCCAGCACGTTCGGGTCGAAGATGATGTCCTCGGCCGGGAAACCGATCCCGGTCAGCAGGTCGTAGGCACGGCCGCAGATCGACACCTTGCGCTCGACGGTGTCGGCCTGGCCCTGCTCGTCGAACGCCATCACGACGGCCCCGGCGCCGTACGACATGATCTTCGCGGCCCGCTCGAGAAACTCTTCCTCGCCTTCCTTCAGGCTGATCGAGTTCACGACGCCCTTGCCCTGCACGCATTTCAGGCCGGCCTCGAGCACGGTCCACTTCGAGCTGTCGATCATGATCGGGATCCGGGCCACCTCGGGCTCGGTCGCGATCAGGTTCAGGAACGTGGTCATCGCCTGCTCGGAATCCAGCAGGTCGGCGTCCATGTTGACGTCCAGCAGGTTCGCGCCACCGCGCACCTGCTCCAGCGCCACGTCGACCGCGGCCTGGTGGTTGTCGCCCTCGATCAGCCGGCGGAACCGCGCCGAGCCGGTCACGTTGGTCCGCTCACCGATCATCACGAAGCCGGTGTCCGCGCTGATCTTGAACGGCTCCAGCCCGGAGAACCGAGTGGTGTGATCAGTCGGTACGACGGGACGCGGCGGCAGGCCCTTGACCGCGGTCGCGATCCGGTTGATGTGGGCGGGCGTCGTACCGCAGCAACCGCCGACGATGTTGACCAGGCCCGACTCGGCGAACTCCTGCAACAGCCCAGCGGTCTGGTCCGGGGTCTCGTCGTACCCACCGAAGGCATTCGGGAGACCCGCGTTCGGGTGGGCGGCGACGAAGGTGTCGGAGAAGCGGGCCAGGTCGGCCACGTGCGGACGGGCCTCGGCCGCGCCCAGCGCGCAGTTGACGCCCACGACCAGCGGCTTGGCGTGCTCGATCGAACTCCAGAACGCCTCGACGGTCTGACCGGACAGCGTCCGGCCGCTCAGGTCGACGATGGTCACCGAGATCCACAGCGGCAGATGCGGCGCGACCTCGTGCGCGGCGGCGATCGCGGCCTTGCAGTTCAAGGTGTCGAAGATGGTCTCGATCAGCAGCAGGTCGACGCCGCCCTCGTCGAGCGCGGCGATCTGCTCGGCGTACGTCGCCTTGACCTGCTCGAACGTCACCGCCCGGTACGACGGGTCTTCGACCTTCGGGGACAGCGACAGGGTCACGTTCAGCGGACCGATCGACCCGGCGACGAACCGGTCACCGAACTCGTCGGCCGCCTGCCGGGCGAGCTGGGCGCCGCGCACGTTCATTTCGTGGACGTACGCCTCCAGGCCGTAGTCGGCCTGGGCGATGCTCGTTGCGGTGAAGGTGTTCGTGGTGGTGATGTCGGCGCCGGCCGCGAGGTACTGCCGGTGGACGTCGAGAATCAGGTCCGGACGGGTCAGGATCAGCAGGTCGGGGTCGCCGGTGAGGTCGTGGGTGTGGTTCAGGAACCGGTCACCCGTGTAGTCCGCCGGCGACAGCTTGGCACCCTGCAGCATCGTGCCCCAGGCCCCGTCGAGCACCGCTACCCGCTCCGACAGGAGCTCCCGCAGTTGCGTTTCCGCCGACATCCGTCGAGCCACCTCCAGATTTGCTCCGGAGGCGCCCTTGCCACAGTGCCCCCACTGCTGAGGCCCAGTCGAGCGTGGCGGACCGTAACGGTCCGTTGCAGCGCCTCTCGAGCTGGTCACATCATGTTAGTGGGGGCACCGCCGATTTCCAGCCTCAATGCCCACTATTTGAGATGGCTGTTCAGTTAGTGAACGACGGCTCCGGTCTTCGGGTCCAGGATCAACTGCTGCTTGCTGGGCCGCTGCCAGAAGTCGAACAGGCCGTTCAGGCTGTGCGCCCGCTGATCGAACGAGTGATCGCCGATCCGGCCGGTCCGCCAGTTGTCCTCGATGAACTTCAGCACCGAGGTCTGATCGGTCAGCGAGTGGTCGACGTGGTTGCTCTTCGCGTACGGCGAGACCACCAGCAGCGGCAGCCGCGGACCGTACCCGCACCGGTCGGCGTACCCACCAGCGACCGGGGCGTGACCACAGAGCTTCGCGTCGTCGAGCGCGGCGTCCTTGGAACCGTTCACGACCGGCGACTTCACGTGGTCGTACCAGCCGTCGGAGTCGTCATAGGCGAGTACGACGGCAGTCGACGACCACTCCTTCGACTTCTGCAACTGGTTGATCTCCTTGACCACGAACGCCTGCTCGTCCAGCGGGTCCGAGTAACCGGCGTGCCCGTCCTGGTACTCACCGGCCTTCAGGAAGCTGACCGCCGGCAGGTTGTTCGCCGCCAGGGCTGCGTCGAAGTCCGAGGTGTCGTACTGGTGGTTGGCCTGATCGGTGCGGCCGATCGCGGCCACCGAGCTCGGCGGCAGGTGCTGCGGGTTCGCCGTCGACTTGTAGTACATGAACGGCTCGTGGTGCGGGCTGTAGTCCGTCGACGAGAGACCGCCGATGTTCGGGTGCGTCGCACCACAGACGGCCTTGCCGTTCGCCGTACCGGTCGGCTTGAAGCCACCCTGGAACCAGCCCCAGGTGACCTTCTGCTTGTTCAGCAGGTCGCCGATGTTCTGTCCGTGCATGACGGCCAGGTTGTTCGTCGCCGTACCGTTCTTGTTCGAGCAGTCGTCGTAGAACGGGTCCGGGTCGTTCGTCATCGTCCCGATCCCGTTCGCGTCCGGCGACTGAACGGCGTACGCGTCCGTGGTCGGCTTGCCGGTCTTCGGGTCGAATGCCTGGACGCCGTGGGTCTGCCCGGAGATCAGGTTGACCGCACCCGGCGTGGACGGGCCATAGACCGTGTCGAACGAGTTGTCGCTGAGCGCGTAGTGCTGCGCGTAGTTCCACATCGCGGTGACGGTGTTGCCGTCGTAGTAGTCCATCACCAGACCCGGCTCACCGAACAGCACCGGCTGACCGGTGCACTTGTCGGTCTCGGTGTTCTCGACGAACTTGTCCATCTTGCCGCCGTTGACGGCCTTCTGCTCCGGCCCGTACGCGTGGTTCTGGTCGCAGGTCAGCGCCTGCGACGGCGCCAGCCGCTTGGGGTTGTAGGCGTTCGGGTTCGCGAGCAGCAGCTTCTTGCTCAGCCCGTTGACCTTGGGCGTGTGCCGGCTCGCGACGAACTTCGTCCCGTTCTCGTTGGTCGCGTACGGGTAGGTGCCGAAGTAGTGGTCGAACGAGATGTTCTCGCCGAAGATCACCACCACGTGCTTGATCGGCGTACTCGTCGGGACCGGCCGGTTCCAGGCGGCGGCTTCGGCCACTGAGTAGGTTGCGGCGGAGTTGCTCAGCTGATGGGTGTCGCCGGAGCATCCGGCGGCAAGCACCAAGCCCGACGCGGCCACGGCCGCCGTGGCCGCCACCCGAAGTCTTGTGCGCATTGCCATTTCTCCTCTTGAGTGAATCATCCGAGCAACGACCGCCCGAGGTGGTCGTTGCTGTCCCGTACACCGGGAAGCACAAAGAAGTAGCCGCCACCGACCGGCCGGATGTAGTCGACGAGGGGCTCGTCGATCAGCCGGGTCTGCACGGCCTCGAACTGCCGGACGACGTCCTGCTGATAGCAGCAGAACAGCAGTCCCAGATCCAGGTCACCGACCGCGTCGGTGCCCTTGTCGTAGTTGTAGCCACGGCGCAGGAACTGACTCGCCGCGGTCTGCTCGGTCCGCGGGTTGGCCATCCGGATGTGGCTGGTCAGCGGAATCGCCCCGCCGGTCGGATCGGCCGGATAGTTCGGAGTGTCGAACTCGGCGGTGCCGTCCAGCGGTGCGCCCGAGTCGCGGCGCCGGCCGAACATGTTCTCCTGCTCACCGATCGACACCCGGTCCCAGAACTCGACCAGCATCCGGATCTGCCGCAGTACCTGATAACTGCCGCCCTCGGTCCACGCAGGCTCGCCGCCACCCTGACCGACCCAGACGAGTTTGTCGTGATCATCCAGCACAGGCTTGACGGTGCCGTCCTTGAAACCCATCAGGTTGCGCGGCGTACCGGACGGCCGCGGCGGACTCAGGAAACCGTCGAGACGCCAGCGCAGTTGCATCGCGCCGCGCGTATGCCGGGCGATGTCCCGGAGCGCGTGCAGCACGGTGTCGGTCTCGGTCGCGCACAACTGCAGGCTCAGATCCCCGTGACACAGGCTCGCATCAAGGCTGTCATTGGGGAACTCCGTCATCGGCTTCAGCTTGGCCGGCTTGCGATCCTTCAGTCCATACCGATCGTCGAACAACGACGACCCGACACCGACTGTGACAGTCAGGTCATCCCCGGGCATGTCAGGCCCCAGTACGCCGGAATCGGCCGGCGGCGCGGTGATCCCCAGCGGCGGCAGTGCGCCGCCTGTGGTGAGCAGACGGGCCCGATCGGTCAGGGTCTTGAACAGGTCGGTCAGCTCAGCCTTGTTCGCCGCGATCACGTCGAACGACGCGAAGATCGCCTGCTTCTGCTGATCCGTCGTGATGCCCGCCTGGTGAATGCCGTGGAACGGCACCGACGGCGTGGTCGCCGCCTCGGCCGTGACTTCGCTGGCCGTGATCGCACCAGCCACGGCGGCCGCGCCGGCCCCGGCCAGCGCGCCGCGGAGGAAGGATCGGCGGCCGACGTCGCTCACGAGCTTCTCCGTACTTCGCAGATCGCCGCCACCGGGGCGAGTTTCTCGAGCAGTTCGCCGACCGCGCCGTTGAGCTGCCGGCGGGTGGTCCGATCCAGTTTGTCGACCGGAGTGGCCTTGTGCGCTGTGAGCAGGGTGCGGGTCCGCGCTTCCCACTTCTGTACGTCGGCCAGCTCCGGGTACCGCGGTTTCAGGACCGGGTCCAGGATCGCCAGCACCTTCGCCGTACCGTCCAAGTTGGCCAGCGCGGTCGCGAGCGACGTACCGCTGCCTTGGTCGTTCTCGCCGGTCAGCTCGAACTGGAGCGCGTTCTCCATGATCTCGTGGGCGCGCAGGCCGAGGTCGTTCGGATCGACCTGCTCGTTGGGCAGATCCTTCTGCAGGCCGTGAACGTCGACGACGAGCTGGGCCGCGATCGGCTTCAGCGAGGCCGCGGACGCTTTGTGCCACAGGCCCTTCTCCAGCGGGTGGAATCCACCAGATCCGTCGATCTTGTCCGCGAAGTCACCGAACGCGTCGTACGCCGCACCGAGCGAGTTGTAGGTCAGGTGGGCCGCCAGCCAGTCGTTGCGGGCGGCAACGAGATTGCCGGTGTCGATGTCGGACCGCAGCTTCTCGGTCTTGACGATCAGGTCGGCGACTCCGGACGCCACCGCGGCCTCGTACTGCTTCACCAGCGGGAGCATCTCGTTCTTGGTCACGGCTGTTGCGGCCGGTCCGCCCGGCGCGTCACCTGTGATCGTCACGGCCGGACCGGTGATCACGCTGGTGTCCTCGATCAGGCAGCGGATCGCGTACTTGCCGGCGCCGAGCTGGACGTCCATCGGCGCCATCGTGTTCGGGCCGAGGCCCTCCACCTCGCCGTACACCTTGTTGCTGCCGAGCTCGACCAGATCGACCTCGGCTGACGCATCGCCGGTGTTGTGCAGGATCAGCTGCTGCCGCCCGGTCTGCGCGCCGCTCCAGCCCTGGCCGCACTGGCTGCGTGAGACGGTGATCTCCTGCGACGAACTGGTCGCGGCCGCAGTGTCTTCCCACGGCCGCCAGACCGCCACGGCCACGCCCGCACCGACGACGGCCAGTACGACGACCGCGGGGAACGGACGGGGAATCGGCACGACAGGTCGCTCCAGTGCGTTGGCATTTGTATTCGCCGCCGATATTAACCCCGGGATCGGGGACGGTGGGTGCTGTTCGGCCTGTCGTCACGCACTGTTCGCCCGAGCAGGGGCCTGACGTCCGAAGGTTCCGCGCGCGTGGTCGGCGTGTTTTCGGACGCTAGTTGATCAGGGCCTGGATCGCCGGGGAGTACAGCTCGACGATCCGCTCGGCGTCGGCGGTGGCGGCCGGGCCGGTGCGCTCGATCGCCATCGCGGCGCTGAGGCCGAGCAGTTGCGCGGTGATCAGCTCCGCCCGGAGGTCGGCGTCCGGACCGGTCAGGCGGTCGGTGAAGGCGCGGGTCACCTGGTCGCGGAAGTGCTCGCGGATCAGGGCGCGTTCATCGCCGCCACCGGCCGCGAAGACCACGCGGAGCAGCAGGTCCAGGCCGTTGTCCCGGCGATAGGTGACCAGGGTCCGGACGATGTGGGCGCCGAGTTCGGCATCCGGTGCATCGAGCAACAATTCGGCCGCCTCACTGAAGTCCGCGACGCGTTCGAAGAGCGCTTCCTTGCTGCCGAAGTGCTTCACGATCAGGGCGGCGCTCACGTTCGCCTCGCCCGCGATCCCGCGCAACGTGACCGCGGCGTACGGCTGCAGCGCGAAAGCACGCCGGGCGGCCCGGAGGATCGCCGTACGGCCTGGGTCGATCATGACGCTGCCGCCGACCTGCGGGCCGGGATCAAGCTGCGTGGGATCAGGAAGGCGAGCCCAGCCGCGACCGCCGCGGCCACGCCGGCGATCGCGAACACGATCAGGTACGCCGACAGGGCCGGAGCGACCCGTCCGCCGTCCGTCACGGTCACGGTGGTGAGTACGGTCGCGACGATCGTGCTGCAGATCGCCGTACCGACTGTGCGCATCAGGGTGTTGAGGCCGTTGGCCGCCGCCGTCTCGGTCACGGGCACAGCATGCATGATCAAGGCCGGGAGTGCCGAATACGCGATCGCCGTACCGGCTGCCACCACGGTCGCGCCGATCACGATTCCGGCGATCGAATGGCTGGTGAACAGGCGAACGACGTACCCGACGGCCATCAGGACCGAAGCGATCGCGAGGCTGAAGCGCGGACCGCGGGAGGCCGAAATTCGGCCGGATACCGGGGAAAGCAGCACCATCGCGACGCCGCCCGGCAACAGGCAGAGGCCGCTGACCACGATCGATGCCCCGAGCCCGTATCCGGTCCAGGTCGGCTCCTGCACGAGTTGCGCGGTCGACAACGAGTTCGCGTAGAAGGCGAAGCCGATCAGCAGTGCGCTGAGGTTGGTGAACAGCACCGCGGGGCGCGCCGAGACCCGGAGGTCGACGAGCGGGCTGACGGTTTTGAGTTCGTACCAGACCCACAGCGGCACGACGGCTACCGCTGCGACGGAGAGCGCGATCGTCGGGCCGGCGCCCCACTCGCGGGCCTTCGAGACTGCAAGCAGCAGGCAGACGAGGAACGCCGCGAGGCCTAGTGCACCCAGTACGTCGAAGCGACCGCTGGTCCGCACGACCGACTCGGGGACGACCAGGACGACGAGGATGATGTCGAGCACGCCGAGGCCGACACAGATCCAGAACATCGCGTGCCAGTTGAAGTACTCGACCACGAGCGTCGCGGCCGGAATGCCGAACGCGGCGCCGACACCAAGGGTCGAGCTCATCAACGCGATCGCGGGGATGACCCTTCGCGCCGGTAGCTCGTCGCGCAGGATGCTGATTCCCAGCGGTACGACGGCAATCGCGGCCCCCTGGAACGCGCGACCGACGATCAACACGGGCAGCGCGGAACTCATCGCGCAGAACAGCGACCCGATCACCATCGAGCCGAGCGCGATCAACAGCACCAGGCGCTTCCCGTACATGTCACCCGCCCGGCCGAGCAGCGGCGTGAACACCGCACCGGTCAGCAGGGTCACCGTCAGCAACCAACTGACGTCAGCGGCTGGACTCCCGGTGATCCCCGGCATCAGTGGCAGCAACGGCACCACGATCGTCTGACTGACCGAAACCAGTACGCCACAAGACCCCAGAACCCCCAGTACCGCCCGCGCCCTCACCCCACCAGAGTAAACGCCCGTTCACCACCCCGCTCCCACCTTGAGCACGCACCAACCACTTCCAAGCGCCCCCACCGGTCGAACCGTGCCCAAAGTCACCCCTGGGCGACCGCCCCTCAAAGCTCAGGCCGCCACTCCTCGTGCACGCCCCGCACCTTGTGCACCCACCAACCACCTCCGCGCGCCCCCCATGGTCGAGCCGTGCTCAAAGTGGCGCGGACGGCTCACCTTGTGCACCCACCAACCATTTCAGCGGCCCATTCATGGTTGAACCGTGCTCAAAGTCCACCAGCCGCCCAACCCGCCGACCCACACCTTGGGCACGAGATCGCACCTTGAGCACCCACCAACCACATCCGCGCGCCCCACATGGTTGAACGGTGCTCAAAGTGGCGCGAGCAGCTCACTTTGTGCACCCATCAACCGTTTCGGAGGGGCGATCGTGGTTGAGGGGTGCTCAAGGTGGGTGGGGACATGAAACGGGCCCGGGGCGCCTGGGGGAGGAGGTGGCGCGCCGGGCCCGGTGGGGTCCGCTGGAGCGAGGGGGTGACGCTCTCAGCGGACCCGGTTTCAGGATCAGCGGACGGGGCCGGTGATCAGTTCGATGGTGGCTTTGTGTGACTGGCCCTGCTGGTCGGTCCAGACGACCTCGACCTTGTCGCCGGGGTGGTGCTGGTCGAGCAGCTGGGACAGCGTGTCGGGGTCGGTGACCGGCTTGCCGTCGAAGGAGGTGATGACGTCGCCTGCGGTGATGCCGGCCTCGTCGGCCTTGCCCTGCGGGATCACGTCCTGGATCGCGGCGCCCTGGACGCCGGCGTTCGGGAGGATGGAGACGCCCAGCAGCGGGTCGGCCCCGATGTGGATGTCCGCGGTCTCCTGGCCGGACTCGATCTGCTTGGCGATGTCCATCGCCTCGTTGATCGGGATCGCGTAGCCCTGCGGGCCGGCGCTCTGACCTTGTCCCTGACCGCCCTGGCCTTGGCCCTGACCGCCGTACGGGTCCTGCGGGAAGCCCTGGCCGTCACCGTAGCCGGGCGGGAGACCGTCGCCGTCAGCGGCGAGGTGCAGGTTGGAGTTGGAGCCACCGGCCGCCGTCTGACCCGGGTACTGACCGCCGCCGCTGCCGCCGTTGTTGCCGGCGGTGTCCATCCCGACCACTTCACCGTTGGCGTTCGCGAGCGGTCCACCGGACTGGCCGGCCTGGATGTTCGCGTCGGTCTGCAGGAGGTTCGTCAGGTTCTCCGGGTCCTGGCCGTTCTGGTCGGTCGCGGTGATCGCCTGGTCCACCGCGGTGATCTTGCCGGCCGCGTAGGTCGGCGTACCGCCCTTGCCGCCCGCGTTGCCGATACCGACCACCTGGTCGCCGACCTTCACGTTGTCGGAGTCGCCGATCTTCGCGGTCTGCAGCCCGGACGCGTCCTTCAGCTTCAGTACGGCGATGTCGTGGTTCTCGTCGTACCCGACGACGGTGGCCACGTACGTCTTGCCGTTGCCCACGTCGGTCACGCTGATCGACGTCGCACCCTCGATGACGTGGTGGTTGGTCAGGATCACGCCGTCCGAGGTGAGCACGATGCCGGTACCGGCGGCCTTGGCGTTCTCCAGCCCGAGCACGGTGTTGATGTTCACCAGACCGGGCGACACCTTCGACGCGACCGCGGCCGGGTCGAACTGCGACTGCGACAACTGCGAGCCCTGCGGGTTGCCCACGTGCTGATCGATGCCCCAGGCAACCGATCCGGCGACCAGGAGGGCCGCGATGCTCATCGCACCGGCTGCGAGCAGCCGGCGCTTCTTGCGCTTCGGCGGCTGAGCCGGCCCGGAACCGATGACCTGGCCAGGGACCGGCGGGTAGCCACCACCACCGTGCCAGCCGCCGTACGGGGCCGGGACCTGAGCCTGCTGCGGGTGCTGCATCGGCTGCGGGTAGTACGGTCCCTGCTGCGGCGCCTGACCCTGAACAGGTGCCCCCGGCAACTGCCAGCCCGGGTTCTGCCAACCCTGGTTGTGCACCGGCTGGTTCGGGTCCGGCTGGTTCTGGACCGGCTGGTTCGGCAGCGGCTCGTTCTGGACCGGCTGCTGGTACTGCGGTCCGGGCGGCAGCGGGATCGCCTGCTTGGGTCCCTCCTGTGCCTGCGGCCCGTTCCACTCGGGGCTCGGGCCCTGGCCTGGCTGGGGTCCCTCTGCCTGCTTGTCGTCCTGCTGTCCTGCACCGTCACTCATCGCCGTTGCCCTCCTCAGCCCAGTTCCTTCTGGTACGAGTAGAGCTCGCGGATCTGAGAACAGTCTCGGGTCAACCAATGAATCAGCTGAGAATCTTCTCCACCGCGCTCACCACGGCCCGGCGCCGCACCGCCCGGCTCGGCGCCGCGGCGCCGTACTCAGGTGTCATCGACGACCAATTGGTCGCAATCGCCTGGATCAGCGACAACAGGCTGACCGACGAAAACTGCTTCGGGACGGTACGCCGACGCTGCGCGCGATCGAGCTCGTCGAGCCGGGTCTGGTTCACCGCGATGATCGCCTCGAGTGGTTGCCCGTCCGGTCGCTCCAACCGGTACCAGCTCGTCAGCCGGAGCCGCGCCGGGTTGTCCTCGAAGTAGTCGAACAGCCGACCGGCATACGCAGGCAGATCCGCGGTATCGAAGCCGACCACCGCCAGATACTCCTCGACGGACGCACTGAACACCGCGTCGAACAGCCCGTCCTTGTTGCCGAAATACGCGTAGAGCATGGCCTTGTTGCATCCGGCCACTTCGGCGATCCGCTGCACCCGGGCCCCGGCGATCCCGCGCTCGGCGAACTCCTCCGTGGCCGCGGCCAGGATCTTGCTCCGGGTCCGATCGGCGTTCCGCTGTTGCATACCCGCCAGCATACAACCAACCGGTTGGTTGCTTTCTGGGGAGCGACAAGGTTAGCTTGAGATGTATCCAACCGTTTGGTTAGTTAGGACCGACAATGAGCAAGGTGTGGTTGATCACCGGTAGTTCCCGCGGCCTCGGACGCGCACTGGCTGAGGCCGTACTGTCCGCCGGCGACCGAGTCGTCGCCACCGCGCGGACGCCGGAACAGCTCGCCGACCTGGTCACGAAGTACGGCGATCAGGTGCGGGCAGTGGCGTTGGACGTCACGAACGCGGAGGCCGCGCGGGCCGCCGTACAGACTGCTGTGGACGAGTTCGGCGCACTCGATGTGGTGGCGAACAACGCCGGGTACGCAAACAGTGCGCCGATCGAAGAGACACCGGACGACGACTTCCGCGCCCAGGTGGAGACCAACCTCTTCGGCGTAGTGAACGTGACCAAGGCCGCGCTACCGGTCTTCCGGGAGCAGCGGCACGGCCACTTCCTGCAGTTCTCGTCGATCGGCGGCCGGGTCGGCGGGACGCCGGGGATGGGCGCCTACCAGACCGCGAAGTTCGCCGTCGAAGGGTTCTCCGAGGTGCTGATCAACGAGGTCAAACCCTTCGGCGTCAAGGTGACCATCGTCGAGCCCGGCGCCTTCCGCACCGACTGGGGTGGCTCCTCGATGACCATCTCCCCCACTCACGCCGACTACGACGAAACCGTGGGCGCCATGAACCGCTACCGCGTCGAGGCGGACGGCAAACAGGCCGGCGACCCCACGAAGGCCGCCCAGGCAATCCTCCAGGTGGTCGCGCTGGACGAGCCGCCGCTGCGGTTGCTGCTCGGCACGGACGCACTCACCCGCGCCGAGCAGGGTTCCCGCGAGCGGGCCGAGGAGACAGCCGCCTGGGCACACCTGTCCACCTCGACCGATTTCGACTAACGCAGGTCGCTGAAGAACTCGCGGACGTCGGTCACCAGCAGCTCGGGCTCCTCGAGCGCCGCGAAGTGACCGCCACGGTCGATGTCGTTCCACCGGGTGACCGTGTTCTCCTGCTCGACATACCGGCGGATCGGTACGTCGTGCGCGAAGGCCAGGACAGCGGTCGGGACGCCGGTGTTCTCGCGCGCCGAGCCCCACGGCTGTCCTTGCACATAACCGACGTACGCCGCGGAACTCGCCGTACCGGTCAGCCAGTAGAGCATGACGTTCGTGAGCAGCCGGTCCTTGCCGATGATCTCGTCGGGCAGCGTGTCGGCCGGATGGGTCCAGGCACGGAACTTGTCCAGGATCCAGGCCAGCTGCCCGGCCGGCGAATCGACCAGGCCGTAGCCGAGCGTCTGCGGCCGGGTCGACTGGATCGCGATGTAGCCGAACTCCTCCTGCATGAATCTTCCGATCCGCGCGACCCGGTCCTGCTCCAGCTCGGTCAGGCTGCGCAGCTCGTCCTCGGCCAGCGGCAACCGCGGGATCGGGCCCGGCCCGCCATTGGTGTGCACGCCGACCACCCGATCCCGCGCCGCCCGCGCGACCCCGGGTGACACCGAGCCGCCGATGTCGCCACCCTGGACGCCGTACTTCTCGTAACCCAGCCGGTTCATCAGCTCGGCCCAGACCCGGCCGATCCGGTCAGCCGTCCAGCCACCCTCGGAGACCGGGCCCGAGAACCCGAACCCGGGCAGCGACGGGATCACCACATGGAAGGCATCCGCCGCGTCACCGCCGTGCGCGACCGGGTCGGTCAGCGGTCCGATCACGTCGAGGAACTCGACCACCGACCCCGGCCACCCGTGCGTCAGCAGCAACGGCAGCGCATCCGGCTCGGCCGAGGTCACGTGCAGGAAGTGGATCTGCTGGCCCTCGATCTCGGTCGTGTACTGCGGGTACGCGTTCAGCTCGGCCTCCGCGGCCCGCCAGTCGTACTTCGTCCGCCAGTAGTCGACCAGCTCGGCCAGATAGGCCACCGGTACGCCGGTGTCCCAGCCGTCACCGGGCAGCGGAGCGGGGAGCCGGGTGGCGGCCAGCTTCGCCGCCAGATCGTCGAGTTCGGTCTGCGGGATTTCGATGCGGAAGGGCTTGATCGTCGTCATGTCCTGTACTCTTCCAGCCAGTTAGGACAGCTTCTGTCCTAGGGAACCGGAAGAATTCCGACCATGCTGGAAACCTCCGCACGACTCCTCAAACTGCTCTCACTCCTCCAGTCACCGAGAGACTGGAGCGGTACGGCGCTGGCCGCCGAGCTCGGTGTCGGCCCCCGAACGATCCGCCGTGACGTCGACAAGCTGCGCAACCTCGGCTACCCGGTGGACGCCGTACCGGGTGTGGCCGGCTATCGCCTGGGCGCCGGGGCCTCGCTGCCACCGCTGCTCCTGGACGACGACGAGGCCATCGCCGTCGCAGTCGGCCTCCGAGCCGCAGCCGGAGGCACGGTAGCCGGCATCGAGGAGTCGTCGGTCCGCGCGCTGACCAAGCTCGAGCAGGTCCTGCCCTCGCGACTCCGGCACCGGGTGAAGCTGCTCCAGGCCGTCGCGGTCACCCCGTCCGGAGCACCCGCCGTACAGCCGGACGTACTGCTGGCGGTCGCCGAGGCCTGCCGCGATCACCAGCGGATGCGGTTCGACTATCGCAACCACGACGGCACGGCCGCCCGCCGTACGACGGAGCCGCATCGACTGGTCAACACCGGGCGCCGCTGGTATCTGATCGCGTGGGACCTAGACCGCACCGACTGGCGGACGTTCCGCCTGGACCGCCTCGTCCCGATCGTCCCCACCGGTCCGCGCTTCACACCGCGCGAAGTCCCCGAGCAGAAGGCCGAGCGCGCCGCCTACCGCTACCAGGCACGCTTCCTCATCCACGCTCCCGCCGAAGTCGTCGCCGACCAGCTAGGCCCCAACGTCGCCACCGTCACCGCACTCACCGCCACCACGACAACGGTCGAGGCCGGCTCCAACTCCCTCGACGAACTAGCCCTGTACGTCGGCCTCCTCGGCCACCGCTTCGAGATCCAGTCCCCGCCTGAACTCGTCGCCCACGTCCGCGACTTGACCGCTCGGTTGACCGCCGCAGTGTCCTAAAGCGGCAGTGTCCTAGAGCATCTGCTGTTCGCGAAGCTTCCGGATCGTGCCGGCCGTGACGGCCTTCGCCTGAGTACACGCGGCGCTCGCCGACGCCGGTGCCGGATAACCCACCGCCACCTCGACGACCGTCCTCCGCGCTACGGAGAAGAAGGTGCCACACGTCGGGTTCCGTTTGCTCTTGCTCACAACGACGTTGACGCCGTCGATCACGACGCCCGCGTCGACCGGCTCGGAGAAGATCTGGTGAAAGTCGGTCACGGCGCTCGGGCTCCACCCGATCAACACCATGATCGAGAAGTTGTCGGCCGAGCTCCAGACACAGTTGCTGGTGGTCTCACCCCGGTAGTCGCTCGACTGTTCGAGGTGATGCGTCTCCAGCACCTCCGGGCTGACCAGCCGACAAGGCTCAGCCTCCTGCGCCGAGGGAGGAGGCGTTGGCACGGCCTGCGGCAGCACCGTCGTACCGCAGGCACTCAAAGCACCCACGACAGCCAGCAGACCGACGGCTCGGATCATGACGGCAACGTACCGAGAGGGTCTCGGGACCGGTCCCCGGTGACGTGGGCGGGCATCGGCGGTAGCGTGCGGTCATGTCGCTGACCGGGGTCGAGGATCGGTACGTCGAGACAGTGCTGGGCCGGATCCGGTTGCGGATCGGGGGTTCCGGGGAAGCGATGCTGTTCTGGCCGAGCCTGCTGATGGACGGCACCTTGTGGGCCGGGCAGGCGGCGCATTTCATGGATCGCTATCAGGTGGTACTGGTGGATCCGCCGGGGCACGGAGGTAGTTCGGATCTGGCGGGACCGTTCAGCTTCGAGCAGTGTGCGGAGGTCGTCCGCGCGATCATCGATGCCCTGGGCATCGACAAGGTCCATGTCATCGGCAACAGTTGGGGCGGGATGATCGGCGGCACGTTCGCCGCGATGCATCCGGACCGGATCGGCCTTGCTGTGTTGATGAATGCGACCGCGTCACCGTCCAACACTCGCCAGAAACTCGAGTACGGCGTACTGACCGGTGCCGCTCGTTTGCTCGGCGGGATTCGTGGGCCGCTGGTCGGTCCGGTGGTCGATGCATTCCTCGGTCCGACGGCCAAGCATGAGAAGCCCGAAGTCGTTGCCACGGTCAAGCAATTGGCTCAACAGGTGAACGTGAAGTCGGGCATGCACGCCGTCACCAGCGTCGTCCCGCGACGCCCAGACCAGCGCACCCTCTTCGGCCAGATCCGCACCCCGGTCCTCGTCGTGGCCGGCGCCGAGGACGCCACCTTCCCGGTCGCCGAGACCGAAGCCATGGCCGACTCCATCCCCGGCGCGCGCTTCGTCGTACTGGAACAGTCCGCCCACCTGGCCGCCCTCGAATCCCCCACCGAGGTCAACACCCTCATCGACGACTTCCTCGCCGACAACCCTTCCCCCACCTAACGTCCGAACGACCGGAGAGCCCGCCTCCGCTTCTTCGGACGCTACGACAAGCGCCGCGCTAACGTCCGAACGACCGGAGAGCCCGCCTCCGGTACTTCGGACGTTACGACAAGCACTGCGCCAACGTCCGAACGACCGGAGAGCCCGCCTCCGCTTCTTCGGACGTTACGACAAGCACTGCGCTAACGTCCGAACGACCGGAGAGCCCGCCTCCGCTTCTTCGGACGTTAGCGGCGGGTGGGGACGGGGGTGCGGGAGAGGTCGGAGGCTACGACGATCTCGCCGGAGAACTCGGCGGCGGCTTCTTCGTGGAAGCGTTCGGGTTCCAGGTAGCGCTGGGAGAAGTGGGTGAGGACGAGTTTGCGGACGCCGGATTCCTCGGCGACTCTGGCGGCCTGACGGGCGGTGAGGTGGCCGAAGCGGCGGGCGAGGTCGGCTTCGGCCGACAGGTAGGTCGACTCGATGACGAGCAGGTCGGCCTGGTCGGCAAGGGCGAGCACGTTCGCGCAGAGGCGGGTGTCCATGATGAACGCGAAACGCTGGCCGCGCCGGGGTTCGCTGACCTGATCGAGGTCCACCGTCCGGCCGTCGACCACGATCGAGCCGGCGTGTTGAAGTCGGGCGATGTCGGGTCCCGCGACGCCAAAAGCCTTGAGCTGGTCGGGCAGCATGCGACGTCCGTCGGGCTCGATCAGCTGGTACCCGAACGACTCGAGCGAGTGCTCCAACCGCCGCGCCCACAACTGACCGAACGGGCCGACGGCCAGCAGACCGTCCTCCTCGACCGGCTCCTCCAGCAACTCCGCCCGCTCGTAGAACGAAGCGGCGTACCGGAGGCGGTTGAAGTACTCCTGCCCGGACGCCGGGTAGTGCGCCCGAACAGCATGCGGTACGTCGTCCAGTGAGAGTCGCTGGACGATTCCCGGTACGCCGAGACAGTGGTCGCCGTGGAAATGGGTGATGCAGAGTCGCGTGATCGCGCCGGCCGCGACCCCGGCGTACAGCATCTGTCGTTGGGTTCCCTCCCCCGGATCGAACAGGAACCCGTCCTCGTCCCAGCGCAGGAAGTATCCGTTCTGGGTGCGTTCCCGCGACGGCACCTGACTTCCGGTACCGAGGATGACCAGCTCCCTCAACGCAGCACCTCGGCCAGCGTCTTCGCCGAGATGTTGGCCCCGCACGAGACCACCGCCACCCGACCCGCGGTCAGCGTCCGGGCCGCCGCGAACGCCATCGCAGCGGAACCCTCGATCAGATGGTGCTCGGTGTCGATGACCGCCCGCAGCGCGTCGCGAATCGCCGGCTCGTCGACCAGGATCCACTCGTCGACCAGCTCCCGGCACAGGTCGAAGGTGATCGACCCCGGTTCGACACTGCCCGCCGTACCGTCGGACAACGTCGGCGCGGCATCGACCGGGATGATCTTGCCCGCGCGCACCGACTCGGCCATCGCGGCATCGGCGGTCGGCGAAACGCCGTACACCTTGATGCCGGGGAGTTGCTGCTTGAGCACCGCGGCGACTCCGCTGATCAAACCGCCGCCGCCGACCGCAACCACGACGCCATCGAGGTGCTCACCCTTTAGCTGCTTGACCAGCTCAACGCCGATCGTGCCTTGGCCGGCGATGACATCCGCGTCGTTGTACGGCGAGACGTAGGTCAGGCCGTGTTCGTCCGCATAGGCGCGTGCCTTGAGCTCCTGGGCGCCGGTGTCGTTGCCCTCGGCCCGCAGTTCGGCGCCGAGCCTTTGCAGCGCGGCGACCTTGCTGCTCGACGCGTTCTCCGGGAGGTAGACGATCGCGCGCCCACCCAGGAGTGCGAGCGCGTTGGCGACCCCGAGACCGTGGTTGCCGGAGGACGCCGTGACCACGCCGGCTTCCCGTTCGTCGTCCGTCAGCGTGAGGATCTTCGCCAGCGCACCGCGCGCCTTGAACGAACCGGTCCGCTGAAGGTGTTCGCACTTGGCCAGCACCTCGACACCGAGGTCCGCGCTGAAGCCATGGAACGGCAGGAGCGGTGTCGGCGGCAGGTACTCGTGCAGCGACGGCGCGATCCCCCGCGAACGATCGGCGATCTCGGCAGCGCTGACCGGCATTGTGCCTCCTCATAAGCTGTGCGTCTCGACTGCAGGCTATCCGGAGGGCGGGCGCGTGACGGAGTCTTTATGGAGCGGGTACCAGTACGCCGAGACCACCTCCGACGGCTGGACGACGTACTGGCGTCTGGACCCGCGCGGCCAAGACCCCACCCTGACGGAGTGGACCGGCGACCCCGCCCGCCCCGGCCAACGCCTGTGGGAACGCGCAGCAACGCCAGCCGGAGTCCACGGCCGCTGGAGTACGGCGGCGACCTCGCTCCGGCTCGAACTGCGCGCGGCCCGAGGCATCGCGAAGCGGGTCGCCCCACTCGACGTACTGGTGGACGGCTCGCTGCACCGCCGGTGTGAGGTCGCTGAGGGTGAGCAGGAGCTGGTCGTTTCATTGCCCGGCGCCCCGGCAACCGTGGAGGTCTGGCTGCCGCAACTCGGGCGGGTCGCGCTGCGCGGTCTCGCCTTCGACGCTCCGGCCGAACCGCTCGCGGTCACCGGCCCGCGCTGGACCACCTACGGCAGCTCCATCACGCAAGCCGGCGGTGCCGCCGGCCCCTCCGAAACCTGGCCCGCCCTGGTCGCCCGCCACCACGGCTGGCACCTGACCTGCCTAGGCCTCTCCGGCGAATGCCACCTCGACCCAGTCGTCGCCCGAACCATACGAGCCACCCCAGCCCGCCTCATCTCCCTCTGCCTCGGCGTCAACATCTACGGCGGCGCCACCTACAGCGGCCGCACCCTCCCAAGCCAAGTCGAGTCCTTCGTCACCACAATCCGCGACGGCCATCCCTCCACCCCCATCGTCGTCATCACCCCCTTGGTGGTCCCCGACCGCGAAGGCGAACGCAACGCAGTCGGGTTGACTTTGGACGACGTCCGAGACTGCGTGGAACGCGGCGCCCGCGTCGATCCCGCCGTACAAGTCATCGACGGCCGCACCATCCTCACCTCCGCTGAAGCCCGCGAGTTGTACACCGACGGCCTACACCCAGGCCCCGACGGCTACCGCGTCATAGCCAACCGCCTGATCCCCCACCTAACCCTCCCGACCTAACCGCACGCGGTTGACCCCACCCGTGCACCCGATCCCCACCCACGCGCGACCCGCTCAGCGGCCAGATCGACGGCCTTTCTCCAGGTCGCCCCCATCACCATCTGATGGGTTAACCCGTGCCGTTGTGGGTTCTGCACCCGCATGAGGGTGCAAAACCCACAAGCTGCTGGGGGAACCCATCAGATGCCGCGCGGTCCGGCTCCCCCCGCGGCCGACCGCGTACACGGTGGTTGCTCGTCGCTGAGGTGCGTTAGCCGGTAGTTTTTCGGGTCCAGGCGACGAAAAGTTACCGACTAACGTGCATGGGGTGGGCCACCTCCGCGCGGGACGGTGAGGTAGCGAGTTGATCGTCGTCGAAGACGAAGGCCATGGCGGACCGTCGATGGTCGAGGCCTGGTGTCACGCCAACACCCGCCACGCCGATCGGCTGGAGCACGAACACCGCACGTGAGCCTTGCGGCGCTTCACCACCTGATGCCGCGGAGCCGTGATCGACAGACGTGCATTTGAACGGATACCCCCTCAAGTCGACGGTTCTCCCCTCAAATTTTCAGGGGAGAACCGTCAAACTGCGGGGATATCCCCTGAAATGGCCGCGGGGCGGGGCGGGGCGGGGCCGGGGCGGATCGCGTGGTTGCGGGGTGGGCGAGGACCACCCGCGCCCGGTGGAGGGCGCGGGTGGGGGTGGTTACTCGGTGGGGGTTAGGGAGGTGCCTAGGGCTTGCCAGTCGAGGACTGGGGCGGCGAGGGTGCCGATGGTGGCCAGGAGGCCTAGGCGGGCTGCTTTGACCTCGGGGTCTTCGGCCATCACCAGGATCTCTTCGAAGAAGTTGGTGACGGGGTCGACGAGGATCGAGGCGGCGGGGACGAAGTCGCCGAGGGCGGTGGGCGCTTGGCCTACCTTCTGGACGGCTTCGTGCAGGACGACCTCGGCGGGCTCGGTCAGTTTGGAGGCGTCGTACGACGCTTCCGTGCCCTCGGGGACGATGCGGCGCACTCGCTGCAGGACGGCGACCAGTTGGGCGAAGTCGGCGCTGCCGACGAGGTCCTTGAGGCTGGCCAGGGTTTCGTCGGCGACTGCCGGGGCAGTGGCCAGCGGGAGGACGGCGGCTACCTGGAGGTGGTCGTCGCCGCGGTCGATGAGCTGCTGCTCGTAGCGACGGACGGTGAACTCGACGACCTCTTCCAGTGAAGAAGCCGGTACGGCGATGCCCTGGGCGCCGATCTCCGCCGCGGCGGCCTGGAGGCCGGTCGACAGGGTGATCGCGCGCAGCGACGGGTGCTCGCGCAGGATCGCGACCACACCACCCGCTGCACGACGCAGCGCGAACGGATCCGAGCTACCGGTGGGCTTCGCGCCGATGCCGAACAGACCGGCCAGCAGGTCGAAGCGGTCCGCGAGGGCCAGCAGCGCACCCGGAGTCGTGGACGGGACCGGGTCTCCGGCCGAGCGCGGGAGCTCCATGTCGAAGAGCGCCTGCGCGACTGCCTCGGTCTCGCCGGCACGGCGCGCGTACTCGCGAGCCATCGTCCCGGCGAGCGAAGTCAGCTCGACCACCATCTGCGAACCGAGGTCGAACTTCGCCAGCTCAGCCGCCCGGGTCAGCGTCGCCAAGTCGTCGCCCGAGACACCAGCCACCGGGGCCAGCGCGAGTGCGATCCGGCCGATGCGACCGGCGCGGTCGGCCATCGAGCCCAGCTTCTCCTCGAAGGCGAGCTTGTCGAGCTCGGCCTTCATGTCGGCCAGCGGCGTCTCGAGGTCGGCCCGCCAGAAGAAGGCGGCGTCCTCGTAGCGAGCGCGCAGTACGCCCTCGTTGCCGTTGCGGACGGTCGCCTCGTTGACCGAACCGTTCGCGACGGCCACGAAGTGCGGCAGGAGTTCGCCGTCGGCGCCGCGGACCGGCAGGTAGCGCTGGTGCTTGCGCATCACCGTGGTGAGGATCTGCGGCGGCAGCTCCAGGTAGTCGGCCGAGAAGTTGCCCAGGATCGGCGTCGGCTCCTCGACCAGGTTGACGATCTGGTCGAGCAGCGCGGACTCGGCCGCGAAGTCGATGCTCCCGGTGACCTCGGCGGCGAGCCGCTCGGAGGTCTCGACGATCAGCTGGCGGCGGCGAGCCGGGTCGGCCTCGATGCCGTGGATCCGGAGCAGGTCCAGGTAGCCCTCGGCGGACGCGATCTCCACCTTCGGCTGGGCCGCGGTCCGGTGCACGCGCGTGGTGCGGCCGGCGGTCAGCGACGACACGGAGACCGGCACGATCTCGTCACCGAGCAGGGCCACCAGCCAGCGGACCGGCCGGGTGAAGGACAGCTTGGCGTCGTTCCAGCGCATGTTCTTGTCCGAGCGCAGTCCGGCGACGATCTCGCTCAGGACGCCGCTCAGCACCTCGGCCGCGCCGCGACCCGGGTCCGGCTTGGTGACGGCGACGTACTCGACGCCGTCGACGTCCAGGGTGTGCAGCTCGCTGACCTCGACGCCCTGACCGCGGGCGAACCCGGCAGCGGCCTTGGTCACGTTGCCGTCGGCGTCGTACGCGGCGACCTTCTTCGGGCCGCGGTTGATACGCTCGGCGTCCGGCTCACCGGCCTGCACCTCGGCGACGAAGGCGACGACGCGGCGCGGGGTCGCGTAGACCGTGATGGCGCCGTGGCCGAGCCGGGTCGCGCCCAGCTTCTCGGTCAGCGCGGCCTTGACGGCCGCGGCGGTCTTGGTGACCTCCGACGGCGGCATCTCCTCGGTACCGATCTCGAAGGTCAGCTGGCGAGTGCCACTGGCCACCGGGAACGTCGTCGGCACGGGAGCGGCCGGCGGCAGCTCGGCGAGGCCGAGCGGGTGCTCCAGCTCGGTACGACGCTCTGCCCAGAGCTGGGCCACCTCGCGGGCCAGCGTGCGCATCCGGGAGAACGCCTTGGCGCGCTCCGTCGTGCTGACCGCACCGCGGGCGTCGAGGACGTTGAAGGTGTGCGAGCAGCGCAGCACCTGGATGTGCGCGGGCACCGGCAGCCGCAGGTCGAGCAGGCGGCGGGCCTCGTTCGCGTACTCCTCGAAGAGCCGCTTCTGCGACTCCACGTCGGCGTCGTCCAGGTAGTACCGGCTCATCTCGTACTCGGCCTGGCCGAAGGCCTCGCCGTACGAGATGCCGGGCGCGTAGGCGATGTCCTTGAAGTGCGAGACACCCTGCAGCGCCATCATGATCCGCTCGATGCCGTAGGTGATCTCCACCGACACCGGGTCCAGCGTCATCCCGCCGGCCTGCTGGAAGTAGGTGAACTGAGTGATCTCCAGCCCGTCCAGCCACACCTCCCAGCCGAGCCCCCAGGACCCCGTCGCCGGGTTCGCCCAGTTGTCCTCGACGAACCGGACGTCGTGCGCGTGGATGTCGACCCCGAGCGCGGTCAGGCTGTCCAGGAACAGCTCCTGCGGGTTGCCCGGGTCCGGCTTGAGCACCACCTGGAACTGGGTGTGCGTCTGCAGCCGGTTCGGGTTCTCGCCGTACCGGGCGTCGTCGGGCCGGACACTCGGCTCGACATAGGCGACCCGCCACGGCTCGGGACCGAGCACGCGCAGGATCGTCGCCGGGTTCAGCGTCCCGGCACCGACCTCGGTGTTGAACGGCTGCACGATCATGCAGCCCCGGTCGGTCCAGTACTTCGTCAGCGCGATCAGCGCGTCCTGCATGGTGAGCACAGCAAACCTCAAGCCGTCTTCGGGGATTCCTGGGCGAAAGTCTATTCGGTTTCCACCATCTAGAATGACCGGGTGACCTCGCCTCTGCATGCAGCGGTAGTCCGCTAGTTCCGTCGTCCGCTCCCCGGCGCCGATCAGGCCTCCGGGTGAGCCGTGCTGCCCTATTCAGCTTCGATGGCAGGGACGACTCTCTTGACACTCATCACCGTGGACGACTCCGTCTCCGCGGACCGGGCGCTGCGCCTGATCCGCGGCGGCAGCACCCTCCGCTGGGAGGGCGATTTCCAGAATGCGAGACAACTGCTCGCCGCGCTCGGTCGCCGGACCCGGCGGGTCCAGCAGCTCAATTCGTTGCTGATAGCAACAAGCGACTACGAGATCCGGTTGCGGCGGGCACCGGATGTACGGCATGCCTGCCGGCAGGCGTACGGTCCACCGACCGGCGACCGCCTGATCCCGTTACGCGAACTGCTCGGTGTGATCGGCGCGCATCAGTTGCGGGAACGCGGCATCTATCTACCTGCACTGAATGCCCGAATCCACCCACACTATGGAGTGTTCGCCCCCACAAGATCGGAGTACGTCGACCTGATCGCCGCCGAGCCGGTACCGCCAACGACGAAGGTGGCGTTCGACATCGGAACGGGCACCGGAGTGCTCGCAGCCGTGCTGGTACGACGGGGCATCCAGAAGGTGGTTGCCACAGACAACAATCCGCGCGCGGTCGCCTGCGCACAGGAGAACCTGCAGGGAACAGTGGAGGTGCTTGAGACCGACCTGTACCCACCCGGGCAGGCTGACCTGATTGTTTGTAATCCGCCGTGGGTCTCAAAACGGCCCAGGACGCTGCTTGATACGGCCGTGTTCGACGAGGACAGCCGGATGTTGCGGGGGCTTCTGTACGGCGTTCGCGAGCATCTCAATCCGGGTGGGGAGGCCTGGTTGATCATGGGGCTCAGGTCTCGGGACGAGCTGCTCACGATGTTCCGGGAGGCGGGATTGCGGGTGGTGGGGCGGTCGAGCGCCGTACCGACGCATCGGCGGGCTCGGGCGGATGAAACGACCGATTTGTGGCGGTTGTGTCCATCCGACGCGGCGCCGTTCGTGGAGGAGGCATGAACAACACAGAGCTTTACTACGAGGTACGTGGCAGTGGACCGCTCGTTGTGCTGGTCGGGGCGCCGATGGGGGCGGACTCGTTCGCACCGTTGGCCGAGCTACTCGCAGACGGGTACAGCGTGCTGACGACGGACCCGCGCGGCATCAACCGCAGCAAGTTCACAGACGGCGGTACGTCGACGCCGGAGCAGCGGGCGGATGACCTGGCCTGGCTGATCCGGGAGGTCGACCGCGGGCCGGCGGTCGCGTTCGGGTCGAGCGGCGGGGCGGTGAGCGTGCTGGCGCTGGCGCAGAACCATCCCGACACGGTCCACAAGGTGATCGCGCACGAGCCGCCGCTGGATCGACTCGTCCCGGACGGGGACGAGCTGCTCGCGAAGTCGGAGAAGCTGATGGCCGACTATCTGAACGGCGACCCGGTCGGAGCCTGGGAGCAGTTCTTCGCGCTGGCGAACATCCAACTACCGCCCGGCATGGCGCAGGCGATGTTCGGCGGCGACAGGGATCCGCAGCAACTGGCCGACGAGCGGTTCTGGTTCGAGCACGAGATGCGCGAGTCGATCAGTTGGCAGCCCGACATCGCCAAACTCACGAAGGTGGTCGTCGGTATCGGCGAAGACTCGAAGGGCCAGCTCTGCGATCGCACCTCGACCGCACTGGCCGACCTGCTCGGCATCGAGCCGACGAGATTCCCCGGCGGTCACACCGGGTTCGCGGACGACCCGAAGGCCTTCGAACCCGCGCTACGCCGTCAACTTGTCGAGATTGACTTCCACCCAGGTGCGTAGTGCGGAAAGCGGCACGGAGACGCTGTGGCCGAGGTCGGTCAGGGAGTACTCCACGTGCAGCGGCACCGCGGGGTAGATCTCGCGGTGCAGGAAGCCGTTCTCCTCCAGGCGCCGCAGGGTCGCCGTCAGCACCTTCGGGCTGATGCCCTGCAGTTGCCGTTGCAGCACACCGAACCGCAGTGGGCCGTCCTCTAGCGCACCGATCGCGAGGGCGGCCCACTTGTTCGCGAGCAGGTCGAGGACCTCGCGGCACGGGCACTGTGCCGCGTACACATCGTGGTGGTCGTGCTTTCCGGTGGCGCATAAGGTGCTCATACTTCCCAAAAGATAGCAGCTGCCCTTGCGGGAAACTAGGGCCCTATCGATACCTTCTCGGGCATGAGAGCTATCACCCAGAAAGAGTTCGGTGGCCCGGAGGTCCTGCAGCTGGTCGAGATCGACCGGCCCGAACCCCTGCCGACCGAGGTACTGGTCCGCGTCCACGCGGCCGGTGTGAACCCTGTCGACGCCAAGACCCGGGCCGGCGGCGGGGTCGCCGGCGTCCTCGGCGAGCTGCCGTTCATCCTCGGATGGGACGTGTCGGGCGTCGTCGAGGCGGTCGGCCACGGCGTGCACACGCTCGCCGTCGGCGACGAGGTCTACGGGATGCCCTGGTTCCCGCGGGCAGCCTCGGCCTACGCGGAGTACGTGACCGCCCCGTCCCGGCACTTCGCCCGCAAGCCTGCCGGCCTCACCCACGAGGAGGCCGCCGCACTCCCCTTGGCCGGACTGACGGCGTACCAGATCCTGACCGCACTGGCCGACGTACAGACCGGCCAGCGCGTGCTGATCCACGCCGCCGCGGGCGGGGTCGGCCACCTGGCCGTCCAGTTCGCCAAGGCGCTCGGCGCCCACGTCATCGGTACGGCGAGCGCCGCCAAGCACGAGTGGTTGCGCGAGCTCGGCGCCGACGAGGTGATCGACTACACGACCACCGCCGTCGAGAAGGCGACCGACGAGATCGACGTCGTGATCGACCTGATCGGCAGCAAGACGACCCTCGACCAGTCGATCCAGGTCCTCAAGCCCGGCGGCCTGCTGGTCGCCGTACCGTCCGGAACCTCCCCCGAGCTGCTCGAGTCGGCGAAACAGGCCGGTGTCCGGGTGAGCGGCTACCTGGTCGAGCCGGACGGGCACGCGCTCGGCGAGATCGCCGAACTGGTCGAGAGCGCCGCGGTCCGGGTCGAGGTCGAGCAGGTCTTTCCGTGGACCGAGGTCGCCGAGGCGCACCATCAGCAGGAGTCCGGCCGCACCCGCGGCAAGCTCGTGCTGACGGTCGACTGAGTCGTGAACTGAGACGCACCGTCGGTCCCTGTGGGGCCATATGTGAAGCTGGGGGTGTCCGGTGATTGATGCGGTTCGCATCGGGCACCGGTCGGAGGTGCTGCCGGGACCCGTCCCTCCGCGTGGCGCCTTGACCTCAACCGTGGTTGAAGTTTCAAGCTGGACAGGCACACGGCCCCGCAGGCCCCCGACGAAGGAGCAGAGTTGACCACGTATTCGCTTCCCGATCTTTCCTACGACTACGGCGCACTGGCCCCGAGCATCGCCGGTGAGATCATGGAGCTGCACCACTCCAAGCACCACGCGACCTACGTGAAGGGTCTGAACGACACCCTCGACAAGCTGGCCGAGGCCCGCGACAAGGGTGACTTCGGCGCGATCGTCGGCCTCGAGAAGACGCTCGCCTTCAACCTCGGCGGTCACGTCAACCACTCGATCTTCTGGAAGAACCTCTCCCCGGACGGCGGCGACAAGCCGGACGGCGAGCTGGGCGCGGCGATCGACGAGTCGTTCGGCTCGTTCGACGGCTTCCAGGCGCACTTCACCGCGGCCGCCACCACGATCCAGGGCTCCGGATGGGCGATCCTGGGCTGGGACGCGCTGGGCGGTCAGCTGCTGGTGCACCAGCTGTACGACCAGCAGGGCAACCTGCCGGCCGGGCAGACCCCGATCGCGATGATCGACATGTGGGAGCACGCCTTCTACCTGCAGTACAAGAACGTGAAGCCGGACTACGTCAAGGCCTGGTGGAACGTCGTCAACTGGGCCGACGCCCAGGCGCGTTTCGACGCCGCCCGCGCCGGCGCCGGCGCTCTGATCACTGGCGCCTGACAACCACCGAAGCCCTGGTGAACCGCGAACGGTTCACCGGGGCTTCGTGCTGTATTCGGTGATCACCGGCGCGATCGCCTTGGCCGCCATCATGTGCGTCTGACCTGGCACTTCATGCAGCTCCGCACCCGGTACGGCGGTTGCCACGGCCGCGACCGAGTTCTTCATCCACGCCGGGCTCTTGCCGCCGAAAACCGCCAGCACCGGTACGTCGATCGCCGCCCACTGTGTCGTATCGAGCGGCCGGCCCTGCCCGTTGTGCGTGACGAAGCGAGCGTCGTACGGGAGGGTGTGCGCCACTGCCTTCAGCTGCTTCCAGGCAGGCATCAGCCGCATCATCGTCACCATCGGCCCGGGCAGTCCGACGCCCTTGGTCATGAAGTACTTCACCGCATCGGCCGGATCCCGCGCCTCAAGGTCCGTGACGAAGGTGGCAGGCATCGGCTTGCGGGTGTCGTCCACCACGAACGGCGGCTCGAACGCGATCAGCTTCTCGATCGGCAGCCCGGCATTCGCGGCCGCCAGCGCGAGCGCCGCGCCGGACGACGTGCCATAGACGTACGCCGATCCGCCGGCGACCTCGATCACCGCGGCCAGATCCTCGATCTCGCGCTCGACCGCGTACTCCGCCGTGTCACCGGAGTCACCGCGACCGCGACGGTCGTAGTTGTAGACCGTGAAGTGATCCGCGAGCAGTTCGGCGAGCTCGGGCATCGGACCTTGGGCACGGCTGCAGAGCGCGCCGTCGACCAGTACGAGCGCCGGGCCCCCTGATCCCCGCCGGTCGTAGGCGATCGTCGTACCGTCCTTGGAAACCGTGGTGTGCATGGCACTGCTCCTTCGCTGAAGTGGTCTCGGCAGTGCGTCGAACATCCTCCCGCCAGATCGACACAGAGTGCGGAAATTACCCGGGGCGAGGAGGAAAACCCGTGTAGTCCGGAGGCTGATGTGACTTGGGTCACAGCCGGTCGCAATGCGCAGTCATCGGATGACAGGGTGCGGTCAACAAGCGTCCGCCCCGCTTGTCATGAGTTGGGGCCGTGACGTTCCGGCCAGGAACGAGCTTGGGGGCTCGTCCACGTTCCTGGCGCCAGACGGAACTGGGAGGATCTCTGTGAAATCCCGTACCTGGCTCGCCGGCCTTGCCGCCGGCGCAGTCGCTTTGACGTTGGCAGCGCCCAACGCCATCAACGCCTCGGCCGCGACCCCGGCCCCGAAGCCGTCGGTCCGCCAGCTCGACACCCCTGCGGGTGGCGGCGCCGGCATCGTCGCCAAGCGCGACGCCCTCGGCCGCGCCCACTCGCTGCGCCCGACCACGCCGCTCAAGGCACCCAAGTCGGTGAGCTCCAAGGCGGCCAAGGCTGCCACCAGCCGGCCCGACTCGGCCGCTGTCGCCAAGGCCCAGGTCGACGCGGTCGCGCCGTACTTCGGCGCCCGCCCGGCCGACCTGGTCGCGACCGGTACCTCGATGTCGGAGTACGGCTCGCAGACCCGCTTCCAGCAGACCATCGACGGCGTCCAGGTGTACGGCGGCGAGATCGTCACCAACCTGGACAAGGCCGGCTCGCTGGAGTCCGCCAACGGTGAGGTCGCCCTCGCCACCTACGGCGCGTTCCCGGCCGCCGACAAGGCCGACGCCGCCAAGGCCACCGCGCTGCAGTCGGCGCTGGCCGCTGTCGCCAAGCAGGGCAAGCTCGACGCGTCGAAACTCAAGGCTGAGCTGACCGGCCCGCGCTGGTTCGACATGGGCCTGGTGACCCGCCAGCCCGGCTCGGTCGCCATCCCGGTCTACCTGTACGAGGTGACCGGACCGAACGACGTCCGCTGGCAGGCCATGGTGCACGCCTCCGGCCAGGCGCTGCTCGCCTGGGACCTGAGCGAGAAGATCAACCGCGTCGTCTGCGACGCGAACCACGCCGTCATCTCCAACGGTGGCGAGGACGTCCGCTGCGGCACGGTGTTCGCGCCGTCCCGCGTCGAGGGCGGCCCGACCTCCGACGTCCAGGACGTCAACCAGGTCTTCGACTTCTTCGGTGACACCTCCGACACCTACCAGTCGCTCGGTACCGACCTGACCAGCCTGATCGGCGTCGACTACGGCGACGGCAAGGGCAAGGCGATCCGCGGCACCGTCCGGATCTGCGTCGACGGCGGCTGCCCCTACGCCAACGCGTTCTGGAACGGCGAGCAGATGGCCTTCGGCGAAGGCGTCAGCACCGACGACGTGACCGGCCACGAGCTGACCCACGGCGTCACCCAGCACACCTCGGGCCTGGCCTACCTGTGGGAGGCCGGCGCGATCAACGAGTCGCTGTCCGACATCATGGGCGAGTTCGTCGACCTGACCAACGGCTCGGCCGACGACACCGCCGAGAACCGCTGGCAGATCGGTGAGGGCTCCAGCCTCGGCGTGATCCGCAGCATGTCCGACCCGACCAAGTTCGGTGACCCGGACAAGCTGAGCAGCCCGAACTGGTTCGACGACACGTTCTTCCAGGACAACGGTGGCGTGCACTTCAACTCCGGCGTCGGCAACAAGACGGCGTACCTGATCGCCGACGGCGGTGCCTTCAACGGCCAGAAGATGCTCGGTATCGGCCTGGCCCGCTCCGAGGTGCTGTGGCACGAGACCCAGAAGGTGCTCACCACCGGCGCCGACTACGGTGACCTCGCCGAAGGCCTGCGCGCGACCTGCGACAAGCTGGCCAAGAAAAAGAAGTCCGGCATGACCAAGAAGGACTGCGCCCAGGTCGAGCTCGCCATCAAGGCGACCGAGCTGGACGCCGAGCCGGCCGGCGGGCTGCCCGCCCAGGCTCCGGTCTGCGACACCGCCGGCGCGAAGGTCAAGAACCTGCTGAAGACCTCCTTCACGGAGTACCCCGACGGCAAGGTCGTCCGCGACCAGGGCTGGGTGCTGGGCAAGGCCGAGGGCGTCGACGGTTCGCTCGTCGACACGTCGTACAGCAAGGACGGTGACGACTCCATGTTCGGCATGGTGACGGCCCCGGACCAGGCGATCGGCATCCAGACCGCCAACGGCACCAAGATCAAGAACCAGAAGACGTACCTGCGCTTCCAGCACGCGTACAACTTCTACAACGTGTTCATCATCTACGCGATCCGCACGGGTGTTGCCACCTTGGAGTACTCCGACAACGGTGGCGCGACCTGGCAGGACACCGCCGGCCTGACCGGCTGGACGAACGGCCCGTCCGTCGACCCGAACTTCGACGACGAGCCGGCCACCTGGCACGGCAACTCCGGAGGCTGGGAGACCAGTCGGCTCGACCTGACTCAGTTCCAGGGCAAGCAGGTCAAGTTCCGCTGGACCCTGCACGGCAAGGACAACGTCGACCTGGTTCCGGCCAACTGGTGGCTCGACAACGCGAGCATCTACACCTGCTCCAAGTAACACTCTCGCGGTATCCGAAGGCCCGGTGGATGCACCCACCGGGCCTTCGGCCTGTCCACCCTTTCGATGCACGGGAAATCCATTTCTCCCACGGAACTCGACGGCTAGGGTGCTGCCCAAGAGCTGCCCACCGCCCCGGGAGATCACTCATGGAAGACCAGTCCGCCTGTTCCAACCCTGCCTGTGGCGGAACGTGCCCCAAGGCCGGGATCGCTCGACGTACCTTCCTCTCGATCAGCGCGGCCGGTCTCGGTGCGCTCGCCGTACCGGGTGCACTCCGAGCCGCCGCGGCGCCGGTGCCGCGAGCTCCGATGAGTGCGGCCGAGGCTGCGGCGTTGGCCGATCGTGGGGTGCCGACGGAGTACTCCGGTGCGGCGCTGGCCAAGATCGGGATGCCGGTCGGTGGTGGGTGCGCGGGTCAGGTTTACCTGTCCGGTGACGGGCGGATGTGGGGCTGGGATGTCTCGAATGCGATGACCTATCCGCTCGGCGGCGCTGATTTCTCGGGGTCGCACTACGTCGCACCGCTGTCTGCCGACGCCCCCGGCGCGACTCGCTTCCGGCAGGGGTTCGCGCTGCGTACCGGCACAACAGCCCGGTACGTCGATGCTCGCGGCTTCGGCGATGTCCGGTTCACCGGGCAGTATCCGATCGGCCGGGTGTCCTACCAGAGCACCGAAAGCCCGGTCCAGGTCACTCTCGACGCGTTCTCGCCGTTCATCCCGTTGGAGACTCTCGACTCGACGCTGCCGGCCACGGTGTTCGCGTTCACGCTGCGCAACACATCAGCCTCGGCGGTGGACGCGACCCTGCTCGGGTACTCCGAGAACCCGGTCTGTCTGGACAGCCGACGGAACCAGCCGACCACGCAGCGCGCGACCGCGTTCGGGTCCGGGATCGAGTGGTCCGCGGCCGACCCGGCCGAGTCACTGCGAGCGGACGTCCTCTTCGAGGACTGGGAGCGCGAGACGTACGACGGCTGGACGGCGACCGGCACCGCCTTCGGCTCCGGACCCGTCGTGACGACCGCCGTACCGGAGTACATGAAGCGCTTCGGTGATCTACGGGCGCACGGGACGCGGTTCGTCACGTCGCACAACTACCGCGCCAACCCGAACGACATCGACGGCGCCGATGCTCATCAAGGCACGCTGACCAGCAGGTCGTTCGTGATCGATCGCCGGTACGTCGCGGTCTCGGTCGGCGGCGGCACCCGGCCGCAGGTCCAGATAGTTGCTGATGGCACCGTTCTCGCGAGCGTGGGCGGCAGCGACACCGAGCCGATGAGCGTGCGGTTGCTGGACGTCACGGCGTACCAGGGACGTACCGCGCAGGTGCGGATCGTGGACGACGTCGCCGGCCCGTGGGCCCATCTGAACGTGGACCGCATCGTCTTCAGCGACCGCGCCGACGTGAGCTTCGAGACCTGGGACAGCGACACGTACGGCGGCTGGACGACGACCGGCGACGCCTTCGGGAGCGGACCGGTGAAGCCGGCCCAGACCCCGGCTCTGATGCAGCGGTTCGGCGATCTGAACGTCTACGGATCGCGGTTCGTCACGTCGTACAACTTCCGGCTCAGCGGCGATCCGGACAACCGGACCGGCACGCTGACCAGCCCATCGTTCGAGATCTCCCGCCGGTACGTCGCGGTCGCGATCGGCGGCGGTAACCGGGCGAGCGTGAATGTGGTTGTCGATGGCAACATTGTGGCCACGGCAACGGGGACCAACAGCGAACCCCTGGTAGGGCAACTGCTTGACGTCGGCAACTACGAAGGCCGGACCGCCCGGATCCAGGTGGTCGACAACGCGACCGGTGCCTGGGCGCACATCAGCGTCGGCAGCATCACGTTCACCGACCGCGCCGACGTGGTCTTCGAGGACTGGGAGCGAACCGACTACTCGGGCTGGACAGTCACCGGTACGGCGTTCGGAGCCGGACCGGTCGCGGTCACGGAGACGCCGGAGGGTTTCCGGCGGCCGTTCGGTAACCGCACCGAGCTGAACGTGTCGGGGAGTCGGCTCGTGACGTCGTACAACTTCCGCGACGGGTCGTTGGACGGCTCGCAAGGCACGTTGACGAGCCGCGTGTTCACCATCGACCGGCGCTACATCACTGTCTGGGCAGGCGGCGGCAGCAATCCGGCGACGACCGCGGTCAACCTGCTGATCGACGGCGCGGTGGTCGCGACCGCCAGCGGCGCGGACATCGAACCGCTGGACGCGATCTGCTGGTCGGTCGGCCGCTGGGCCGGGAAGTCCGCGCAGATCCAGATCGTCGACCGCTCGAGCGGCGGCTGGGGGCACGTCAACGTCGACCGGATCATCTTCAGCGACCGGCCGATCCGCCAGCAACCCGTTGCCGACCGCACCGATGGGGGCAGTTTCGCGTTGGCCTCGCTCGACCCGGGTGCCGTCGTCCGGCGGTCGATCGCGGCCTGGTCGACACCGGCCGAGCTGTTCGATGCGGCGGACGGTCCGGCCGAGATGGACAACACCGGCACGCAGGTCGGCACGGTCGCGGTCAGTGTCCGGCTGGCGCCGGGCGAATCACGGACCGTGCACTTCGTGCAGAGCTGGTTCTTCCCGACTCCCGAGCGCCGCCTCTTCGGCGACCTCGTCGACGGCCAGACCTTCCTGCGGCACTACGCGACGCGCTTCGCCTCCGCCCGGCAGGTCGCGGAGTACGTCGGTACCCATCTCGACCGTCTGGAGTCGGGCACGCGCGACTGGGTCCGGACCTGGTACGACGATTCGACCTTGCCACACTGGTTCCTCGAGCGGACCTTCGCGACCGCGTCGACGATCGCCACCGGCACCAGCAACCGCTTCAGCAACGGCCGCTTCTACGCCTGGGAAGGCGTGTACTGCTGCGTCGGCACGTGCCAGCACGTCTGGAACTACGCACAGGCGATCGGCCGGCTCTTCCCCGACCTCGAACGCGACACCCGCGAACGCGTCGACCTCGGCATCTCCTTCCGCCCCAACGGCGAGCTACTGAACCGCGGCGAGGTCAGCGGCGACCCGTCGTTCGCCGACGGGCACTGCGGCACGATCCTGCGAATCTACCGGGAACATCAGATGAGCCCCGACACGGCGTTCCTGAGCCGGGTCTGGGCCAAGGTGAAGACCTCGGTCGAGTACCTGATCTCCGCCCGCGACGGCGCCGATCAGGACGGCATCATCCGCGGCAGCCAGCTGAACACCTTGGACGCCGAGTGGTGGGGCGAGATTCCGTGGCTGAGCGGCCTGTACGTCGCCGCCCTGCGCGCGGCTGCCGCGATGGCCACCGAGATGGGTGACACGGCCGCGGCCACGCGGTTCACGACGATCGCCGACCGCGGATCGTCGTACCTGAACGGGCCCTTGTGGAACGGGACGTACGGGTACTACGTGCACAAGGTCGATCCCGCGCACCCCGCGACCAACACGAACCGCGGCGTGTACATCGACCAGATGTACGGGCAGACCTACGCCGCCCAGCTCGGGCTGCCCCGGGTGTTCGCGGCGGACAAGGCGCGGATCGCGTTGGGGAGTCTGTATCGGAACAACTTCCAGCCGAACCCCGCGGCGTACCGGCCGCCAGGCATTCCCGCGGGCCGCGTTTACACGGCCGCCAACGAGCCGGGCACGATCATGGTGACCTGGCCGAACGGCGGCTCGACCGAGTCCGGCGGGCACCCGTACTTCAACGAGGTGTGGACCGGCCAGGAGTGGCAGTTCGTCGCCCATCTCTTCGCGGAGGGGATGACGGCCGAGGGGCTCGCGGTGTCACGGGCGATCTACGACCGGCATCGGGGCGAGAAACGCAATCCCTACAACGAGATCGAGGCCAGCGACCACTACGCGCGAGCGATGATGAGCTTCGGCGCGTACCTGGCGGCGTGCGGGTACGAGTACCACGGACCGCGCGGCCATCTCGGGTTCGCACCGCGGCTGACTCCGGAGGAGTTCGCGTGCGCGTTCACGGCCGCAGAGGGCTGGGGCCGCTACCACCAGACCCGTACGGCGACCTCACAGGTGGCGACGGTCTCGGTTCGGCACGGCCGAGTACGCCTGTCCACACTCGCCTTCGAGACCGCACGCCCAGCCACCGCGGTAGCAGTGACACACGCCGGTACGACGTTGCCGGCCACGCTCGCGGTGACCGGGACCCGTGCCGTGGTCACGCTCAGCACGCCGGTCGTCGTGACCGACCAGGACCTGGTGATCACCCTCACGGCATAGGGACGCCTTCGCGCTCGTCGTCCCAGGCGGCGGCGCTGATCCGCCACCCGGCCGCGGTCCGGACGAACTGAATCGTCTTCATTCCGCGGCCGGTGAAGGGCTTGCCGTCCTGACTGCCTTCCTTGGCATAGGCGCCGTACCAGTGCGCGATGTCGCCGAAGACGTCGAGGCGGCCCTCGAGCGGCCACTCGTGGAAGTCGCTGAGCGTGCCTCCGGTGAGGAGCGCACGGCGGGGCGCGATGAACTCGTCGACCGTGTACGCCAGCGGCTCGCTGCCGCAGGTGCGGACGATGACGGCCTGCGGGATGAACAGCTCCGGCAGGGCGTCCAGGCGCTCCTCGCAGTCCGGGCCGGAGACGAACGCGTCGAAGAACCGGCGGATGAGCTCGTTCAGGGCGGTCTGGTCCATGTTCACAACCTAACCGGATGGGTACCGGGCGTGACATCCGATCACGGGAGGCCGAGAAATGAGCACGCGTTCAGGCGTCGTACGGGAAGAGCCTGTTGGTGCGCTGGTGAGTGACCTGACCAGCGACATGAGCCGACTGGTTCGGGACGAGTTACAGCTGGCCAAGGCCGAACTGAAGGACAAGGGCAAGGAAGCCGGGGTCGGAATCGGACTGTTCGGTGGGGCCGGGACGGTCGCGCTCTACGGACTCGGTGCATTGATCGCGGCGGCCATCTGCGGGCTCGCCGTCGTCCTGCCTGCCTGGCTGGCGGCGCTGATCGTCGCCGTGGTGCTGTTCGCAGTGGCCGCGGTTGCCGCGCTGCTCGGTAAGCGTCATGTCAGTCACGCCACTCCGCCCATTCCGCAACGCGCCGTTGAGGGGGTCCACGAGGACCTCGAAGCACTCAAGGGCCACCATCCGGAAGGGACTCTCACGTCATGAAGCACCGCGAAGACCTCACCGAGACCGAGGCGCTGCGCCTCGAACTCGAGCAGACCCGCGCTCACCTCGCGGAGACTGTCCAGGCACTCTCCGAGCGGGTGAACGTCCCGCGCCGCCTCAAGGAGTCGGCCGCGGAGGCAGGCAGTCGCATGAAAGCCAACGCAGGGATGGCCGGCAGCCGTGTGAAAGCCAACGCAGGGATGGCCGGCAGCCGTATGAAGGACTCCGCCGGGATGGCCGGTCTGCGGGTGAAGGACACCGCCGGCCAGGTGCCCGCGATGACCAGGGAACACCCGAGGGCGACCGCCGCGGTCGGTGGCGCCTTGGTCCTCGGCGCCGGCGCTGCTGCCTGGCTGGCCACCCGCCACAAGTAGCCCCGGACACTTCAGGGGTTATCCCCGCATCTTGCCCCTTCTCCCTCCGAATTTTGACGGGAGAAGGGGCACTTTCACGGGTTATCCCCTCAAGTTGCTGGTTCTCCCCTCATTGAGTGACCCCGCCACCTGACCCTGAGCACGGCTCAACCACTCCGACCGGCGTCGCGTGGTCGAGGGGTGCACAAAGTGACCCCGCCACCCGACCTTGAGCACGGCTCAACCACTCCGACCGGCGTCACGTGGCTGAGGGGTGCACAAAGTGACCCCGCCACCCGACCTTGAGCACGGCCCAACCACTCCGGCGGGCGTCACGTGGTTGAGGGTGCACAAAGTGACCCCGCCACCCGACCTTGAGCACGGCCCAACCACTCCGGCGTCGCGTGGTTGAGGGGTGCTCAAGGTGGCTTACGGGGTTGGGGGTGGCGGTCCGGCGATCGTGGGTTCGCGGGGTGGGAGTGCGTGCGGTTGACGGGTGCGGTCGTCGGTGAGTTTTCGTCGCCTGGACCCGAAAACTCACCGATAGCGCAAGGTCCGGGCGTCACGTACCTCAGCCACAGCCCGGAAGCCCAGGCAACGTGCACCTCGGTCGCCGACCTCGCCATCCCCCTCAGCCATCTGCTTGGCGCGCGCGAAGCTTTCAGCCGACCGCCGGAGGCGGCCGGGGCCGCGCGGCGGGCCAGGTCAGTGACTCGGCCGGGTACGTCGGGTTGTGGCTGAGGTTGGTTGCGGCCGATCAAAAGACGGGGTGGCTGGGCGATGCGGTGGCTGAGGGGGATGGTGCGGTCGGTGACCGCGCTCTCCGTTGCCTAGGGCTGACGGGCTTTGGTTGCGGTCGGAAAGAAGCCTCGCGGGTAACCGTTGCTTCTGGCCGGCCGGCTGGCCGGCGGGTTGATGCGGGGGGAGGGCGTGGGGTAGCCGGCGGCGGACCGCCAGCACCGTCTAACTCTGCGCGGCTCGGACACTTCACGCTCAGCATCATCCGCACGAGTCGCCGCACGAGAGGTTGGACGGTGGCACAGGTCCGATACCCGGAGGGCGCCGGGATACAACCCGGGGGTGCGCACACCCCGCCGGGGACCTTGAACAAGCTATGCCTTGTCCACTGTCCCCATTTCCTGTCCACACCCCCAGCAACCGCAACCAGGTCACCAACTGCCGACGCTGGAACGGCACCCAGCCAGCCCACCCGCACGCCGGTCAACTGACCCACCACACGGGGAAGAGAGACCGGTACGCCGCACCACCCACGAATGAGTCAGAAGAGCCCGAATTTTGAGAGGGGGAGAAGGGGCACTTTCAGGGGTTATCCCCTCAAGTTATCCCCTTGCTGTGCACCCTGCGGGAAACGGGTTTTCCGCGGGGTGACGGCATAATGTGAGGGTTATCCCCTGCGTTGTGAGCGAGGGGATGCAGACAGCGAACAGGTTTGGCATTCTCCGTTGAGGTAGCGACAGGTAGTCCCCCGGTCGCTATTCGTATCCGCCGCCCATCGGAGTGAGGCCCGCCCATGTCATACCGTCATGCCCTGACAACCCTCGCCGTACTCGCCACCGCGATCGCCGCCCCGGTCGCCTCCGCGTCCGCCGCGCCCGCGCCGGAGAAGACCGCGACGACGATCTCGTCGTACACCGGATCGCAGGCCGACCAGGCCGCGTCCAAGGCCTTCTACGACGCGGTGTGGACATCCGTGCGCGCCCAGCAGGCCAAGGCCGCCAAGTCCGGCCAGAAGCTCGCTGCGGTCACCGTCCGGTACCGCGCGAACCAGGCACCGAGCTTCCAGGCCCAGATCAACCGCAGCACGCAGATCTGGAACTCCTCGGTGACCGACGTCCAGCTCGTCCAGGTCGGTAGCACCTCGGCGTACGACTTCTACTACCGCGAGGGCAATGACTCTCGCGGCTCGTATGCTTCGACCAACGGCCACGGCAGCGGCTACATCTTCCTCGACTACGCCCAGGCTCAGCAGTACGACCCGACCCGGATCACGGCCCACGAGACCGGCCACGTGCTCGGTCTGCCGGACCACTACTCGGGCCCGTGCTCGGAGCTGATGTCGGGTGGTGGCCCCGGCCCGTCCTGCACCAACCCGTACCCGAACTCCACTGAGCGCAGCCGCGTCAACCAGCTCTGGTAACTGCTCGCCGTACTCGGTCCGGGAGCCTCCGCTGCAAGGGGCTCCCGGACCGCTTTCAGCAGGCGGCGGCGCGTTCGAGGAGGAGGGTGCGTTCGCGTTCGTTGCGGGTGAGGCTGGCGGCGCGCTCGAACTCCTTGCGGGCTTCGTCGAGGCGGCCGAGTTTGAAGAGCAGGTCGCCGCGAACGCTGGGCAGCAGGTGGTAGTCCTTCAGGGACGGCTCGTCGGCGAGGGCGTCGACTGCTTCCAGACCCTGTTCAGGACCGAACGCCATGGAGATCGCGACCGCCCGGTTGAGCTCGATCACCGGTGATGGCACCAGTTGCGCCAGTACGGCGTACAGGCTGGCGATCTGGGCCCAGTCGGTGTCGTCGGGTTCAGCGGCGCGCGCATGGCAGGCCGCGATCGCGGCCTGGATGAGGTACGGGCCGGGTGGTTTGTCGAGGGTCCAAGCGCGCTCGAGGCCGGCCAGGCCACGGTTGATCAGCAGGCGGTCCCAGCGGCGGCGGTCCTGCTCAAGCAGGAGCACAGGCTCGCCGTCGGGACCGACGCGTGCGTTGGCGCGCGACGACTGCAACTCCATCAGGGCGAGCAGGCCGTGCACCTCAGGCTCGTCCGGCATCAGCCCAACCAGCAACCGGCCGAGCCGCATCGCCTCGTTGCACAGCGCCGGGCGCATCCAGTCGTCGCCGGTCGTCGCGGAGTACCCCTCGTTGTAGATCAGGTAGACGACCTCGAGCACGCTGCCCAGCCGGTCCAGCAGCTCAGGCCCGGCCGGCACCTCGAAGCCAACCTCCGCCTTCGCGAGGTTGCGCTTCGCTCGCACGATGCGCTGCGCGATCGTCGCTTCCGGCGCCAGGAACGCGCGCGCGATCTCGTCGGTCTTCAAACCGCCCAGCAGCTTCAGCGTGAGCGTCACCCGCGCGTCCATCGTGATCACCGGGTGGCACGCCGTGAACACCAGCCGCAACAGGTCGTCCTCGATGGTGTCCTCGAGAATCGCCTCCACATCGTCCTCGACGCTCTCCCCGTCGATCTCGAGCTCGTGCCCCATCTCGGCCAGCTTGCGCTGATACGTCTCCTTGCGCCGAATGAGGTCGATGGCCCGCCGCTTCGCGATCGCCATCAACCAGGCGCCGGGATTCTTCGGTACGCCGGACTCCGGCCACTGCTCGAGCGCCGCCACCAACGCGTCCCCCGCCAGCTCCTCGGCCAGCCCCACATCCCGCACGATCCGGGCCACACCCGCCACGATCCGCGCCGACTCGATCCGCCACACCGCATCAACAGCCTCAGCCGCCGCCCCGTCAACCGTCACCCGCCGAGTGAACAACACCCCCGCCCCAACATCAACTACCTTCCCCACGCCCGCACCTTCTGGTCCCGCGCCACCACTTGTGGCCGGAGACAGGAAGTGAAGGGCGGAGACCCCACACACCAGGTCTCCGGCCACCACAAGCTGTCTCAGGGCACCACTGGTGGCGCGGGCACGCAGGGGTCAGGGGTCAGCCCGCGTAGTACTCGCCGCCGGGGGCGAAGTCGGCTTCCTCGACGACGCGGCGGAGTTCTACCTCGTTGCCGAGGGCTTCGGCGAGGCGGGCGGCCCATTCGAGGGCCTCGTCGCGGGAGCGGACGTCGACGACTATGACGCCGCCGATCAGCTCCTTGGTCTCGGCGAAGGGACCATCGGTGACGGTACGGCGGCCGGCCTCGACCTTCACGCGGGCACCGAGCTCGCTGCGGTGGACGCCCTCGGCGAACAGCAGCACGCCGGCTTTGCCGAGGTCGTCGACGAGTCGGCCGACGCCCTCGACCACCGAGGGTGCCGGGAAGTTACCGGCTTCGCTGTCCGCGTCGGCCTTGTTGATGATCATGTAGCGCATGACTCACCCCTATCCATGAGTGTCGGTCTCTTACTCTCACGTCGTACGGCGGCAGACCGGATCGACACTCGGTGCGGAAGGAATTCAGCTCGGCTGATCACCGTCGGGCTGGTAGGCGCAGGCGTCGGCCAGGTTCTGGGTCGGCGGCGGGATGGTCTTGGTGCCGCCGGACGGCGTCTTGGGGGTCTTCGGCGGGGTCTTGCTCGGCGGGGCGGCCGGCGGCGCGGGCTGCTCGAGCGCCTTCTCGATCGCCTCGCGCATTCCGTCGTAGTCCGGGTGCAGGTACTTCATCTTCAGCTTCGAGACGTCGAGGTTGATGTTCGAGACCGTGCCGGCCTTGACCTTGACCGCGAGCTGCACGAGAGCCGGCAGGAGCTCCTGCGGGATGTCGGTCCGCAGCAGGTGCTGACCGGCCTTGGCGATCGCCTTGTACTTGGTGATCAGGGTGGCCGGGTCGCCGGCCGCGACCATCGCGTTGATCGTGCAGCGCTGGCGGATCTGCCGCTGGTCGTCGTCGGCGCTGTAGCGGCCGCGGGCGAACCAGAGCGCGTGCCGTCCGTCGAGGTGCTGGTTCGGACCGGGCTCGATCCACTCCTTCGGCGGGATGTGCGCGCTGCTCACCCCACCCATCGCCACCCGCTCGTTGACGTTGACGGTGATCCCGCCGAGCGCGTTCACGAGCTCGGGGAAACCGGTCAGGCTCACCTGCAGGTAGTAGTCGAGCTTCAGGCCGGTCGCCTCACCCACGGACTGCTTGAGGACGTCGGCGCCCTCGTTGTCGGACGGTCCGAGAATGCCGGGGTACTTGTCCGGGATGTTCTGGTACATCGCGGTCAGCATCCACTCCAGCCGGCCCTCCAGGCTGAGCCCTTCCTGACCGAACCCGTTCGGGTACTTCTTGTACAGCGGCGAGTCCTTCGGGAACGGCATGAACGTGAGCTGCCGCGGCATCGAGATCAGCGACGTGTTCCCGGTCTTGGTGTCGATACTCGCCACGATCACGGTGTCGGTCCGGATCCCCGGCCGGCCCGGGGCGTCGTCGCCGCCGAGCAGCAGCAGGTTCAGCCGCGGCTTGTTCTCCCACGGGTCCTTGACGTTGACGTTCTTCGGCCGGGTCGCACTCTTGCTCTCACCTTGGGCGACGAACACGTCCTGCACCAGCGTCCGCTGCGCCAGCACAGTCTGTACGGCGAACGCCGTGGGCGCCGCGATCGCGAAGCACAGGACGCCGACGAAGGTCGCGCCGATCGCCCGCCCCCCGGCCCGACCTGTTGCCGGACGCAACGAACGGTGCGAGGCGACGATCACGATGATCCAGAGCAGCGCGAGCGCCGCGATCGTGACCGACGTGATCAGCAGCCGGCTCGGGTCCACGGCCGCGGCCAGGACCTCGTCGCGCCGGGTCAGACCGACGTACACGCCGAGACCGACGAGGCCGAGGGTGATGGTGAGGATGAACGCACCGATCTTGCGGCGGCCGCCGACGATCAGACCGATTCCGGGCAGCAACGCACCTAGCAGGGTCAGGCCCAATACCTGCGGTACCGAGCGTGGCCGAGTAACTGCCGTGTGCGAGTGTCTCCCCATCGACTCCCCTGTCGCCGTCCCCAGTCAGTGTGCATCGTTGAAGCACACTCCACATCTCCAGACGTGTTACAGAGGCATTCGGTTGTCATACGGGGTAATGACCGCCTGAAAACCCATCGGTTTCGACCAGGGCCCGGACGACTCCGGCGATCTGTTCAGGCTGTGTCCAGCCGCTCGTGTCGGCGTTCGGCATGGCGGCGCGATTGGCGGCGGTGTCGATGGTCCCGGGCAGGATCGTGTTGACCCGGATGCCGTCCTTCGCGTACTCCACGTGCAGCGCGTCCGCGAAGGCGAGGATTGCGGCCTTGGCCGAGATGTACCCGGCCGCTCCCGAGAACGGTCGCTGCGCCGCGCGGCTCGACGTACAAACGATTGCTCCACCGCCGCCCGCGATCAGGTGCGGCAGCAGCCCCTGGGTGATCAGGTACGTCGGTCGCAGGTTGATCCGGAACTGCTCCTCGAACTGTTCGATCGGCGTCTCGTGCACCCGCGCCCCGGATGCGAATCCGCCCACCAGGTTCACCAGCGCGCGCACCGGCGCACCCACCTCCGACGTCGCCAGCGCCACCACGTCAGCCACGCTGGCCGGGTCGAACGGGTCGGCCACGATCGGCGTCAACGCCGGGTCCGCCCCGAGCCGCTCCAGTGACTCCTCCGACCGCCCCGGCACCACCACGCGCCACCCGCTCGCGAGGAATCCCGCGACGACCGCACGCCCCAACCCACCGGTGCCCCCGGCAACAACCACAGTCCGTTCCATCATGAGCCGAGCCTAAGCCGCCCACTCCCATTTCGCTGGCTGAGCAGTGAAATGAGGGGTTCTCCACCGTGGTTATGGGTGCTGAACCCCCAAGCCGAGTGGCTAGCCAGGCAAATGGGGGTGCGGTGGGTGGAGGGGTGGGGCTAGCGTCGCGGGGTGCGGATTCTGACTTTGGGTGGCAATGGGTTTGTGGGGCGCGCGATTGTGTTGGACGCGCTGGCGCACGGGGCGGAGGTGACGTCGTTCAGTCGTGGGGTGAGTGGGCCCGGGCTGCCGCCCGAGGTGGTGCAGGTAGTGGGCGATCGCGATGCAGGGGACTACGCCGGGCTGGCGACTGGTGAGTGGGACGCGGTCGTCGACCTGAGCGGATACCAGACCAAGCAGGTTGACGAGGCGATGGACGTCCTGGGCGACCGGGTCGGGCGCTACGTGTTCGTCTCGAGCCACGCGGTTCACGTGCGGACCCTGCCGGCCGGCGCGACCGAGGACGCACCCCGGCAGGCTCCGCTGCGCGCCGCCGACGTCCTGACGAACGAGACGTACGGACGGTGCAAGGTCGCCTGCGAAGACGATGTCTGGGAACGGTACGGCGATCGCGCGACGATCGTCCGTCCGGGCCGAGTGACCGGTCCGGGTGACTCGTCCGTGACGGCCCTCTACTGGGTACGGCGGGGTGCGCGGGGCGGGCGGGTTGCGCTGCCGACCACGCCTGCGCAGCCACTGCAGTTCATCGACAGCCGGGATCTCGCCCGCCTCACGGTGCAACTGATCACGGACGGACGGTCTGGCGCGTTCAACGCCATCGGACCCGAGACCACGATCGGCACGTTGATCACCACGGCGTCCGACGTCGCGGGCAGCTCGGTGGAACTCGTGCAGGTCCCGGAGGACGCCGTACCGGCGCACTTCCCACTTCTGGAGTCGGAGGAGGTCTGGCCCGCCCGCCGTCGGGACCCGTCGAAGGCACGTGCAGCCGGTATGCCGGTCACACCCTTCCGCCAGACGGTCGCCGATCTGCTCGCCTGGGATCGCGACCGCGGTGAACCCGCGCTGGAGGTCGGCCTGTCCGAGCAGGCCGAGGCGGAACTCCTTCATCGTCGGTAAGGACACGTAGTGCGAGCACTCCAGGCGGCGCAACGACCAAGCCAAGCGGAGAGGCAGAGGCGCACGCCGACCTCTACGTGTTCTTAGCCTTCAGCTCTCCGGGAGGGCGAGGGTGCGGCCGGCGTCGCGGGCGGCGTTGATGGATCGGGTGAAGGTGTCGCGGAGGGCGCTGGCCTCGTCGGCGAAACCTTGGACGAGGGTGGTGTCGCCGACTGGTTCGGTGCGGGCGAGGAGTTCGATGTATCGGTCGCCGTCGGCGAGGGCAGCTTCGGCACGGAGGGCGGCGTCGGCGGAACGGACGCGGTGGGCGTAGTTCTCGAGCAGGTCGACCTTGCGCTCGATCGCCGTCACCGACAACGCGAGCGCGCGCCGCTGCGGTCCGAGGACAGTCTCGAGCTCAGCCGTCGCCATGCCCCGCGCGACGTCGCGCTGACGAGCCCGGAGGACGGTCTGCTCGCGGAGCACCTGCGCGATGTCCCACAACTGCTCGGGAAGGACCAGCTCGTTCTGTACGTCGTCGAGCAGGCCGCGCCGGGTTACCGTTGCCTCTAGCACCGTTTTCACCGACCGCTGCGCCCGCTCCAGCAACCGCGCCGACGCGTCGTCGAAATCCACCGGCAGCAGGTACGACCCGTGCTGCAGCCGGACCGCCTTGTGCCCGCGATCCTCGACCATCGACTTCACCAGTACGCCGCCGGTCGCCAGCACGGCGAGCGCTGCCAGCACCACCGAACTCCAGGTCGCGACGTCGGTCGGCAACGTCGCCGCCATGATGATCAGCGCCAGGATCCACCCACCGACACACACCGTCAGCCAGACCAGCAACTGCCCCAAGGTATTCGCCGGCGACACCGACCACCAGGTCTGCCGCTTCGGCCGTGGCGCGTCCGCGGGGACGAACAGCTCCGACCGGTGCTTGACCAACCGCCGTACCGATTCCGGCACACCAGGTGCGAACACCGGCTCCATCGTCACCTCCGCTGAGCTCGTCACGACTCAGCGTAGCGGCCTGACCTCCTTCGCCGACGTTTCTCCGGGCACGGTCGGGATGCGTTGGTAGGTGTGGAGGGCGACGCCGCTGGTATAGGTGGTCGATTCGGTGAGGTGCAGGCTCAGTCGCGGCGTCGAGTCGAAGAGGCGTTTGCCGGGGCCGAGCAGGATCGGGTAGACGAGGAGCACGAACTCGTCGACCAGGTCGGCGTGCAGGAGCTGAGAGATGACGGTCGTGCTCCCCCACAGGCTGATCTCGCGATGGCGGGTCTTGAGGTCGCGGACGATCTCGGCGAGGTTGCCCTCGATGCGGGTGGAGTTGTTCCAGCGGAGATCGGTCAGGGTGGACGAGGCGACGTACTTGGGCTGCTCGTTCAGCCGGACGGTCCGTGGGTCGGCCGGGTCCGCGGTCGGCCAGAAGCTCGCGAAGATCTCATAGGTACGGCGGCCGAGCAGCAGCGCGTCCGCAGCGAGCACCGACCGGGTGATCAGCCTCGTCACGGCGGCATCGTCGTACGCCTGGGTCCAGCCGCCGAACGTGAACCCGTTGTCCGGATCCTCGTCGGCCAGCCCAGGCGCCTGGACCACCCCGTCGATACTCATGAACGCGGTCACCACCAACCGGCCCATCCCCGCACCTCCCCCGTCGAAAGCACCCCGTGAGTACGGCGGTACACCGGGTCACGACATCATCCGTGGCGTGCGGAAGACACCCGAATAAGTACGCATTCGACGATACTTCCTGGCCTGGACCCCGTCGCGGCACCGTTCCGATTCCTGCCATCGAGTTCAAGACCGTGTCAGGATGACCTCATGCTGCGCGAACTGCACCTGACCGGGGATCCGGCCGCGGACAAGCTGCTCAACGACGACCCGTTCGCCTTGCTGGTCGGGATGCTGCTGGACCAGCAGTACCCGATGGAGCACGCGTTCGCGGGGCCGCGGAAGATCGCGGACCGGATGGGCGGGTTCGATCTGCACAAGATCGCGGCCACGGATGTGGAGACGTTCGTGGAGCTGTGTGTGACGCCGCCTGCGATCCATCGGTACGGCGGATCGATGGGGCGTCGCGTGCACGCGCTGGCGCAGCACATCATCGAGAACTACGACGGCAAGACCGAGAACCTGTGGACCGCCGGGCGTCCGAAGCCGGACGGCGCCGAGGTGCTGAAGCGGCTGAAGGCGTTGCCGGGGTTCGGTGAGCAGAAGGCGAAGATCTTCCTCGCCATGCTCGGCAAGCAGCGCGGCGTCGAGCCGAAGGGATGGCGCGACGCGGCCGGTTCGTACGGCGACCGTGGCTCGCGCCGTTCGATCGCTGACGTCGTGGACGCCAAGTCGCTCGGTGAGGTGCGCGCCTTCAAGAAGGAAGCTAAGGCAGCAGCTAAGGCCGCGACAGCCTGACGGCCAGTCCGTCCAGCATCAGTTCGAGACCGAATGCGAACAGCTGGTCCAGGTCGTAGTCGAGGTCGAAGCCGCCGGCGAACAGTTCGCGGAACGCCGTCAGGTTCTGGGCCGCGATGATCGCGGCCAACTGCTCGCTGCCCTGCTGCGCGACCCAGTCGTCTCCGGTCAGGCCGGTGTCCTGCTCTGCCTGCGCCTCGACCTCCATTGCCTGTCCGAGTCCCCGGACGTAGCCGAACAGGGTGATGACGGCGTACATGGACGGGGCCTTCCCGAGCGGCTTGAAGGCCGCCAGCAGCGCATCGGTGTGCGGCAGCATGCTCGGCAGCATCTGCGGCCGGCCCACCGTCACGGCACCTGCTAGCCACAGGTGCTGCTTGTACGCCGCCCACTGGGCCTGCGCGATCGCGGTCACGCGAACGCGCCAATCGCCGGACAGGGGTGGGAGCGGGAACGCAGCGAAGGCGGCGTCGATCATCTGGTGGACGAGGGTGTCCTTGCCGCCGACGTGGCGGTAGAGGGCCATCGTGGAGACACCGAGCTCGGCCGCGATCCGCCGCATCGAGACGGCGGCCAGCCCCTCGGCGTCGGCGATCGCGAGCGCCATCCGCACCACCTGACCGCGGTCGAGAGCCAGGGGTTCACCTTCGACCGGCCCGTGTCCCACGCTTCCGCGGGCGCGCGGCGGCCGTCGTACCGGGCGTGCCTTCGGCTGCGGGCCGACGACCGTGCCGACGCCAGGGCTCGCGTGAACGAGCTGCTCCTGCTGGAGCGCGCGCAGCGCCTTGGTGGCGGTCGCCATCGCGACACCGAAGTCCCGCACCAGCGACCGGGTCGATGGCACCCGGTCACCAGGCTGCAACTCCCCGGTCTCGATCCGTCGCCGCAGCTCGGCGGCGATCACCAGGTACGGCGGCTCGTCCATCAGCTCCCCTAATCGGATCACCAGTGTGCCTGATGCGGGTTGTCCCTTGTGCTCTGCCAAGTCGGTGCCCAAACGCCGTACTGCGGCCTATGCTCGGCCAGGGGCAGGCAACTGCTGAGGGAGGGAACGCGGATGGACGTCCGGGATCTGGATCGGCGGGCCGGCGCGGTACTGGGTGAAGTTGTCATGCAGGTCCGGCCGGAGCACCTGAGCCTGCCCACGCCTTGCCCCGATTGGACGGTGCGGGGTCTGCTCCGGCACATCGTCAGCGAGAACGAGGGCTTCGCGGCCGCGGCCCTCAACGGTTCGGCGCCGGTGCAGACCTGGACCGGAGGCCGCCTCGGCGACAACCCCGCCGGCGCGTACCGGCGGTCGAACGTTGCCGTGGCTGACGCGTTCGCCGACGGCGGCGCACTGGACCGGCTGATGGAAGTCCGCGAGTACGGGTCGTTCCCGCGCCGGATCGCGTTGACCTTCCATCACCTCGACTGCGTGGTGCACGCCTGGGACCTGGCCCGCGCCATCGGCCTGCCGTACTCCCCACCGTGCGATCTGGTCGACGCCGCCCTCGACCTGGCCCGCCGGATCCCCGACACCGAGTCGGCCCGCGGTCCCGGCGCCGCCTTCGAACGCAGCCTCAAAGTCTCCGGTACGGCGTCCGACTTCGAGCAGCTACTCGGCTTGCTCGGCCGCAACCCCGAGTGGTCGGTCCGCTGAGTAGTTGGGCAGCTCCATCACATCGGGCTTCGCCTTCAACAGACCGACGAAGGGCTTCGACGTAATCACCCGCGTCATCAAGTCGCGGTACCGAATGCCCGTCGCGGTCATCGGCATCGCCATCTTGATCCCACCGGGCGGCAGCTCCATCCGCTGATCGACGTACGCCTGCATCCGACGCTGGTACGACGAGAAGGCGCGCGCGTGGTCGCCGTCCGCGGCGAGTTCACCAGCCAGGACATACGCGCCGACGAGGGCGAGCGCCGTACCGTGGCCGGCCATCGGTGAGCCGCAGTATCCGGCGTCTCCGACCAACGCGACCCGTCCCTGCGACCACTCCGGTACGGCGACGCGGCTGATGCTGTCGAAGTAGAAGTCGTCCGCGGCGGTCAGCCTGGCGAGGAGGTGCTGCGTGTGCCAGCCGAGACCGCTGAACCGCTCCAGCAACAGCGCCTTCTGCGCTTCGACATCGCGGTAGTCGTAGGTGATGACCGGCGAGCGGAAGCTCAGCAGGGCCTTGGCGAACCGCGGGTCGTGATCGGGACGCAGGGCGACCCAGCGACCACCGGGTGCGGTGTAGGTCTTCATCCAGTGGTTCAGGTCCTCGGGCGTCTCGACCGTGAAGTACGACGTGTAGCCGCCGAGGTGCTGCACGAAACGATCATGCGGTCCGAACGCGAGCCGCCGTACTCGGGAGTGCACGCCGTCCGCTCCGACGACGAGGTCGAACCGCCGGCGGGTGCCGCTCGCGAAGGTGACGTGTACGCCGTTCGCGTCCTGGTCGAGCTGGGTGATCGAGTCGCCGTACAGGTACTCGACCTCACTGGTCGCGTCGGCGAGGATCCCGGCGAGATCACCGCGGAGGATCTCGATCTCGGCCACCGGCCCGGCGCCGTCGAGCAAGTCCACCGGCATCGCGGCGACCCGGCGCCCGTCGGCCCGGACGTACTCCATCCCACGCTCATGCAGCTGCCGCTCCCTGACCGCAGGCATCAGCCCCATCCGCTCGGCCACGGTCTTGGAGACGCCGCGCAGATCCACCGTCTGCCCACCCGGCCGCGGTCCCGCCGCAACCTCCACCACCGTCGGCACAAACCCGGCCCGCCGCAACCAGAAGGCCAACGCCGGCCCGGCAATCCCGCCACCACTGATCAACACCGTCTTACCCATCACAACCACCCCTCGTCGCCTAGTGCGTGTACGCCGTACACACTGCACTAGCCCAACGCGCCATCGCCACCGCGCACTAGCGCACCCACCCCGTCCACCCCAAGTGCACCACCCCCTCGCGACCCCCATTTGGTGGGCTGACCCACCTGGTCGTGGGAGGCCCAGCCTCTCGCCATCCTCACTTGGTGGGCTGACCCACGCGGTCGTGGGAGGGCCAGCCGCGTGCGGTGGGCTCACCCACAACCTCGTGGGCCCACCCATCGAATGGGGAGACGCCGGATCGGCGCGCCCGCACTACGTGCACTAGGTGCACCACCCCCGTCTCCCCCGCCATCTGATGGGTTAACCCATGCGGTTGGGCGTTCTGGACCCGCATGCGAGTGCATAACCCACAACCTGATGGGTGAACCCATCAGCGGGTCGCGGTGGGGTCGGTGGGGTGGAGCGGCTACCTCACGCCGGCACACCAGGGCACGAAGCGGACCGCCAGCACTCAGTAAGTCGGGTGAGGTGGGGGGTTCCACGCTCAGGGTGGCCGCGTCCGGCGCCGATTTCGGGGGTTGGTGAGTGGGGGCGGTCCGCCCTAGAGAGTGAGGGCTAGGCGGGTGGCTTGGTCGATGGCTCGTTTGGCGTCGAGTTCGGCGGCTACGTCGGCGCCGCCGATGACGTGGACGGGGCGACCGGAGTCAGCCAGTACGGCGGCCAGGTCGCGGACTGACTCTTGACCGGCGCAGATGACGATGGTGTCGACGGCGAGGACGCGGGGCTTCTCGTGTTGGGGGCCGAAGGTGAGGTGGAGGCCTTCGTCGTCGATGCGTTCGTAGTTGACGCCGCGGAGCTGCTCGACCTTCTTGTTCTTCAGGGCGGCGCGGTGCACCCAGCCGGTGGTTTTGCCGAGGCCGGCGCCGATGCGGCCGGGCTTGCGCTGTAGGAGGTAGACCTGCCGCGGGGAGGCTTCGGGATGCGGTACGCCGAGCGCTCCGGCCGTGACCGTCGGATCGGCGACACCCCACTCGGCCTTCCAGGCTTCGAGGTTGAGGGTGGGCGACTCGGTGGTGGTGAGGAACTCGCTGACATCCACCCCGATCCCACCCGCGCCGATCACCGCGACGGAGCCGCCGACCGGCTTCCCCTCGCGGACGACCTCGACGTACGAGAGGACCTTGGGGTGATCGATGCCGGGGATGGCCGGGACGCGCGGTACGACGCCGGTCGCGAGGATGACCTCATCGAAGCCGGCCAGGTCCTCGGCGCTCGCGCGGCGACCGAGGTGCACCTTGACGCCGGTGACCTCAAGGCGTCGTGTGTAGTACCGGATCGTCTCGGCGAACTCTTCCTTGCCTGGAATCCGGCGCGCGATCCCGAACTGCCCACCGAGCTCCTGGTCCGCCTCGAACAGCTCGACGCGGTGACCGCGCTCGGCCGCGGTGACGGCAGCGGCAAGACCGGCCGGCCCGGCACCGACGACAGCGAGGTGCTTGACCTTACGGGTCGGCAGCAACTTGAGCTCGGTCTCGCGAGCCGCGAACGGGTTGACCATGCAGCTCGCCTTCTTCTTGGCGAACACGTGGTCCAGACAGGCTTGATTACAAGCGATGCAGACGTTGATCTCGTCGGCCCGGTCGGCCGTTGCCTTGCGCACCCAATCCGGGTCGGCCAGGAACGGCCGAGCCATGCTGATCAGGTCGGCGTCACCACGGGCGAGCACCTCCTCGGCAACCTGCGGCAGGTTGATCCGGTTCGAGGTCACGACGGGGATGTTCACATGCGGCTTGAAGGCGGCCGTCACGCTGGTGAACGCGGCCCGCGGTACGGAGGTGACGATGGTCGGCACCCGGGCTTCGTGCCAGCCGATGCCGGTGTTGATGATCGAGGCGCCGGCGGCTTCGATCTCCTTGCCGAGAGCAACGACCTCGTCCCAGGTCTGACCGCCTTCGACCAGGTCGGCCATCGAGAGCCGGTAGATGATGATGAAGTTCGGCCCGACCCGTTCGCGGGTCTGGCGGACGATCTCGACCGCGATCCGGCGACGGTTCTCCGGGCTACCGCCCCACCGGTCGGTGCGCCTGTTCGTGCGCTCGGCGAGGAACTGGTTGATGAAGTACCCCTCCGAGCCCATGATCTCGACCCCGTCGTACCCGGCCTCCTGCGCCAGCGCGGCACAATCGACGTACGCCTTGATCTGCTTGCGGATGCCGCGATCGGTCAGCGCGCGGGGCTTGAACGGGTTGATCGGCGCCTTGAGCGCGGAGGCGGAGACGCTGAACGGCTGGTACGAATAGCGGCCGGCGTGCAGAATCTGCAGCGCGATCTTGCCGCCCTCGTTGTGCACGGCGTCCGTGAGCACGCGATGCTTGCGCGCCTGGCGTCGCGAGTTGAGGATCGAGCCGAACGGCGTGAGCCAGCCGGCCCGGTTCGGCGCGTAACCGCCGGTCACCATCAGGCCGACGCCGCCGCGCGCCCGCTCGGCGAAGTACGCCGCGAGCTTGGGCAGATCGCTCAACCGGTCCTCGAGGCCGGTGTGCATCGAGCCCATGATCACCCGGTTCGGCAGCACCACATGACCGAGATCGAGCGGCTCCAGCAAGTTCGGGTACGACGTACTCATCGGTCCTCCTGGAGGGCTTCGGTGACTTCGTCACACCAGGCCACGAAGGACTCCTCGGCACGGATGCCGCCGCGGAGGACGAGGTACTGGTGCAGTTCGCGGCCGTGCAGCTTGGCCGGCTTGGGAAAGTCCTTGGATTCGATCCCTCGATACACCTCGAGGCGGGTGGCGTGCTCGGCCCGGTGCCGCGCGACCTCCCGGAGTACGGCGTCGACCCCGCCGATCGAGGCGGCCCGGAGCTTGACGCCGAGGGCGTCCCGCAGGATCGCGACGTCACCGGGCTCGGCGATCCAGCGGCTCAGCTCGGCGCGACCACCGTCGGAGATCCGGTAGACCTTCTTGTCCGGGCGGCCTTCCTGGGCGACCTCGGTGTGCGTGACCCAGCCGGCCTCGTCCATCCGGCGCAGTACCCGGTAGATCTGCTGGTGGGTGGCCGGCCAGAAGTAGCCGATGGACCGGTCGAACCGCCGGGCCAGCTCATACCCCGAGCCGGTCCGCTCGGTCAGCGACACGAGGATCGCGTGTTCCAGCGCCATGAACCGACCATACCTATGCAACGAGGTGCAGTGCACCTGGTTGCAGTACATGTCACAGTCAGGAGCTCCCCAGGCTTGTCAGGACCTGCGATAATAGTTGCAGACGCCATCTATTTGATTGGGTATCCCCATGGACCAGCAGGCCCACCCGACCAAGACGACGTTGCCCGGGATCGGCATCCGGTACGACCTGGTCACCACCGGCGGGAAACACGTGTCGATCGTGGTGCGCAACGACGGCCGGCGATTCCTCGGTTTCCACGATCCCGAGGACGACGACGCCTGCACGAACACCGTCCCGCTCGATCCCGGTGAAGCAATAGCGCTGGCGAACCTGCTGATCCCCGACCAGCTCGACCCGGTCCGGAACGAGATCGAGATCGACCTGGTCACCGAACACATCCCGGTCACGGCCAAGTCGCCGTACTCGGGCCGCACTCTCGGCGACACCCAGGCGCGCAGCCGGACCGGCGCGTCGATCGTCGCGGTCCTCCGCCGTACCGGTGCGACGCCGTCGCCGACGCCGGACTTCCGGTTCGCGACCGGCGACAAGCTCGTTGTCGTGGGCACGCGCGAAGGCGTGGACGCTGTGGCCGATTTGATTGCGGGAGGGTGAGATAGATGCACGAAGACATCACCATGCTGCTGATCGAGCTCGGTGCCGTCATTCTTGCCCTGGGCATCCTTGGCCGGATCGCGAGCCGGTTCGGATTCTCCCCCATTCCTCTGTATCTGTTGGCTGGGTTGGCCTTTGGGCACGGCGGATTGTTGCCGTTGGCAGCCAGTGAAGAGTTCGTTGCCACCGGCGCCGAGATCGGTGTCATCCTGCTGCTGCTCTTGCTCGGGCTGGAGTACACGGCCTCGGACCTGGTCACCACCCTCAAGACGCAGTACCTGTCCGGCGTCGTCGACTTCCTGCTGAACGCGCTGCCCGGTGCCGCGGTTGCGCTGCTGCTGGGCTGGGGCCCGGTCGCCGCGGTCGCGCTCGGTGGTGTCACCTGGATCTCGTCATCCGGCGTGATCGCGAAGGTGGTCGGCGATCTCGGCCGGCTGGGCAACCGCGAAACGCCTGTGGTGCTGGGGATTCTCGTCCTCGAGGACCTCTCGATGGCGGTCTACCTGCCGATCCTGACCGCTTTGCTCGCTGGCGTCGGGCTGGCCGGTGGCAGCATCACGCTGCTGATCTCGCTGGGCACGGTCAGCATCGTGCTCTTCGTCGCACTCCGGTACGGGCGCGTGATCAGTCGCGCAGTCTCCTCGGACAACCCCGAGATGCTGCTCCTCGTCGTACTCGGCCTGACGCTCTTGGTCGCGGGCATCGCGGCGCAACTGCAGGTCTCGGCGGCGGTCGGCGCGTTCCTAGTCGGCATCGCGCTGTCAGGCGAGGTCGCACACGGCGCGCGCAACCTGCTCAGCCCACTCCGCGATCTGTTCGCTGCCGTGTTCTTCGTCTTCTTCGGCTTGAGCACCGACCCGGCCGCGATCCCACCAGTCTTCGCGATCGCCCTGGGCCTCGCAGTCCTCACCGCCCTCACCAAGATCGCCACAGGCTGGTACGCCGCTCGCCGAGCGGGCGTGAAGTCAGCCGGTCGCTGGCGCGCCGGTGGCACCCTCGTCGCCCGCGGCGAGTTCTCCATCGTCATCGCCGGACTAGCCGTCGGCGTCGAACCCCGCCTAGGCCCGCTAGCAACGGCGTACGTGCTCATCCTGGTCATCGTCGGCCCCCTGGCCGCCCGCTACACCGAGCCCATCGCCAAACGCCTAACCAACCGCAAGCCCCCACCCGCCGAAGCCCCCGCCCTAGAACACCTAGAAGACCCCGCCAACACCACCACCTAACGTCCGAAAACCCGGAGACGGGCCCTCCGGTCTTTCGGACGTTACGCGGGAAGCGGAGCTAACGTCCGAAAACGCGGAGACGGGCCCTCCGCCCCTTCGGACG